>JAJQEF010000043.1 GCA_021201795.1 Rikenellaceae bacterium
CTATATGGATTATCTTTGAAAATATTTAGTCCATAGGCTTTTATCTGCTGTAAAAACGGGTATAATAAATTTCAAAATAGAACTTAATTTTTTTTTAATTTAAAAAATTTATATATTTCACAGACATTTATTTGGAAATAAGGAGAAATGACCGAGTGGCTGAAGGTGCACGCCTGGAAAGTGTGTATACCTCAAAAGGGTATCGCGAGTTCGAATCTCGCTTTCTCCGCTGAATCCCGAAATAAATGCCCGATTATTGATAGAGCTATTTTTGGGAAATGAACGGATTCTTTCGGATCCTGTTAAAGATTAAACTAAAATCGTAAAAAAGTACTAATTAAAACTATTTATTCATTATGAAAAAACTTTTTGCAATCTTATCAGTTGCGGCAATGATGGCCCTTGCTCCATTAAGTTTATATGCACAGGATGAAGCTGCAGCAAATGAAGAAGCAACAGTAGAAAATGTAGAAGAAGTTGAAGTAATTGAGGAAGTTGCAGCTCCGGACGCTCCCGCTGCTGATGAATTTGATCCAGAAGTTGACGTTGAAGGAGAACCTCTTCACCAGGTCTTGAAAAAACAATTTATGGATGGTGGAGTAGGTTGGATGTCTCCTCTTTTGTTATGTTTAGTTCTAGGTCTTGCGATTGTTATCGAAAGAACAATTTACCTTAACCTGTCAACTACAAATACTAAAAAACTTCTTGAAAACGTAGAAGAGGCTCTTAACACGGGCGGAATCGAAGCAGCTAAAGAAGTTTGCCGTAACACCCGCGGTCCTGTTGCAAGTATATTCTATCAGGGTCTGGATCGTTACAATGAAGGTCTTGACGTTGTTGAAAAATCTATTGCATCTTACGGTTCTGTACAGATGGGTCTTATGGAAAGAGGAATGTCATGGATCGGTCTTTTCATCGCTCTGGCTCCGACTCTTGGGTTCATGGGTACGGTTGTGGGTATGATCGACGCGTTCGATTCTATTCAGGCTGCCGGAGATATCTCTCCTATCGTGGTTGCTGCCGGTATCAAAGTTGCGCTTTTGACAACTGTTGGAGGTCTTATCGTAGCCGTTATTCTTCAGTTGTTCTATAACTATCTTGTTGCTAAAGTCGAAGGCTTGGTATTGTCAATGGAGGATTCTTCTATCTCTCTTGTCGACATGCTTACCAAATATTCCAAAAAATAAATTTCAGGGTCTACGCCTTGTTAATCAGCACACTGATAGTTGAATTAAAAAAAGAAAACAAATGAAATATTTATCGATAGTAAGATGGGCTTTAATGCTTATATCTGCGCTTACCATCATCCTGTATTTCGCAGGTGCGGTCACCGATGTTGATATGATGCTGAATTGGGCATATATCGTCTTGGGTATTGCAGTGGTTTGTGTGATTGTTTTTCCAGCCTTCACTCTTGCTCAGAATCCTAAAGGCGCGGTGCGTTCGTTAATAGGACTTCTGATACTGGCAGTTGTACTCGGTGTTTGTTATGCGTTAGGTAGTGACGAGACAGTAGTTACGGCAGGTGAGGTATATACTAACCGAGTAGCCCTTAAAGTTACTGATATGGGACTTTTCGCTACTTATATCGCCTTGTTTGTCGCAATAGCGAGTATAATAGTCTGCGAGATTCGAAATTCTTTTAAATAATAAGTTTCCTAAAGAGGAAATTTTAAAATATAGAAATTGATATGGCAAGAAAAGTTCCGGAAATTAATGCAAGCTCAACGGCCGATATAGCTTTTCTTCTGTTAATCTTCTTCCTAGTTGCGACAACAATGAATGTCGACTCGGGAATCCGCCGCCAGCTTCCGCCTATGCCGGATGAGAATGAGATCGAGGCGCTGGATATTAATAGGAGAAATATATTGTTGGTCTTTGTGAATGCTTCAGATAATATAATGGTAGGAGGGCAATTATTGGATATCACACAGGTTAAAGATAGAGTAAAGGAATTTATCTCTAACCCTACGAATGATCCTAATAAGCCTGAGAAAGTTGCTACTGACATTGAGAATTTAGGTAACTATTCTGTCAGTAGAGGGGTTATTTCACTTACCAATGACCGTGGAACCAGTTATAATATGTATGTGATGGTTCAGAATGAACTCACACGTGCTTTTAATGAATTGCGGGATGAATTATCGCAACGGAGATTTGACAGAAAATTCTCGGAATTGAACGAAGATCAGGCAAAAGCCGTAACTGAAGCAATTCCGGTGAAAATTTCCGAAGCAGAACCGCGTAACTCAGGAGGAATATAGTATGGCACAATTTAGATCTAAAGGAAAAAAGGATGTTCCTGGTATATCTACTTCATCGCTCCCTGATATCATCTTTATGCTACTGTTCTTCTTCATGGTTTCTACAACAATGCGTGAACAGGAAGTATTGATTCAGTACACTTTGCCGACAGCGACCGAGATACAGAAACTTGAAAATAAATCTTTAGCAAGTTTTATATATATAGGTTCTCCTGCTCCTCATTTGGTTGGTATGTTTGGAACATCTCCGCGTATTCAGTTGAATGACAGTTTCAGGACAGCTCCGGAGATAGGACAGTTCATTGCAGCGGAAAGAGATAAACTGGCGGAAAGAGACAGACCTCTTCTGACAGTAACTCTTAAAGCGGACCAAAATGTGAGAATGGGTATTATTACTGATGTTAAACAAGAGCTGAGGAAGGCAAGTGCCCTCAGGATTGTTTACGCCGCAAGTCAGGGTAGGGGTTACGAATAAATCTATATTTAACGTATATTAATAAACGGAGCATGAAAATGTTCCGTTTTTATTTTGTGGAGGTACGGTTTTTGAAACGGATCTTTGAATCAACCAAAGAGCTAATCAAAAAAAGAATATTATGGATAAGAAAGATCAAATCCGGAAGGACACTTTCGAAACGTCGGTTTACGGATCGACAGAAATGCTTGCAAAGGCACCTGTGGATAAAATTCCCGACGGACCGACTACCCCGCAAATCGCTTACCAGATGGTAAAGGATGAAACCTTTCCACAGACACAGCCCCGTTTGAATCTCGCAACGTTTGTTACCACTTATATGGACGAGTATGCGACCAGGTTGATGAACGATGCAATAGATGTGAATTACATCGACGAAACCGAGTATCCCCGGATTGCAAAAATGAGTGCTAAATGTATAAATATTATTGCCGATCTGTGGAACTCTCCGGAGCAGAACAAATGGAAAACCGGTGCCGTAGCGATTGGATACTCGGAAGCATGTATGCTTGGAGGAATAGCTGCCTGGATAATGTGGAGGGAAAAAAGAAAATCAGAAGGCAAGCCTTATGATAAACCGAATTTTGTAATTTCGTCTGCATACCAGGTGGTTTGGGAAAAATTTTCACAGCTGTGGCAGATTGAAATGCGTACAGTTCCGGTGTCTATGGAAAAAATCACCCTCGATCCACAAGATGCAGTTAATATGTGTGACGAAAATACTATATGCATCGTTGCGATAGAAGGCGTTACATGGACCGGTCTTAATGATGATGTCGAGGCATTGGATAAAGCATTGGAGGAATTCAATTCGCGGACTGGTAACGAAGTTTCCATCCATGTGGATGCAGCTTCCGGAGGATTTATTCTTCCGTTTATCAATCCGGAATTAAAATGGGACTTCAGGCTTAAATGGGTTCTTTCGATAAATACCTCAGGACATAAGTTCGGATTGGTTTATCCCGGCCTCGGATGGGTGTTATGGAAAGATAAAAAGTATCTTCCGGATACGATGTCTTTCAGTGTAAATTATTTGGGCGCTGATGTTACTCAGGTAGGTCTTAATTTTTCACGTCCGGCAGGACAAATTCTGGGACAATACTATCAGTTTATAAGACTCGGATTCCAAGGCTACAAGGAGGTTCAGCAAAACAGCATGACCATAGCTAAATATGCTCACGATCAGATTACCAGAATGAAACCGTTCCGCGCATTCAGCAAAGAGGTCGTAAATCCTTTGTTCATATGGAGCATGGATCCGGATTATGCTAAAAATGCTAAATGGACTCTGTATGATCTTCAGTATAAATTGCAGGAGAGTGGATGGATGATTCCCGCTTACTCCATGCCTGAAAATATTCAGGATGTTGTGGTTATGCGAATAGTTTCCAAACAGGGTATGAGTATGGATATGGTGGATATGCTGCTTGCAGATATAGAAGGAGCGGTTGCAGAACTCGAAAAATTGGAATATCCCACCCAAACTAAGATTGCCGAGCAGCGGAGTGAGAAAGTGAAAGGTAAGGTATATACACATACGGGTGTTAGGGATGGTCAGAATGAGAAATCCAAAGCGAAAGGGTAGACTTGTTATAAATATAAAGAAAGCTGTTTGGACAATGTATCCTTACAGCTTTTTTTATTTAGTAAATAGTATAAACTCTTTATTTTTATCAGTTAATTTATAATAGATGAAATTCAGTACAATCGATGAATTAAGAGAAAGGTTCGATAAAGAGGTGGAACGTTTTTCGAATATTGAGACAGGGCACCAGGCTGCCATGGATTCGTTGGAGATTATGGATATTATTACCGATGCGGCGAAGCGGCTCTGTCCGAAGGCTACGGATATGATGGATATGGGTTGCGGAGGCGGAAACTATACATTGAAAATGCTGGAAAAACTTCCGTATTTGAATTGTACGTTAATGGATTTGAGTCCCAATATGTTAATAAATGCAGAGAAAAGGGTTAAATCCTTTACGGACGGTTATGTAAGAACTATTCAAGGCGATTTTGTTTCTGTTATGTTACCGGAAAATAAATTCGATATAGTCTTATCCGGATCCGCTCTTCATCATCTTCGGGAATCACGCGAATGGAAAATAGTGTTCGATAAAATATACAGGTCATTGAAACCCGGTGGGTGCTTTTGGGTATCGGATGTAGTACGTCAAGAGAACGGAATAGTTCAGGATATTATGTGGGAAAAATGGTTCCGGTATCTGGATGGTATAGGTATGGATATAGCCCATGACTATTTCCGTGCTCATGCGGAAAAAGAAGATACGCCGAGATCGATTCCTTTCTTATTGAATTTACTGACAGAAGTAGGATTCAAAGATGCGGATATATTGCATAAGAATTCATTTTTCACAATCTATGGAGGTATAAAAAAATAATTACATGGAAACAGTTGAATCGAGATTTTTAAGATATGTAAAGGTAGACACGCAGAGCGATCCTTCGAGCGGTACCGTTCCGTCAACAGCCAAACAATTTGATTTTTTAAAATCGCTGTCCGACGAAATGGAGCGGATCGGAATACAAGATGTGTCCATAGATAAGAACGGTTATGTGATGGGACGAATACCTTCCAATACCGTGAAAAAAGTTCCGGCTATCGGTTTTATTGCCCATGTCGACACTTCCCCCGATGCGTGTGGCTATGGAGTAAATCCCCAATTACACGAATATACAGGTGGTGAAATTGTACTGAATACGAGTTTAAAAATGATCCCGTCCGAATTCCCGGAACTTAAGAAATATGCGGGACATACGCTGATAACTACTGACGGCAAAACTCTTTTGGGGGCAGACGATAAAGCCGGTGTAGCGGAAATTCTGACAGCAGCTGAAATATTAGTAAATAGTGAGTGTAAACATGGAGATGTTATGATTGCGTTTACTCCTGACGAAGAGATCGGACGAGGAGCTGATTTTTTCGACGTCGGTAAGTTCGGTGCGGATTTCGCTTATACTGTGGATGGGGGGCCGGAAGGAGAACTGGAGAATGAAAATTTTAATGCAGCGGGAATCACTGTTGAAATAAACGGAATAAATATCCATCCTGGTTATGCAAAAGGTAAAATGTTAAATGCTTTACGGTTATCTACGGAATTCGATAGAATGATTCCGCAAAACGAACGTCCGGAAAATACGGAGGGCTACGAAGGTTTTTACCATCTTATCAAAATTACCGGAACCGTGGAAAAAGCGGTGATGGAATATATAATCCGTGACCATGACCGTGAATCTTTTGAAAAAAGAAAATCGGTGATTAAAAATACCGCTTCGACTTTAAATGGAAAATATGGCACCGTAACGATAAATTGTACGGTGACCGATCAATATTATAATATGAAGGAAGTGCTGGATAAGCATCCTTCAATTATAGATATTGCTGCGCGGGCCATGAAGAATTGCGGGATCGTTCCTGATCTAAAACCTATACGCGGAGGCACCGACGGATCACGTCTCTCTTTTATGGGACTGCCTTGCCCGAATCTATTTGCGGGCGGGGAAAATTTTCATGGTAAATATGAATTCATCTCGATACAGGTTATGCGAAAAGCGGTGGATGTTATCGTGGAAATAGTGAAACTTGCCGCTTCCGATTGATTATAAAGTCTTTTTCCTTACCTTTGTGCAACAATTATGGGAAGAATACTTGCTATCGATTACGGAAGAAAAAGAACCGGCATTGCCGTAAGCGATCCGTTGAAAATTATCGCTAACGGGCTGGATACCGTACCTACGCATAAACTGGAGGACTTCCTTGAAAAATATTTTAAGGAAAACGAGGTGGACGCAGTGGTTGTAGGTATGCCGATGAACCTGAATAATGAACCGGCGGAAGCGTATACCTATATCAGGCCATTCGTTAACCGTCTTCGTAAAAAGTATCCTGATTTGAAAATAGAAATGGAGGACGAGCGTTTTACTTCAGTGCTTGCCCATCGTGCGATGATAGACGGAGGAGTAAAAAAAATGGGCAGGAGGAATAAGGCATTGGTAGATAAGATCAGTGCGACGATAATCCTACAGTCCTATATGGAAAGAATAAAGAATTTTTAGAATGATATATCCTATTTACATTTATGGCTCGCCGGTGCTTAGGGCCGGAACCGAAAATATAGGTAAAGATTATCCTGAACTTGAAAAACTGATCCCGGATATGTTTGAGACCATGTACGCTTCCGCAGGAGTGGGACTTGCTGCTCCGCAAATCGGTAAAAGCATAAATATATTCGTTGTAGACGCGTCACCATACGGAGAAGAGGAGCCGGAATTGAAAGATTTTAAAAAAGTCTTCATTAATGCTGAAATTTATGAACGTTTCGGGGATAATTTTCTTTTTAACGAAGGTTGTCTCAGTTTTCCGGGGATACACGAGGATGTGAGCCGTAAGTCCAACATCTGGATTAAGTATTACGATGAAAATTTCGAACTTAATGATGATGAATTTGGCGGTACCGCAGCCCGTATAATACAGCATGAATACGATCATATCGAAGGAAAATCATTTATTGATCATTTATCCCCGCTGAGAAGAACCCTGCTTAAATCAAAACTAAACGCTATGGCGAAAGGGAAGTACAGTGCGAATTATAAATGTAAACAAGTTAAATAATGTTTGCTGCGCAGGTAAGTGCAGGCACTATATTATTGAGCGAACCGTTCGGTACCGATCCGTATTTTAAACGATCCGTTGTGCATATAGTCGAACATAATGATATGGTGGATATAGGTTTCATAATAAACAAGTGCCTTACTATAAAGCTGACCGACCTGATAGAAGGAATTCCGGATAACGATTATACCCTTTGCCTGGGAGGGCCGGTACAGCCATCGATGCTGCATTATATCCATCCTTTTGAAGGACTTCCCGGTTCGATTCGCGTAAAAGAGAATGTGTACTGGGGGGCGACTTCGGGGTTCTTAAGGAACTCCTTATCTCAGGGGATATCGATGGCAGTAAGATTAAATTTTTTCTGGGTTATTCCGGCTGGTCGGTAGGACAATTAGAACAGGAATTAAAAGCAGGTGATTGGGGTATTGCTGATAACGGCAGCTTCGATACGGTTTGTAATAACGGGAATCTGTGGTATGACATTATAAGGCACGACCATAAATTGAAGGAATGGGAACTGATACCTGAAAATCCCGAAGACAACTAATGAAAAACAATTATCCGTTTATTATTGAAATAGACGAAAAGCTCGTAAGTACCGAACTTTTCGATATAAATTTTTTGTGCGATCTGGGCAAGTGTAAAGGCATATGCTGCGTGGAAGGTAATTCCGGTGCACCGCTGGAAGAAAATGAAGTGTCGATTCTGGAATCGGAATACGAGGCTTATGCTCCTTATATGAAAGAAGAAGGCCGCATGTCTGTGGAACATCATGGGTTTATGGTGATCGATGAGGACGGTGATCTTACCACCCCTTTAATTAACGGAGCGGAATGCGCTTATGTGTGTGAAGAAAAAGGCGTAACGTTTTGCGCAGTCGAGAGAGCCTATCTTGCTGGAAAAACAGAATTCCGGAAACCCGTATCCTGCCATCTTTATCCGGTTCGCGTATCCGAATTTTCAAATGGATCGTTTGGTTTGAATTTTCACCGATGGAGTATTTGTTCCGATGCTATTAAAAATGGAAAAAAGTTGGGACTGCCGGTTTTCAGAATGTTGAAAGATCCGTTGATCCGTAAATTCGGACATGAATTTTATGTTAAAATGGAGGAATTCTATAAAATTTATACCGAAGAAAATTTTTAAAACCGATTGCAAATTATAAAAATTAGATTAAATTTGCAGAGGGCGAAAAATTTTACCTTATGTACCTTAAGAAATTCAGTGCGGCTTTTATACTTTTAATGACATGCGGACTATGTCATGCCCAGAAAAATACTGTCAACCGTATCGAGGATCTGCCTAAGATACCTGTCGATACTATCGCAACGAGCGATCCGGAAACAAAAATCATAATTTATACTAATAACACATGGGCCTATTACAGACCTACCATGGATGCGTACGATGAACTGCCGGTGTACAGTTCTTACTGGGATAATTCACAGATATTTACATATAAAGGTATCGATCTTAAGGATCTGCCGGACATTGTTGACCTTTGGCTGGTTACTACGCCGTCGGAATTCCACCCGCCGTATCAGGGAAAGGTAACATCCAAATACGGGGTAAGAAGACGCAGGAACCATAACGGAGTAGATATTCCTTTGAAATTGGGCGAACCAATATATGCTGCTTTCGAAGGTAAAGTCAGATATGCTAAATTTAACACCGGAGGCTACGGTAATCTGGTTATAGTACGACATAAGAACGGACTGGAGACTTGGTATGCCCATTTATCCAAGACTAATGTAACGGAAGACGAATATGTTAAGGCAGGACAGGTAATAGGCTTCGGTGGGAATACGGGCAGAAGCACAGGACCGCACCTTCATTTCGAATGCAGGTATTACGACCAGGCATTCGATCCGGAATTCCTTATAGATTTTATGGGAGGGAAGCTCAAATCCGAAACTTTTGCCCTGGAACGGAAATATTTCAATATCCACTCCCGTGCTTCAGAACTTCTGATCGAAGATGACGGAGACGATTGGGATGAACACGACCTTCTCGATCCGAATCTTCCCCTTCTTGCCGAGCTGGGAGATTCAACCGCAATAGCACTTCTTGCATCAGAAGAATTCGCGAAAAAGCAGGCACAGCTTAGAGCGCAGGAAGAAGCTAAAAAAGCTGTTTATCATACTGTCAAGAGTGGAGATATGCTGAGCAAGATTGCCAGAACTTACGGAGTATCGGTGAACCAGATATGTAACTTGAATAATATTAAGTCCACAACGACCTTACAGTTAGGCAAAAGATTGCGGATTAGATAAGAATTAATTTTATTATGCAGGACGGATAATCTACTTATCCGTCTTTTATTTTACGCTCATTTACAATATATTTGTAAAAAACCGAAATAAGAATTAATAATAAATATAAACACTAACAAACTTATGAAAATGAACCTGAGAAAATTACTTTTCCCGATCATTTGTATGCTTCTTGTCGCTACTGCTTACGGGGCACAGGGAGAGTCAAAACCAAAGAAAAAGGATGTTCTGAAAGCTGTCAGGCTTGCCAACGATTATTTTATGAATAAATGGAGCGATCCGGGCGAAGAGATTCCATATCCTTCACGTAATAAAAATTACGAAACACATGTTTGGACGCGTGCCGTTTATTTCGAAGGATTAATGGACCTTTATTCGATAGACAAACAACAACGTTATATCGACTATGCTGAACAATGGGGCGAATTCCATAATTGGCAGGTTAGAGGCGGTGTACAGTCGCGTGATGCGGATAATCATTGTGCAGGTCAGACATATATAATGTTATACCAGATGGACCCGAGCAAACCGGAACGTATAGCTAAGATTAAGGAGTCAATAGACCTTATGATTGCTACCGGCAGAGTGGATTACTGGACCTGGATTGATGCAGTTCAGATGGCTATGCCTGTTATGGCACTTCTTTCGAATGTGACAGGAGACCGTATCTATGCAGAGAAAGCTCATGAAATGTATCTTCATACGAAAAATGTTCAGGGCGGCGGACTGTATAATTCAAGGGATCGGCTATGGTGGAGGGACAAAGATTTCGTACCGCCATATACGGAACCTAATGGTAAAGACTGCTATTGGTCCCGTGGTAACGGTTGGATTGTGATGGCTATGGTTCGTATGCTTCAGATACTTCCTGAAGACGCTCCTTACCGAGACCAATATGAGGAAATGCTTGTAGATATGTGTAATGCCCTTGTCGAACTTCAAAGGGAAGACGGACTTTGGAACGTAAGTCTGCATGATCCTACCCACTTTGGTGGTCCAGAGCTTTCCGGTACAGCAATGTTCCTTCAGGGAATGGCGTATGGAGTGAATAACGGATTGCTTGATGCGAAGAAATTCAATCCAGTCATTTATAAAGGATGGAACGGAATGGTGGATATCTGCCTGCATCCTAACGGTTTCCTCGGATATGTTCAAGGTACTGGTAAAGAGCCTAAAGAAGCACAGCCTGTTACATATTACCGTGAGCCGGATTTCGATGATTATGGCTTAGGTGCATTTATTATGGCCGGTGTGGAAATTTATAAAATGAAGTAAATATCCAATTTTCATATTAAAAAAGGATCCTGAAGGATCCTTTTTTTTGTAAAAATTTTATCTATTTAAAATATTTTGATATATTTGTGATATCAAAATGATATTAACTAAATCTCTCTTATTATGAAAACAAACGAAAAATTTACTAAAGGAATTAACGGGTATATTATGTTGGCTGTATTGACCGGTATTTGTGTCTTTGGTTTATATATGCTGATAGTTTACAAAAATGATCCGTTTCTGTCGGTTTTAATCACCATAGTATCTGTCTTTTGCACTAAAGGACTAAAAGTAATCAATCCTAATGAAGCTGCAGTATTAACACTTTTCGGTAAATATAAAGGCACCATTGTCGAGAACGGCTTTATCTGGGTTAATCCGTTTATGGTAAAAAGAACTATTTCGCTGCGGGCGAGGAATAACAACAGCGACCAGATAAAGGTTAATGACAAAATGGGAGATCCTATACTGATCAGTGCCGTAATGGTCTGGAAGGTAAAAGATACTTATAAATCCTGCTTCGATGTGGATAATTATATTAATTTTGTGGATGTACAGAGTGAGGCTGCCGTACGTAACCTTGCGGCTTCGTATTGCTACGATTCGCTGGAAAGTGGGGATACAGATGAAATAACCTTACGATCCGGAGGCGAAGAAGTGAACGAGGTTTTGGAAAATGCATTAAAAGACAGACTCACTATAGCCGGAGTAGAAGTGGTAGAGGCGCGCATAAGTAATCTTGCCTATGCCCCTGAAATTGCAGGCGCTATGCTTCAAAGACAACAGGCAACAGCTGTGGTAGCTGCAAGACAGAAAATAGTTGAAGGTGCGGTATCGATGGTGGAAATGGCATTGGATATGCTCTCGGAAAAAAATATAGTTGAACTCGACGAAGAGAAAAAAGCTGCTATGGTAAGTAATTTATTAGTGGTATTGACTTCCGATAAAACTGCTTCTCCGGTTGTAAACACTGGAACTCTAAATCATTAAAAAATAAAAAGTGGGAAAAGAAAAGAAATCTTTTGTACTGCGTGTGGACAAAAAAATATTGGATGCAGTGGAAAAATGGGCAGAAGATGAATTCCGCAGTACCAATGGGCAGCTGGAATGGATAATAACCAATGCCTTGAAAAAAGAAAACAGATATAAAAATATTACTGAACCTGAAGATGTTGATCTTATGAATAAACAGTAAATGTCTGGCCTTTATAAATTAATAAAATAAAAAGAACGAAATATTAATTTCGTTCTTTTTATTTTAAACTACATCTTTATTCATCTTTCTATAATTAATTTTAAATTAAAAAAAACTGTTTCGAAAATTCCTATATTTGTAATAAATGGTTCGAAATGTTTCATTTTCAGTTGTTTTTCTTATTAAAAAAATGCGGACACGTATGGTAAAAGATGAGTTGCAGTGGAATTTTATAAAAGCTATGAAGGCTAAAATTCCACAAAGAGGCAGACTCGCAGGTATACTTACAGAATTATTATTGATCGAAAAGGAGGCTGTCTACCGGAGGTTAAGAGGTGAAGTGCCGTTCTCATTGAATGACGTGGTAATTATTTCCCGGGAGTTGAATATTTCGGCAGATGAAATATTTTGTAATTCTTCCGATAAAAGCAGACCCTTTAAGATGAAAATGACTGAATTCTGCGGAATGGAGGAATCTGATTATGCAAATATCGAACAGTTCCTGAAGGATATAGAGCCGTTGAAATCAAAAGCGGAAACGGAGATCGGGGTGGCGTATAATATGATCCCCCAGACGCTGCATCTGCCTTATCACAACATATATCGTTTCTATTTATTTAAATGGACGTTTCATAACTGTAATCCGGAGAATACGAAAACTTTTGCAGATGTTGTTCCGTCTCAAAGGTTGGTAAAGCTAAATGAAAAGATAGTCAAAACTGCCAGAGAGACTTCGAATACATGTTACATATGGGATGATAAAATATTCCGGAATCTTGTGAACGATATAAATTATTTTACCGGTATACGGCTTGTTTCCCCGGAAGAAGTTGCGGTTCTGAAAGATGAAATTATGGTATTCATTGACGATATAGAACATATTGCAGCAAGGGGAAGTTTTGATAATGGCAATAAAGTCCAATTTTATGTTTCCAGTGTAAGTTTTGAATCCAGCTCCAGTTATATAGAAATGCCGTCTACAGTAAGGACACTGATGAAGTCCTTCACTCTTAATGATGTCATATCTTCCGATGAAGTTGTTTTCCGGAAAACCAAAGCGTGGATAAACTCCCTTAAAAGAACTTCCAGCATGATCTCTGAAAGCGGAGAAATACAACGGATGAGATTTTTCGATCAACAACGCGAAATAGTCAGTAAATTGTAATATGTTTTCGGAATTTAAAAATACGATCGGTAAAGCCGTAAATGAAGAATTAGAAAGTTTTCACGGCACCGGACCTGTTACCGCCAAAAGCGGAAAAAAGTATTTTGTAAAATGTGGTAATAAATCCGGTAAATATCTGTGCGAAGCGCATGGACTTATGGAAATACACAAATCGGGATATATTTTAACTCCTGAAGTTATTGCGGTGGGTGAAAAGTATATAGTGACTTCTTACATTGAAAGTGTCGAGACGACCGATGATTTTTTTACAAAATTAGGTCATGATCTGGCTATGATGCATAAAAATGCCAGATCGGATTCTTACGGTTTTTATGAGGATAATTTTATAGGTGACAACGATCAACAGAATACCCCGTCGAATTCCGAAAGAACTTCCTGGTGTGAATTTTATTTTAATAAAAGATTGTTATACCAGTACCGTCTGGCTGAAGTTAACGATTATGTTACAGATGAACTTACGAAACTGTTTATAAATATTGAAAACCGTATTACCGGTATAATTGGCTGTGCTCCGGAACATCCGTCCTTACTTCACGGCGATTTGTGGTCCGGGAATTATATCTGTTCTTTATCCGGTAATCCGTATATAATAGATCCTGCAGTATATTACGGACACAGGGAAGCGGAGCTTGCCATGACAAAAATGTTCGGAGGATTCAGCAATAGTTTTTACCGCTCATACGATGAGACGTATCCTCTTGCGGAAGGCTGGGAATACAGGGAAGATATTTACAAATTATATCATGTACTTAACCACCTGAACCTTTTCGGTAAAAGCTACTATCCGCAGGCACTCTCTATTCTAAGGAAATATAACCGCTGAGTGTTACATCATTTCTTCATAGGCATACTTGACAGCCCGGTTCAGGATCTTTGTCAGTTCGTAAGTTTTTGAAAAATCTTCGATTACATGATCCGCCAGATCTTTATGGAGAAGATAATCTCCGTCGATAGGTTTCTCCACGAAAAAATCTTTTAATTTAAGAAGTTCATCGTAAGTCGAGTCTTTAGGATAACCGACAGGCGTTTTTTTGAGTTTATTGTCCTGGTTGAGCCTGAAACCTTTTGCCGAATCTACCGCTGATAAAAGCAAATCTCCGTAATCGAGTATCTCTTCCCGTACGCTTTTAAGCACGACTGATTCGGGCATATAAATTCCGGACGTCAGAAAACTGCCTGTAGCGTAATTGTTATTAATAGGTTCGATGTGGAAGTAATATCCTGCATATCCGGATTTTTTTCCGTTAGGGCAAAAATATGCGCCTATATGTGTTTTGTATGGAGATTTATCCTTACTGAACCTTACATCCCTATAGATCCTGTATGTACAATCCTTAGGAGCTAATCCTTTAATAGACGGATCAAAAACTGAAATGCCGTCGATGATCTTTCCCGTTAGTTCTCCGAATTCTGCTTGTATGGCCTTATATCTGTTTTTATTTTTTTCAAACCAGTTCTTGTCGTTGTTTAAACCGAGCTCGATTAAAAAATCCATTAATTCTTTCATGGGACGAATATGTTTATACAGTAAAAATATAAATAAAAAAGAAAAGCATACCGATAACGTATGCTTTTCTTTTAATATTATTTGTATAAAACTATTCTACGGTTATTTCATCTTTGTATTCATAAGTTACACTGTAATGTACTCTTCTAAGCTGAGGGAAGAAGTTTTGCAGCATATATCTGTATGGAGCTCCTCCTTCTAGGTTCATGAGTCTTTTTTCCCTTCCGGCAAATATGTCCACGTTGTCGATAATATCTATTATGGTACTCTTTTGAGGCGTGTCTGATTCTTCCACGAGTTTTCTCAATCCGTTCCAGTCTTCACCGCCCCATGAAGTGTGGTACATATCCAGTGAATAGGGATATTTATTGAGTAAATAAGTTCTGACAGCTTCAGCCCGGTTCATTGAAAGTCTTTGGTTGTATTCGTAAGTTCCTTCGGGTGAGGCAAATCCGGTCAGGTAAATACCAGTGACTTCTGCGTCTTCATCTTCGATAATAGAACGGATGGTCTCTTCGATCTTGCCGAGTTCCTGCCTGTTATTTCTGAAGTCAGGAAGTAGGTTATATTTCGCAACTTCGAAATCGATATATGCCGTACCTTCTTTCTTGAATTCTACCACGGTACTTCGTGGAGGCTCTGGTACAATTACCGGAGGAGGTACAGGCTGTTCATAGGTAAAACTTGCAAGGGTATTTACAGATATTATACTCCGTGTTCCCGCGCATCCTAAAATTTCTTCCTGCAAGTTCAGAATGGAATTGTCCATCCATGAGGAATAAGGTGTGGATACCCGGTAAAATAAACTGGATGAGCTATTCTTCTCCGTACCTACCACAGTTTTTCCCGACATCTTCGAGTGGCTGGTTCTATCCATAGCTAATGTCCTGCGGTGTAGCTTCTGGTTTACTTTTCCGTTTATCACAATTTCAGGGAGATTAATATATCGGTTGCCTCCTGTTTCCTGAATATATGGAGTCAGAATCAATGACTCGTTCCTGTCGGTAAGCCTGCCGTCAATATCGACAACCATTCTCACAACAAGGCTGTCGCCTCTTTTTTCTATTTCATCTATCACTATTTTTGCCTTCCCTCTGTAGTCGCTTTCCTGTGCGGAGACTCCGAACGTAAATGCTGTCAGGATGAATGCTATGAGTAATATATATCTTTTCATTTCTGTATTATTTAATGAAGTAAACTAATGTGATGCCGGCTTTCGTAGGTCCAAAATAATTTTTATGTTCTCTTCCGAGAAATTTGCCGCAATCCCCGCATTCGTATTTATCGTACCGTAAATGTGCATAGCCGATGCCTATAGTGGCTTCCAGATTCCAACGTTTACCTATTATCCATTGGTAGCCATAGGATATACCGCCTCCGTAAAGATTACCTTCGTAGCGTCTGTGTGACATTCCGAACTGCCTTATTCCTCCGAAGTTATACTCAGCATAGTGACCATGGATTCCGAAGAAGTGTCCGTTAAAGCGTTCGCACGTCCATATCCTGAATTCTGGCTGCACAAGCCAGTGTTTCATTTTCTTATTGTCTTTAAATTCCCACGGATTATATGTTCCGACAAGATCCAAGGTCGTTTTATTACCCGTCCCTATCTCTAATGCCAGGTTGGGAGTAGTCGTACCCCAATAGAGAAAATTGGTTTTAACGGCAAATACAGGCATATAATTTTCGTAATTGCTCATCGGCTTTTGTCCGTAAACCACAACCGAAAGGATTATGCCCGCAGCTAAGAGTATTAATTTTTTCAATTTATATGAATAATTTATTAATCATAGTTTTAAACTTCAAAAATGTCTATCTGTTTCAAGAATAGCTCTTTTCCGCTACAAAAGTATTTCTTCGCGTCAGATAATTTGTGATAATTGTAAAGTATTTTTCTTTTTATAATTGTTAATTAGTATAAAAAAGCGCTCAAATGTTGTTATATTCGTAAAATTATATTCGTCTTTATTTTGTAAAATTGTATTTTCCGAAACAGATTCGAAAAAATATCGTTATATAGTAGTAAGAATCTACATAAACAATAAAATAATGCTTACTGAAAAATTAAACAATGAACTCATTAACTCCATGAAGGCTAAGGTTCCTAACGGGACCAATCTCGCCAGTCTGCTAATGGAGATTTTATTTATAGGCAAAGAAGCCGTATACAGACGTCTTCGCGGCGAGGTTCCGTTTACTCTCTCAGAGGCCGCCCTAATATCCAGAAAACTGGGAATATCCATCGCCCAGTTAATGGGTAAGAGTTTTAACGGAAACGCTCTGTTTGCTCTGAACATCATAAATCATGCCGAGCCATATCAGTCTTATCATTCGCTTTTAAGCGGATGGAATAGCGCTTTGATGAAGATAGCCGATGATAAGTATTCCGAAATGTCTGAGTCTTCCAATTTGCTGCCCAACTTTTTTTTCGATGAAATATTCCGTCATTACCAAGTTTCTTCTTTTCAGATGGATGTATCAACTGGATCTTATAAACTGTACTGATAAGGACTGTTTCGATAATATGAAAGTTCCCGATAATCTTGTCGAGATACAAGAAGAGCTATCCGGTAATATACAGAAGATTAAAAAGACGTGCTTTATATGGGATAAAATGATGGTGACGTTCTTTATTAATGATATAAATTATTTCAAAAGCATAAATCTTTTTTCAGATGAAAATCTGGAGTCCATACGTGGCGAATTAATGTTGCTGCTCGATGAACTGGAGGATATTTCCGCGCGCGGGACGTACCGTAATGGTAACTCGGTTGAAGTATACATATCCAATATCAATTTCGAAACTTCATATTCTTATTATAGTTCCGACAGTATGAATTTATGTATGATGAGAACTTTCGGTATTAATACCATAACCACGCAGGATATCGAGACCTTTAACTATGTAAAAAACTGGATCAATTCGCTTAAGAAATTTTCCACCATGATCTCTCAGAGTGGGGAGATGCAGCGGATTCAATTCTTTAGAAGTCAGCGAGAGTTGGTTAAAAGATTGTAATATCAAAATAACTCACAGGAGTCGTTTGTGTTTCGTTTTTCGTAAAGTAACACTTGTTGCCGTGCTTCTCTGAAGTAAAATAAAAAAAACGGTGGTTATTTATTCGGAAATAGAAAACAGGCAGACTCTTAAAGTCTTGATTTGTACGTATTTTTTCCGGATTTCATAGTCATATTTGTAATAAAAACTTCGAAGAATTTCTTGATGACCAGGTTTGCAATTTTTAAAGAATTAGAATTGGATATTCCAGTATCATGTATGCTCCATAAGTCTACTGTGATAAATTTTTCCGCAATATATGATTCCTGTTTTTTAGGACAGGTTCTTCCGGCAAACTAACCCTACACATAATATGAAAGACTTAAAGAAGACATTCAGTATTGAAGTGACTGAAGCGATTCGGGAGAATATGCCGGCAGGTGAAGATATCGTTAATTATTTAGCCGTACTTCTGGATTTGAAAAAAGAATCCGTTAAACGAAGGATTAAGGGAACGGTCCCATTTACATTCCAGGAAATAGCACAAATCTCCAATACCTTGGGAATATCGATAGATAGCCTTATCGATAAATGTTATTCCGGCAGTAAAATTTCTCTTTCGATAGAAAGTCTGGGCTATGAAGAACCCGTCGAATGTTTTAAAAAAACACTTCAGAGGTGTATTTATCTTTTGGAAAATAAAAACCGGAGCGGAAATTCTGCGCGACACGTCGCTTCCGATGTTATTCCTTTTGTATTTTGTGAGAGCAAATATTCAATACTGAATTTTGTATTGCTAAGATGAGTCTATAATTTCAAAAAAATCCATGTCCCGGGGAAATTGTCGGATTTTGAAATGCCGCAGGATCTGAAAAAACTTGCCAGCAAACTTATAGTGGAACTTAAAAATATAAAGAATACTACTTTTATATTTGATAACGGTATTTTTTCCAATATTGTAAAAGACATTTGTTACTTTGTAGAGGTGGGCTTAATTACCCGTTCTGATGCGGAATTACTTAGGAATGAACTTTACGATATAGGTGCAGATATGGAAAAAGTCGCAGCAACAGGCAGATTCAGCTCCGGTCGGGATGTTCGTATGTATCTGACTAACATCAGCTTCGATACGTCATATACTTACATCCAAAATGAAAGATCGGAATGCTGTATGTTTAAAATATACTCTGTGAATTCCGTAGATTCGCATAACCCTAAAGTTTGCGGAGTTCAGAAAAAATGGATTGATTTTCTTAAAAGCCATTCGACACTTATTACCAAAAGCGGAGAATATGAAAGAACGCGTTTTTTTGAAGATCAACGGGAAATTATACGGAAACTCGATTCTTTGTTAAAATAGTTGGCGAAATTTATCGTTTAATATATATTTGCTAAAATTCTTACGTGAATGTATAATACGGTTTCATATTCCGGGGACGATAAAATGAGCGACCTTATATGTTGTCACTATCCGATGCTGCTTGTACTAAGCCGCTTTAATATTCCTTTAGGTTTCGGAGAAAAGACCATAGAGGAAGTTTGTTGCGAAAATAACGTCCATTCCGCAACTTTTCTCGCAGTTGTAAATATGCTTTTGGATGAGCACAGGAAGGTTCCTGAAAAAGAGTTAATGGAAATTTCCATAGATTCTCTTCTGGATTATCTCCATAATTCCCATAGTTATTTTCTGGATTACAGGCTTCCTGCAATTCGAGCTAAACTTATTGAAGCAATAAATTACGGAGACAAAGATGTGACATTTGTGATAATACGTTTCTTCGATGTATATGTGGCCGAGGTCAGGAAGCATATGCTGTATGAAGAGGAAACAGTGTTTACCTATGTAAAGGAATTGTTTTCAGGTAAATCCACCGGAAATTACGGAATATCCATCTTTAAAAAACAGCATAATCAGGTTGAGGCAAGATTAACGGAACTTAAAAATATACTTATAAAGTACTTTCCTAACGGAGGCGAAAATGAACTTAACAGTGTTCTTTTCGATATTTTCTCCTGTGAAAAAGACCTTGCATCTCATAACGATATTGAAAATTACCTTCTGGTCCCGGCAATTATGAGGCTCGAAAATAGTAAATTATGAGTAAACATGTACTTATAGCGATAGCAGATCCCTCTGTAATTATAAGAGAGGGTATGGCGCATGTCCTAAGAAGTTTTTCGAGACTCAATCTGGAAGTTCTGGAGTTTGCGGATATCGAGCACCTGGAATATCAATTGCAGGTCAACAGGCCTGATATTCTTATAATAAATCCTGTGTTTCTCGGGGTGTTTTCGCTTCAGGTAATATTGAACGCTAGCGGATGTAATAATATAAGATGCGTGGCATTGAATTATTTATTTGCAGAATTGCCAGCTATAAAGGGATATGATGCATCAGTGTCGATATATGATTCTTCGGAAGCTATAAAGGAAAAGATCCATGATCTTATAGAAAAATCAGATAAAGAAAAAATTAAACACGACTCTCTGAGCGGACGTGAAAAGGAAATAATTGTCTGTGTGGTTAAAGGAATGACCAATAAACAGATTGCCGATCATCTTTGTCTGTCCACTCATACCGTAATAACCCATCGCAGGAACATAGCTTCTAAGCTGCAGATACACAGTCCGGCAGGTCTTACGATCTATGCTATCGTAAATAAACTTGTTGAATTGGATGATATAAAAGACGGAGTCAGTAATATGGGCGAACTCTGATTAATGGCTAAAATTAGGTATCGGGAAAGTGTAAACTAACTATTTTTAGGGATTTGAGTTCATAAAAGGTTGGGATATCTTTGTATCGTGATCTAAGAAGTAAATTAAAAACAATTTATTCCTTGTGATTCAGATAAGTTCATATTATTGTTTTTTCTGTTAGTAATTACGGTGACTCCATCGGCTACGCAATCAAGCCGCATGGAGTATGCCGTTTCCTAAAGGATAATACTATTATATTGTGTTAAATTGTGTTAAACAGCGGTGCCTTCGGTTCCGCTGTTTGTGTTTATGTGATAATATACTTATATTTATACATTTATATAGAAATATAATACAATGGAACCTAAGATTTGCCAGAGCTGTGGAATGCCTATGGAAGAAACTTCCTTATATGGTAGAAATAATGACAATACTCTTAATGAGGAATACTGCCAATACTGTTACAAGGACGGAAGTTTTACCTCTGATTGTACAATGGAAGAAATGATCCAGCAGTGTCTTCTTTACTTAGAGGAATTTAATAAGGATTCTGAAATTAAATTTACGAAAGAAGATGCATTGAAGTTCGCCCGGGAAGAGTTCCCGAAACTAAAGAGATGGAAAAAATAAAGGACTAAATCGTCCTTTATTTTTTCATAGCTTTCTTTCTCATTTCAGGAGTTAATTTTTCTATGGCGTATCTAAGGGCTGTGCGCGGCATTATATGTTTTTTCTGCATAATAAAATCAAATACTTTTTCCGGACAATATTGACTTGCAGCTTTTAGCATCCAGCCGTAACCTTTCTGTACTATATCGTCTTTGTCGAGAAGAAGAGACTCTGCTATTTCGAATACGTCATCTATGTACAATCCTTTTCTTGCAGGTATGATAAAGGTTACCGCAGACGAACGACGCATCCATTTGTTCTCCGACAATGCCCAGCGTTTGATATCCGGGAGAAATTCCGGATATTTTTGAATAAAGTCTCCCATCGTATGGTTGCACAAAGTATCGCATGACGCCCAGTTATTAACATAATCCTTTACCCAGCTTTCAAAAATATAGAAATCCTCAGGTTCGAAGCGATCTTGAAAAAAATCTGAAATATTGCAGTCGACAAAAGTTTCTTCCAGCATTCCCGAACGCCATAATTCGGTACACAATCCGTAAATATCATTCTTATCTCTGTCTTTTAATCTTGTGCAGAAACTTTTCGATATTTTATGGGTGTCGGAGGTTTTAACGCCATATAACGAGATCGAATTTTTTTCATCCTTTTTAAAAAATTTCAGAGATACGGATTTCGTACTTTCATTCGCATTATCCTGCAAAGCCTTGCGTATGTCTGACAGGATTTCATTCATGATTCTAAAATCCAAAATTTTCCGTTTCCCTATATTCTTCTTTAATCAGACGGACTTCGTATATGCCGCTGTTTGTAAAGTTAACGAAATTATCGAATGTGATTTCGAATTTCCCGTTAATGTTTTCAGGAACAGAAACTTCGGCAATAACGAAACTTTCCTTATTATGACTGGGAACTTCAATTATTTCCCTATATATTCCATTTATGGTAATTTTAAAGGTCGCTCCGGCATCCCCACCCCACAATTTGATCATTATATATGGATTCTCGTTATCTTTAATATCAAGATTGTACGAGAACGTTCCAGACCTCCATTTTACATCGTGATTTATACCTGTGTCCGTATCCGAAGATTTAAATCCATGATCCGATTCGGACTGTTGTTCACCCGGACGCACGAAGTCTATAGTGTTGGATTCCAGTTCGAGTTGTCTCTTCTCGACTTCCCTCTCGTAATAAGATTTCGCATAGTCCTCATTATTTGTTTTCTGGAAGTAGACGATGTATCTGGAATCATGGATATTATAGAATGGTTCCAGAACGGTTTTGGAAATCAGTGTATTTTCCGGATTCGGATCATATATGTCCCAGGTCTCGAATCTTAATCCCTCACCGTCGATCCTTTTTATATTGTTTATAAAATCATTATTCTCACACACTATCATTTTTATATCCTCATTCATAGGATAGTATTTGCCCATTGCACGATGATCCATTCTGCCATCTCCAGCAAAAAGTCCGTCCATGTCCCTGTTATGAGTTCTGGAGCCGAGAACTATCGGGCCGTAGAGAATTGAATAAAATTCTGTATTATCCGGTAGCTGCTCGATACGTAGCTGCATAGGAAGATATATTTTAATTTTATCACCTTTTCTCCACTTACGGTTTATTGTCACAAAACCACTTTCTTCAACGAAAGAATGTAGTTCGCCATTTATGTCGACGGTCATACGGTTGCCATCCATCCATTCCGGGTAACGCACTTTTATCGCGAATTTCTTCGGTTTTTTAGGATCGACGGTTATCTCTGTTATTTCTGTTTCCGGAAAGGATGTTTCCTGTGTCAGTGTAATTCCTTTTTCTTTCCATTCGAGGATTGACGGGATGAATAAATTTACATAAATATTATCATTTTGGTGTGCATAAATCAATTCGCCGTATTTGGCATGATTCTCTAGACCCGAACCGACGCAGCACCAAAAGCTGGTATGCGGTTGTGAATAAACACGATAATGTCCCGGACGCATCGAAGTAAAGTAGACAAAACCGCCTTTCTCCGGATGTTCGGTAGAAAGAATATGGTTATAAACTGCACGCTCGTAATAATCGAGGTATTTTGTTTCTTCAGTTTGCGCGAAAAGCATCATACTTAATCGCATCATGTTATAAGTATTGCAGGTTTCAGGCCCTTCTCTATCCGATATCATAAGGGAAAAATCATCGACCGGATGAAAGTGTTCCCTGACGCTGTTGCCTCCGATACTTACGGTTCTTTCGTTTACTACGTTATCCCAGAAGTAAATAGAAGCATCCTGCCATTCCGGTTTGTTGTCTAATTCTGCGATTCTCTGATAACCTATAACTTTGGGGATTTGCGTGTTCGCATGCAGGCCCGTAAGTCTGTCTTCTTTTTTTATCAGCGGATCGAGGATGCGATGGTCCGAGAAACGTTTGGCAAGTTCCATATATTTTTTGTCGCCTGTTAGGGAATAAACATCCGCGAAAACCTCGTTCAATCCTCCATGCTCGCTAATCAACATTTTCGCAACCTGTGCGTCGCTTAATCCCGAAGTTATGTCGATCATCCAATCGGTATATTTTATGAGCATATCCCTTGCCTGTTCCACACCTGCATGGAGATATGCGTCCCGTAAGCCAGCATATGGTTTATGAATATTATACAAAGGAACCCATTTGTCGTTCAGGGAAAACCCTTCGGCATTTATATTACCTTCTTTAATTTCCTTCCATAGTTGTTTACTGCCCGGAACTCCTCCGATATAACCGTCTCCGGAACTATCTTGACACCGTGCGAGCTCAGATATCATATAATCGAGTCTATCCTTGATGTCGCGATCCCCTGTTGCCGCATACATCAATGAAAGTGCAGATATGTAATGTCCTCCTATATGTCCGTCGAGACCCGTGTTCTCCCAATTACCGTAACTCTCTGCCTTTGGTGTAAGACCCGCTTCTCTCAGATAAGGAGCGAGAAGTCGGTCCGCATTGAGTTCGAGCATATATTTTTTATCCACTTCCATCGCATTATGGAACGGACTGTCGGTAAGTTTTACTTCATCAAGAGAAAAGAAACGGATGTTTTCAGCAAAAGTATTAAGTGTAATTAATGCGGATGCGCAAATAATTAATAAATGTTTGGGGAATATCATAATTAAAAAAATTTAATAACTACAAATTTAATATATCTTCTGAATATTTCAACACCAGAATTATAGATAGTTAATATCTTAAAAGTAAATAAGATATGGGATATTTCCCAAAAATATATACTTTTGCAGGAATTTAATTCGTATATCCCGTACTCACATATTGAAGAATTAACAAACTAACCCAAAGATCCCATGAAAGGAATTGTTCTAGCCGGCGGTACAGGCACGCGTTTATATCCTATAACGAAAGGAGTGTCCAAACAATTGCTGCCAATATATGATAAACCGATGATTTATTACCCTGTTTCCGTGCTGATGCTCGCAGGAATAAAGGATATTCTGATAATTTCCACACCGCACGATTTGCCTATGTTCAAAAGACTGTTAGGGGACGGAAGCGATTACGGTGTTAATTTCTGTTATGAGGAACAACCCCATCCCGGAGGACTTGCACAGGCATTCCTGATAGGTGAAAAATTTATCGGAGATGATTCCGTCTGCCTGGTTCTGGGAGATAACATATTTTATGGGCAGGGATTCACCAAGATGCTGGCGGAATGTGTCAATGAGGCGGAAAATGAAAATAATGCGACTGTATTCGGATACTTTGTGAATGATCCGGAAAGGTATGGCGTTACGGAGTTTGACGATAAAGGTAATGTTTTGAGTATCGAAGAAAAACCGGAAAATCCTAAATCGAACTATGCAGTGGTGGGACTGTATTTTTATCCTAATAAAGTAGTCGAGGTAGCTAAAAATATAAAACCTTCCGCTCGCGGAGAGTTGGAGATCACGACGGTAAATCAAATGTTTCTGGAAAATAAAGAATTAAAAGTTAAGCTATTGGGGCGTGGATTCGCGTGGCTCGATACCGGAACTCACGATTCTCTGAGCGAAGCCTCGTCTTTTATCGAAACAATAGAGAAAAGACAGGGGCTCAAAGTTGCCTGTCTGGAAGAAATAGCATATCGCAAAGGATGGATAGATCATGATAAATTGATAGAACTATGCCAGCCAATGATAAAAAATCAATACGGACAATACATCAGCAAACTCAAGATATGAATATAATTAAAACAGATATTGAAGGACCGGTTATAATAGAACCGAAGATCTTCGGTGACGATAGGGGATATTTTTTTGAAAGTTATTCGCAGCGGGATTTCGAAAAAAATGTGTTAAAAACCGTTTTTGTACAGGATAACGAATCGAAATCTAAATTCGGTGTATTACGCGGACTGCATTATCAGATGCCTCCGCATGCTCAGAGCAAACTGGTAAGAGTTATCTCAGGTCGCGTTCTCGATGTGGCTGTGGATATAAGAAAAGGATCTCCGACATTCGGTAAACATGTCGCAGTGGAACTTACAGGAGAGAATCACAGACAATTTTTCCTGCCGAGGGGATTTGCCCATGGATTCGTGGTACTGAGCGAAGAGGCTGTATTTCAGTATAAATGCGATAATTACTATGCTCCGGATTGTGAGGGCGCTGTTTTATGGAACGATCCTGCTTTAGGAATAGATTGGAAAATTCCGGCAACGGATGTTATCCTTTCTGATAAGGATACGAAAAATCCTTTGCTAAAGGACGCAAAATTATTCGAATATAACGAAAATCTGTATTAAGTTATGAATATTCTGGTCACAGGCGGTAATGGACAGTTGGGATGCTGTATGCAAAAATTGGCATCAGAGAATCCGAATCATAAATTCGTTTTTACTGATATGCCGGAGGCGGACATAACGGATGAAAAGTGTATCGAAAATTTTATTGTATCCAATAATACGGACATTATAGTGAATTGTGCCGCATATACAGCGGTCGATAAAGCGGAGACGGATGTGGAACTTTGCGCTAAAATAAATGCATACGGGCCGAAGGTACTTAGTTTGCTTGCTAAAAAATTTGATATACCTCTTATTCATGTCTCTACGGACTATGTGTTCAGCGGAATAACATGCACACCTCTGCATGAATACGATCCGACCGGTCCGACCGGTATTTATGGAAAAACCAAGCTGGACGGAGAGACTGCTATTTGTGAAAGCGGATGTAAGGCCGCGATTATACGTACGGCATGGCTGTATTCGGAATACGGTAATAATTTCGTAAAAACCATGTTAAGACTTGGTAAGGAGCGTGATAAATTGACGGTCGTTTATGATCAGGCAGGAACTCCTACTTATGCGGTAGACCTTGCAAATGCTATCATTAGAATTGCTGAGTCTGAAATCATCGGCTGTGAAGTGTATCATTACAGTAACGAAGGGGTCCTCTCATGGTTCGATTTCGCACGGAAGATTTTCCAACTTAAAAATTATATGACTAAGGTCGAGGCTGTAGAATCTGACCGTTTCCCCACTCCAGCGAAGAGACCAGCCTACAGTGTATTAAGTAAAGATAAAATAAAAGCTAAAGGCATAGAGGTTCCCTATTGGGAAGATTCATTGAAAAAATGCCTTGAAGAATTAACGAATTTAAATACTGAAAAAAGTAATTGATGGGAAAAAATATTTTAATAACCGGAGGTGCCGGTTTTATAGGTTCACACGTTGTACGATTATTCGTAAATAAATATCCTGATTATAAAATATATAATCTTGATAAACTCACATATGCCGGAAATCTGACAAATCTTACGGATATAGAAAATTGCCCGAATTATAACTTTATAAAAGCAGATATCTGCGACTTCGATCTGATGAAGAAGATTATCGAAGAAAACAATATAAACGGAATTCTACACCTTGCAGCAGAAAGCCATGTGGATCGCAGTATAAAAGACCCGTTTGTGTTTGCACAAACGAATGTAATGGGTACTCTGTCTTTGCTTCAGGCAGCTAAAGAAGTTTGGGACGGTAATTTTGAGGACAAACTCTTTTATCACATATCCACCGATGAAGTTTACGGAACTCTCGAATTCGATGGGACCTTCTTTACCGAAGATACCAAATACGATCCGCACAGTCCTTATTCGGCAAGTAAGGCGTCTTCAGATCATTTCGTAAGGGCATATCACGATACTTACGGCCTTCCTGTTATCGTAACGAATTGTTCCAATAATTATGGCCCGTATCAGTTCCCTGAGAAGCTCATTCCTTTATTTATCAATAACATTATTCATAAACGTCCTCTTCCTGTATATGGAAAAGGAGAGAATGTCCGTGACTGGTTGTACGTTGTAGATCATGCAAGAGCTATCGATATAATTTTCCATAAAGGAAGACAGGGTGATACATATAATATCGGCGGATTTAATGAATGGAAAAATATCGATCTTATCAAGGTAATAATTAAGACCGTAGATGCCTATCTTGGTAATCCGGAAGGTGCGAGCGAATCACTGATTACATATGTTACGGATCGTGCCGGTCATGACCTCCGTTATGCGATCGACTCTTCCAAACTCAAAAATGAACTGGGGTGGGAGCCGAGCCTTCAATTCGAAGAAGGAATAGCTAAAACCGTAAAATGGTATCTCGAAAATCAGGAATGGCTCGATAATGTCACCTCCGGAGATTACGAAAAGTATTACGAAAAAATGTATAGGAATTAATTTATATAAATGAATATTGCTATTGTAGGAACAGGATATGTCGGTCTTGTAACGGGCACTTGCTTCGCAGAAATGGGTATCAATGTAGTTTGCGTCGATATCGATGAAGTTAAGATCGAGGGTCTTAAAAAGGGCTTGATTCCTATATATGAGCCCGGATTGGCAGAACTTGTAAATAAGAATATTAAGGAGGGTAAACTCAGTTTCACCTCAGACCTGGCTTCAGTCATTAATGATGTTAAAATTGTATTTAGTGCCGTAGGAACTCCTCCGGATAAAGATGGAGGTGCAGATCTTCAATATGTGATGGAAGTTGCGAAAACTTTCGGGCAAAATATTAAAAAATATACCCTTCTCGTAACTAAGAGTACTGTTCCTGTCGGGACTGCAGCTAAGGTCAAACAAATTGTCACGGAAGAACTCAATAAAAGAAATGTGGATATTTCATTCGATGTCGCGTCCAATCCTGAATTTCTAAAGGAAGGTGCGGCAATTGAGGATTTCATGAAACCGGACAGGGTAGTTGTGGGAACGGATAGCGTTAAAGCAAGAAACCTTATGGAGAAGCTTTACCGTCCTTTTATGCTTAGTAATTACCGTATGATCTTTACCGATATCAGTTCGGCTGAAATGATTAAATATGCCGCAAATGCCATGTTGGCAACCCGGATCAGTTTTATGAATGATATTGCAAATCTTTGCGAAAAGGTTGGAGCCGATGTGGATATGGTGCGTAAAGGAATAGGCACAGACCAGAGGATCGGAAATAAATTTCTTTATGCAGGGTGTGGATACGGTGGATCATGTTTCCCCAAAGATGTTAAGGCTCTTGCACAAACGGCCAGGCAGAATGGATATATAATGGATGTGATCGAAGCTGTCGAAAGAGTTAATAACCGACAGAAAAATCTCCCTTTTATTAAATTGAAGGAATTATTCAGCGGTTCGTTGCAAGGAAAAATAATCGCTGTTTGGGGATTGGCATTTAAACCGGATACCGACGATATGAGGGAGGCGCCTTCCCTTACTGTTATAAATAACATTCTTATGGCCGGAGGCATTGTCAGGGTATATGATCCTATATCCATGCCCGAAGCAGTAAGGATCTTCGGAGATAAAGTGGATTATTGCAATAATATGCTTGATACTGTTAAAGACGCTGATGCTATAGTGCTTCTGACCGAATGGAAAAGATTTCGCGTACCTAACTGGAAATTAATAAAAAAAATGATGAGAGGGCGCGTTGTTGTGGATGGAAGAAATATCTATGATTCTAAGGAATTGTCCGATGAGGGTTTCCTCTATAGCGGAATAGGGAAACAAAACACTCATTAAAATAATTCTTTACTGTGTCAGGTACGGCTTCAATTTCAAATAATAAAAGAATAGCTCGTAATACCGTACTGGTATATTCGAGAATGATACTGACTATCGGAATTACCCTGTTCACTTCCCGTAAAATGCTTGAAGTAATGGGGGTCGATGATTTCGGGATTTATAATGTGGTAGGTACCTTCGTCGTATTGTTCGCATTCTTGAATACAATAATGGCCGGTGCAACACAACGATTCTTGTCTTATGATCTGGGCAAAAATGATTTGAAGAGATTTAACCTTACTTTCAATATAAGCCTTATAGCCCATTTTATTATAATCGGTGTAATGTTTTTATTGGCTGAAACTGTAGGGTTGTGGTTTCTTAATTATAAAATGGAGATTCCTCCTGACCGGATGTATGCTGCAAACTGGGTATATCAATTTTCAATACTCACCAGTGCAGTGAGGATTTTAAGAGTTCCATATAATGCAGCCATAATTACAGATGAGAAAATGTCCTTCTATGCATATATGGGAATACTTGAAGTTTTTCTCGGACTGATATCGGTATATATCCTGACCTACCTTGATATAGATAAAATAATTCTATATTCCGCACTCGTATTTCTCTCAGCCATAATAATATTTTTTAGCTATCGGCTGTATTGTTTAAAGAAGCTGGAAGGATGTTCATTCAAATGGCTGTGGGATAAAGATATATTTAAAAATATTATAAGTTTTTCAAGTTGGAGCATGTTTGGCGGAGTAGCCAATCTTTTGGCGCAGCAAGGACTGAACGTCGTATTGAATATATTTTATGGAGTAACGGTAAATGCCTCTATGGCTATCGCTAATCAGGTGGGGCATGGGGTATATAGTTTGGTTTCGAGTTTTCAAACTGCATTTAATCCGCAGTTGGTCAAATATTATGCAGCTGATGAACATAATCAATTCATAAAGCTTATTATAAATGCATCGAAGTATTCTTTTTACCTGATTTTCATTCTGGCTTTGCCGCTGAACCTGAATATGGATATAATTCTGGATATATGGCTGCCTGTAATTCCTGAATATACAAAACAGTTTTGTCAGATAATGATAGTTTTTTTTACTATCGATGCATTGTCTTCTGCCCTTTGGCTAGCGGTTCAGGCTACGGGACGAATAAAAAAATATCAATTGATAATAAGTATCGTGATTTTCATGACTTTGCCTGTTTCTTATATTCTTTTAAAACTGGGATTTGGACAGGTCGAAGCTGTGTCCGTTAAAATATTCATAAACCTGATTGCTCATTTTACAAGGATAATATATTTAAAACGAAATATACAGCTGCCTGTAAGAAAATATCTATATCATACTTTACTGATTCCTTCGATAATAATTGCACTCTCCAGCCCTATTCCTCTTTTTATTGCATATAAAACGGATGGGATTCTTTCTTTAGTGATTACAACCATTATTTCTGTAATTATAGTGACCCTTAATATTTATCTTATCGGGATGAATCGGGATGATAAAAAGATGATCCGTAATTTTATTTTAAAGAAGTTAAAACATGCCAAATAATATATCACATTTTAGAAATTGCTATGGATGCGGCGTATGTGCAATTATTTGTCCAAAGAAGATAATAGATCTTAAGGAAAATAAAAACGGTTTCTACGAGCCTTATATTAAAGATCCCGAATCGTGTAATGATTGCGGTCTATGCTTGTCGGTTTGTTCCTTTAACGATAAAGAAGTCTCTACCATCGGGAATTCTGAGAAATTTTATGCGGGCTGGTCTCTCTCGGAAGATGTTCGTAAAAAATGTTCTTCCGGAGGTGTTGCGTTCGAGCTGGCAGCACAGTTATTTAAAGAAGGATGGATGGTTTGCGGAGTAAAATATAATAACGAAAAACAACGCGCAGAGCATTTTGTCGCCCGGTCCGAAGAGGAATATTTATCGAGTAGAGGTTCAAAATACCTCCAGAGTTATACCTTGCCGGGATTTCTTGATATCGATAAAAATGACCGTTATATGGTAACGGGAACACCTTGCCAGATTGATTCTTTCAGAAGATATATACGTAAAGTTAAAAAGGAAGATAATTTTATATTAATGGATTTTTTCTGCCATGGAGTTCCTTCAAGGAATTTATGGAAAAGTTACCTGAAAACTTTTTCCCTGGACGATAAAATAAAACCGGATTCGGCGGTATGCTGGCGCAATAAAAAGGAAGGGTGGCACAGGTCAAGCGCCATATCTGTAGGCGATAAATCCGGGGGGCTCATTTATCATTCTTCTTTTTTTAATGGAGACCTGTTTTATAAATTTTTTTTGAGCGACTTATGTCTTAACAGGTCGTGTTATAGTGATTGCAAGTTTAAATTGTGTAGTTCGGCTGCAGATATACGTATAGGAGATTTGTGGGGAAAGCAATATAAACATGACGAATCGGGGGTAAATGGTATAATAACTCTTACTGAAAAAGGCGAGAATTTAATAAAAAGATGTAACTTGCAGTTGATCGGAGAAAAAGATTTGGTTGTAATGGAAGCGCAGATGAAAAAATCTCCGATTATGCCGTGGATTTATAATTTGGTACAGAAAAAACTTTCGACCTACACTGATCTAAGGAAGTTGGAAAAACTGCTGGTTTTATATAGATATAGTATATTACCCAGAAGAATTGTTAGAAAAATCAAAAGAAGTTTAAAATGAAGGAAAAAAATATAGCTATTTTATCGATGCAGCGGGTTGTCAACTATGGCTCTTTTTTGCAGGCTTACGGACTTAAAAAACTTGTGGAAAAAGCGGATGAAAATGCTAATGTATATTTCATAGATATTGAAAAAGGACGACAGCTTCCGGGATATGAAGATGAGGGAATAAAATATTTCCAGAAAAAACTGAAGAATATATTAAAATCCATTCTTTCTTTTAAACTTGGTGTAAAATACCGGGATAAGAATTTTTTTATTAAACTGAATGATAAATTCCGTAACGAATATTACCCTGCTTTAGGATTGGACGAGGAGAAGCCTAAAAACCACGATCTTACTATAATTGGAAGCGATGAGGTATTTAATTGTTGTCAGCATACTAAATGGGGGTTTTCACGACAGCTTTATGGGGACGTGCGAAACTCCAGGCATGTTATGAGCTATGCTGGTTCTTTCGGAAGCAGCACCTTGGATAAACTCCAGAAATTAGGAGTTGTGCAGGAAATCGCAGAATGTATGGGTAAAATGGATGCGGTGTCCGTTAGGGATGATAATTCCCTCCATATAGTGAAAAATATTTTGGGAAAGAAGCCGGAAATGCATCTGGATCCTGTATTAATGAATGATTTCAGCGAAGAAGTTGGGTTGTGTCCGTTACCCCCAATTAAAGATTATATAATTGTTTACAGCTATCAGGGGCGGATTAAAAATAAGAAAGAAATAAAAAGTATTAAAGATTTTGCCAAAAGGAATAACAAAAAAATAGTATCTGTTTTCTGCAGGTATGACTGGTGTGATGAATCAGTGATACCGGATACTCCGTTCGATGTTATTGCGTGGTTTAAAAATGCTGATTATATTGTTACGGATACTTTCCACGGCACTATATTCTCAATAATTACCCGCAGTATTTTTTGTACCCTTATCAGGTCTTCAAATAAAGCTAAGCTAACTTCTTTATTGAATAAATTTTCATTAGGAGATCGCATTGCTGAGAACCCGGAAAAAATAGAAAAAGTATTGGAATCAGGAATCGATTATCAAAATGCAGAAAAAACTATCGGGCAGGAAAGACAGAGGACAATGGATTATTTAAGATCAGTAATTACTAATATATAAAATTTTGAAAGTAGGGGGGGTATCTTTAAATAATAATCCTTATTATGATATGTTGACAAAACTTGTAAGTTTTGTCTTAATATTCATATTATATTTATTCGAACTCGATTCGCCGGGGAAATATAACAACGGGCTTGTTTATTTTTCCAATGCACTGGTAGTTATTTATTCTTTGATCCATATAATTTCTGATAAAAAAAGAGGCTTTAGTTCCCAGAAAATATTCTACCTGTTTATATTTTTCTTTATGGGAATTGCCCCGATACTCCAATATAAAAATGGCGATGAAACGGTAGGTGGATATAAAATCCTTGAACAAACGTATATTTATATAAACTTCATCCTTCTTTTTATTTTTATAATTTTTGATATTTTCTATTATTATTTCTCGCTCAAATTCAAAAGTAAAAAGGTACCATTTTATATTCCCAAAAAAAGCGGCAATTATTCCGAGTCCAAAATATGGATTTTATCTTTAATCGGACTTGCATTATTCAGTACGGCTTTAACTCTTTATTATTTTCGAGAAGCGCCGTTAATGCTTGTTTTCAGAGGACTGGAGGATTTTACAAGTACGGATCTTATGAAACAGAAAGATTCTTCTTTTTCAGTACTTCTCATACTTGCGTTCGCCAGGCCGATTACCTTTGCAGTGTGCCTGAATTATCTATGTATGGGTAAAAATAAATATCTGAAATTTATTTTTATCATACTGGCTCTCATTACCAATTTCCCCGCTGGGCTGGCAAGGCTGCGTGTCGCAGCGTACTATCTTCCTTTAATGCTTCTTCTTTTTAAATGGGTAAGAAAAAAAAATAATTTCGTTTTTCTTTTTTGTTTCGGGCTTTTACTTATATTTCCGTTCCTGAATAATTTCCGTACTTTTAGTTCGGGACAGAGTATCGGGCTGGGATTGGACTTCGAAATGTTTCGTTCCATGAATTTCGACTCCTATCAGTCATTTGCGTTCGTTTTCCAGAACGAATACATTACGTTTGGACGTCAGCTTCTTGTCGTATTGTTTTTTTGGGTGCCGCGTTCCATCTGGCCTGATAAACCGTTAATGTCAGGTCGAGAGGTAGCTAATGAATTTGATCTGAGTTTCGGACAGATTTCCATGAATTATTTTGGAGAAGGATATATTAATTTCGGCTTGGTAGGAGTCGTCGTTTTTGCGATTTTCCTGAGCTATATTTCATGTTATTTCGATTATAAATTCTGGAGACTTTTGAAGGGTAATATTTATAATACCTTTACTCCTTTTTACTTATTTTTCATAGGTATGTGTTTCTTTTTTATGAGAGGTGACCTGATGAATGGATTTTCGTATACCATATTTCTTTTATTTGCAAATTACGTAGTTTACAAAGTAACCCGATCGTTCTACAAATGAAAATATTATACTGTATAGCATTTACTTCCAATTCCGGAGGAATGGAGCGTATCCTGACCGATAAAGTTAATTATCTTTCCGATAAATTAGATTACGACATTTCTATAGTCACTACGGACCAGAAAGGAGATAAACCGTTTTATCCATTGTCTCCAAAAGTTAAAACTATCGATATCGGTGTAAACTACAGGGAATTAAAAAATCTTCCGTTTATTAAGAAAGTTTTGAAGTTTAGGGAAAAAACGAAACTTCATAAAAAGAAATTAAAAAAACTGATAAACGAGACCCGTCCGGACATCATTGTATCCTTATATGGCAACGAATCCTATTTTCTTAATAAAATTAATGGCGGAAGTAAAACGGTTCTAGAGATACATTTCTCCCGATATTTTCGGAAACAGATGGAACGAAAAAATATCTGGAAATATGTCGATAAGTTTAAAGATATCCGGGATGCGTGGAAAATTAAAAAGTTCGACAGGTTTGTCGTTTTAACAGAAGAAGATAAAGGGTATTGGGGAAATACGGGTAATATAACCGTTATTCCGAATTTTGTAAAGGTCTATGCGGGCATGGTTTCCGATTTAAATAAAAAAAATGTTCTCGCAGTCGGCCGCATCAGCCACCAGAAGGGATATGACCTTTTATTGAAAATATGGGAAATAGCATCGGTTAAAAATCCGGATTGGACATTGACAATAATCGGAAATGATTCAGGGAACGGAGAAAGGGAAAAACTTCTCGTTAACATCAAGGAAATGAATTTGGAAAAATCCGTCATCGTAAAAGATCCGACCGATAAAATAGAGCTAGAATATATTTATAGTTCCGTCTATGTCCTTCCTTCTCGGTATGAAGGACTTCCGCTGGTACTTCTGGAAGCTATGAAACACGGACTTCCGAGCGTATGTTTTGAGTGCAAATGCGGACCCAGAGATGTGATAACTGATAAAAAGGATGGATTTCTTGTCGAAGAAGGAAATGTCGAGGTTTTTGCCCATAGATTAATGGAATTGATGGAATCTTATGAATTACGAAAAAGCATGTCATCTGCCGCTATTGAAAAAGAAAAAACTTTTGATGAGGATGCTATTATGAACAAGTGGAAGGAACTATTTGAAAAACTGTAAAAATGGATATTAAGATAGGAGCGGTTGCTGTTCTATATTATACTGAACTTAAGGAATATCTATCAACGACGAAATCTTTCATCGATGAAATAGACAAACTTATTATTGTAGATAATTCCGATAATCCCGATGATAATTTAGCATTTTATCAGGAAAAGATAATGGATACTAAAATTGATTATCACCATTTTTACAGTAATATAGGAATCGCGGGTGCGCTTAATTACGGTATGAATGCTCTGGGGAATCAAAATTATAAATGGATTTTAACTATGGATCAGGATAGTATCCTAGTGTCTAGCCTTTCACCCTATGTTGATTTTATACGGTCAAACCCGGGAAATGGAAAAATAGCGGCTCTGTCGCCTGCTTACGAAATTTATGGCACGGTTTCCCCGCAGAACAGGGAGCCATTTTTAAAAGTAAAGGTGGAGCAATCCGGGATGCTAATAAACTATGATATATTTAAAAATACCGGCGGTTTTCAGGATAAGTATTTTATCGATTATGTGGATTATGCTTACTGCATGGAACTAAAGAGGAAGCATTGCCTGATTTACTGCGTCCCTGAAGTTATTTTCAGACATAATCCCGGAGAACTTAAAAGATCGAAAATTTTTAAATATCCATTTAAATCGCAAAGCCCTGTGAGATATTATTACAGGTATCGTAACGGATTGGATTATTGCATCAAATACAGAGACTGGAGGCAAATGGTGATTTTACTAAAAGGATTGGTAGTCGCAGACTGCTTCGAGGACAAGAAAATTAAAAACATCAGTTACATATTAAAAGGAAGCAAAGATTTTTTTCGGAGAAAATGGGGAAAAATTAAATAAAATAAATATTTATTTTGTAAACTACTAATTCTAAAATATTTATATGTCTCAGAAAAAAGATATCGTTTTATCCGCTGTTTCAATTAATTCCGGTGGTCCTTTATCCATTTACAGGGGGGCGCTCGAATATCTGTCCGGAAGCGAATATGCTCAGAAATATAATGTTAAAGCGATCGTTCATAAAAAAGAACTTTTTGAAGATATAAAAAATATAGAGTTTATATCAATTCCTCAGGCGGATAACTGGATCAAGAGATTATATTACGAATACCGAGGATACAAAGTTTTGTCTAAGAACTGGAATATAAGATTGTGGTTATCATTACAAGTTACCTCCCCCTCGGTCAATGCTGATACAAGGGCGGTATATATGCATAATCCGTCTCCGTTTTATAAATGGAAAATGAAGGATATTATTACCGGATATCGTTTTGTGCTTTTTGCTGTTTTCTATAAATATATTTACCGTATTAACTTACATAAAAATAAGTATCTTATCGTTCAGCAAAATTGGTTGAAGGATGCGTTCGGTAAAATGTATTCCGTATCACCTGAGAAAATAATAATATCGATTCCGGGAGACGAAAATAAAAAAACGTTTGTCCTTAATTCAACTGAAAATACCGATTCGACAACAACCTTTTTTTATCCCGCTTATCCCCGAATATTTAAAAATTACGAAGTTATATGCGAAGCGGTGAAATTACTTAATGAAAAAGGCATTGAGGGTTTTAAAGTAATATTAAGCATTGACGGTACGGAGAATGGATATTCGGGAAGTGTAGTTAAAAAGTATAACGATTTATTCAATCTTTTTTTTGAAGGTATTATTCCGTATGAAAAAATGGGAGAATATTATTCAAATACAGATTGTCTTATTTTTCCTTCGAAGCTGGAAACGTGGGGTTTGCCGGTATCGGAATTTTCTCTGTATAAAAAACCTATGCTGGTAGTTGATTTACCTTATGGGAGAGAAGCTGCTGCCGGAAGTTCATGTACCGCGTTTTTTAATCCGGACGATTCCGAGCGTCTTGCGGAATTAATGGAAAAGGTGATTTTAAAGGATTTGGATGAATTTAAAAAAATTGAAACGTTCAAAAATCCTGCACCGTTTACTTCAAATTGGAATGAACTCTTTGATATATTAACGAAATAAATTATCATATGAAAGGAAATGCCGGGCAATATAATTTTTCTAATAAAATATACATGTTTTTCTGTCTCATTCGGACAAAACTTTTTTATCCTAAGGCACGGTTGATAAGGTTTCCTTTTGATATTCGAAATGGAAAACAGATTCAGTGGGATGAAAATTTTACAACAGGAAGATTGTGCAGGATAGAGGTGATTAACGATAAAGATTCGGATAAAAGTCAGAAAAAAATTTTTATTGGGAAAAATGTAAGGATGGGAGATTTTATACATATATCTGCATACGATTCCATTAAAATAGGAAATAACGTAGGCATCGGACCGAAAACCGTTATTACCGATGTTTCTCATGGGAATTTTGCTGAAAATGAAATTTACGACATCGATATAGAGTACGCAGAGCGTCCTTTGATGGGGAAAAGCGTTGAAATAGGTAATAATGTATGGATAGGAGAAAGCGTATCAATCCTCCCTGGGGTTACCATAGGGGATGGATGTATTATAGGTGCTATGACTAATGTCGTGAGATCGATACCGCCTTATTCGATCGCAGTAGGTAATCCAGCCAAAGTTGTAAAAAAATATAATTTTGAAACCCGTTGTTGGGAACGTGTGAAAAAATAGAAAATGAGTTTGACAAATTGAATAAAAAAATTTTAATAACAGGGGGAGCAGGTTTTATAGGAAGCAATCTGTCTCTAAAATTAATCGATAAAGGATACGAAGTTATTATTCTCGATAATCTGTCGCCGCAGATACATGGTTCCGATCCGGAAAAATCCTCTCAGCTATTTAATTCTGTTAAAGATAAAGTAGAGTTTATTAGAGGAAGTGTTGCCAAAAGATCTGATTGGGAAAGATCATTGCCAGGTGTGGATATTATTGTTCATTTAGCAGCTGAAACCGGTACGGGACAATCCATGTATGAGATAGAACGCTATTCGGATATTAATATCGGAGGTACTTCCATTATGCTCGACATATTGGCAAACGGTAGTTACGATGTCGACAAAATAGTTGTAGCATCTTCGCGCGCGATTTATGGAGAGGGTAAATATATTTGCGGAAAATGTGGATATGTTTATCCTGAGAGCAGGGCCGAATCGGATATGGATAAAGGGGATTTCGAGTGCAAATGTCCTTTATGCAGATCGGAATTGGAACTATGTGGTACGGACGAAAACTCAAAAATACATCCCATATCTGTCTACGGAATTACTAAACAGGTACAGGAACAGTTGGTCATGACAGTATGTCCGACTATTGGAATTGTTCCAGTTTCCTTACGTTATCAAAATGTATATGGTCCGGGTCAGTCCTTAAATAATCCTTATACAGGGATATTATCTATTTTTTCAACCCGTATAAAAAATGGAAATAGTATAAATATTTTTGAAGACGGAGTTGAAGGTCGTGATTTTGTCTATATCGATGATGTTGTTGCTGCTACTATTCTTGCCATTGAGAAAGGAGAGGCTGGCGGACAGATATTTAATGTAGGAACTGGGATTCCAACTACTGTTAATGAGGTGGCTGAAGTTCTTCTTCGAAGTTATGGAATACAAGTCCCTCTTACTATTACAGGGGATTATCGGTTAGGGGATATAAGACATAACTTTTCCGATAATACTAAAATACACGAATTGTTAGGTTTTAATCCTTTATGGAGTTTTGAAAAAGGAATTACAGAATTTGTTAATTGGGTGAATAGGCATGAAATCCAGGAAGATAAATATGAATTATCTATAAAAGAAATGAAAGACAGAGGCATTTTCAAATAACAAGCGTGTAGAAAAAATTATAATCGATAATATGAATGTAAGTATAGTTACATACCAAACAAAAATACAGGATCTCCTTAGATTATTTGATTGTATTTTAGGTGATGAATTAATTGAAAAAGTTTTTATAATCGATAACTCTCCTACTGATGAACTTAAATATAAAATCCATAAATTATCTCCAAAGTTAACTTATATTTTCGGGCATGGCAATATAGGCTATGGCGGCGCACATAATATTGCAATTAGAAAATCCCTTTCTTATGGTGTTGACTATCATGTGGTTCTAAATCCTGATATTTATTTCGGAAAAGATGTTTTAGCCGAATTGAAATCATTTATGGATAGGGAGGGTGATGTCGGAGCCGTTATGCCTAAAATAATCTATCCGGATGGGGAAATACAATTTTTGTGTAAATGTATGCCCAGACCTTTAGATTTGTTCGGACGAAGATTTATTAAAAATAAAAACTGGGTTGAAAAAAATAACTACAGATATGAATTGAGAAAATCCGGATACGATAAATTGTTAAATGTTCCGTGTTTATCCGGATGTTTCATGTTTCTTAAGGTAGATGCTCTGAAAGATGTAGGTTTATTCGATGAAAAAATTTTTATGTATCTGGAAGATTACGATTTGTATAGAAGATTGCATCAAAAATATAAAACGATTTACTACCCGTTCGTTACCGTCATTCATGAACATGCTAAAGAATCTTATAAAAATAAGAAACTACTCAAAGCCCATATCAAATCATCCATTTATTATTTTAATAAATGGGGATGGTTTTTCGATAGGAAACGAAAAAAATTTAATAAGATTATTCTCAAAGAAATTGGATACATATAAGATTAGGGCATATTGTTTAAGAACTCATATACTTGCGTTCTTCCGGACTCTTCCAGAACGTACCATATTCCTTTATATTTGATTTTACCCGTATCCTTCCAGAACATTATGAAAAGATTATCCAGATCATAATTTTCCACATAATCGATAATTATCGTATAATCCGGTTCTACCGTTTTTACCATGATTCCGCCCTCGTTCCAGAAGTCATCGTAAGTACTGTTCCTTATAAGTCTTTCCAGTTCGTAAAGTTTACTGTAATCGGTTATAAGTAACGGATCTTGGCTATTCTTATAAATAATTTTTATGGAATTAACATTGGAAGTATCTATATCGAAGCGGATGTCTTCTCCTACGATAGGTTCGTCCGGAAGTGGTTCATAAAGTTGTAATGGTATAGTCGTTCTGAATATACCGCAGCTGACGAATAATATTATAGAAATTAGTGCAGCAAAATAAATATATCTGTATTTCATAAAGCGGTTTTTAAAAGTTGAATATGTAAATAATAAACCTGTTTTTTTATAAAAAATTAAATATTATGCGTTTTAATTATTAAAATACCACAAAAAGAGTATGCTTTTACGTATTTAACGGTATCATAATATAGTAAAAAGTAAATATTTTTGCAGGTGAATATTAAAATAATGTATAAATGAATCCGAGATCACCTTAAATTTCATCCGAAAAAAGTGTTTACTACGAATAAATGACACGAATTTAAATCAAATGAAATTAAAAGAATGAGAAACAAAGACATTGCGGTCGCTGCGTTGATCTTTGCCGGTTTTACTTTTTCTGTCAAGGCACAGGACAAAACGGAAGAATTCGAAAACCGCCTTATTAAACTTGAAAATATAAGTTCGAAGCTTCCCCGAATATCCGGACAACTGAATTTAAGGTACCAGTACCGGGAGAATAACGAAGTTAAGCATAACCTCGATGTACGTAGGGCTAGGCTTGATTTTAGGGGAGAGATCGGAACAAAATTCGACTACCGTGCACAAATCGAATTTGCGTCGAACGTGAAGCTCCTCGACGGATTCGTGAAATGGAAACCGCTCGGTAATTTTTATGTCCAGGGAGGGCAATATAAGCTTCCCTTTTCGATTGAAAATCAATATTCGCCGTTCAACATGGAAACCATAGACTACTCTTTGGCTGTAAATTATTTAAGCAGTCTGGAGGATATTTCCGGTATTAAGTCCAGCGGCAGAGATGTGGGTTTGATGGTCGGAGGTAATTTTTTTCAAAAGAACGGTTACAGCATAATCGAATACTCTTTGGGATTGTTCAATGGCAACGGTATCAATACTTCAGACAATAACAGTACGAAGGATTTTTCAGGACTCGTTTATATCAATCCTGTGAAATATCTTTCATTGTCAGTTTCACATTATAACGGAAATTCCGGAACAGCAGGAAATAGTATCGAGCGCGTCCGCACCGGTTACGGTTTGAGATATGATGATAAAAAGATCGTGGTTAGAAGCGAATATATCCACGGAAAAACAGGGCATCTTAAAAGTAAAGGAGTTTACGTACTTGCCGGATATACTTTTATACATAAATTACAGCCGATCCTGAAATACGATTATTTTAAAAGAGATAAGCATTCTGCAGCTACCAAGGTTAATGCCGCTTTGGTCGGAATAAACTATTTTATCAACCGTTCTCTAAAATTCCAGGTAAACTACTCTTATACCGATGTAAAAACCAGTAGTGATTACAGCCATGTCGCTGTGCAGTTGATAGCCCTCTTTTAGGTCATACCAAGATATTGGTAGTAATTTACCCTGTTAAAGGGATTTATTACCATATGAATGCCGGGTATTTTTGCACTGTAGATTTAAACAGTGTGAAAATGCCCGAAATTCATTATAAAAAAAATATTAAAGCCGCGATCCGCAGTAGTCGTTTGGCAAAAGTGCAGGCGGAAGAAACTCTTGGGAAGTTTCCTAATATAACATATGAGTTTATTGTGTTGGATTCTTACGGTGATAAGAATAAACACATCTCTTTAATGGAAGATATTTCTCCGGATTTTTTCAATCGTGAAATAGATAATGCCGTTCTGCACGGCGATGCCGATATTGCCGTTCATTCTGCTAAGGACCTCCCTTATCCGCTTCCGGAACATATTACTATTGCATCACTTATAGATTCTTTCGATCAATCCGATTCACTTGTTAGCCATGATGGTTCTACGTTGAAAGAACTACAGTACGGTGCAACAGTAGGAACAAGTTCAGTGGCCCGTAAAAACGAGATATTTAAAGTCCGACCGGATATCGGGATCGTAAGTGTCAGGGGAACTATTGAAGAGCGAATGGCTCTTGTGGATAATGGTAAAATAGATGCTTTGGTAGTTGCGACATGTGCGCTTAAACGTTTGGGTATAGATGACCGTATTGCGGAAGTATTGGATTTTACCACTCATCCGCTTCAAGGAAAAATAGCCATAACTGCGAGGAAAAATGATAAGGATACGATTTGGTTATTCTCTGATTCGGACATTCGCAAAAATTACGGTAAAGTAACACTCGTGGGATTCGGACCGGGAGATCCCGATCTTTTAACCATTGCTGGCGATAAAGCTCTGAAAAATGCAGATATAATTTTTCACGATGACTTATTGGATAAAGATTCTTTGGAAAAATATCCGGCGGAAAAAATTTATGTCGGTAAACGAAAGGATAAGCATAGTCATTCGCAGGATGAGATAAACAGGCTTCTGTATGATGCAGCAGTTTCAGGTAAACAGGTTGTACGTCTAAAAGGAGGGGATCCTATGATTTTTGCACACGGGCGAGAAGAAATAGATTATCTTAAAAAACTGCTTATCGAAGTTGAGGTTATTCCCAGTGTATCTTCCGGCATTGCCGCTGCTGCTTATACACAGATACCGTTGACCCATCGCGGAATTTCTTCATCCGTAGCTTTTTTTCCGGTCATGGTCATAACGGTAAATCATTGTCTATTCCGGAAGCGGATACCCTTGTATGCTATATGGGTGCATCGAATATCGGGAATATAGCAGGACAACTCATCGATAAAGGACTTGATGGTGATACTCCTGCCGTATTGATTTACAATGTATCACGTATGGACCAGAAGGTTTTCAGATTTAAATTGTCGGAATTAAGGCGAACCGAACAGATTTTTCCAACCCCGTTAATTGCCATATTCGGAGAGGCAGCCGGATTGGATGGGAACATAAAAATCTTAGCAACCGGAACATCGTCGAAAGAATATAAGCACATGGGTAATATCGACCATGAGCCTTTGATTGAAGTCAGAAAAATAGAAAATAACAAAACGCTGTATGCTGCTTTAGAAAAAATAAATACTTTCGACTGGATTTGTTTTACAAGCCGTTACGGGGTAAGGTATTTTTTTGAAAATATCCATGACCGGAAAATCGATTTAAGGGCTTTGGGTAATGTGGCTATAGCTTCTGTCGGTAAGACGACTACGAAAGAATTGGCTCGTTATAATATAATTCCGGATTTCGAATCACCGACGGAATCAGCCGAAGGCATTCTTTCGTATTTTAAAGAAAAGAATATTCGGAAAAAAAGAATTCTTCTGCCCAGATCCGATAAGGGTTTGAAAGAACTTTATGTGGGGTTGATAAAAACTGGAAATAAAGTTTACGACATACCGGTGTATACCAATACCATAAATAATGTAGCCTCTTTCAAGGATCTCGAAAAATTTTACGGAGTAATCTTTTCATCTCCTTCCGGTGTCGAGGCATTTAAGAAAATTTACGGAGTTATTCCTGATAATCTGTATTTGATTGCCCGAGGAAAAACCACAGAAAAAAGTATAAACAATACTGTTTTATGAAGAGGTTCAGACAATATAGAAGTTCACAGGAAGTACGGGATAAATATGCCGATATAAGGCTCTACCCGGAAGATTTTATCTATCCGTACTTTATTGTGGAAGGAAACAATATATGTGAAGAGATATCTTCAATGAAAGGGGTGTTCAGATTCTCATTGGATACTCTTTTAGAAGATATGGGGGAATTGGTTAATCATGGTATAAATAAAGTTTTGTTGTTCGGGGTGATAGAAGAATCGTTGAAAGATGAAAGGGGAAGTTACGGTACGGACAGGAACAGCCTTATTTGCAGGGCGGTGGAGAAACTCAAATCAGTTTTTCCGTCACTTACAATAATAACCGATGTATGTCTTTGCGAATATACTTCGCACGGACATTGCGGATTACTGAATGGGCATGATGTGGATAACGATTCCACACTTCCGTTGCTTGCTGAAATGGCGTTGTCCCATGCAATGGCTGGTGCTGACATAGTTGCTCCCTCCTCTATGATGGACGGACAAGTTAAGGCTATCCGCAGTATTCTGGATAAAAATAAACTGAACACTGAAATTTTGGCTTACTCTGCAAAATATGCCTCTGCATTTTATGGGCCGTTCCGTGATGCCGCTTCTTCCGCTCCTTCGTTCGGAGACAGGAAAACCTACCAGATGGATTACCGTACTAAAAATCAGGGTCTTGAGGAGATTGAAGCGGATATCTAAGAAGGTGCGGATATGATAATGGTGAAACCGGCAATGTCCTACCTCGATATTATATCCAAGGCTTCCGGACAGTATCCTGATAAAAAGCTCGTTGCCTATCAGGTGTCCGGAGAATACTCAATGCTGAAATCCGGTGCCTCTAACGGTTTTTTCGACGAAAGACGGATTTTCGAAGAATCTTTGACTGCGATCAAGCGAGCAGGTGCGAATCTTATAATAAGTTATTATGCGAAAGAATATTTTAAAAAGTGATAAAATGAATTTTCTTCCGATCTCTCTGAATATCGAAAATAAAAAAATTCTTATTGTAGGCGGAGGTAGCGTCGCCCTGAATAAAGCGACGATACTTTCAAGGTTTACAGATTCCGCTGTGGTTGTTTCTCCTGTGTTTCTTCCGGAATTTGACAAACTTCCTTTTAAGATGGTGCGTAAGGAATTTTCCGAAGACGATCTTAATGGTGCATTCCTCGTTTATATATGTACTGGCAATAGAGAACTTAATGCGGGAATTAAAAAACAATGCGCAGTAAGGAACGTATTGGCGAGTGTTTGCGACGATCCCCGTTCCTGTGATTTTATATCACCGGCAATTTATAAAGAGGGTAATATAACTATTTCAGTCGGATCGAACGGGGAAAATGTGAAAAGATCAATACGTATAAGGGATAATATCAGGGAATTTGTGGAAAAAAATAAAATAAAACTTGATTAATGGTAAGATTCATAACATTAAATCATAGGGATCAGAGTGATGTTCCGGATAAACGTGAGGCAATTGCGGGGTTCGATAAAAATATTCCACACATTTCTCTTAATACGTGTAACAGAACTGAGATATATTGGGGAGGCGGGAGTGTTTCGGAATCGGTATTGAGACATTTATGCCGTGTGGCTTCAGGATTGGAATCCGCCATTCCAGGGGAAACGGCAATACTGGGGCAGATCAAAAATGCTTACTCCGATGCTACCCAAAAATTCAGGCTTTCACCGGAACTTAACAAGATGTTTCAGACTGCGGTACGTGCCGGTAAAAGAGTGCGGACAGAAACGAACATTTCAAATGGGGCCGTATCGTACTCCCAGGCTGCCGCTGATATTATAAAAAGGCTCTATCCTGATTTAAGAAATAAACTGGTAACGATTGTAGGGGTAAACAAACTGACTGAAGATATTTTAAAGTTTCTTAAAAATAATGGGGGGGGAAGGATTGTTTTTGTCGAACCGGAATTTTTCCAAGGCAGAAAAAATGGCTGAAATATACGGTTGCGGGGCATTGCCGCTATATGAAAAAAATAAGTTTATGGAGTTTACGGATATATTGCTATGTGCTACTTCTGCCCCTCATATAATTATTGGCCGTGAAGATATGCCGACTGACAGAGAAATTACGGTAATCGATTTATCATTCCCTGAAAATGTTGAAAATACAGTTGCAGAAATGTCGAATGTCAAATTCTTCGATATAAAAACTGTTGAAAAATTTGTTACACGGAATCTTGCCCTGAGAAAGGAAGAAGTGTTAAGGGCTGAGGCGATAATAGAGGCAGAAATAAATAATTATAATATCTGGATTTCCTCCCGAAAAAAATATTGTTATGAATAGGAAAAACTCAAAATCCGCTTATAAAGAAGCTGTCAGATATATTCCCGGAGGAGTAAACAGTCCCGTTCGTGCATTATATGGTCTGGATGAGGAACCATTGTTCATCGATAAAGCCAAAGGAGTTACCTTGGTAGATATAGACGGGAATAAATACACGGCCTATTGCCTCTCGTGGGGAGTGTTCTTACAGGGACATTCTCATCCGGCTGTCAAAACAGCGGTAATAAAAGCTGTCGCCCATGGGACGAGTTATGGAGTACCATGTATTGCAGAAACCGAACTTGCAAAAAAAATAAATACATTTCTTCCATCGATGGAAAAGATAAGATTTGTTAATTCCGGTACTGAAGCTGTGATGAGTGCGATACGTGTGGCGAGAGCTTATACAGGTAAAAATACGATAATAAAATTTGACGGTTGTTATCATGGTCATGCCGACCATTTACTCGTCTCTGCGGGCTCAGGGGTTGCCGGACTTTCAGGGGCCTCTTCCGCCGGTGTCCCGGAGGATTTTACCCGTCATACGGTAAGTATTCCGTTTAATGACCAGAAAGCGGTTGAGGCCGTTTTTAAATTGAAAGGAACGGACCTTGCAGCGGTTATAGTGGAACCTGTTCCTGCAAATATGGGAGTGATAATTCCGAATCATGGTTACCTCGAATTTTTGAGAAAGATTACGAAAGACTATGGAGCTCTGCTTATTTTCGATGAAGTAATAACAGGATTCAGACTCTCTTCGGGAGGTACCCAAAAGCTATTCTGTATAATGCCCGATCTCACTACTCTGGGGAAAATCATCGGAGGCGGTTTTCCCGCTGCCGCATTTGGCGGAAGGAGTGAAATAATGGACATGCTGGCACCGGATGGTCCGGTCTATCAGGCCGGTACTTTGTCAGGGAATCCGGTTGCCATGGCTGCGGGAAGCGCAGTCTTAAATGTCTTATCGGAGATCGGGTTTTATACTGAACTTGAAAAAAAATGCTCAGTTTTTTATACGGTGCTTCTGGAAGTTATTAAAGGGAAGAATATTGTCCTTAATCACATTGGGCCTATGTTCACGTTGTTTTTTTCGGATAAAGAGGTTTTCGACTTTAATTCCTCGTGTGCATCCAATGCAAAAAGGTTTGCGGAATTTTTCCGCTCAATGCTTAAGAATGGAAACTACATATCTCCCTCGCGTTTCGAAGCAAATTTTATTTCTTCTGCACATACCCCGCAAGATATGGAAAAGTTCATTGACGCGGTCCAAAAGAGTATATAAAGCCCTTTGATTATTCCAGAGAGTGGTTAAGATTTTTACGTAATTGCCGGATTCGGGTTGCGATTTCGGTATGACTTTTAGCCTCTTCTTGGTCTAATTGATAGTAATCAACCCAAAAATATTCTTCATTGCTAGCAAGATTTACGCATATTCCTGTTGTCCATGCTGTCGGGAAACCGTCCACATAAACAGCGAGCATATCCGGGTCATCTGAAACATACACTAACTGATATCTCTCATTAAGGAATTCTGCTAATTTCTCAATTTGTTCTACAGGAAACAATACTGTTGAGATTTCCAATTTGTTAAGAATGAAAAAATAACCTGTCAATGGAGAATAAAAATTATCATTAGCATAATATATACTTGCCACATTATTATCGACGATTTTATTATTCGGAAGACCGTATATTGAAATAATATTTTCTATCGAAGTTCCCCATGCCGTGGACGGTTCCTGGTAATAAGAGTACTTTGGGGTGACTATAATTTCACAATATCCTTCCTCGGCTCGTATTACGGTCGATCCTACATGCAATCCGGTTACAAGTCCGTTTTCGGAGACAGATGCCACAAATTCGTTTTCCGAGGACCATCTGATTTCATTCGAATTTCCTTCGGTTATTGTAAGTTGAACAGTTTCGTCTGCGGTTAGAGTATAAGAAGAATAATTTAATTTGATCTTCTCTTCGTTGTACTCTTTTTTACAGGATAATACTACGAGCAATGATAGGATCAGGAGTACCGGCAAATTTTTTTTCATATTTAAAATTAAGAGCATCGTTTATATTAAGGGAGTGCAAAAATATGAAAATATCATCTTGAAAACAAGCCCTTCGGTTAAGAGGGCGTGTTATTTTATGGCAAATGAAATTCCGGCCGGGAACTAAATCGCTCTTTTGCTCACTCTTCGGGATTATTATTATTAGCTGATTTGTTGTATAATTTAGCCCAATATTGTTCGTCATAATATTCCACGATTACAAATTCATTGTCGTAATTTCCCACATAAACAGAAGTTTTACTATCTTTTATATCATAACTGTCGTAATATATGACTGTTACCTCCGAATCCTCGAACTCGTAATGAAGCTGGTATCTTTCTTCAAGAAATTTATATAATTGACTTTCACGATTCTTAACAAAAAGTACCACAGTTCTTCTAAGTTTATTGTTAATAAAATCGAAGGCCATTCTCGGTGCGTAACCGTTATTTATGATATATTCATTAATCACTTCGTTATTTTCATAAGCATTGCTCCATCGTGGAGCTCCATAAACATTCCTGATATCGTCTATAGAACATCCCCAATCGTTTAAGGGTTCGTCGTAATAAGAGTACATTGGAGACACGACTATTTTGCACTCAGCGTTACCAATCCTTACTTTAGTTTCACCGACGTGTCTGGCTGTCACTACTCCGGTTTGACTGACATCAGCCACGAATACATTATCTGAAAACCACGACATATCTTCTGCATTGCCTTTGGTTACTTCCAATTGTATTGTTTCAGGTACCTTTAATGAATAGAGGGAATGGCTAAGTTCGATAATGTCATCGTTGGATTTTTTACAGGAAGATAACAACACAAACAAAATCAATACGGGTAATAATTTTTTCATAATTAGTAATTTTAGTTAATAAAGAGGGATTTAAAGTTAATTAAAAATATTATAATCGCATTAAAAATTTATTGAACCAATAAATAAATAGTTTAATAT
>JAJQEF010000047.1 GCA_021201795.1 Rikenellaceae bacterium
TTAAAAGTATAATTTTTGTTTAAAATATTGAGCGTATTGAAAATTTATTTATCTTGCACATTAAAAAAAGATGAAAAGAATAAATATTTTATTGCTATTATTAATTGTTCCGGCATTAATAGTTTCTGCTCAGGTTCCGGATACTTTTACTTATAAAGTCGGAGATTTTACGGTTACGATGATGTCTGAGGGCCAGCAGGAAGGTAAATCCTCTATTCTTATCGATGCCAGCGAGGAAATCATGAAAGAAACCATTCCGGAAGGAACTTTTCCTAATGCCGTAAACGCATTTTTAATCGAGAATGATACATATACTATCCTTGCCGATGCGGGTTTTGGCAGGAAATTGTTCGATAATCTGGAAGCTGTCGGAAAAAAACCGACAGATATAGATCGGATAATTTTGACGCATATGCACGGGGACCATATCGGAGGGTTGACAGTGAACGGAGAAATAGCTTTCCTAAACGCTATGGTTTTCATTGCGGAAAGAGAGATAGCTTATTGGAAAGAAGAAAATAATAAGAATGCCGATCAGGTTATGAATCTATATGACGAAGCTATAACCCTGATATCCCCGGGAGACTTTGGCAAACCAAAAAGAGTTACCAAAGGTATTTCAGCAATAAAGGCTTACGGGCATACTCCGGGTCATACGGCTTATCTTATCGAGTCCAACGGGGAAAAACTTCTTATTTGGGGTGATGTCACCCATGCTATGGCGGTACAGATGCCCTACCCTCAGATATCTGTCACATATGATGTGGATCCGGATTATGCCAGGGAATCCAGACTGGCTATTTTGAAATATGTTGCCGAAAATAATATTCCCGTGGCCGGAATGCACATTGCTTATCCGGGAATAGGATATGTAAAGGATAATGGTAAGGGCGGATACGAGTTTGTTCCGGTCGAGTAAATAAATTCTGTAATGAAAAAGGAGAACCTTCGGGTTCTCCTTTTTTTATTTACACATATTCCTGCCAGCTTTTGATCGGAATATCTATAAGTTTAATATCGCAGAATGATTCGATAAATGCACTTGCGAGCCTTGCGTTCGTAATTAAAGGTATATTATGATCTATCGCTCCACGACGTATTTTATAACCGTTCGTAAGTTCGCGGCGGGTGTGGTTCTTAGGGATATTGATAATTAGATCGAATTCATGACTGGATATCATATCCATAATATTGTGTTCATTTTCCTCATCCGGCCATCCCACAACTTTGGCGTTAATTCCGTTATCTTCGAGGAATTTCTGTGTTCCGGAAGTTGCGAAAATTTCATAACCGCTGTCCATAAGCATCTTACATGGTTCGAGCAGATCCACTTTTGATTTAGGATCGCCGGAAGAAACCATGATCCTTTTTTCAGGAACACTGTAACCCACTGAAAGCATTGAGGTGAGAAGAGCCTCGCTGAAGTCGTCGCCGATGCATCCTACCTCTCCGGTTGAGGACATGTCTGCGCTAAGGACAGGGTCTGCATTGTGAAGACGTGAAAACGAGAACTGCGATGCTTTTACACCGATCCAATCGACATCGTAAGAGGATGCATCCGGTTTATCGACAGGAGAGTCGAGCATTATTCTGGTCGCTGTTTCGATAAAGTTCCGTTTAAGTACCTTAGATACGAACGGGAAACTTCTCGAAGCCCTCAGATTACATTCGATGACTTTCACATCGTTGTTTTTCGCAAGGAACTGTATATTGAAAGGTCCGCTGATATTAAGTTCGTTGGCTATCTTGCGACTGATCTTCTTGATCCGTTTTGCGGTTTCATTATAGATTTTCTGTGCAGGGAAAACCAGCGTCGCATCGACTGAGTGTACCCCTGCGAATTCTATATGCTCGGATATGGCATATTCAATTATTTCCCCGTTTTTCGCAACTGCATCGAATTCCACTTCCTTAGCGTTCTGAAGGAACTGCGAAACTCCCACGGGGTATTCCTTGGAGACGTTTGCTGCCAGTTTAAGGAATGTTTCGAGTTCTTCCTTATTATAGCATACGTTCATCGCCGCACCTGAAAGAACGTAGGATGGCCTTACAAGTACCGGATAACCCACTTTATCCACGAAGCCATAGATTTCGTTCATATCGGTCAGTTCCTTCCATGCCGGTTGGTCGATCCCGAGCTGGTCCAGCATGCTCGAGAATTTATGACGATTCTCAGCTCTGTCTATGGAGATCGGAGATGTTCCCAGGATTGGAATATCCTGTCTGTATAATCTGATCGCCAGATTGTTGGGGATCTGCCCGCCTACGGAAACTATTACTCCTTTCGGTTTTTCGAGATCGAGTACGTCCAATACGCGTTCGAACGACAGTTCATCGAAATATAGTCTGTCGCACATATCGTAATCGGTAGATACGGTTTCAGGATTGTAGTTGATCATTATCGATTTGTATCCAAGTTTGCGGGCAGTCTGAACCGCATTTACCGAACACCAGTCGAATTCTACCGAACTACCTATGCGGTATGCCCCTGAATCGAGCACTACCACGGATTTTTCATTCTGGTAAAACGGAACCTCGTTATCTTTGCCGTCATAGGTAAGGTAGAGATAATTCGTGAGATAAGGGTTCTCCGAAGCGACCGTATTGATCCTCTTTACAGTAGGAAGTACTCCTGCTTTCTTTCTTACGTTACGGACGCGAAGAGATTCCTTTTCCACGTTGCCGTCAGGATTTTCCACGAATCTCGCTATCTGGAAGTCAGAGAATCCAAGTCTCTTAGCCTCCATTATCACTTCTGCCGGTAGCTCCTCTATATTTTTGTATTTACCGAGTTCGATAGAATAATCGTATATATTTTTAAGTTTCCCAAGGAACCAGGGATCGATCTTTGTTAGATCGTGAATTTTATCTATGCCGTAGCCTTCTTCAAATGACTTCGCAATGGCGAATACCCTCATATCCGTTGGGCAGGACAATTCGTTTTCGAGGTCGCCGAATTCAAGTTCATGATTACCTACGAATCCGTGCATTCCCTGTCCGATCATTCTTAAACCCTTCTGAATGATCTCTTCGAAGGATTTACCGATAGACATTATTTCACCTACGGATTTCATGCTCGAGCCGATCAATCGAGATACTCCTGCAAATTTACTCAGGTCCCATCTTGGAATCTTACATATCAGATAATCCAGCTCAGGAGCTTTATATGCTGAGTTCGGAGTACCCATCTCACCGATCTGGTCGAGAGTATATCCGAGTGCGAGTTTTGCCGCAACAAAAGCCAGCGGATATCCGGTCGCTTTAGACGCAAGTGCGGAAGAACGGCTCAGGCGTGCGTTGACCTCGATAACGCGATAGTCGTCTGTTTCGGAATTGAAGGCGTACTGGATATTACATTCACCTACGATTCCAATGTGGCGTATTATATTTCTTGAAAGTTCCTGTAGCATCGCAAGTTCCGTTTCATCGAGGGAACAGGTTGGAGCAACTACGATACTTTCACCCGTGTGGATGCCGAGAGGGTCGAAATTTTCCATGCTTGCCACCGTGAAGCAATGGTCGTTCTTATCCCTTATGACTTCGAATTCTATCTCCTTCCATCCCTTGAGCTATTCTTCAACCAGAATTTGTTTGGAATACGCAAATGAACTCTCGCAAAGGGTTTTGAATTCGTCCATGTCTTTACAGATGCCGCTTCCCAGTCCTCCTAATGCGTATGCGGAACGAACCATGATAGGGAATCCGATCTCGTTCGCCGCCCTCATTGCGTCTTCCATAGTTTCTACCGCTTGGCTGACGGGAGTTTTAGCATCTATCTCATCCAGTTTTTTAACAAAAAGATCCCTGTCCTCTGTGGTCATAATAGCTTCCACTGATGTTCCGAGTACTTCGACACCGTATTTTTGAAGTGTACCGCTGAGATACATTTCTGTTCCGCAGTTGAGTGCGGTCTGGCCTCCGAATGCGAGTAGTATTCCGTCCGGGCTTTCCTTTTTTATTATTTCTTCAACAAAATAAGGGGTTACCGGGAGGAAATAAACTTTGTCTGCAATTCCTTCGGAAGTTTGTATGGTCGCAATATTGGGATTGATAAGAACGGTATAAATACCTTCTTCTTTCATCGCCTTCAATGCCTGTGAACCTGAATAGTCGAATTCTCCGGCCTGGCCTATTTTGAGGGCTCCGGAACCGAGTACAACGGCTTTTTTGATCTTTTTGTTGGTGGACATAAATATTTTTTAATTAAGCTTCTCTAAAACAATCGGGTAAAGATACGGCTTTTTTTGATAAAAACACACCGGGTTTTATTTTTTAGATTCTACGGTTCAGGGTGTTAAAAATTCTTTTGTATGGTATTTGCATATACGATACGGAGAAACTTAATTTAAAATTTAATACAGATCATTATGTCGAAAATTTACGATTCACTAAAAGCGACTGTGAACCGCGAGATGATTTCCAAAGCGGCTTCATTAGTAGAAGAAAACGACTCGAAGGTATCATCTGCGGTACGCTCGATAATTCCGGGACTTCTCGGGATTTTCATGAAAAAAGGCAATACTGCCCAGGTGAAAAATATCCTTGACGAAGCCGGCAGCGAAAATATTCTTTCGAATATGAACGGAATTTTCTGCGATAATCCTAACAAGACTCAGCAGAATATAGGGGATCAGTTCCTCGAGAAACTTCTCGGAGATAAAGCTGCCGATTTCACCTCAGCAATATCTTCTGATTCAGGTATATCTAAAGTTGCGACAAACAGACTCGTGTCGATGCTTGGTCCTGTAGTAGCAGGATTCCTCGGAAACAAGCTTGTTAAGGAAAAATGGAGCATGGCTGATCTTATGGGCGAGCTTAATAAAGAGAAGAGCAGCATTATGGCGGATATACCTTCCGGACTGAAAAACTCTTTCGGACTTAACAACATTGCAGATAATAGAAACACTGTAAAAACTCCGGACAAAAAGAAAAAGAATAACAGCTGGATCACATGGCTAATTATAATCCTTCTTCTTTTACTTCTTATATTCTGGTGGAGATCATGCCGCAATACGAGAACTCCTGAACTCGACAGGACTTACGATACCGTAAAAAGCCGCACTACTCAGGTTATCGATACTGTGAGGAATGCATCTGACAGGGCTGTCGACAGAGTAAGAAACAGGGACACTACTTCAATAACTCTTTCTAACGGTGATAGAATCACTGTTTACAGGAACGGTATGGAGGAAAAGATGGTAAGGTTCCTTAACTCTAATGATTATAAAAATGCGTCTGCGGACGATCTCAAAAGCAGATGGTTCGAGTTCGAAGATATCAATTTCGTAATTGGAAGCGCAACGGAATTTTTAGATTCTGATTCCCGCCGCCACGTTCGTAATATATCTTCCATAATGAAAAGCTATGATAACTCTAAAATACGTATAGCAGGTTATGCTGACCGTACTGGTGATGCGGATTATAATATGGAACTGTCGGAACAACGTGCTAATTACATTAAATCGCTTCTTGTAGCGGACGGCATCAGTGCTAACCGTATTACTACAGAAGGATTCGGTGAAGAGAAAGCAACACGCAGTGAAAACGCGCCGGATGATGAAAGAGCTAAAGACAGGGATATTGCTTTCCGTTTCATAAAATAGTAGGGGAAATTTATTTCAATTAAAAAAGCGGCTTAATGCCGCTTTTTTAATTTTAGGGTTATTATGTACCTGTAGAGACTTGATAAATATCCGGTATTGCTTATCTTTGTTCTTATAAAATAGCTCGAAATACCTATATTCTCCGAAGAAATTGCGACATTTCAAGAAGTTAAGGTAAGAATCAGGTTAATCGGGGCTGTGCTAAGGAAGGGCATGGACTCAATCTGTTTATCTTATGGTTGTCGCAGACCTCTTCGGAACGGATTGATGGAACATGCCTTTCCTGTGTATTCGTGTTATATGATAAAACCCTATAGTTGTGTCTATATAGGGGGTTATACCTCCACAGAGAGGAAGATATATACTTCCTCTTTTTTTGATTTTTTGGATTATTTTTATGCCTTAACTTAAATTCTTTCTAAATATATGAAAAATCCATTAATAATCATAATTGGTCCGGGAAAAACATTTGGTGTTGATATTGCCCGTAAATTTGGATTAAACGGTTATGATATATTGCTGGTTGGTAAAAATCAGGATAAATTAAAATACTGTTCCGAATTGTTAAATGGAAATGGAATAAATTCTTCTTTTTTGTCAGTAGATTTAAAATCAGAGGACTCGATAAGATCAATATTCATAAATGTGGAGAAAGAGGGAAGGAGTGTGGCTGCGGTAATATTTAATGCCGTAACCAGAAGGAATTCAAAACCATCTGAACTTAACGGAGAAAAATTAATCGGGGATTTTAAAGTAAACGTAAGTGTCGCAGTTGAATGTTTTCATGTTGTCTCTCAAATATTCCAAAAACAAGGTCATGGAGCTATGTTATTTACAGGTGGAGGTGTAGCCTTGAAGCCATCGCTGGAGGCAGCATCTATGTCCCTGTGCAAAGCCGCGCTTCGTAATTATGTACTCAATCTTGCACATGAATATTCAGGAACAGGTATTTATATAGGCCTACTGACTATAACTAAGCCTGTGTCAGAAACTTCCGATATTAACTTCCGTATCGTTGCCGATTGTTTTTACCGGATGTTCCGCGAGAGAAACGATACGGAATATTTTTTATGACGAGTTTATTTTAATCTTTTAAATAATCCGGCCATTATATTCGCCAGTTCTTCGAATCCGTCGTTGGCGTCGGTATGGGGAATATTCTGAAGTGCTCCGAGATCCTGGTCGCCAATGCCTATCTGAAGAGGGAAGATCAGTATACAATTTACATTAAGGAAATATTTGTTGATATATGTAGGTATCGAATACATGCTCTTGGTAAATGAAGGGTAATTTTTCCTGCTCATTATAACTATCAGCGCGTCATTATCCCTAATATCGCGTGATATAATCAGAAAATCGTCCCAGTCGCTGAATTCGTGATAATCAGCATCTATATAATGTTTTGTTTGAAGTTCCTTAAGGATACTTATCATGGAAGTATTCGCATAGAACACCATTTTATTTCCTGTATTTTTACCTATATTCCATAGGCGGATAAGCCAGTAAGGAAGTCCGATCTCTTTTTCAGCATCCGGAGGTATCGCTACAACGTATCTTTTAACTGTGGATAATGGCTGAAGCGGACGATAAATTATTGTAGTTGTCGCACATTTCGATAATATTTTCTCTACGAAAGAACCGTAAAAACTATCGGTAATGTTTACCTGCTGTCTCAGCCCCATGATAACGTCCGTGATCTTGTGTTCTTTTATGGCGTTCTTTATTCCATTGGCAGCATCCTCGTCATACCTCATTATCGTGGTAATTTTGTTGTCGCTTCCCGCTGCGACCTTTGCCGCTTTTTCCAAAAGATTCTCCGCTTTTTTCTCAGCATGGGAATCATGAATTTCGGATGGAATTACATTTAAAGCGGTCATTGTCGATTTTGCCTTCTTTGATTTTATCGTCACGGCAAGATTTATAAGTTCCTCGACATTTTCGGGATTATTCAGAGGTATTAGAATGCGGTCCTCGATATCCTCGTTGTCGACGATTTCATCTTCGGATAGTTCCTCTACTGCTATATTCTGTGATGATTTCTGAGTAGCAAAAGAAGCAATAATGCACGTAAAAAGTATCATCACTATAGTGCCGTTAAGAATACTGTCGTTGAGAAGCCTGATCGGTTCCCCGTCAGGTGTGGTTCCGATAATAACCTCATATCCTACTAAAACAGCGGCAAGGGTTGCAGCTGCCTGTGAATTACTCATCCCGAAAATAAGAAGGCGTTCGTTTTTGGTGAAACGGAACGATTGCTGTGTCAGCCATGCTGCCGTATATTTGGAAATTGTTGCGACGACGGTCATTATTGCAGCCACATAAATCGTAGTCCAATCGGATATAAACACTCTATAATCGATAAGCATCCCTATACCGATAAGGAAGAACGGAATAAAAAGAGCATTGCCCACGAATTCTATTCTGTTCAGTAATGCAGAGGTGTTAGGGATCAGCCTGTTCAGTGATAATCCCGCGAGAAAGGCTCCGATAATGGCCTCCAGCCCTGCACGTTCAGCAAGGAATGCCGCAAGGAAAACAAGTCCGATAACAAAAATATATTTGCTGATACTGTCGTCTACTTTTTTGAAGAACCACCTCGCAAGATAGGGGAAGCCGTAAATAACGATAGCTCCGAATGCCATGGTGGAGACGGCAAGTTTGATCCAGAAAAAATTGGTCAGTTCTCCTTTTTCCATTCCGACTATTACTGCAAGCACCAGAAGAGCCAGTGTATCCGTTACTACGGTTCCCGCGACGGTGACTGTAACAGCCCTGTTCTTCGTAATGCCGTATTTGCTTATGATCGGGTATGTTATAAGCGTGTGTGATGCGTACATACTTGCAAGCAAGATCGCGGACGGCATGGAGAGATTTAACAGGTGGATGCCGGATAAAACCCCGAGAGTCATTGGGATGCCGAAAGTGAACATCCCGAACAACAATCCTTTTTTACTGTTCTTTTTAAAATCGGCCATGTTGATCTCAAGGCCCGCGATGAACATCAGATAGAGAAGACCTACTGTGCCGAACAAAATAATACTGCTGTCGCGTGCCAGTATGCCGAGTCCGTTCGGTCCTATAATAGCTCCTGCAATTATCAGTCCCACCAAATCAGGGATCTTGAACATGTGCAGGATTATATGGGCTAATAGTATAATGAATAATATTATGGCGAATATCAGAACCGGGTTAGTTAATGGAAGAGTATTTACAAATTGTTCCAGCATATGTCTTCAAATTTCGTATAAAAATACTATATTTAATCGAAATATACGAAAAATCCCGTTGCACGATTGGTTTGACCGCTGTATTTGGCGTATAATATATTTGCAGAAATGTTAACGAATAACTCCGGAATGATTTAATTATAAAGTGTTAAGTTGTGTCGACATACCGTGGATGTACCCGAAGTAGGAACTAATGTGAAAAAATACTATTTTTGCGTATTAAAAAATTAATTTAACATGAACAGTTTCGGTAGAAAATTCCGTGTTTCGATATTCGGAGAATCTCATGGTACCATGGTAGGTGCGGTAATCGACGGATGTCCTCCGGGTATTTCTTTATCCGAAGAAGATCTGCTGCCGGATTTGGCAAGGCGGAAAAGCGGTGCCAAAGGAACGACTCCGAGAAGAGAAGCAGATGAACCGAAGATCGTTTCAGGTGTATTCAACGGTTACACGACAGGTGCGCCGATTACCGTGATTTTCGAAAATTCCGATACAAGGTCGGGCGATTATAAAAATCTTATCGTGCAGCCTCGACCCGGACATGCAGATTGGGTTGCACTTAAAAAATATAACGGTTTTGCTGATTACAGGGGGGGCGGACATTTTTCTGGAAGAATAACTTTAGGTCTTGTCGCTGCCGGTGCCATAGCGAAGAAAGTAACTGAAAATATAGATTACAGTACTGAAATTATCGAATTGGGAGGTTCAAACGATAAAGCTGATTATGATTCTGTTCTTGACGAAGCGGTAAGAACCCATAATTCTATCGGAGGTATTGTCGAGTGTACTGTAAAAGGCTGTTTCCCGGGATTGGGGGACCCTTTTTTCGACTCTGTGGAGTCTCTTATCAGCCACGCTGTTTTTTCGATTCCTGCCGTTAAAGGAATCGAATTCGGTGCAGGGTTCGCATCGGCAAAAATGAATGGGTCGCAGAACAATGATAATATAATAGATATAAACGGAACCACTGAAACAAATAACGCAGGAGGCATAAACGGTGGGATCACGAATGGAAATCCTATTCTTTTCAGGGTTGCCGTAAAACCGACTCCGAGCATCTCCTTACCACAGAATACGATTAATATGGAAACGGGAAATAGAGAAGATTTAACTATTAAAGGCAGACATGATGCGTGTATAGTTTTACGTATACCGGTTATAATTGAGGCGGTTGCAGCAATAGTGATGGCTGATCTTACGTTATTGTCTTAAGGAGAAAATACCATAAAAGGTTAATTTTGTTGTAATTAAATTAAAAATATATAACTTTGTCCGATATTTTGCCTGAATATAATGAAGAAAAATAGGAAATATGTGCTGAATATCAATGGATTATCGTTGGGGCGACATGATTGTCGCTTTGATGTGGGCAGTGATCTATTCCTATTGTTCGAAAATTCGGAAGTGTCCGGTGGGAAAGTCGAAGTCGATATTGAACTTGAAAAAAAATCCAATATGCTTTCTTTGGATTTTTCGATCAAAGGGCATGTAGAAGTTCCCTGCGACAGGTGTCTGGAAGTGTTTACGGCACCGGTGGATTATGAAGGAACTTTGTTGGTAAAATATTCGGAAGAAGAACAAGAAAGCGACGGAGATGTTATGTGGGTGGCTCCCGGTGAACACGAACTCGACCTGTCGCAATATATATATGAAAGCATATTGCTCAGCCTGCCTTACCAAAGGGTGCATCCTGAAGGTGAAAATGGACCGGGATGCGATACGGAAATGTTGAAAAGATTCAGGATCGTAACCGAAGAAGAATTTACAAATATGTATCCTGATGCTCCGGAAGAGGAAAATTCTGAGTGGAAACAGGCTTTGGAAGGATTGAAGGATAAATTGGAAACAGAAAATAATAACGATAAATAATTTTTTTAAATGGCACATCCTAAACACAAGATCTCCAGTACAAGAAGAGATAAGAGAAGAACTCACTATAAAGCGGTTGCTCCGACTATTTCGCTTTGTTCCAACTGCGGTTCTGCGGTCCTCTACCACAGGGTTTGTCCTGACTGTGGATTTTACAGGGGGAAACAGGCTGTAGCTGATAAAAAAGATGAATAACCTTAAGTGGGATTAAAACCGGATCGGATGAAAATCGGATTGGATGCAATGGGAGGTGATCACGCACCCGAAGCGACAGTTATGGGCGCTATCGAGGCTTCGAAAGAAATTTTGCCTCAGACCAGGATTGTTTTGTTCGGGGATAAAGCCGGAATAGAAGAGATATTGAAGCGTGAGAATCAAGACCCGGATACATTTGAAATAGTTCATACTACGGAAGTTATTGAAATGGGAGACAATCCTGCTCAGACTTTCGTCAAAAAACCCGATTCAAGCGTAGCGGTCGGATTTAAATATCTACAGGAAGGAAAAATTTCAGGTTTTGCGAGTGCCGGTAATACCGGCGCAATGATGGTTGGCAGTATGTATACTGTTAAACCTATCGACGGCGTTATCCGTCCGGCAATATCGACTATTATCCCTACAGAGAACGGTGGAAGTTCGCTTCTTCTCGATATAGGATTGAATGTCGATTGTAAACCGGATGTATTATACCAATATGGTATAATAGGAAGTGTTTATGCTAAGGCATTTCTTAAAATGGAAAATCCGCGTGTAGCTCTGTTGAATATCGGAGAAGAACCTGAGAAAGGCAATCAGATGACCAAGGCAGCATACGAATTGATGCACGGATCTTCTGATTTTAATTTCGTGGGTAATATCGAGGCTAAATATATTTTCAGTGAAAAAATTGCTGATGTTATCGTATGTGACGGTTTCATCGGCAATACTATTTTAAAACAAACCGAAGGATTTTACAGAATACTGAAAGAGCAGGGTGTTTCTTCTCCTTTCGTTGACAGTCTCGATGAAGAAGTTGTAGGCGGTACTCCTGTTCTCGGGATCAACGCGACAGTGATAATAGGTCACGGATGTTCAGGTCCTACAGCAATTAAAAACATGCTTCTGCAAACCGAAAAGTCAGTCGAGGCCGGTTTAGTGGAGAAATTAAGAGAATCGTTTAAATAATGAAGAAAATCACTGCAGCAATAACAGGTGTCGGAGGTTATCTTCCGGATTATATTCTGGATAACTTCGAACTGAGTCGTATGGTAGATACCACCTATGAGTGGATAATGACCCGTATAGGTATAAGAACAAGGCATATACTTAAAGGCGAAGGAGTTGGGACTTCATATATGGGAGAAAAAGCAGTTAAGGAACTGCTCGAAAAAACCAATACGAATCCGGATGAGGTACAACTTGTAATTTGTGCTACTGTGACCCCGGATATGTTATTTCCTTCGACAGCCAATCTTATCAGCTACAAGGCCGGCATCAACCATGCTTTTGCTTTCGATGTGTCCGCTGCATGCAGTGGATTTCTTTTTGCTCTTCAAACAGGAGCAAAATACATAGAAAGCGGATTTAAAAAAGTTATTGTTGTTGGAGCGGATAAAATGTCTTCCATAGTTGATTACGAAGACCGCTCTACATGTGCCATATTCGGAGACGGTGCAGGTGCAGTACTTCTCGAACCGTGTACGGAAGGATTAGGCATACAGGATGCTATTCTGCAATCCGACGGAGGCGGAAGTATACACCTTCATATGAAAGCCGGTGGATCTGCTTATCCTGCTACTACAGAGACTGTCGCTAAGAAATGGCACTATATATATCAGGAAGGACAAGCTGTCTTTAAAGCTGCGGTTTCTCATATGGCCGATACGGCAGTGGAACTGATGGCTAAAAACAACCTTACATCCGATGATATAAGTTTCCTCGTTCCTCATCAGGCTAACCTTCGTATAATCGATGCGACTGCAAACCGTATGGGTATAGATAAGGAAAAATGTATGATCAATATCGATAAATACGGTAATACGACAGGTGCTACGCTGCCACTGTGTTTGTGGGATTACGAGACCCGTCTGAAAAAAGGCGACAATCTTATTCTTGCAGTGTTCGGCGGGGGGTATACATGGGGTGCCATGTTTGTTAAATGGGCATACGACGGAGCCACGATGGCGAGATAATTTTTATATTAAGAACTTTATTACTAAATTCGCGGGACCCGGGACAAGTTGTGTTTGGCAAATTATAAATATAGTGGTCCGGATGCGTTTAAACACAGCATAAATTTTTAAATAATTGAGGCCTTGTAGTTCAAGGGATAGAACGGAAGTTTCCTAAACTTCAGATTCGCGTTC
>JAJQEF010000011.1 GCA_021201795.1 Rikenellaceae bacterium
CCGACGGAATGTCCGGATTGCCATATTTGATACAAATTGTGAGGGTTTACTGACAGAGATATTAACGGATCTGATTATTTCACTGCGCTATGTTTCCTGAACGTAAAATGTTTCTGTGAAAAATAACTTACGGCGGTTGCAGCGAGAGTAACTATGATCTTCGACGGAGTCGGATATAGATGAAAGTGTTCGACCAGAAGTTTCAATCCGAAATAATTGATAAATATACTGACACACACCACAAGGAGATAACGCGACAGTTTAACGCCGTTCTTAAGCGGGGAACCATGAAATGCTATATTATTGTTAAGCCAAAATCCCGTGAAAAAAGTGATTGGAAAAACGATAATGAATGCTGCAATATACGGTGATATAACGACCAAACCTAAATCCAGATTTTGCTTGCGCAGAATGAAATTATACAATATAAAATATAGGGTCCAGTCCAGCAGCATATTCATTCCTCCGCATGCTGCATAACGGAACGTCACGTAAGGAACAATCCTGTTGACAGGGTAAAAATAAAATTTATCGAGTATTCTAGTAATCAGTTTTCGCATATCCGAATAAAACATACCCATTCTTCAAATGAAAAATGGGTATGACATAATAATATTTTATTTTATTAAGCGGTTGGTCGCTGTATCCGGAAAAATTATAAACGGTTCGAATTTTTTGGCTTCTTCGAAATCCATATGCGCGTAAGATATGATAATGACGATATCGCCCACAGCAAATTTACGTGCAGCCGCTCCGTTTATCTCTATGCTTCCGCTTCCACGTTCTCCTTTTATTATGTACGTTTCAATGCGTTCACCATTATTGTTGTTCACGATCGCAACCTTTTCACCTGGGATCATGTTCGCTGCTTCGAGTAATTCCTCGTCTATAGTCACACTGCCCACATAGTTGAGGTTAGCTTCCGTGACTGTCACCCTGTGAATTTTTGATTTTAAGACCTCGATAAGCATTTTTAACAAAATTTCAAATTATCAATGAGTCTGACATTGCCCACTTTGACGGCAATGCACCCGTATTTTTCCCCGTTCTCATTCCAGTCCTTAACAGGCTGAAGCGTAAGAGAGTCAACTATATTAAAATATTCAACCTTCAATTCTGGATCACGGTCGATATTTTCCGTTACCCAGAGACATAGTTCTTCGATGCTTTTTTCATCTTTCATTCCTACAGCTTGACTCAGGACCCTGTAGATCAATGGAGCCGCTTGTCGCTGCTGCGGGTTAAGAAGTACGTTTCTCGAGCTTAGAGCGAGTCCGTCGCCATCCCTTTTAATGGGACAGCCCACTATTTCGATATTGTATCCCAGCTTTTTTATCAGCGCCCGTATTATTGCAAGCTGTTGGAAATCCTTTTCGCCGAAATACGCCTTCTCAGGCTGAACGATATCGAAGAGTTTACTCACTATTTGTGCCACACCATTGAAGTGTCCGGGTCTTTTTTCTCCCTCCATTACTTTGTCGAGATGGCCGAACGAGAAAAGGCGTACGTCCTTTTCCGGATAAATTTCATCGACATCCGGCATAAAAACTACGTCCACTCCTGCCTTCTCCAGCAAACTCCGGTCGCGCTCGGGCGTTCTGGGATAGTTCTTCAGATCACCCGGATCGTTGAACTGTGTGGGATTAACAAAAATACTTACCACTGTAAGGTCGCATTCCCTACGACATCTTTCCACCAGAGAGAGATGGCCTTCGTGCAGAGCGCCCATAGTGGGTACGAATCCTGTGATAATAGTGTCGCCACATGACAGAATTCTTTGCAATTCAGCTGTTTTAGTTATTACTTTCATATCTCTGTTTCCGGTGCAAAATTAAATAAAAAGTAAAAAAAACTCTTTTTTTTATAAATAAACAGTATATTACTTCTTCTATGCTGTCACATTTGCGCCGTAAAGGTAGTGCTAAAATTTAATCCGGCAATATAATCCTAAATAATTCATTATATTATATAACGTTCAAACGATGTCGTAAATTATGATAACGGTTGTTATTGCGTTGTTCAGGATTTGAAGAATAAAGGTTAACCACAAGCTGAAAAGCGCATGAACGTACTTTTGCAGTATATTCTTTTGGTTACATGGGAAATAGTAATTAAAAATAAATCATAATAAAAGAAACCGGCCTTCCTAAAGGCCGGTTCCATTGGAATCTTCATTTATTTATCGTTTTTGTACTGTCAGTTTAAGGGGTGACTTAGCAGGTTTGGTAACCTTGATAACCTCGCCTTCCTTAACCTCGCCGGAGACTATTAATTCCGCGAACGGTTCTTCGATATTATCGAGAAGCACCCTTTTGAGGGAACGCACTCCGTATCTCGGTTCATAACCCAGATCCGCAAGATAAGACTTCGCGCTCGGAGTCATCGAGATGCTATATCCCAGCGTTTCGATACGCTTGCAGAAGTTCGAGAATTCGAGTTCCACGATGCTTCTGATATCTTCCTGAGACAGAGTGTTGAACAAAATTATGTCGTCTATCCTGTTAAGGAACTCCGGTGCGAACATGGAATCCAGTGAGCGTCTGAAGTGGTCGTCGACAACTGTTTCTTTATTATCCGTCTTGGTCGTGTTATTGTAGCCCACTAGTTTCGTATTCTTTTTGACTTCACGCGACCCTACGTTAGAGGTCATTATTATGATACAGTTTCGGAAGTCCACTTTGCGTCCTGTTCCGTCGGTAAGATGTCCGTCGTCGAATATCTGGAGCATAATATTGAATACGTCGCTGTGCGCCTTCTCAATCTCGTCGAAGAGTATTACCGAGTATGGATGTCTTCTCACCTGCTCAGTCAACTGCCCTCCCTCGTTGTATCCGACGTATCCCGGAGGAGACCCTATAAGACGGCTGACATTGTATTTCTCACTGTATTCACTCATATCCACACGGATCATTGCGTCCTCGCTGTCAAACATATATTTAGCAAGTTCCTTTGCGAGATGCGTTTTACCAACTCCGGTAGGGCCTACAAACATGAACGTCCCTATAGGTTTTCGTGGATACTTCAATCCTGCACGACTGCGTAGTATCGCTTTTGTGATCTTGTTGACCGCGGCATGCTGTCCGATCACATTTTTGTTAAGATATGAGCCCATAGTCATCAGCCTTTGTTTTTCACTCATCGACACCCTGCTCACAGGAACTCCTGTGATAGAAGATACTACTTCTTCAATCTGTTCTTCGGTAACTTCGATACGGTTACTCGAAATTTCTATTCTCCAGTCTTCGAGCTTAGCTTCGAGACTCTGTTTCATCAACAGTTCCTCCTTCCTCAGTCTTGCCGCAAGTTCGAAATTCTGACTCGCAACAGCTTCTCGTTTAGCCTGTTTAACATCCTCGATATTATTTTCCAGCTCGGTTACGAACTCCGGATTGCCGGTGCGGAATATATGCGCCTTCGATCCTGCTTCGTCGAGCACGTCGATTGCCTTATCCGGGAAGTGCCTGTCGGTCAGGTATCTGTCCGTAAGATCTACGCAGGCTTTAATCGCCTCGTCCGTGTATCTTACCGAATGGTAGTTCTCGTAGTATTCCTTTATATTATTGAGGATGATAAGCGTATCCTCTTTGGTTGTCGGTTCTACCATTATCTTCTGGAACCTTCTCTCCAATGCTCCGTCCTTCTCTATGAACTCACGATATTCGTTGAGAGTGGTTGCTCCGATGCATTGAAGTTCTCCCCTCGCAAGTGCAGGTTTAAGTATGTTAGCAGTATCGAGCGATCCCTGCGTGCTTCCCGCGCCCACGATGGTATGTATCTCGTCGATAAACAGTATTATATCGTCTCTCTTGGTAAGTTCCTTGATAAGGGCCTTGATTCTCTCTTCGAACTGTCCGCGATATTTCGTACCAGCAATAAGTCCGGCAACGTCTAAGGTGAATATCCTTTTATTTTGGAGGCAATAAGGAACCTGTCGTTGAACGATCCTCAACGCCAATCCTTCCACAATCGCAGATTTACCAACGCCTGCTTCTCCTATAAGGATAGGATTATTCTTTTTCCTTCGTCCGAGTACCTGGACAAGACGTTCGATCTCTACGGCACGACCCACAACAGGATCGAGTTTACCTTCTTCCGCAGAGCGTGTAAGGTCGGTTCCATACTTCTCGAGTGTAGAATTTTTATTTATACCTTTAGGTTCTTCTACTACCGGAGAATCCACATCTTCGTTTTCACCGTCCTCATCGAAGCCGTTTTGTTCCGATTGCGCGATATCTTCTTTATCAGCCACGATCTGAGAAAGTCCGGGAGTAATCTCAAAAGAATCCTCATCCTGAGACAGTAATGACACAAGCGAATTTACTTTGAGGTAGTTCACTCCGAACCTGTTGAGAATCTGGGTAGACATTTGCCTCGTATCTTTAAGGATCACGAGCAGTAAATGCCCTGTGTGTATCGTGGATTGGTTCGATTCGAGCATCTCGAGATAAAGGTTTCTCAAAGTATTCTCTATCCTCAGCAATGCGACATCGTTCTCCCTGCCGTGCATAATAGTTTTCTTGCCCGCAGCGAGTTCCTTTTCGATGGTGGTCCGTACTTTATATATATCCTCTTCCGACAGGAATCTGCGGAGCAATGTGAGCGCATGACCTTTATTCTCCTTGAGAAGACTCAGGAAGATATGGTCCGTACTAAGGATATGTCCTCCGGAAGTACTGATTTCATACTGCGTCCGCTGTAAAACAGACTCTAAGATTTTTGAGTGTTTTGTCTTCATTTATTATAAAAATTACAGTTTACAAATTATTCGAGGCGAAGCCGTTAATTGCAAACTGTCATTTTTTAGTTCAGGCCAGTTCGCTTAATTCCAACCACCGCATGTATTTCTCGTCTATAAGTTCCATGACTTCACCTATTTTTCGGGATTTTTCGTTCAATTCCTCCGCTTCAAGCATTCCGGAATTGAGCGCTTCTTCCAGATTTTTTTCTCGGACTCCAGATCTTCTATTTCTTTTTCAAGACTTTCGTATTCGAGCTTCTCCTTGTAGCTCAATTTTTTTGGTTTATCTTTCTGGTCCGGTCTCCTGTCCGCAACAGGCTGCGTTTTTATTTTTTTACTCTCTTCGGATTCCTTCAGCTCCTCCTGCCTGTTCCTGTATTCGGTGTAATTTTCGGGGAAACTTCTTATCTCTCCCCCTCCCTCGAACACGAGCAGTTGTTCAGCAACCTTGTCCATAAAATAACGATCATGAGAGACAATTATTATACAGCCTCCGAAATTCACAAGGTAATCTTCTAATACATTGAGAGTTACAATGTCGAGGTCATTCGTGGGCTCATCCAGTATCAGGAAGTTGGGACTTCTCATCAGTACCGTAAGCAGGTACAGACGCCTTTTTTCTCCTCCGCTCAACTTATATATATAGTTATACTGAGTCTCCGGAGGGAACAGGAATTTATTTAAGAACTGCGACGCTGTGATGGTATTTCCATCTCCGAGCGTCACGACTTCCGCGATTTCTTTCACTACGTCGATAACTTTTTTATTTCCTTCGAAGTCTATCTCTTGTTGACGATAATATCCGAATTTTACAGTATCGCCCACATCCACAATTCCGGAATCAGCCTCCAAAGAACCCGTAAGTATATTTAAGAACGTACTTTTGCCTGTACCGTTTTTACCCACGATACCGAGCTTTTGATACCTTGTAAACGTAAAATCGAAGTCTTTAATTATATCCCTGTCCCCAAAACTTTTATTAAGGCCCTTGACTTCGAATATTTTCGTACCCAGTCTGGACGATTGTATATTGATATCGACCTTACCGTCGTCACGCTTAGCGAATGCCTTATTCTTGAGGTCATAGAATGCATCCTTGCGGTATTTCGCTTTGGTTCCACGTGCCTGAGGCATGCGCCTCATCCATTCCAGTTCTCGCCGGAAGAGATTCTGCGCCTTATCGACCTCTGTATTGAAATTCACGATACGGTCGTCGCGTTTAACTATGTAGTCCGCATAATTTCCCGAATAGCGGTACAGCTTCTTCTGATCTATTTCATAAATCGCAGTACATATCCTATCTAAAAAGTATCTGTCATGCGTTACCAGAAGAACGGTCTTGTTGCTCTTTATCAGGAAATCCTCGAGCCATTCAACCATCTCGAGATCAAGATGGTTGGTCGGCTCATCCATTATTATCACCTCCGGATCGTCTATAAGCATAGCCGCGAGAGCAACTCTTTTCTTCTCCCCACCGGACATTTTGCCAACTAATTTATCCATGTCGGTAACGTTAAGGCGTGATAGTATCTCTTTTGCCTTCTGGCCGTAATCCCACGCCGACAATCTTTCCATTTCCGGAATAAGGTGTTCAAGAGCCTCCTTATCGTCAGCAAAGACAGCTTTTTCATATCTGCGAACCACTTCCGCGATCTCGCTGCCGGAGTGGAACACCGCATTGAGAACAGTGAGATTCCCTGGAAGTTCGGGTTGCTGTTCGAGGAACCCCACTTTGATGCCGTTACGGAATATCACTTCCCCGGAATCCGGTTTCTCTTTGCCTGCAATTATGTTCAATAGCGTAGTTTTACCAGCTCCGTTCTTTGCGATAAGCGCAATACGTTCCTTTTCGACCACCGTCATGTTTATATTTTCATATAACACGAGGTCGCCGAAGGATTTCTTTACGTTCTCTAACTGTATATACGGAACCATTATATCAACCTCCTCGAATCGGAAGAACCGGTAAACATGAAGTCTTCCATTATATTTTCAATCACCACCGCACCTGGATTCTTCCCCGGTGTGAATGAGCCTATTTTATCGTCCAGTTCCAATGCTTTGGCACCGTTCAACGTTGCCCACTTTATTATTTCTTCAAGAGGAATATTGAAATTATTTGTTATGGCACGCATTTCCGCGATCATCGACAACTGAGTATTGGACGACAGCGAATCCGTTCCGATGGTCAGATTTATGTCTTTGGAACGTAACATATCCACAGGCGGAAGTTTATCTTCTATATAGAGGTTAGAGCAGGGACACAGAGCCCAGGAGACCCTCGGATAATTCTCCTTCATCCTCTCCACGACTTCAGACGTGGCATTGGTATTATGTACAAGCAGAAGCCTACGGTCGGACGGAATACCTTTGATAACCCGGTTCAGGGAACTCAATTCCTCCAGATAATCGAGCGGGATCCCTCTTTCCCGGAAAAATTCCCAGAATCCGCCTTCTTTATGGAACAGGGTATCGTCATGTGCACTCTCCATAAAATGAATCGACATCGCTTCTGTATGAGGCATCGATGCCCACGCATCGAAAAGGGGCTTCGACACATTATATGTAGAATGAAGGGTTATGTATGCCTCTATGCCGTATTTCAAGGTCTCCTGGAAGAGTTCAACACCTTCGCACATTATCTGTGTATAGTCCTTATCGAACAGCAGGTCGAATATTTCTAAATATGTGACGTATTTTATTTTACTATCTCTCTTTATGCTGAAAGATACCGGTGTATTCGATATATCCCCTACGGCCTGTACACCGGAGTTCCACATATACTCGTCTTCGCGTGCTATCGCTTTTTTCTGCACTTCCTCCGGAAATTCCATTTTGACTTCCATTATACCTTTCACAAATCCGGGAAGACCGGTATGTTTCGGAAGTATTCCTTCCATATAGGCCAGTTCGAGATGGTTGTGGGTATTCACGAATCCGGGAACAAGTACTCCGCTGTATTTCTCTATATCGGGATCTTCCGTATTTTCATTTACGGATATAACCGTCCCGTCCTCACTGAAGGTAACCACACCGTTCTTTAAAGGAGTTCCATCTACCGGTATTACTAAATCTGCTGATGTTTTTCTAATCATTATTATCTATTTTTGAAAATAAACAATCTTCTTGGTATCGAAGAACTCTTCGTCAAAGAATTCGTTCAAATCGTAAATTATATATGGTTTGTTGACCGCTTTGAGTTCTTCTTTCAGATCGCCACCTTTTAGGTACAAAATGCCGTTTGGCAAAGCATTTTCACCTTTCGGGATAATTTTATCCCATACCCACTTAATGAATTTAGGCATCTCGGTGACGGCGCGGCTCACTACGAAATCGAAATTTCCGGGAAGATCTTCTGCGCGCGCGTTTATGGTTTTAACATTTGACAATTCCAGTTTTTCAGCAACATCTGAGACCACATTTATTTTTTTACCTATCGAGTCCACAAGTGTGAATTCAGCTTCCGGGAACATCACCGCTAACGGAATCCCCGGGAATCCTCCGCCTGTACCCACATCCAGCACCCTGGTTCCGGGCCTGAACTCCATGACTTTGGCAATAGCCAGCGAGTGCAGTATGTGTTTAATATACAGTTGATCTATATCCTTACGGGATATAAGATTTATTTTTGAGTTCCAGTCGGTATAAAGACCGTACATTTCGGTAAACTTTCGCTCCTGTTCCGAAGTCAGGTTTTTAAAATATTTATGTATTATATCCATTATTATCTGATTCCATTTTCACAAATCAATCGGTAAAAAATTTCACGAGCCCTATGTATCTGTGTTTTTACCGTTCCTATGGGAATAGAAAGTTTCACAGATATTTCCTCGTAAGAATACTCGTTGATAAACCTCAACCGGATCATTTCTTTATATTTTTCCGGCATGGTCTCCAGAAGGGAGTCTATTTTAAATTGAGTCTGATTATTTATCATTTCCTGCTCTGGAGTGGGATTCTCGGAAGGAGGATTCAACTCTGTACGATAATTTTCCGGTCCTTCCAATGAGACGATAAAATCCTTTTTCCTCCTCGTATGGTCTATAAAAATATTTCGGGCGATGGTATAAATCCACTGCCTGAAGGTGTATTCAGAATCGAATTTATGGAGATTGAGGAAGATGCGAATGAATGTTTCCTGCATCATATCGTTGGCATCGGGAACATTATTTCCCGTTTTTTGTAAATATAACTGGAATATCTCATCTTTATAACGCACAAAGAGACACTCGAATGCGGCGGAATCGCCAGACAGGGCCTTCGATATTAAATCATTATCCGGAACAAAATCGCTCTCTAACTCCATATTCCTTTGCTTGGACGCAGGGTACGAGCTAAAGATAAGAAAAATTCGTAAAAAGGAGAAATCAAATCGTGAAGGAAATAGAATTTAAGGAGCCCTTTCTCGCCGAGCCTCCGGCATATCAGGAAGATCGTGCGGAAAACGATAGTATATCTTAATAAGAGCAATGCTATCGCAAAGCTCCATAAATACTCATGGTGAAGAATAATAATTGCGGCGATGGTTCCGAAGAATACCGCTCTGGAAAAAAGTTCGGTAAATATACCCGCCTTCACCCCAAGCGGGTAATATTTGAATGTATAGGAATAATACTTTCTTTCTGTAAACCAGCGCCTGAGCCCACCGTAAAATCTTTGTCTTACCGTGGCACGCGGATTCATTATAACCGAAGTGTTATTTTTATCCGCAATATCCTGTATGAAAAGATCGTCATCTCCGGTATTGAGTTTTAGATAGTTGTAGCCTTTTTTTGAAAAATACAGGTCTGATGAGAAACCGAAATTCTTTGAGGTTCCCCTATATGGATTTTTGCTTATAGCGGAAGATAAATATCTTACCGACATCATCAGGCGTCCGAGTCTTATCATTTTATTGGCAATTCCTTTTTCAGGATCAATACCGCAATAGCCTATGACTACTTTACTCCGGGTGAATCCTTTGGCCATCATTCCCAACCATTTTTCAGAGGACGTACGACAATCTGCTTCGGTAAAAATTATATTTGTATATGAGCATGCTTTTATTCCTACGTTCAATACGAACTTACGGCGATAACTGTACTTTGGGTCAGGATTAATCCTTGTATACCTGAGCTTGGGATTCACCGAACACATAGCTTTTAAGGTCTCAGCAAACTCCGGTCCGGAACCGTTATCCACAATGACCAATTCGAAATTATCATAATCCTGTGCCATGATACGAGGGACTGCGCTCTCGAGATATTCCATATCGTCTTCGAGAACCACAACCACTGAAACACGTGGAACAGACTCCTTATCTATTTTCTGGCGGTAGCGGGGAATGCGTGAATAATACACGGCGTAATAATAAATCTGCACGAAAAACGCAGCCAGGGCAACGCAGGCTATAATTGTAAACGGTAATCCAAGACTGTCGATAAACTCTTTCACACTCATTTATTTTCAAACATGCAAATTTAATACACATTTGGATTAAACGATGATAATCCGCAATAAAATATAATGTTTTTGCCATAGTCGAACCTTTTAGTAACTTTGTCCGTTAACCGCTGCCTGAAATTTGCAGAGAAATTCCTTAAAATGAAAAAACTACTTCTAATAATTCTTACTATAACAACACTTTCATGTTCTATGGAAAATACTGATAAGAATCCGCTATTGTCGGATTTTAACACACCTTTCGGTGTTCCGCCCTTTGATAAAATAAAAACGGAGCACTATATTCCTGCATTTGAAGAATCGATAGAGCTGGCACGAAAAGAAGTGCAGCAGGTCATCGATAACCCTGCCGCACCGGATTTTGCAAATACCATCGAGGCGCTCGAAAGAAGCGGGAGAAGGCTCGATGCCGTGAGCAGTGTGTTTTTTAATCTTAACGAGTGCCTTACGAGTGACGATATGCAGGGTATTGCCATGACAATAATGCCTAAACTAACCGAATTCAGCAACGATATACAGTTGGACCCTAAGCTTTTCGAAAAAGTAAAAATTGTTTATGAAACAGCAGCCAGGGAGAAGCTCACACCGGAACAGTGCATGCTCCTGGATAAAACATATAAAGGATTTATTCGAAGCGGTGCAGGGTTGAGTGACGAAGATAAAGAAAAATACAGGGAGTTAACCACCGAACTATCAAATCTTTCGGTAATTTTCAGCCAGAATATACTTGCTGCCACCAATGGTTACTTCCTTCATCTGACTGACAGTGCAGATCTTGCAGGCCTTCCGGAATCCACGATTCAGGCGGCTAAGGAAGAAGCGGAATTACGAAATCTTGATGGATGGGTAATTACACAGCAGGCTCCGAGTATGCTCCCCTTCATGCAATATTCTGAAAAACGCGACCTTCGCGAAAAATTATGGAGATCCTACAATACTCGTGCATTGGGCGGCGAACATGATAATACAGGAATAATTAAAAAAATTACGGAATTACGTCTGAAGATCGCAAACCTGCTCGGATTCGAAACTTTTGCAGACTACGTTCTTGAAGAACGTATGGCGGGAAGCAGTGCGGCAGTTAATGATTTTCTTTCCGATCTTCTCGAAAGGAGCCTTGCACATGGACGTAAAGATTATGAAACGATTACCGAATTTGCTAAGGATAAAGGACACGATTCAGATGTAATGCCGTGGGACTGGAGCTTTTATTCCGAGAAATACAAAGACGAATTTTACAGCCTCAACGATGAGATTACACGTTCTTATTTCAGGCTTGAAAGCGTGCAGAATGGAATGTTCCTGCTTGCCAATAAGCTATATGGACTTACGTTCAACGAAAACACAAATATTCCGGTATATCACCCCGACGTAAAAGCATTCGAAGTTTACGACCACGACGGTACATTCATGGCCATATTATACATAGATTATTTTCCCCGTGCAAGCAAACGCGGAGGGGCATGGATGACTTCGTTCCGCGACCAGTACAAGGAAGACGGTAAGGATATACGGCCTGTAATTTCTCTCGTATGCAATTTCACAAAACCCACCGCTACAGCTCCTTCCCTCCTTACATACTCGGAGGCAGGAACATTACTTCACGAATTCGGCCACGCACTTCACGGCATACTTGCAGAAGTAACCTACGCGAGTCTGTCAGGAACATCGGTTTATAGGGATTTTGTAGAACTTCCGTCACAATTCATGGAGAATTTTCTTTCAGAGAAAGAATATCTCGACCTGTGGGCGGAACATTATGAAACAGGTGAAAAAATCCCTGCGGATCTTATCGCGAAGATCAAAGCCTGCGATAAATTCCTCAGCGGATATTTTAACGTAAGACAGTTGTCATTCGGGATTTGCGACATGGCATGGCACAGCATAACCGCCCCTGTAACCACAGACGTGGAGACATTCGAGAAGAAAGCCACGATAAAAACCCAGATACTTCCGTCCCTGCCAGGTACGGCGATGTCGCCAGGTTTCTCACATATATTTGCAGGAGGATATGCCGCAGGCTATTACGGCTATAAATGGGCAGAGGTTCTCGATGCCGATGCTTATTCACTATTCAGGCAAAACGGAATATTTGATAAGGCAACGGCAACCAGTTTCCGTGAAAATATTCTTTCAAAGGGGGGGAGTGAACCTCCAATGGACCTTTATGTAAGATTCCGCGGACATAAACCCACTCCTGATGCTTTTCTCGAACGGGAAGGTTTGAAATAATATTTAAATAAAGATATAATGAAATAAGGCATCTACTGCCTTATTTTTTTGTATGTTATTATACATATTCAGTAAATTACGACTGAGCCACCCTTTCATCATACATATAACCGGTAGCTTCAAGTCTGCGCATCATATAAGAACCAAATACCCGGCATATATTGAAACCGGGCAGATTCTGCTCGTTCCCGCAATGTGCTTGAGTTAGTCTCGGGGAGGAGATATGAATATCGTATCGATACTTTGTTAACAGACCTATATAATATATTTTATTAAAGATAAGCCGATAAGAAGACAATAACTTATTATTTTAACAGGAAAATTAT
>JAJQEF010000010.1 GCA_021201795.1 Rikenellaceae bacterium
ATTTAGACCAGATATAGCGACAACGACAAATAAAATTTCTTATAATAAAAAATTATAATACTATATTAAAATATATAATTTATAGTATATTTACATAAATATATTTTAACCATGAAAAGATATTATTATCCTAAAAGAGATTTTTCCATTCCCGAATCGTTACTTACAGGTTATTTATCAAATGTTATCGGAGACAGGCCTTCCGACGACGCCTTATTTTGGGAAATGTGGAATGAGTGTCAATCTATCGCTGATGCTGTACTCCAGACCGATTATTTCAAAGGAATTGTAAACGCGAATCTTCATCCGGCAGCATTCGGTTCTCTCATGGTACAGGATGCCTATTACTGCATGAAGGGACGGGATGATTATAGTGCGGCAGTAACCCATGCTCTTGACGATAAATGCAAAGAATTTATGCAGCGGAAAGTAGATAGTTACGATAATTACAATGTTTATTACCATAAGACATGGCACATCAGAGAAGCTCAAAGCATTATTCCCGGAAAAGAAATAAAAGACTATGCAGATTATGAGGCATATGTAGCGGGAAATTTAGAGTCTCCATATGTCTTCTGCGTCATGCTGCCGTGTGAATACCTTTGGAATTGGGTCGCGAATCAAATAGACGATTCCGTACCGGCAGGAACTATATATCGGTTCTGGGTGGACAGTAACCGGGGAGAACCGACCGGAGGTTACCAAATGGCAAACATTCTCGAAGACTACCGTAGTCAAATAAACGAATCCAAAGCAAAAGAAATATTTAAGAAAGCCATGAATTACGAACTTGAAGTTTTCACGGCATCAACTAAAATAGACAAATTATGGGAAAAGAAGTAACAAAATCGTACGATGTATCCGAAATAAAAAAAGGATACTTTATGTGTTGGAACGTTTGCACACAATGCTGGAACGCCTGCAAAGTGGTACTAAAAGATGAGAATGGAAAAGAATATTTTTCTTATTCCAAACCTTTCGAACGAAGCGGAAACATCAAAATGCTCGGACAGGGAAGCGCTGAATGTGGCGGCAATAAACTTGTTCTGGAAGTAACATGCGACACGGATACCGGGGAAATAAAGCAAAGTATCAATTCGTATAACGTTACTGACGCCGTAGCTACCACAGTAGGACACGGTTATAATCTTTGCATCGAAGACTCCACTGACGATGACTATAACGACATTTACGTGGATCTTATAGGATGGGTTCACAAAGGATAATCGGATAATCATCTGTAAAAAAAACTCTCCGAAATTCGGAGAGTTTTTATTTTATACGAATTTTTCCCTTTTTTGCAGATTAAGTAACCCTATCATCAGCAAAGCCAGGCCGCCGATAGCGAGAAACAAGGTATTCTTAAAGACAATATTACCCCATATCAACGGATGTATATTTTGCGGCATATCGAACGGATTTAATGTCACGTCCCACATCGAATTATCCAAACCGAGCGAAGAACTGAAGAACATAAACGCTATGGCAAGCAGTATAACCACCACTGCGGTACCGTTACCGCTCCGCACTAATGTGGATAACATAAAAGCCATATTACCGACAAACATAACCGGCAGCATAAGTCTGGCAACTATCTCGAAGGGATTCACCGGATATAACAGATATTTAGCCGCATAACCGAACATGACGAGGATCAAAGCAATAGCCAAGTAAATTATCACCAACCTCAGCAGCCATACTTTATATCTGTAATTAGGTATTCCGAAAATTATCTCCAAAATTTTATTGTCTTCATCGTTTTGTATTCCGAATACGGACGGATAAAATATCAAAAGTAATCCAGGCATAAACAAAATCTCATATATAAATCCCTCACTGAGGACTTTATTGGATAAAACCGCCTGTACCATGAATATCATGAGGAATATAAACGCTGCGAGAAGAAACCACATGAACTTACCGGCAAAAATAATTTTGAGATTATACTTTACCAGCTTCGGAAGAACAGACAATAATTCTTTAATATTCATATTCCTTCTTAATTACATATTTTTCAATAAACAAAGATAAGCATCCTCCAGATTCGGTTCGGCAGGCTCGGCCGTCTTATATGGTTTTTCCACTGAAATATATCTTACCCTGATCTCACTACCATTCTGTATGTGGTGGACGACAAGAGTTTTATCAAGTTGTTCTTCAAATTCATCTTCAGGTATGACAAAATTCCATACCTTATTTTTGGCAAATTTGATCATGTCGATAGGTTCGCCGAAGTATTTCAACTCACCTTTATTGATAACCACAACCTGGTTACTCGAGCTCGATATATCTTCGATAATATGAGTTGAGAATATCACGATCCGTTCCTTGCTCAGTTCCACGAGCAGGTTCCTGAAACGTATCCTTTCTCTCGGGTCAAGTCCGGCAGTAGGTTCATCCACTACGAGTATCTTAGGCAGGTTCAACAGAATAAGCGCGATTCCGATCCTTTGTTTCATACCGCCGGAGAATGATCCTATTTTGGCATCCTTGCGTTCATACATATGAACGGCCTTGAGAACATACTCCAAGCGTTCTTTCCTGAGTTTAGGATTAAGTATTCCTTTAAGGATCGCTTCGTAATCGAGGAATTCCCATGAGGTCATATTCTCATATGTTCCGAATTCCTGAGGAAGGAAACCTATCAGATTCTGCAACTCCTCCCTGTATTCTTTGGTATCGAGGCCGTTGATCCATATTGTTCCGTAGCTTTGATCGAGAATTCCGCAGATTATACGCATCATTGTGGATTTACCCGCACCGTTAGGACCGAGAAGTCCGAACATACCGGTCTTGATATCGAACGATACCCCTTTAAGCGCCTTAAACGGTTTCCTTCGTTTGCCGAGTAAAGGAATCGATTTAACGGTACGGAAAAGCGAACGCCTGAATTCCCCGAACCGTCCGTCGATACGTTCAATATTGATATTATTATCATAAAGATATGCGGAGATAGCTTTAACACCAAGTGCTACATACCAGAACACTGCTATAATTATTAACAAACTGAAGTTATCGATCATTCCCGATAATATAACAAGGATTACGAACGGAAGACCCCAGAAAATAACACGATCAAAGATCAGCATTATTTTACGTTGTCCATAATTATATTTCAGATAGGAGGACACTTTCGACCATACCAGATTCGTAAGATAGTATAGCAGGAATGTCATTACGATTATCCAGAAACTGCCTGTCAGGTAGAAGAATGTAAAATAGATAAGGAATCCGTATACGACAAAGACCCACAGCATAGCCCTGAAATCTTTAAGGCTATGATAATCATTGTAAATACCCATTCTCCTGCGGATATTAAGCCCGCTTTTCAATTGTCTTTCTATACGTCCCGGCCAATCGTAAATTTTCACCAGGTTGCGCACTTTGATATTTATTTCAGCATCAGGATCGATCTCTTTAGAGCCGGCACGACGTAAGCTAACCTGTATAAAATATGTTATAACAGGAATGATTATTATCAGTATTACCATATATCCTGTCTGTACAAGCGGTCCGTAAAGTCGGAAACTGGTCAAAATATAGAATACTCCTAACAAAAAGATTATAGCATGAGTGATTTTTATTTTTACACTGAGAGACCTGTACCATGCAAGTGAATTCTCCAATCCCACATAAACCGTAGGAATTATCACCAGGGTCAATAAAGCAGAGAATGCCAGACCTCCGATAACGGTGATAGCAAACGGCGCTCCAATCGCTCCTGCATATTCCGACTGCCCCATAGCCATCGGAAGCATAGCGATAATAGTGGTAATAGAAGTAATCAGGATCGGTCGAAGGCGTGAAAGTCCTGCTGTTATTATCGCCCTGTTACGGTTGTAGCCACGGTTCCGTAAAATATTAGTGTAATCGATAAGAATGATACCGTTATTCACGACAACCCCTAAAAGAATTAAAAATCCTGTAAGCGTATTAGCATTTTCCAGACTGTTTCCTGTCAGCCAAAGCGCAAGTAAGGAACCTATTCCGGCAAGAGGAATAGTGAAAAGCAAAATAACCGGAGTGGTTATCGATTCGAACACCGATGCAAGAATCATAAATGTGAAGATAAATGCAGCGATGATGAGGAATTTAAAATCTTTATACTCATCTTCTTCATGGATAACCTGCACACCTACCCCTCCCGGAAGATTATAACCTTCCACCAGCTGGTCGACCTCCTGCCTGTATCCTTCGAGTATCTCGCGAGACTGGGTCGCTTCGACCCCGAAGTTATAGAACAGTTCGATCTGTTTATCCTGGTTTACTCGCAATATCTGGGAAAATCCCCTTCCGTAATTTACAGCGGCGATACTCTGAATATCGTGTAATCCTCCGCTGGAACTGGCTATCTGGATAGCACGCAGATCGTCCACGGTTTTCATGGTTTGACCGCGTTCCTTCAGTTTCTGCTCTCTTTCAGGGGACAGTTTTTCCCCTATAATGATTTCGTATGTTTCATCTCCCAGCTTCATGGATACCTCGGAAGATATTTCCTGATTCAAAGAGGCAAGGTCTTCCTGTATATCGGATCTTGTTATTTCATAAGAATTAAGAAGAATAGGATCGAAAACAAGATTTATCTCCGGCTGTCGTCCGCCCTGGTATGACATCCATGTATTGCTGATACCTTCCATTTCAGAGAGATAATACCTGAGGTCCTCAGTCACGAGCTCCATTAATTCGTAGTCGGTACCCCGGATCACGATACGTTCCCGTTGGGAGCCCACTCCCAGCATACGCTGGAATTGTTCAAGCCCTCCTCCGGCATTGTTACCTCCGGACATAGCATTCGAAAGACGTACGTTCACACCGGGTAGATTACCGATCTTACCCATAACGTCCGCCATTATTTCCGCCATTTTACGGCGGCTATTTTTACGGAAATTTTCTTCAAGTATGATCGTAAGTATCGCCTCACGCTCCTGAATACGGCACACCAGCTCTTTCATTTCCGGTACGTCCTCGATCCGTTCTTCGATCAGTCTTACGATTTTATCGGTACCTTCGAGCGTAGTGGAATTGAACATCGTAACATAAACCTCGAAACGATCGGAATCCACTTCTTTCACAGTACTGAACATGAAGCTGGTTGCAAGAATATAAGTGATGAAAAACGCGGCTATGGAACCGAAAATAGTAACACCTGGATTTCGGAGGCACGTTTTAAGAATAACTATATAAATCTGTATAGGGCGGTTTCTTATAGATATTTTTTCATAAAATACACTTTTACCGCCTTTGCGCTTCATGATTACATACGTTGCCATATGGACGAACAGCAATGCTACCAACAGCGAGAACATCAGGGTTGAAATTATGGACACCCCTATATGCTGACCTATAAGCTTTATAATATAGTTCTGTGAAAACACGAACGGCAGGAATACTGTGACAGTTGTCAATGTCGCCGCAAATATAGACCTCCAAACTTCCTTGGTTCCCTGCGTAACCGATTTTTCCGGTGACAATCCCGAGGCGGACAGCCGGTAAATATTTTCCAGAACAACTATACTATTGTCCAGAAGCATACCTACGGCAAGGGCCATACCCACCAGCGTAAGGCTGTTTATTGAAATGCCGAAATAATAAAACAGATTGAATGCCGCATATATGGATATAGGAATGGATAATGCTATGACTATCACGAGCCTGATATTTTTCAGAAATATCCACAATATAATTATGGCGAGCAACCCGCCGAACAAAGCAAGTTCCGTGATCTGATTGATATTGTTCTCCATTATTTCCGCACTGTTGCTCTGGACGACTATCTCGATGTCCATCGAATACAGTTCGGCATTCAGTTTCTCCAGAACTGCAAGCACCCTGTGGGATACTTCGATAAGATTGACCTGCGCATCGTTCATCAAAGAAACGGATACCGCCTCTTTACCGTTCACACGGCTAAGGGTAGTCTCTTCTTTAAGATCGAAAAATATAACAGCAATATCTTTCAGAAGCACGGGCCCCGGAGCGACCACGATATTTTTAATATCGGTTATACTTTCATATTCGGAATTTACGTGTACGAAATATTTACCTCCGAGTTCATTGACATAACCCACGAACGTACGTTCCTGAGAGTTCTGTATCAGCATTGCCCGTATCTGGGACGGAGTTATATTAAGCGCTTTGCACGCCTCCATATCCACCTGTACCTCGAGAGCCTTCTGCCGCCCGCCATAAACATTTACGGCAGCAACCCCGTCGACATTCTCCAGTTCGGGAACAATTTCTTCGTCCACGATGTTTCTCACACGGTCCACGCCTCCGGAGCCACGCACCTGAAGTCCCATAAAATTATTGGACATCCGCGTAATATCGGTTTTCTGGATGGTCACGGTAACATTATCGGGCAGATCCGGAAGAACTTCCTCTATACGTTCCTGTAACCGGAGGGTAGTATATTTAAGATTTACATTGTTCTTAAAATCGACGGTTATATTACCGTCAGTGCTTCTGGAGCGGGACTGTATCTTTTCGACACCGTCCAGAGTACTTATAGCTCCCTCCAAAGGCGAAATAATCTGAGTTTCCATATACGCCGGATCGACGTCGTTACGTATCGTAACGCGAACGTTCAGCGTAGGAAGCTCGGCATTGGGAAGCAGTTCAACAGATAATTGTTTGTAGAACACATAACCGAGCATGGTCAGCGCCACAAAAATCATCGTGATCGTTATTCTTCTGTTCAATAAAAAATTCATAGCCCGTTTTTAAAGCATAAATGTTTATACGGTTTGTTTTCTTTTAGTCATCCTGATCTTCAGATTTTCGAAAAGATAATATACGCAAGGAATGACAATGAGGCTAAGTATTGTCGAAGTAATAAGACCGCCAATTACCTCAATAGCCATAGGGGAACGCAGCGCTCCTCCGTCTCCTATGTTCAGGGACATAGGCAGCAGTGCAAGGATAGTCGTAATACTTGTCATTATTATCGGCCTTATACGCTGTTGACCTGCCTGTACGATGGCATCGGTAAGAGTATCGGACTGCAATTTTAACTGATTTATACGGTCGACGAGAATAATGGAATTGTTCACCGCTATACCCACAAGCATAACGATACCGATAACACCCATGATATTAAGGGTAGTGCCCGTGATCCAGAATGCCAGAACCGCCCCTACCACGGCAAGAGGAATCGTAAGTAGTATGGTAAACGGATGGAGCAATGATTCGAACTGCGACGCAAGCACCATATATACCAGTATTACGGACAACATTAGCGCGAACATCAGGCTGTCCATCGATTCCTCTCGTTTTTCCTCTTCCCCGGTCACTGTTATGGAGTAATTTGCCGGAATATCTATATCGGCAACATCCCGTCTTATTATTTCAGCGACTTTATCGAGGGAATACCCCGTATTTATATTCGACATTACACGGCCGATACGGGATTGGTTACGGCGATAAATTTCTTTAGGAGCAACGGTTGGTTCTATGGTCGCTATCTCCTGTAGAAGGAATTGCTGGTCGCCGCTCTTGATAACAATAGCACCGAGATCATACAAACCAATTTCAGGGACCTTAAGTACTATATCCCTCATTTCTCCCCTGTAATCCATCTGTCCGGCTGTAGTACCGCTCAACTCTCTGCTTATCTGATTTATAACAGAGCTGACCCCGAGACTGTACATACTCGCAAGATTACGGTCTATGGTCACAGTCATTTCCGGCGCACCGTTCTCGACAGAAGATATCACATTATACAACTCAGATATGTTTTCCATTCTTATTCTTACCTGCTCGGTAATATCAGCTATCTGGTCGAGCTCTTCGCCTTTTATTTCAACAACTACCGGAGCTCCTTCCGTACCCAGCATTGCAGACATCGAATTATCATCGTTCTCAATAGTCAGCTCGAGACCGTCTATACCTTCCGTATTTTCAAGCAGGTCAGCGATTATAGCTTCCTGGCTCCTGCCACCGGAAGGCACTATGACTTTAATCATAGCTGTATTTTCTCCCTCGAAGATATCATCGGAAGAACCGCTTCCCGGACCGGTATGGCTGTAAATCGTCAGATCCGGATTCTGTGCCAGTTCATATATGATATTCTCCAGATTCTGAACCGTTGCATCCGTTTTTTCAAGCCTGGGACCTTCCGGCATTTTAACATTAACGGTAAAAGTATTTCCCTCTGTTTTAGGCATAAACTCGGTTCCGATGAACGGAGTTATAAATACCGTGGCAACAATAAGAATGAGGGATAATAATATGACGAGCCAGCGGGCTTTGATTACCCTTCGGAGAAAGTTACCGTAACCTTTTATCTCTACGGATTTGACCGGCTTAATACTTTTCTTTTTCCCAAAGAAATAATTGTACAGCATCGGGATAACGAGAATCGCTACAAAAAGCGACGATAGTAACGAGAATGAGACTGTCCACGCCTGATCCTTAAACATCTCACCAGTCGCTCCATGCAAATAAACTATAGGGAGGAATACAACTATAGTGGTCAATGTGGAAGCTGTTACGGCACCTCCGACTTCGGATGCACCGACAATAGCCGCTTCTTTTACACTCAAACCCTTCTCCTTATTCCTGAATATATTCTCGATAACGACAATAGCATTATCGATAAGCATTCCGGCACCGAGAGCCAGACCACCGAGGGTCATTATATTAAGGGTAAGACCGTTGAAGTACATAAGGTTGAACGTAGCAACTATCGAGATCGGAATCGCCAGACTGATTATAAGCGTGGTTCCTATACGTCTAAGAAAGAGAAACAGTACTACTACGGCCAGTATAACACCCATTATGGCACTGTCCTTAACCTCATCGATAGCGCTTTTTATGAACGTACCCTGATTAGAAATTACGTCGAAACGGTATCCGGGAAGAAAACGCTCGATGGTTTGAAGTTCTGCGACAACGTTATCCACTGCTTTTACGGTGTTATAACGCATTTCCTTATATACGGATAATCCGATACTTCGTTTACCATTTACCCTTACTATATTTTCAGGCTCTGCATTTTCAAAGGTAATCTCAGCTATTTCACTTAGATATATAGGAGCTTTATCCGTCTCGAAAGAAGTCGCGACACCTGTAACATCAGGATCCCTGTAACCGATGATAAGCTTTCCGAAATCCTCTTCCGTATTCATGAGATTACGGCTCTTGACTATATACTGAAGTCCCAGCTCGGTAACCCGTCCTCCGGATATTGCCTGGTTATTTTCCTGAATACGGTTAGCTATATCATCCAGGCTTAGTCCGAAGGCATCCAGTTTATAATTATCTGTAAATATGACAAGCTGGCTGACCTCATCTCCTGACAATGTAACATCGGCAATACCTTCCAGTCTCGTAAGCTCGTTCTTTATATACGTATCCGCAACCTTTCTCAGCTCTGCCATATCTGTTATGCTCTCGTGGGACATAGCAACCAGAACTACCGGATCTGTGTTAGGGTCGTGTTGTGAAATACGCAGCTCGGTAAGGCCTTCTTTCTGGGACATGCCGTTCATCTCTTTCTGGAGATCGAGAAAGGCTTCATCCATATCCTTATTCCAAGCGTACTCAACGGTAATGCGAGCCGACCCTACCTTAATAACAGAGGCAACGGATACAACATCCCTTTGGCGTATAGCTCTCGATTCTATATCCTGCACGTATTGTTTTTCTATCTCTTCAGGCGGTCTCTCACCGGCCTTGATCTCTACAAACAGGCGTGGATTATTAAGATCCGGTAGCAGATCGACGCTTAACTGATCGTACGAGATCTTTCCGAGCAATAGAATACCCAATACGACCATTAATATGGTCACCGGATAATCTACGGCGAATTTTATCAATTTGTTCATATATCGACCTCTTTATTAAATTGAGGATTAATTCTGATTCTGTATTTTAACCTTGCTGTTTTCCCTGAGAGTCTCGTGTCCTCTTACGACCAGGTTATCGCCTTTTCTCAGTCTGTTAAGGATCTGGATATTATCCTCATCTTCTATACCGGTAGTTATATTCCTTCTTATAGCGGTATTCCTTTCCACAACATATACATACTTCTCGTTACGGTTGGACATTACCGCATCTTTCGAGATAATTATCGCATTATTTACTGTTTTGACAACGATATCCGCCTTCACGAACATACCCGGACGTAACATAAGATCAGTATTATCTATGGATATCTTACCTTTGAAGGTACGCGTTTCCGTGCTTATCGCAGGAGAAAGTTCCGAAACCACGCCACGCAAAGTGTCATAAGGCATCGTATAATGAGTAATAGCTACTTCCTGCCCCACCTTGACATCTGCAATAGCACTTTCAGGCAGATTTATCTCCATATACATTTTGGTATAGTCCATTATAGATACGACAGATACTCCCTGATCGACACGGGTATTCTGAGTATAATGGGGAAGATTTACAATTGTTCCAGTGAACGGTGCGACAACTTTCATATTGGCAAGAGAAAGTTCTCCACTTTCGTAATCGGTCCTTGCATTGATAACTTTAATCTCCGCATTCTTAATATCCATTTGCGTCACGCCGCCTTTATCATATAGACTCCTATTGTTTTCTTCTTCCTGTATAGCAAGATACAGATTAAGTTTTCTCGTATCCAGAGCAATACCATTCTCGTATTCTTTATCCTCAAATTTTATTATGGTCTGTCCTGCCGACACTTTATCGCCAAGCTTATAAGGAGCCCCCGTCGCCGGATTGCTTTGTAGTTGGTAATCGCCGGACATTCGTGAAAAAAGTTCCACTTCATAATTTGCTTTTGCGGTTCCGGATGTATTTACTATCTGACTGATGGAAGAAGGTTCAATCTCTTCCACCGAAACCGGAGAAGCTATTTCAGTTCTGTCACCTTCGTTATTTCCTCCGCAGGACCAAAGAACCCCTGCGAATAGCAGCAGTACTGCCGGTTTATAACTTTTTCTCATGATATTTTATTTTTTATTTCTTATTCTTACATTGGTTTCAAGTGTCGAAAGATCTGGAACAACCGATACATTTTTTTCAAAATCGTATAATGATATGATTTTCATGTAAAGAAGTTCGGTCTTATACTCTATTAATGTCTCAAGACGTGAAACTTTAACATCTGACAACTGTTCCTCGAACTGGCTCATCTCCATACCAGAGAGTTCTCCGTTACGATATCTCTCGGTATTCAGATCGTAGGTTCTCTGCGCATTCAGAACCCGTTGTTCTGCAAGAGAAACCTGATTCTGCTGATTCAAGATATTTCTGTAAGTCTGGCGAATATCCAGTTCGATATCTTTTCGCTCCTCTACTGCATCTATCTCATTTATCTGCATATTAAGCTGCTGGGCTTTGATACGGGCTTTTTTCTGACCCCAATCGAAAATAGGAACGGTAAAACTCACTAACACACGAGGATTTTGTGTCGGATTATCATAAATCCTTGAAAAATCTTTATTATCACCGATAAGTCCTATCGAAAGATCTACATTTCCCTTAAATTCATTAAGAGCTTTGGTACGGATCATATCGAACTCCAGCCTCTCCGTATCTATCTGTCTCTGCCTTAATTCCAATCGTGTCCGAAAACCATGTTCGATTGCCGTTTCCAGGTCGATCGTTACCGGTTCAAAAGACAATTCGGCTAAAACGAGTATATCTTCATTCAATGGCATACCTATACTTTGTTTTAGCTGTTCTTTCGCATTTTCCAATGTTACGATGCGATTCTCCAATGAAGAACGTGCGTTCGCAAGATTAAGCTCCGCCTGATAGAGCTCCGAGCGTGGAAGTAAATCGACTTCCACTTTATCTTTTATGATACTATAATTCTGTTCCGCATTCTCCAACTCGGTCCTGCTTATTGAAAGCCTCTCCTGAGCCATAAAAACCGCATAAAACTGGTTAGTAATCCGAAGTTCCAGGTTTATTCTCTGCAAAGCGTAATTTATCAGTGAGTTTTCATAATCCTACTGTATTTCCCTCAGTGCAAGTTTAGTAGTATTATAAGTAAATATCGGCTGTCGAAGTTGAAGATAAAGATCATTTGTGAATGCACGGTTACTATTTCTGTCCCCTCCGCTAATCTGTGATTTGTTATCCTGCCATCCGAAGGTATTTACAAGCGATACCGTACCATCAGTCCATAAGATAGGCTGATCCACACTGAATGTTCCGTAAGTCCTAAAAGATTCGTTCGTATACCATTGAGACAAACGACTGTCAAACTGTCTGTTTTTATTGTACTGCACCGGATTTAAATCAAGTGAAAACTGAGATTTCAGCGACGCCTGCTGCGCGATAATATTCTGTTCATAGCGCTCCTTATTAAGGAATGCGCGGCGAAGATCCGGACTGTCGTCGGTAGCGATATCCAAAGCCCTGTCGATTGTAAGAACGATCTGGCCGGAAACAGGAATAATAAGGGTCATGGCTATGGCCAGAAAGAATACCCTGTATTTTTTGTTATTAGTGTACATATATTTATTATTTTCTTAATTACCTTCTTACTATTTTAACGGCATCGGCAGTTAATTTGCTTAATTTGGTTTTATCGGAAACAATTACTGTGACGGTATCGGCGGGGAAATCGTAAATTCCTATCATGGCCCAGCCATCCTCGCGCCTCACTACATCGAGGTGGGCATCGTAGCTCTCTCCGTCATATTTTACCTTAAATTGATATTCGTTGTCGCTTTGCCTGCGGCTTCTCCGAGGGCCGCCGCGATTATTGGAATATTTTATTTCGTCCGGACGAACGAGGTAATAATACAACTCGTATTGTCCGGCTTCCTCTACAGGAATCTTCCATTGGGCCCACTGGGAGCCCGAGCCGCCTTTTATAACATAGGCTGACTTTATTACTTCCCCGTAATAATTCATATCCGAGACAATGGTCCACTGAGCCGGAAGGCGCCACGACATAAAAGGTTTAAATCTGAACTCTTCTTCTTTATCGATTTCCAGCCATTTAGATAAATAACCTGTCGGCTGTCCTTTAGATAAAGAGAATAAATCGGCATCCTCGTTATCTACTATCGTTTCATCCGGGTTTTTAAAATAATCCGAAGAAATAACATATTCGCCCGGCTCGCGTTGAGTTGTGCGGGACTCTCTTGTATCCGTAATTATACCGCGTCTTATCAAAGCCGGCAAGTTCTAGGACATTAAAGTATTTACATCCAGCGTCCGTGGAGATTCGGGCCATTGCCTGATGATACGTTTTGTTTCTCCCGGGCCTAGTTTAACGTTCCACCTGGCAGCCTGATCACCAGTCATAGTGCTTTGTGATCTCATAGATGGTATCTGAAATGTGACGATCCCTTCTACGTCGCTCAGGTTAGCAGCGATTATCTCCAACTGATACAATTGATCTCCACGATAATCTATCTTGGTAACAGTCGGGAGACTGAAATTATAGCTCGGCAGCGACTTAGGCTTATCCCATCCTGACATTATCGGTTCGAAGTCCACACCGGATAAAACATTGAGCGAGTCCAGGAATTCTTCAAAACTGATATTCACGAACGGACGGTTCTTCACATAATCGAAGACATATTCCCTGGTTTCTTCCAGACCATACACGACTTCCACAGAAGCTAGCAATTCCAGAACATTAAGTCTTACCAATGACTGGACTAAACTTAAATAATTCTGGTCGGAAAGTAATTCCACAAATGATTTATCCTGTATAACGATATTGACCTTTTCTTCAAAAGTAAGGCCTGCATAATTCCTTAACCATGAATTTCTAAACATGTTCTGTTCCCCTGCAATCTGGAGATAAGCCTCTATCAACCTGTTTACAAAGGTCCATTCAGTTGAATAAATATTGTAACTGAAATTAAAGAACTGGGCGTAAGCATAATAAGGATTTGCATTATTATTCACCGTCACCTTATCGTTATTTATCATTACCATGTTACTCTCTGCATTGAAAAATGTCCAGAGAACATTCATGAAAGCATTTACCGTTGCATCCCTTTCCGTTATTTCACGTCCCGACTGGGTCATCCATTTTATATTATTCTCTATCTGTTTTGCGAAATCGTAGCTGAAGAAGGTATAGCCGTTTTCCGGAAAATATGCTATTCCCGGCTGCATTGTTTCCTGAGACTGGGTCCAGGCACGCGGATAGGTTGTGAAAAACGCAGGCGTTTCGACTATAGAAAATCTTTTGAACGGATAGTCCAACCTCCAGTCCCGCTCCATACGCTCCTTAAAATCTCCGACCAGAGAAGGAATCGTATCAAAAATTGAATCGAATACTCCTTCAAAATAATTTTTTTGTCTTTAACGTACCATATCGCATATTGGATACTGTCCCTGTCGATAGACAGTTTCTCAAAATTCCCAATCGCTACCGATGATGCACGCATCGGGAAATCGGGATTAAAATGATATATTCCGTCTTCACCGACCTCAACATCTCCTGAAGAAACCGGTATCAATCCCTCACGAGGTTTAACATCCAATTTGAAATCACAGAAAAGGGCCTCCTGCCAATCCTGACTAACTGTACTGTAGGACCAGGCACGGGATACCAGTATGATTCCGGTGTAAGCAAAAGATAATTACGCGATTGTAAGATATAACGTTTATCGACGCTGAATCCCCACACCTCTTTTTTCTCGAAAAACACGTCGTCTTCAATATCCAGGCAACATATAGATTCGTCCGCACGACCGGAATATTCTATTTTTAATGATACAGATTCGCCCTGTTCAAATTCCCTCCCAAAATCTACTATTAAGAGGTGCTCCAGACGATCGTATGAAAGAGAACTATCTCCACATGTTACGGAATGAATCTGAAATCCAGGATTAAGTGTGAAAATGAATTTATCCGAATTTTGTTTCGCTGTTCCAATTATTTCAGCGGATGCACGTATACCATCTGTTAATTGTTCCAATGAAATATGAAAACTTTCAGGCTGTATTTTAGGAAAATGAATATACTCATTGTTCAATTTCACATATAATTTCCTTTTATTACTTAGATCCACAGTCTTTTCGATATAATTATATCCGCATAGAACTGCAACAAATAAAAACAGAAAACCGGCGGCGAACCACGGCCTGACACTTTTATTCGAGTTAGGAAGTCTTTTGAATAATTTAATGGAAAAAAGAATGAAAACTATTCCCAGAAGAAGATAGATCATTCTCTGGTTCAGGATCACCATTATATTCGAATAGCCTGTGATATCCGACTTCATCATGGGAATAGATTTTCCAAGATAATCGAAAAGATAAAAGAACTTATCGTCGATATAGAACATGGACATGGCTATATAGCCCAGAAGAACTACGAAAGTAACGGCCTGACTATTTATAACCAGCATCAAAAATATAGAAAGTCCTATTATGTATATCAGCGACGGAATACATAGTGCACAAAAGTAAAAAACATACGCCGACGGATCTATCGGAGACTTACCTATAAAATTGAATATCAAAACTATGAAAAGAGCCAATATGTTCAAAAGAAAAAATACCCTGAGATCGCCCCAGACTTTTCCTATGACATACTCCGCATTACTCAGGGGGCGTACATAAAATACCTCGGAAGTATCTAGCTTTTTGTCTCTTTTAAGAAATTCGGATGCGAGGAAAATAGCAATTATAGATTGGCCTATGTTCAGCAACATCAGGTTCCGGTAAGGTATATTGGCAGATATGGCATAATTTACAAAAGGCTGATAATAGATAATTTCGGCAAGATTGATCCAGAAGATCAAAAAAAACGCTATTACCGAGAACACTTTAAAGAACCAGCTACGGTACAATATCTTGCTTTCGTATCTGGCTACCGTCCGTATATTGTGCAGAAATATCATAACATCTTCATATTAATCGTTAGTCCATAGATCAAGCTCCTTCTCCATAAAATACACGTACGCATGTTCGAGGTTCGGTTGTATAGATTCAACATCAAAACCTTTAACTTCATCGGCAACAATCTGAACCTCCCATTCTTTTTTGAAGGGGATTGTCGACGTTACAGGATATTTATTACTGATCTCCCGGAGCTGTTTGTCATTAACAACCGCTTTCCATACTTTTCCTTCGGCAAGTTTCAACATCCCTTCAGGAGAACCTTTAAAAGAAACCACTCCTTGATTTAAAAGAGCCATATTATTACACGTACTCGAGATATCGCCCACAATATGAGTAGAAAAAATAACGGTCACATCATTACCTCTGACCTTGGAAAGAAGATTGCGAAAACGTATACGCTCCTCAGGGTCCAGCCCTGTCGTCGGTTCATCGACTATTATAACTTTAGGATTGTGGATCAATGCCTGGGCTATTCCGAGCCTTCTCTTCATACCTCCCGACAGTCTGTTGGCATATCTGTCGCGGACTTCGAACAGTCCGACTTCTTCCAGCATCGAGTCTACCGCAGATTTCCTCTTACGGAAATTATTCATTCCCGAGAGGCTGGCAGCATATTCGAGATATTCGTAGGTTTTATATTTTGCGAAGAAACGGAAGTCCTGTGGTAAATATCCTAAAATTCCACGTACTTCCTTACGTTGTTTAAGCAGATCATATCCATAGGCATTTATCTGACCGGAGGTAGGCTCCATCAATGCGACCAGTATCCTCATAAACGTAGACTTACCGGCTCCGTTAGGCCCGAGAAGGCCGAACATGCCCGATGGTATCACAAGGTTAACATCTTTAAGCGCATGACGACCGTTCTTATAAATCTTATTAAGACCATTAATCGTGATGCAGCTATTGCTATCAGTCATATTTTGTTTTGAGTTAATGAAAATAAAGGGTCAGTAAACCGCAACTATCAATTTTGTTATTTCCTTTATATAACGACGAAATAAATATTTTTAATGGCGATCCCCAAATTTCAAGAGCCTTTTGTCGGCAATTTAAATTGAATTCTAATGAACATTAAATAGCTTTAAATTCTCTATCATTTTATGGTAATCCTTTCACCTCGGCAATAAATCCCGATCTTATAGTGTATCCATCCGAATCAACAAGCGTAATAACCCTGTTTCCCCGGGAAGGTTTAACCGCCATATAATGCTCACCTCGTGTAGTACCCTGGAATTCTCCATCGATATGCCAGTGTATCTCCGCTTTAGGATCACGATGTACGGTATGAAAAATTATATTATTATCGGATCCGTCGATTTTTCGTGGCAGGATCACAGTCATACCCGATTTAGGATATATTAGTTCCATAACTGTAGTTTCAGGTAACTTATTACAATCCGGATGCACAGGCGGCAATGTTTTGTAATCGGCATTTTTCGTTCTGTAATACCATTCCATTGCAGGCGGCAATACGAACCAGGAGGAATACACCATATCGTGCACGCTTATACATTCGCTATCGACCCTATATCTTTTGCTTTCATCCAGCATTATTTTCATATGGTACGGGCATCTGCCGCTTTCTATACCGCTGCGCGGAATCCATAATGAATCCATCGATTCGCATAATTCCATAGCCAAATGTCCGCTTTTACGGCATACTGGTTCGCATATCATGTCATGCTCGGGCATCTCGAACCATGAGGACGAAGGAAGCAAGTTGAAAACATCGAACATTACCGGAGCGGCATAACTTACACCCGTAAGTCCGGAACGGCCTTCGCCTGTAGCATTCCCCACCCATACGCCTACTATATATTCGGGGGTCACTCCCAGACTCCATGCATCCCTGTTTCCATAACTGGTTCCGGTTTTCCATGCAATTTTTCTCGAAGAAGAAAAAATCTGCCAATCGGCTTCCTCCTCGGGACGATTCACGTTTGCAAGCGATTCCAAGGTAAGCCACACGGATGCGAACCCGAGGTGGAAATCCCGGGAATCCGTAGTATCCGATATATCTTCCTTAAGGTAGCTCAACTTCGTTATTGCCGATCCGCCTGTAAGGGAATTCGTTTTTTGCGCAATATTCATATATGCCGTCACCGCATCCCAAAGCGTGGCTTCAGCACCGCCGAGTACCAAAGTCAATCCGTAGTCGTCCGAAGACCTGTTTACAGTAGTGAAACCCGAACGCTTCAATAAATGGTGAAATTTATTTATCCCGTATTCATGAAGCATCCGCACGGTCGGGACATTCAGGGATCTCTCGAGTACACGGTGTGCAGGAACCGCTCCGTCATAGGTCCTGTTAAAATTCTTCGGTGAAAAACTCCTGAAATTAAACGGATAGTCGGCTATGAGCATCCCCGGCAGGATAACTCCTTCATCGAGCATTGCAGCATAGAGAAACGGTTTGAATATACTTCCGCTGCTTCGCGGGGAAGTTATCACATCCACACTGGAACCATGCCTTTTGTCATCAGCTCTGTAAACATTACCGCAATAAGCGAGTATCTCACCTGTTTTAACATCCGCAACCAGGACAGCCATATTTTCAACACGGTTTCCCGTATAAACTCCATGTCTTTGCCGGACTATATTATTAACCTGTCTCTGCAAATTATAGTCGAGGGTGGTAGCAGCCCGGATATGGCCTTTTTCACGCATGACCCTGTCGGTAAGATGCGGTGCTTCCATCGGGATCGGGTACGGTTTATCAGGTAAAGGTTCATATAATGCAAGATCCAGTTCCTGATTAGAAACAATCCCTCGTTTATGCAGCATACTAAGGAGCATATCTCGTTTTTCCCTCAAACGTTCTCTGTTACGGGATACATGAATAAGACCGGGAGAATTGGGAAGTACAGCCAAAGTAGCGGCTTCCGTCCATGAAAGATTACTTGCCGGGCGGCCAAAATACCTCCACGATGCGGCATCGAGCCCGACCACATCCCCACCGAACGGCGCATTCGAAGCATACATAAGCAGTATCTCGTTTTTGGAATAAGACAATTCAAGTCTCACGGCAAGAATGGCTTCAGTAATTTTTTCTGCTAACGACCGTTTTGTTTTTCGCCGGTTCATTCTTATTACCTGCATCGATATCGTACTCGCTCCGCTGAACACCTGTTTCCTGGAAATATTCTGGGATACGGCCCTGATAACAGCCAAAGGATCGACGCCGGGATGTACGCGGAATCTTTTATCTTCAAAAGTCAGTAGCGCGTGCATGAATTTATCAGGAACAGAATCCGCAGGCGGAAACCTCCACTGTCCGTCAGTGGCTATGCGAGCACCCAACAGCCGCCCATCAGCAGTCTCCACTACGGTAGATAAAGGCTCGTCAAAAAAGTTCCGCGGCAAGATCGAAATAAAAACAACAACTATAGACAGGTACGCCAGAATCATCGCACCCAATATTTTACCATCCCTGTTTCTCAGCCATCCGGCTCCCGGAATTTTCATTTCCTGTTTTTAACGAAAAAAGATATATATTTACAATTTATAATTTACCGTTCAAGGTAAAATAAAACCCAAATATATGAAAAAGGGCAGTATTATTAGAGCCATTATAAGTATTTTGGCTCTGGTCGCAGCAGTTTCCTGTAGTTCGATAAAAAAATCAGATACCGAGCATCCGCTGATCTCATCCTACACTTCCGGGAATGTATCCGTCGCAACGCCTATAATCGTGAGATTTACCGACGATGTTGTCTTCAAAGAAACTCCCGAACCGGGCGGGAAAGTCGACAAGAAGTTTTTCGACATATCGCCTAAAATAGAGGGTAAGGCGGTCTGGCTTGACGACCGGACAATAGAGTTCCATCACCCCAAACCTCTTCAGAATGATAAAAGTTATCTGGTCAAACTGAATCTTTCGCGAATTATCGAGACCGGAAATATGCCCGGAAATTTTAAATTCGAGATTTTCACAACCAAGACCACATTTACAAATTACATACAGGGTCTGTCATTATACAGCGAATACCTTCCGGATCAATATTTTCTTAACGGAAGTATAAGCACCAGCGACTACGTGGAAGCTGCAGTAGCAGAAAAAATATTAAATGTGGAACCCGGCAAACTCGAAATCAGCTGGACACACAACAGTTCGGGCACATTTCATGAATTCCGTATCGACAGTATTTTCTCCGGAAATAATCCGTATGATATAATACTCGAATTCGACGGCAAACATATCGGGCAGGCTAAAAAAACCGCAGAAATAATAAATATTCCTGAAAAAGGAGTTTTCAAACTCTTAGATGTGTCTGTCGACTATTCGCCCGAATTTAAAATAACGGCATCCTTCTCGGCACCGCTGGAAGAAAAACAACGTATGGGAAATTATATCTCCCTGTCGGATGGCAGCGATATGCGTTTTGTGGTATCCCTGAACAAGGTCTACATTTATCCTCCTTCAAGAAAAACAGGACCGTTTACGCTTAACTTCAACAAAGGCATAAGAAGCAGGGACGGAAATACTCTTGAAGAAGATATATTTAAGGATATATTTTTCGACGATATCGAACCGGCCGTAAGATTTATCAGTAAAGGAGCAATATTGCCCAGCGAAAATAATATGTCGCTACCGTTCCGTGCAGTTAATTACGCAGATGTGGAAGTATCTGTCACACGTATATATGAAAACAACATCCTCCAGTTCCTTCAGGTGAACAGACTGGATGAAGGAAGCAATGTGCACAGGGTAGGTAAAGAAATAGAAAGAAAAACCATACCGCTGGGAGATCCTGAGTCGGAGAGCCTCCGCAACTGGAACACCTATACGCTCGATCTTTCCAAACTGATACAGCCCGAGCCCGGAGCGATTTACCGAGTTAAAATACGTGGTAAGAACGCGCTGGTCAGCGATTCCGACGAAGGTTATTATTCCGATTATTATTTTGGTTCGTATTCAACCTACCGGGATCGCATACGTAACATATTCGTTTCCGACCTCGGAATCATAGCCAAATCCGACGATAACGACAATTACAATGTATATGTAACTAACCTGATATCTGCGAATCCGGAATCGGGAGTAACCGTAAGAGCATACGACTACCAGAACCAGTTGCTGAAAGAAGTCATTACCGACAACTCCGGCATGGCAGTTTTGGAACTTAAAGAACATGCATGGCTGATCGTAGCGACAAAAGGCAAACAAACGGGATATCTCTCCGTAAATTACGGGAACAGTCTCAACATGAGCAGCTTCGACATTTCCGGCGAACGCATAAACAAAGGACTCAAAGGATTTATCTACGGGGAACGCGGTGTATGGCGCCCGGGGAACAGCATACATCTTTCATTTATCTTACATGACAAGAATAACATTCTGCCTGACAACCATCCGGTAAATCTGGATTTTGTCAATCCATTGGGACAAACCGTGGCCAGCCAGGTTAAAACCCGTGGAGAGAACGGACTCTATACTTTCGGGCTCGCGACGGACCAGGACGCACCAACAGGCAACTGGAGTGCTGAAGTACGGGTAGGAGGCGATGTATTTTACAAAACTTTAAAAATAGAGACGGTCAAACCCAACAGGCTCAAAATAGACTTTAAAGTGAATGACGAACCTTCGCTTGTCTGGGATAAAATCAGCGGGAAGCTTCATTCCGCATGGCTGCACGGAGCCAAAGCACCTGAACTGGCTGTAAAAATCGATCTTAAACTATCGACCGCCAGCACCGCATTCAAAGGATTCGAGGATTATATATTTACGGACAGGACTAAACAGTTCGAAACGGAAGAGTTCAATATAGTCGATAAAAAGACCGATCAAGAAGGAAGTCTTACTTTTTCCGAAAAGGTCGAGGGCCTGTCGGAGGCTCCGGGAATACTTCGTGCGGACTTCACTGCAAGAGTTTACGAACCCGGAGGAGATTTCAGTATCGACCAGTATTCGACATATCTCGCTCCTTATAAAAAATTCGTCGGCATCCAGACCCCCAAAGGAGCCGGATACTATAACAGGATCGAGACGAATAAAACCCAGATATTTAAAATTGTTACAGTCAGCGACTCTGGTAAGCCCACAGGAAACGGTGAAGTCGAGGTCGAAGTTTATAAAATGGATTGGAACTGGTGGTGGAACTCTACCGACGAAGGCCTTGCGTCTTATGCACAAAATTCTTATCGAACCCCTATAACTACTTCAAAAGTCAGGATATCGGACGGCAAGGGCGAATTCCGTTACAAATGGGAATATAACGATTGGGGGCAATACCTTATTCGTGTCAAGGATCCGGATGGAGGGCACTCTGCCGTAACCATATGTTATGTAGACTGGGGAGAATATGACAGGAACATCGGCGGAGAAAGCACAGGCGCCACAATGCTTACCTTCTCGGCAGACAAAGAAAAATATTTTGTCGGTGAAACGGTAAAAATAACGATACCATCTTCAAAAGGAACACGTGCGTTATTGACTGTAGAAACAGTCTCCAAGATATTATCTTCTTCATGGGTGGATTGCAGTGACGAGCAAACAGTCATAGAGATTCCTGCGAACGAAAATATGGCTCCGAACGCTTATGCACACATCACACTTATACAACCATACAACCAGACAGTGAACGATGCTCCGATGAGACTATACGGTGTTATTCCTATATTCGTTGAAGATCCGGCAACACGGCTTGCGCCTGTAATTTCGATACCTGCGGAAATACGTCCGGAAACGGAATTTAAAGTAAAGGTTTCCGAAAAGAATGGGAAACCGATGAGCTATACCATCGCAATTGTAGATGACGGACTGCTCGACCTGACACGATTCAAGACCCCTGACCCATGGAGCTCCATGTACATGCGCGAAGCCCTGGGAATAATGACTTGGGATCTGTACGATCTCGTGTTAGGTGCTTATGGGGGCAAAATCGAACAATTATTCGCTATCGGGGGAGACGACGAACTTAACCATAATGCGAACTACAAGGCGCAAAGATTCAAGCCTGTCGTCAAATTCCTTGGTCCCTTCAATCTCAAAAAAGGAGGTTCAAATGAACATTCGGTTACCTTGCCGCCATACATAGGCTCTGTAAGGACAATGGTAGTCGCTACTTCCGGAGATGCGTTCGGCGCAGCAGATTTTACATCCGTTGTTAAAAAACCGCTTATGATATCTACCTCTCTGCCAAGGGTGATAGGCACAGAAGAAGAATTCCTTGTTCCGGTAACGGTATTCGCAATGGACGAGAGTATCAAAAATGTAAAAGTGGGACTCACACAGTCTGATAATTTCACCGTTTCGGGGCAGAAATCGCAAAACATTTCCTTCACCGAAACAGAGGATAACCTCGTATATTTCAAACTCAAGGCCCCTGAGAGCGAAGCCATAGGAAAAGTTACCGTAAAAGTATCATCGGGACGCGAAATTGCGGAAGAAACCATAGAAATAGACATCCGCAATCCGAATCCGAGGATAACGGTTTCATCGATCGAGATAGTGGACAAAGGAAAAACTTTTAACGGCAACATGAGCCTCGCGGGAATAAAAGGAACCAATACCGCAACGATCGAAGTATCTTCGCTTCCTCCGTTGAATCTCAGCACAAGGCTTCGTTATTTGCTTAATTATCCGCACGGATGCATCGAACAAACGACATCTGCAGCATTCCCGCAGTTATATCTTTCGTCAGTCGCGGCTACGGACAACGAGACTAATGCCCGTAGTGAAGCCAATGTGAAGGCTGCGCTTAACAGGCTCACTAAGTTCCAGGTACCGGAAGGAGGATTCTCTTACTGGCCGGGAGAAAGATACGCCAACGAGTGGGGAACCACCTACGCGGGACATTTCATGATAGAAGCAGAAAGGATCGGATATGCCCTGCCTTCAGGAATGAAATCCCGATGGTTGGATTATATTAAATCGGAAGCGCGTAACTGGTCGGCATCCAGAAGCGATTATACCGATCAGGCTTACAGGCTTTATGTACTTTCTCTTGCGAATTCGTCTGAAAGAGGTGCGATGAACCGCCTTCTTGAAGAAAGAGATCTCGACATAGCATCCCGATGGCTATTGGCAGGAGCATTCGCATACGATGGCAGGAACGACATAGCACGTAACATCATTAACAATATGCCTGACCGAAAAGATGAATACTCTCCGTTCAACTCGACATTCGGTTCCCCGGAGAGGGATATGGCAGTAAACCTTACCGTACTGACGGCAATAGGCGACCGACGCAATGCCTTCGATATCGTTAAAGGATTATCGGATATTCTGGGTACGGACAAATGGCTAAGCACCCAGTCTACGGCATGGTCTCTTATGGCCATATCGCAATACATCGAGAAAACCCGTGAAAATTCACAGATGGAGTTCGAATACAATGCGGCAGGAAAGAAAGAAACGATCAGTACCGTTAAAGCCGTAAGCGAAATAGAACTGGACGTTAAAAATAATGTCGGTACAATTCCGGTAATAGTCGCAAATAAAGGGGACAATACATTATATGTTAAAATGACCTCTTCCGGAACCGCTGCCAAGGGTGCGGAAACAGCGGCGTCAAACGGACTGAAGATCACTGTCGAATATACCGGAGCGGACGGCAAAACGCTGGACGTAAAGACATTGCCGCAGGAAACGGATTTCTATGCTACGGTATCCGTAACTAATCCTGGAGGTCGCGGAAGATATACCAACATGGTACTGAGCCATATCTTCCCGTCGGGTTGGGAGATACGCAACGACAGGCTTAATTTCGAACAGGAAGAAGATACTTCCGTACGCTACCAAGACATTCGGGATGACAGGGTTTATTCATACTTCGATCTCAGATCGAATGAAACGATAAAGGTACGGGTATCACTCACTGCAACATATTCGGGAAAATTCTATCTTCCTGCGGTTATCTGCGAAGCCATGTACGACAATACGATAAATGCGACGACTTCCGGATTCTGGTGCGAAGTGACCGAACAATAAAAATTAAAAAATGGAGTTAAAAAAAGAAATAGGAAACGGAATAAAGAATATTATTTTCGATCTCGGCGGAGTCATAATCGACATTTTTCCCGAACGATCGGTAGAAGCATTCGGGAAATTATGCCGCGGCAAAGTTACTCTAGAGAATATTTTTCCGGAGAATGAAAGTATATTTCTCGAATATGAACTCGGAAATGTTTCAGGGGATGAATTCATAGAAGGAATAAAGAAAAATTATAATTGCAGGGATGTCGACAATCAGGCATTGTCCGATGCTTGGTGTGCTTTGATAGGTGATCCGGATCCTGTAAGATTTAAATTATTGGAAAAAATAAAGAAAAATTACAGGACATTCGTACTCAGTAACACTAATGTAAAACACATAGAGCGCGTACACGAAGTAATGGAAAAGAGTCTGCCGGGAAAAAGTTTCGAGTCGTATTTTGAAAAATGTTTTTATTCACAGGATATGCATTTGCACAAACCCGACACCGAAATTTACCTTCAAGTCATATCGGATACCGGTATTATTCCGGAAGAAACGCTGTTTATTGACGACAGAGCTGGAAATTTCACCGGTGCCAAAAAAGCGGGACTTAACACATACCATTTAACAGGAAGGGAAAAAATAACCGATTTATTTTTATAGAATAACCAACTACAAACTTAAGAGCAGTATGAAGAAATTTATTATGGCGATAATACTTGCCGTGACAGTAACCGGATTTTGCAGCGCACAGGATTATAATTGGGGAATAGGGGTACGCGGAGGAGCAGTAGCCACAGGTATCACAGCAAAAGTTTCCATAGATGGTCAGAATGCGGTAGAAGGGATCTTATCTCTTGTCAACGGCGTTAATTTTTACGGATTATATGAAAGACATATGCCCGTTATTTCCTCCGGATTCAGTTTTTATTACGGTGCCGGTGGTAACATCGGTTCTTGGAAAAGGCACAGCAATAAGAAATTCACCGTCGGAATAGACGGCATTATAGGACTCGAATATAAAATACGCGAAGTACCTCTGGCTTTTTCTGTCGATTATAAACCAGGACTTAACTTTATAGGACATTCCGGATTCAGGGGCTGGTATGATTTTGGTGCGTCGGTAAAAGTAGCATTCTAAATTTTAACAGCAATGAAAAGAACGTCTTTGATAATATTCTCCATTTTGTTTTTATTGGGCTGCATGCGGGTAGATTCTACCGATAGCAGTAACAATGAAATCGAAGCACTGCGAAAAGAGATTGCATTTAAAGATTCGGTGATCAACGACGTATTTTTATCTATTAACGTAATTTCACAGAATCTCGAAGCGATCAAACTGCGCGAAAAAATAGTGACTACCAATTCATCCGACGAGATCAGCAGGGAAAAGAAGGCCCAGATCAATGAAGATATCTCTGCGATAGATGCCCTGTTAGAAGAAAATCGCTCTACAATTCAAAGACTTCAGGGGGCTTCAGAACGGCTGAGGGGAGCCAATATACGCATACATGAGTTCGAAACGCTCGTAGAAAACCTTAATAAACTGGTCATAGATAAAGATGCGGATATAACAATACTAAAAACAGAAATGAATCTCCTGGCTTCACGACTGGACAGTCTATCCACCGAACTCACGGGTTCAGAAATGATAACGGACAAAATTATCGACGAGATGACACGGCAGGAGATCGAATTCAATACCGTACATTATATCGTGGGACAGGAAAAGGAATTGATAGACAAGGGAATTTTAAAAAAATCCGGTTTTATCGGAAGGACGCTTTTACTAAACGATTCATACGATCAATCACTATTTACCCAGATTCTACGCGGAAGCCTCGATGAGATTGTTGTAAACCGTAAAAAAGCGGAAATAGTTACACCTCATCCGGAAGACATCTACGAATTGTTAATGCCGGATAAAAACACTTTGGAATCCATAAGGATCACGAACAGGGACCGTTTCTGGGAATCGTCGAAAGTTCTCGTAGTATCATATAAATAACCGATTTATCGAAAATTATTTGGAATAATCGAAAACCTTCGTAACTTTGCACTCTGAAAATTTAAAAGAAATTTTTTAACAAAACACTATGAAAAAAGATATTCATCCAGAGAATTATCGCGTCGTGGCGTTCAAAGACATGTCGAACGACCAAGTGTTTTTGTGCAGGTCCGCCGTTCAGACACGAGAAACTATCGAAGTGGATGGCGAAACCTATCCCGTCTATAAAATGGAAATCTCGAGCGCGTCTCACCCGTTCTACACTGGTAAGATGAAGTTCGTCGATACAGCAGGACGTGTAGATAAGTTTATGAGCCGTTATCAAAAACATTACGATAAGAAAAAGAAGTAGCCGTCTTTGAAAAAGGTTATTCAATGAGCATCCGGAGTTTTCGGATGCTCTTTTTTGTTATCCGCTCTTTTTATATATTTGTCGAATGAGAGTACTGATCCAGAGAGTCAAAAGCGCATCCGTAGAAATCGATAATAAAACATATTCTTCGATCTCCAAGGGATTACTGATCCTTGTAGGTATCGAAGATGCCGACTCTGAAGAAGATACCGATTGGCTGTGCCGTAAGATCGCTTCCCTACGGATATTCAATGATGAAAACGGAATTATGAACCTCAGCGTTACGGATATCGGTGGAGAGATTATGGTAATAAGCCAGTTTACGCTTCATGCCATGACCAAAAAAGGAAACCGGCCCTCTTACATACGAGCGGCAAAACCGGATTTGGCAATACCGATGTACGAGGGTTTTGTTTCGGAGTTGGAAAAAATTTCAAGGCTGAAAATTGCAACGGGTGTATTCGGCGCAGATATGAAAGTGAACCTGATAAATGACGGACCTGTAACGATATGGATAGACTCCAAAAATAAAGAATAGTAAAACATTACCGATATGACAATAAAAGAATCCCAGGAACTGGTAGACGCCTGGATAAAAAAACATGGCGTGCGTTACTTCAACGAGCTTACCAATATGACCATCCTCTTTGAAGAGGTTGGAGAGCTCGCACGCGTCATGTCGCGTAAATACGGGGAGCAATCGTATAAGGAATCCGATACTACCGCTGAATTGTCGGATGAAATAGCCGATGTCCTGTGGGTACTTATCTGTATCGCCAACCAGACAGGGATCGATCTTACCGAGGCTCTTGCGAACAATCTTGCAAAAAAGAACCGAAGAGATTCCGAAAGACACAGGAATAACCCAAAACTCAAATAGTTATGGCGGATTTCTGTAATTTCCTGTCAGATCGTAGAAGGATCGAAACTTTAAGCGTTCGCATAGGAGATATATTCATAGGCAGCGGCTATCCCGTCAGGGTTCAATCCATGTGCAATACTGACACCAATGATACGGAAGCATGTGTGAAGCAAGCCATGGAAATTGCAGATGCAGGAGGCGAATTGGTACGATTCACAGCACAAGGAATAAAGGAGGCGGAAAATCTTAAAAACATAAAAGAAAAATTACTCGCGGCAGGTTGCACTGTTCCGTTGGTTGCCGACATCCACTTCAATCCCGAAGCTGCATTGACCGCTGCCAAATATGTCGATAAAATCCGTATAAATCCTGGGAATTTCGTCGATAAAAGGGCAGTATTCCAGCACATCGAATACACTGACAAAGAATATTCGGAAGAGCTTTCAAGGTTAAGAAAAAAATTCGAATCACTTCTCTCAGTGTGCAAACGACACAATACTGCTTTAAGGATAGGTGTCAACCATGGCTCCCTGTCGGACAGGATCATGAGCCGTTACGGCAATACTCCTGCCGGCATGGTAGAGTCTGCAATGGAATTTCTTCGTATTTGCCGGGACAATGAATTCTACAATGTCGTTATCTCAATGAAATCCAGCAATGTACGGGTAATGGTCCATGCTTACCGTTTACTTTCTGCAACTATGAGAAATGAACGCATGAAGTATCCATTACACCTTGGAGTTACAGAAGCAGGGAACGGGGAAGACGGAAGGGTTAAATCCGCAGTCGGAATAGGCGCCTTGCTTACCGACGGCTTGGGAGACACCATACGCGTATCGCTTACGGAACATCCGGCCAATGAAATCCCAGTGGGAAGAACACTATGCGATCATTTCAGTAAAGTTCCTGACCAAATCGAACATAAAGTAGAAGAAAAATACTACAGTCCGTTCGAATATAAAAAACGAGAAACATTACAAAATGGCATCATCGGAGGAGATCATCCTCCTATCGTCATAACCTCGGGTAAAAATCGAAATATGGAAATAATGCCTGATATGTTCTACGATGATACGGCAAACAACTGGTTATTTATGAATCTGTCCGAGCTTAATTCCGGAACTATAGATATTTTAAGGAATGATCCACAAAAAATAATAGTCCTTGAGACTTCGCACTCTAACGGAACGGGTGAACAAAGGGCGTTCTTTCTAAAATTAGGAGAATACGGCTTAAAAAATCCGGTAATAATCAAGAGGCAATATTCTGAAACCGATATTGAAAAATTACAGATAAAGGCATCAGCGGATATAGGAATACTTTTTCTGGATGGATATGGAGATGGGTTATGGATCGAAAATACCATAAATGGAGCTGTAAAAGAAGAAGATATAGTGTCATTGAGTTATTCCATTCTTCAGGCGGCAAGAGTAAGAACCTCCCGTACCGAATACATAGCATGCCCGGGCTGCGGACGCACACTATTCGACCTCGAAGGAACTTTATCGGAAGTAAAACGACGTACGTCTCATCTTAGTGGAATTAAAATCGCAGTCATGGGATGTATCGTTAACGGACCGGGAGAGATGGCCGATGCGGATTACGGTTATGTCGGAGCAGGGTCGGGCAAAGTCACCTTATATAAAAATAAAGAAATTATAAAAAAGAATATTCCGGAAACTAAGGCAATAGACGAACTTTTGGAGTTCATTAATAAAGATAAATAAAATAAGCCCGGCATTGCCGGGCTTATTTTATTTAGATACTAGATTTTATCTTTTTACTTCTACGTCTTCGTAACCTTCGATTATATCTCCGACCTTAATATCATTGTATCCATCTATGTTAAGCCCGCATTCCATATTATTGGAAACTTCTTTAACATCATCCTTGAATCGTTTGAGAGATCCGAGTTTACCGGTATAGACCACGATACCGTCACGAATTACACGTATTTTGGTATTTCTCGTAATCTTACCCTCACGGACAATACATCCGGCAATGGTTCCGACCTTGGATATTTTAAATGTTTCCAGAACTTCCACCGAACATACGATCTCTTCTCTCATGATAGGTTCGAGCATACCTTCGATAGCCTGCTTGATCTCATTGATTGCATCGTAAATTATCGAATAAAGTCTGATCTCGATTTCTTCTTTCTCAGCAAGCCTTCTGGCACTCGAGGATGGCCTCACCTGGAATCCTACTATAACTGCATTCGATGCTGCTGCAAGAAGAACGTCGCTTTCGGATATCTGGCCTACGGCTTTATGTATGATATTAACCTGTACTTCTTCTTTTGAAAGTTTAATCAAAGAGTCAGCCAGAGCTTCGATAGAACCGTCAACGTCACCCTTGATGATAATATTGAGTTCTTTGAAGTTACCGATAGCGATACGGCGTCCGATCTCATCGAGAGTAATATGTTTCTGGGTTTTCAGTCCCTGCATACGCTGAAGCTGTTCCCTTTTGTTAGCTATCTCACGCGCCTGTTTGTCATCGTCCATAACATTGAAGGTATCGCCTGCCTGCGGCGCACCGTTAAGACCGAGAACAAGTACGGGAGTAGAAGGTCCCCCCTCATCTATTTTCTTTCCGTGTTCGTTGAACATCGCCTTCACGCGTCCGGAATAAACTCCGGAAACCATCACATCTCCTACACGCAGGGTTCCTGCCTGAACGAGAAGCGTAGCCACATAACCGCGCCCCTTGTCCAGTGTGGATTCTATTACTGCACCGACAGCCTTTTTGTTAGGATTTGCCTTAAGATCAAGGAATTCGGCTTCCAGCAATACTTTCTCCAGAAGTTTATCTACATTCATTCCTTTCTTTGCAGAAACTTCCTGATTCTGGTACTTACCGCCCCAATCTTCTACAAGATAATTCATTCTTGCAAGCTGCTCTTTGATACGGTCAGGATTAGCACCTTCCTTATCGACTTTATTTATGGCAAACACCATAGGGACACCTGCCGCAGAAGCATGGTTTATAGCTTCTATCGTCTGCGGCATGACACTGTCGTCCGCAGCAATTATAATTATAGCAACGTCTGTTACATTCGCACCACGGGCACGCATGGCGGTAAACGCTTCGTGACCCGGAGTATCCAAGAACGTAATACGTCTTCCATCTTCCAGCTTAACTCCATATGCCCCGATGTGCTGAGTGATACCTCCGGCTTCTCCGGCAATAACGTTCGCATTACGAATATTATCCAACAGAGAAGTCTTACCGTGGTCCACGTGACCCATAACCGTAACTATAGGCGGGCGCGGAAGCAGATCTTCTTCCCTATCCTCTTCGTCAGATATAGCTTCCTGTATCTCAACAGTTACGAATTCAACTCTATAACCGAACTCTTCAGCCACTACCACAAGAGCTTCGGCATCGAGTCTCTGGTTTATGGACACCATAAGTCCGAGATTCATACACGCTGTAATAACGTCGGTAACTGAAACATCCATCATGGTAGCAAGTTCGCTAACGGTCACGAATTCCGTAACCTTAAGTACTTGTTTGTCCATCTCCTGACGTTCCATCTCCTCGTTTATACGAGCTGAAGCGGCGTCCCTTTTACCCTTACGATATTTCGAACTCTTCGATTTATTACCTTTAGACGTAAGACGCGCTAAGGTTTCTTTAATCTGCTTCTGTACTTCCGCTTCGCCTACCTCCGGTTGTACTAACGGTTTCGTCTTCGGTTTCTTTTTGTCAAATTTCTGCCCGTGTTGTTTCTGTCCGGCATTCTGCTGGTTAGCAGGCTTCTGCCCTCCTTGGAACTGAGGCTTCTGGGATTTCTGCCCTTGATTCGCAGAAGGCTGGTTCTGCGGTTTAGTAACATCGACTTTATTGTCTTTAACGATTCTTTTACGTTTTTCCCTCTTATGAGGACTGGAAGTTTTTTTCTTTTCGATATCCTTAAGATCGATCATTCCGAGAACTTTCGGACCTGAAAGTTTTCCCGATTCGTTGGGACGGAATATCTCTACATCTGCATCGATCATTCTCTCGTCAAATGTTTTATTTTGTGCTTTCACATTTGCTACAGGTGAAACTTCTGCATTCTTTTGAGGTTCAGCAGGTTTTTCCATTGGTACGGACGGTTCTGATTTAGTCTCTACAGGGCTCTCCTGGCGAACCGGTGCAGGTTCCTGTTTTTTCGGTTTGTTTTTATATGGGATATTAATCTTTCCTACAATTTTAGGACCTTTGATAACAGAAGTATCGCCTATTATGGTATTACCGCTCTTTATAATAACTTCATTGCCGAAATCGATATCTTCATTAACCGGAACCTCTTTGGTCTTGCCTTCGAGCGATACCGTTTCATGCTTTTGTTTTATCTTCTCTCTGATGTCTACACGTTCTATTTCTTTTCCTCCAAACTCCTTCTCCAGAATTCCATACATGTTACTGTCCACAATCGAACTCGGAGAATTTTCAATATTTATTCCTTTTTTCTCCAGAAATTCCACTATTGTAGACTGTCCCACTTTAAATTCCCGTGCAACTTTATTGAGTCTGAGTTTCTGTTCTTTCATTGCCATATTCAATAATATTTTCGGCTGTCTTTATTTTCTTTTCGTATCATATCCGGAGTACCGGATAATGTTTAAGAGCGGAAACGATCGGTTATTCCATAACTATTCGAATTCAGATTTCAGAATATCGATAACTTCCTTAATTGTTTCCTCTTCCAAGTCGGTACGTTTCGCAAGATCGTCGGGATCATACTCCAGTACGCTTTTAGCCGTATCGCAGCCTATCGACTTAAACTGGTCGATGATCCACTGATCGATCTCGTCAGAGAATTCATCCAGATCAACATCTTCCTCTTCAAATTCCCTGTAAACATCGATATCGTAACCTGTGAGCATGCTCGCCAACCTTATATTCAAACCGCCTTTACCTATCGCAAGTGATACCTCATTAGGTTTCAGATAAACAGCAGCGGTCTTGGTCTCTTCATTTAATTCGATAGAAGAAACCTTCGCAGGATTGAGGGCCCTCTGTATTAAAAGTTGAGGATTGGAAGTATAATTCGCCACATCTATATTTTCATTCCTCAGTTCTTTTACAATAGAATAAATACGCGAACCTTTTACTCCTACGCATGCTCCTACAGGATCGACCCTTTCATCATAGGATTCCACTGCAACCTTAGCTCTTTCACCGGGTATCCTTACAATTTTCTTTATGGTTATAAGTCCGTCGAATATTTCAGGCACCTCGAGTTCGAATAATCTTTCAAGGAATTCCGGAGCAGTACGGGAAAGAATGATAAGAGGACTGTTGTTTTTCATTTCTACCTTATAGACTATCGCCCTGATACTGTCTCCTTTCCTGAAGAAGTCCGTAGGTATCTGTTCCGATTTCGGCAGAACCAGCTCGTTTCCTTCGTCGTCGAGGACAAGTACTTCTTTTTTCCATACCTGATATACTTCCCCTGTGATGATCTCTCCTACCTTTTCTTTGTATATGTTATATAAATTGGCCTTCTCGAGGTCCATGATACGCGCAGCAAGATTCTGTCTTAACGATAAAACCGAACGTCTTCCGAAAGAAGACAATTTGATTTCTTCGGCAACTTCTTCACCCACTTCGTAAGTCGCATCCATTTTCTTCGCATCGGACAAGGAAATTTCAGCATTCGGATTTTCAACCTGTCCATCTTCAACAACGATCCTGTTCCGCCATATTTCAAGGTCCCCTTTGTCCGGATTTATTATAATATCGAAATTCTCGTCCGATTCATAAGTCTTGGCAATAAGATGCCTGAAAACATCTTCGAGCACACCGACCATGGTTGCCTTATCTATATTCTTAAGCTCTTTAAACTCTGCAAAAGTGCCTATAAGATTCAGATTATCCATTGTTTATATTCATTTAACGCCGATATGGCGGACATTTTATATTATTATTTAAACCTAAGTAACTGTATAGTCGATTTTATATCGTTTATTCCTATTCTTTTGTTGACGGAAATAAGTTGTTTTCTCTTTTTACCTTCGATAAGTTGTTTTTCCTGATATTCGATCTCAAGCTCGTCATCTCCGACATCCGTCAGCCTACCTTCATATTTGATACCGTTTTTAAGAACGATCTCTACATCCTTTCCCAAAGCCTTGATATATTGCTTCGGATGGCGGAACGGCTGCCCGATACCAGCAGAACTCACAGTGAGTTCAAAATCCTCGACATCCCTGTCGAACCGGGAATTGACTTCCCTGCTCAATTCGACGCATTTATCGATAGATACAGAAGATTCACTATCCAGAACCACATCCACGACATTAGTCGGAGAACATTTTATATCCACGACAAACATATCCGTTCCTTCTACGAAGTCTTCGGTAATTTTACGAATTTTTTCAACATCTATCATTCCGTATATCCGTCATTTTCAGTACGGTTAATAAAACAGGGGACATAAGTCCCCTGCTCTTTTACCGTTTCCGGTCACAAAGATACTATATTTTTATATTTTTTCAAAATAAACAATTATAATTTATTGATTAAGAAATCGTAACTATTCCGTATCGTCATCTTTTTTCTGAGGATTGTACGGTTTAAGTATCCCTCTTCGAGAGCTTCTTATAAATTCGATGATTTCATCCCTTTCAGGACTCTGCGGCACTTCTGCTTCGACAAGGTCGCAAGCCTTTGAGTAGAGCATTCCGCTTTGGAAAATTATACGTAAGACATCCTGTATCTCCGCGATTTTTTCAGAATTGAATCCTCTTCGCCGCAATCCGATAAAATTAGCTCCGACAAACGATACAGGATAATGTCCGGCTTTAACATACGGAGGAATATCCTTCCCTACGAGAGAGCCTCCGCTTGTCATCGCATGCGATCCTACACGGCAAAATTGATGCACTGCGGTGTGTCCTCCCAAAATAGCCCAGTCTCCTATTTCGACCTCACCGGCAAGCGATACCCTATTGACAAGAACACAATAATTACCTACTACGCAATCATGTCCTATATGAACGTATGCCATAATGAGATTATTATCCCCTATTGCTGTTTTTCCTTTTGCAGCGGTACCACGGTTTATAGTAGCGCATTCTCTTACGGTATTATTATCCCCGATTTCCACGTAAGTCTTCTCACCTTTAAATTTCAGGTCTTGCGGAATCCCCGATATAACAGCGGAAGAATGTATTTTACAGTTTTTACCGATTCTGGCTCCGTCTAGAATAACTGCTCCGGGACCTATCCAGCATCCGTCTCCGATAACTACATCGGCTGCAACATAAGCAAAGGGCTCGATAGTGACGTTATTACCAATTTTTGCATCGGGATGAACCCGGGCCATAGTGTCTATCATAGTTTTATCATTTTTTATTTTTAGCGACCTGTGCCATAAGGAATGCTTCCGTTACAAGCTGATCCCCTACATAAGCCTTAGCCTCCATCATCACTATTCCCCTGCGTATAGGCTCCGTCAGTTTAAGTTCGAATAAAAGCGTATCGCCCGGAACGACTTTCCTCTTGAATTTAACCCCATCGATTTTCATAAAATATGTGGAGTAATTCTCAGTATCTCCTATATTGTGCAATGCAAGAATACCTCCGCACTGGGCCATAGCTTCAACGATCAGCACACCTGGCATTACAGGTTCCTGAGGGAAGTGCCCCACGAAGAACGGTTCGTTCATGGTTACATTCTTCACACCGGCAACGCTGCCCGCGTCGATATGGATGATTCTATCCACTAACAAAAACGGCGGTCGGTGAGGAAGAATGCCTTTTATCTGATTTATATCGTATACGGGATCCACGTTAGGATCATATCGATAGTGTGGTTTACTCTGATTCTTTTTTATGGTTTTACGGATCATTTTCGCAAGTTCTGTATTCGCGAAGTGTCCCGGCTTATTTGCTATGACCTTACCGTTGATACGCATTCCCACAAGTGCCATGTCACCGATCATATCCAGCAGTTTATGTCTTGCAGGCTCATTTGCGAATCGTAGTTCGAGATTATTGAGATAACCGCTCGACCCCACGCTTATATCTTCCTTGTTGAAGAGTTTTTTCAAACGGTTTATTTCTTCCGAAGGAAGTTCGTTCTCTACGATTATTATAGCGTTATCAAGGTCACCTCCTTTAATGAGATTATTTTTCAGCAACGGTTCTAACTCATGTAAAAAAACAAAAGTTCTGCACGGTGATATCTGTACAGGGAAGTCGCCTATATTCTCGAGACGCGCGTATTGATTGCCGAGAACCCTCGACCCATAATCGATATTCAAATTAATACTGAAATGATCATCCGGAAAAACTTCCACTGAAACTCCCTTTTCCGGTATTTCGTAATGTATTTTTTCAGTAACGTTAAAGAATACCCTGTCCGCATTCTGCTCCACGAGACCTGCTTCCATCACAGCCTCAACATACTCCCTTGAAGAACCGTCCATGATAGGCACCTCTTCTCCGTTAAGGTCGATAACGGCATTATCTACTCCGCATCCCCATAATCCGGCCATTATATGTTCTATGGTGTGTATTTTTACTCCGCCCTTTTCTATCGTCGTTCCTCTGGATGTATCCGTCACATAATCAGCAATAGCTTCAATGACAGGTTCTCCTTCTATATCTTTTCTCCGGAAACATATTCCCGTATTTTCTTCCGCAGGATTAACGGTCATTTCTACCTTAATGCCCGTATGCAACCCTTTGCCATGGAACTTTAACGTGCGGGCAAGCGTCATCTGTTTTTTAGACATAAAAATACTTTAAGTTCAATATTAACGTTATTTTAACGGCAAAATTATTATTTTTTTCAAAGATATCTTAATTTTGTGCAACTTTTGTATTTAATTCATGTAAATTAAGGATTTTTCGATTGGAAAATAAGGATATCAAAAAGGAAGAATTCAGACTTCCTTTCGAAAAGAAAAAACATGAAGACTGGCCGTCATGGATCTATGAACACCGCGCTGGAATACTTGTTACCCTGATCATATACCTTGTTTTCGGAATCTCGCTGGTAACAGCCAAGATAGTTATCGGAAATACCGAAACGGTTCAGGGAATAATGGTCGATATCTCGGTGATAGAGGATATGGAGTTGTCCCAAGTCGAAGATAACGAACTATCCGAGTTCGAACGAATGATGAACCGGGAGTATTTTCGCGATGTAAGAAATCTTGCGTCGAATGAAAATGCACAGCTCGACGCCGGCCTCAGGGATGCAAGAAATTCCCAGGCTTCACAGATATACGACGAAGCCAAAGCATTGGAAGATAAACTCAACTCATCCCGCGAATCCTACGAGCAAGGCCTTCAGGAAGCGGACAATATACTTAACAGAAGCCAGGAAGCACCTTCGGGCAATACTGAAACAGTCGAAAGATCCCGTGTACAGGGAAGCGTTACCGTATCTTACGATCTCCCGGGAAGAAACGACACGTCACTCCCCGTGCCTGCTTATCAGTGTGAAGGCGGAGGAATGGTAGTAATAAATATTACGGTTAACAGGAACGGTGTCGTTATAACATCGTCCACAGACCGTATCAGCAGTTCCGATCCCTGCCTGGTGGAAATGGCTTCAAAGGCAGCTGCAAGAACAAGGTTCAACGTAAGTTCGGATGCGCCTGAGAGGCAAAACGGAACCATAACCTACATATTCATACCCCAGTAAAAATGGCAGGAAGAGACCCGGTTGGAAAAATAAAAACATCTAATGCCATTTATCCTATAATAATAGGGCTCGCTGTCGTGGGATACATGTTCTATAAAGATTTCAATCCGGAAGTCTTCAGTGTAATGGATTTCTCCATAAAAGTGATTTTATGGCTGATCGTTGCATTTTTATTTATGTTCTTCAGGGATTTCTGCTATATCATTCGACTTAGAGTATTGAGTAACAACGAACTTAGCTGGATCAAGGCCTGCCATATAATAATGCTGTGGGAATTTACATCGGCAATCACGCCTTCCGCCGTGGGAGGAACCAGCGTGGCCATAGTATATGTCCATAAAGAAGGTATTAGCGTAGGAAGGAGTTCGGCGATAGTAATGCTTACATCGTTCTTCGACGAACTGTATTTTATCATTATGTTCCCACTGATCGTCCTCGTTGTGGGACAGTCGAACTTATTCGATCTCCACAACCTTACGGAACATAGCTTCGCCGTAGGTCTGATGACAATCGCCCTTATAGGTTATTCATTGAAGCTCGTCTATACTATCATATTGAGTTACGGACTTTTTATAAATCCGCGCGGACTCAAATGGATGCTGTTGAGAATATTCAAAATAAGGTTTCTCAGAAGGTGGTACCGTTCGGTTAACAATATAGGCACCGACATAATACTGAGCTCGAAAGAGATAAAAAAACGCGGATTCGGTTTCTGGGTGAAATCAGTCGCTGCAACATTCCTTTCATGGAGTTCGCGTTATCTGGTTGCCAACGCTATCATCTTTGCATTTTTCGGGTACGGCGACCAGCTTCTTTTATTCGCCCGGCAGCTGGTCATGTGGATAATGATGCTTATAATGCCGACCCCTGGAGGAAGCGGTTTTGCTGAATATATATTCACAGTATTTTGTGGGGATCTCATACCTGTTACTCCTGATCTACAAAACGCAGCAGCAACTTTAACTGCCGTAGTTTGGAGAATGGTAACATATTATCCGTATCTTGTAATCGGGGCAATAATATTTCCGCGTTGGGTCAATACTCATTTTAGCAGAAGAGCGTTCCCTTCCAAAAAAAGAAAGAAAAAATGAAAAAGTCTGAGAGATACAAAGGAGTGATTGATTGGTTCTCGAAAAATATGCCTTCACCGGACACTGAACTCCATTACAACAATCCCTATCAGTTGCTCGTCGCCGTAATTCTATCGGCCCAGTGTACGGATAAAAGGGTAAACATGACTACTCCGGCTTTGCTCGACCGTTTCCCGACTCCGCAATCGATGGCGGAAGCAGAAGCGGAGGATATTTATCCGTATATCAAAAGTATTTCCTATCCGAATAATAAAGCAAAGAATCTTGCCGCTATGGCAAAAAAACTCGTGGCGGATTTCAACGGCGAAGTTCCGGGAGATATCGATCTTCTGCAAACACTTCCTGGCGTCGGCAGGAAGACTGCAAACGTGGTAGGTGCCGTTATTTTCGGGAAGAATGTAATGGCTGTGGACACACATGTATTCCGGGTCTCCGCAAGGATAGGGCTAACGGTCAACGCAAAGAATCCCCTTCAAACAGAGAAACAGCTCAGCGAGAATATTCCTAAGGAACTTCTTTCCGTTGCTCACCACTGGCTTATTCTTCACGGACGATATGTATGTACTGCACGCAATCCTAAATGTAAAGAGTGTGGAATAAAAGAATGGTGCAAATACTACGCAGCATTGGAGAAAGAATCCGCAAAAGAAAATAAAACAAAATAAAAGGATCGGGTAAACGATCCTTTTATTTGTTATTGAATTATAAAGTGTATATTCCCGTAACAGTTACGTTATAATCTTCACTACCGAACCGGTTTCCTTTTTTATCGAAGAATTCCCAGTTCTGCCCCCATACTTCAACTGAAATCTTATAATTACCTTCTCTCAATACCGGACTCCTGAATTTTAAAGACTGTTCTTCATATTTACAGTAAAAATCGACAAAGGTAGACCCCACGACATTTCCCCTGGTGTCCGTAACCTCGATTCTCGCATAACCTCCGGTATTGTCGCCGATACCTTCCAGCGCAACCTGCTTACCTGTAAATTCATAACTAAGTACCGCACCGTTTTCATTGGATCTGTATCGTCCTTTTTCTCTGTTCCATTCTCCCTCGAATTTTATTTTAGAATCAGGAACTTTGTCCATATTATTGTCTACAACATACCAGCTTCCGCTTTGAAAATCTATAGCCCACATACTATTGAATTCAGGAATGGATATTTGTCCGTTCTTAATGGTTATGGGCTGCCATACATAAGTAGCAGCAGAGTTTTGCCTCGGGAACGACCATCTGTCTCCCATGAACATATAGGTAGTATCCGTCTCTCCATATATAGGAAGAACGTAAGTACATTGGGAGTTCCATGTAAGGGTACCTTCGGGAGCAATTAATTTCTGGTCCGACCATGGTCCTGCAAGAGAATCCTCAGTTTGATAGAAGTTATCGTTCCTCTCCCAACTGGTAGTTTGTGAAGTGAGCCAGTAATATACGCTGTCATGCTTGAATATTGTCGGAGACTCGCCATTTTTGACCCCGGTAACCACATGTTCCACTACGGACCTGTAATCTTTCGATAGTTTAAAAATGTCCCCATGATGAATCAAAAGATATCCCGTTCCGTCGTCATCCTGGAAGGTTCCCATATCCCACTTTTTTATAGTATCTCCGTTGAAAAGAACCGGACCATGAAACTTATATTCACCGTCTATTTTTTTACTGGTCGCATATCCGATATGGGGATCCCTGTACTGCATATTATCGCAATGCATAAACATTACGAACTCTCCGGTAGACGGGCATTTCATTACTTTAACTCTCTCTCCCACGCGCTGAGGACCAAGCAGCCCGGTCCTTTGTACAGGCAAAACGATCCGTTCGAAATTCCAGTTAACCAGATCGGTAGATGAATAACACGAAAAACCGTTAAATGCATTACTGGTATCCGAATGAAATTCCCCGAAAAGATAAAATTTACTGCCTTCCTTTATAATACTTGCGCCGTGAGCGCTGACTTCGTTCCCGTCTTTATCGAACCACGCAACCCCGCTGACTATCGCATTTGTAATAGGTTCGTTTTTATCAGTTTTTTTATTATTTCCGGAACAGGCGCAGAAAAATAAAATCGTAATTAGTGTAAAGACTATCGGTTTTCTCATCGTTAAGTTTAATAGTTTTTGATTTAGAACAAAACTATAAAAGATTTTAATTCCTGATTCGTTCCTAATTGAATATTAATAATTGACACCCTTGACCGTTGCCAGTCAAGGGTGTCATTATATTTAGAATTATTATTCTGTTATCACAGTACCTCCGTAACCTTCCCGTTTTATGCAGTCCGAACTACATATAACCACACTTTTAACCCCGCCTCTCACGGCTCTTATAGCATTCTCGATTTTGGGTAACATTCCATCCGCAACAACACTGTCCGTTTTAAGCTGTTCAAAGTATTCCGGAGTTATAGACTTTATCACCGAAGAATCGTCGTCCACATCCATCAATACGCCGGGTTTCTCGAAGCAATAAATAAGTTCCGTATCGTATATTTTCGACATTCCAAGCGCAATGGTCTGTGCAACCGTATCCGCATTGGTATTCAGCAAATCTCCTTCTTCCGAGTAGGTAATAGGCGCTACTACGATATTAAAACCGTTATCGATAAGCCTCTGTGCCGTGTCCACACCGAATTTATCCACATCGGGATCGCCTACGAATCCGTAATCCACAGGCTCCGCAGAACGTTTTCTCGAAACGATAAATTTACCGTCAGCTCCGCACAATCCTATTGAGTTAGTTCCGAGCTTCTGAAGTTTACTGACAATTGTTTTATTGATAAGTCCCGCATAAACCATCGTCACGACCTTCAGCGTCTCGCCATCCGTCACGCGCCTACCATTAATCATGGTGGTCTCTATGCCCAGAGCTTTTGACACGGGGGTAGCGATCTTGCCCCCTCCGTGAACAAGAATCTTTTTTCCCTCGATTGTCGAGAAGTCTGTTAAAAACTTGTCGAGTTTTTCAGGGTTATCAACAACGTTTCCGCCTATTTTAAATATTTTCAACATCGTTACCGACAGTTTTCTATTGGTTTATGAACCGGTTATCTACAATCCTTACAATTATCGACATTATTCTGTCAACAACTTACGGAAGGCGTTAAGGAATGTATCCGCATGTTCTTTAGTTATGTTCAGCGCGGGAAGAAGACGTATCACATTCTTGTTGCCAGCGGAACCTACAAATATTTTCTCCTCGAACAATAACTTCTTGCGTAAGGCAGCGGTATCGTAATCCATCTCTATTCCTATCATAAGACCTTTGCCTCTTACGTCCTTGATTCCAGGAATTTTTTTCAGTTCGGACATCAGGTAGTCGCCCATCTCTTCGGCATTCCGGATAAGATTCTTTTCGAGCATCTCGTCCGCTACGGCGATAGCTGCAACGCATGCGAGATGGTTTCCTCCAAACGTAGTTCCGAGCATACCGTATTTAGCTTCGAATTTAGGACTTATCGCTATAGCTCCGACAGGAAACCCGTTGCCTATACCTTTGGCCATAGTATATATATCCGCATCCACGCCTGCCCAGTCGTGAGAGAAGTATTTACCGCTCCGTCCGCATCCGCATTGGACGCTGTCCGCGATATATACTGCGTCGTATCTATCGCAGAGTTCACGTATCTTCACAAGGAAGTCGTCATCCGCGACCCGGATTCCTCCTACCCCTTGTATCCCTTCGGTAATCACCGCACATATTTCATTCTCCGCAAATGCTTTTTCCAAAGCGTTTTTATCGTTCAGTGGCAGAAATATCACGTTGTCCGTCTTATTCACCGGCGCCACAATACCCGGATTGTCCGTAACGGCAACAGCGAGTGATGTACGTCCGTGAAACGCTTTGTCAAACGCTATTACCTTCTTTCTTCCGTTGTAGAACGAAGCAAGTTTAAGAGCGTTCTCATTAGCCTCCGCCCCTGAATTGCACAAGAACAGCTGGTATTTTTCCTTGCCGGACAGTCTCCCTAATTTTTCGGCCAGTTCTTTTTGTTGTGAAATGATGACTGAATTCGAATAGAACCCTATATTTTTTATCTGGTCCGTCACCATCTCCACGTAATGCGGATTTGTATGGCCCACGGATATAACGGCATGACCGCCATACATATCGAGGTATTTGGTTCCGTTCGAATCCCATACATATGATCCTTCCGCTTTTACTATATCAATATCGTACAGCGGGTATACATCGAACATTTTCATAATCGTAACTTTTTAAAATGCCGCAGCTTTAAGTCTCAAACCTGCCTTCTCGTCGAGTCCGAACATCAGGTTCATGTTCTGCACTGCCTGTCCGCTCGCACCTTTAAGGAGGTTGTCGATAATGCTTATGATCATTACTTTATCTCCGTGTTTCTCGGTGTAAACCAGACATTTGTTGGTATTAACGACCTGTTTGAGGTTTGTATTCTTACCGCTCACATGGGTGAACGCGGCATCTTTATAATAATTTTCGTAAATTTCTTTTATCTCTTCCGCACTCTTTTCGCAGTCGGTATAAATCGAAGCAATAATGCCGCGTGTAAAGTCTCCGCGGTAAGGGATAAAATTAATATCGTTCAGGAAGTTATTCTGAAACGTTTTTATGGTCTCGCCTATCTCGTTAAGGTGCTGATGCTCGAATGCCTTGTAGACCGACATATTGTTCGCCCTCCATGTAAAGTGAGTCGTTGCGGATAATGCCTGCCCTGCTCCGGTCGACCCGGTGGTCGCGGTAACATGAACGTCACCCTTAAGCAGTCCGTTCGCAGCAAGAGGAAGCATCCCTAATTGAAGGCATGTTGCAAAGCATCCCGGATTGGCAATGGAATCGGCCTTCTTGATAGCATCTCTATTAAATTCAGGGAGTCCGTATACGAACTTGCGTCCTTTAATTTCCGATTTGTCGTGAAGGCGGAAATCCTGACTGAGGTCCACGATCTTCATTCCGGCAGGGATATCGTTCTCTTCTATGAATTTACGCGCGGCATTATGTCCTGCACAAATGAAGATAACGTTAACATCGGGCGAGAATTTATCCGTGAATTTCATATCCGTATCGCCCAACAGATCGGTATGTACCGACCAGAGCGGATTGCCTGCATTGCTCGTACTCTGAACGTAAGCGAGTTCCACATCAGGATGATTGATAAGAATGCGGATAGCTTCTCCTCCGGTATAACCTGCCCCTCCGATTATTCCTGCTTTTATTTTAGCCATAACTATTCGCCTCCGTTTATCTTCCTGTGCATTGCCACCTGGTTGCCGAATATCTTCGTGAATCCTTTGACGTCTTCTCCTGTCCAGTCCGCCATCATTTCGCCGTAAGAACCGAATCTGCTCGACATAAGGTCGTGTTCGCTCTCTATGCCTACGACAACGAATCTATACGGAAGTAATTCCACTATAACATCTCCGGATACGTACTTCTGGCTGCTGTCGAGCATCGCCTCAATATCCCTCATAACCGGATCGTAGTACTGTCCCTCATGCAGATAGTTACCGTAGAACGCGGATATCTGATCCTTCCAGAACAACTGCCATTTGGTAAGCGTGTGCTTCTCAAGCGTATGGTGCGATTTAATTATAATCATAGGCGCAGCGGCTTCGAATCCTACACGTCCTTTGATACCGATTATAGTATCGCCCACATGCATATCGCGTCCTATTGCGTAAGGCGCGGCAATCTTCTGAAGCTCCTGTATTCCTTTGACGCGGTCGTCATAGCGAACTCCGTCTATAGCGACCATCTCGCCCTTCTCGAACGTGAGCTTCACGCGTTTAGGCGTAGTTTCTTTCAACTGCGACGGATATGCCTCTTCGGGAAGGGTTTCGGAAGAAGTAAGCGTCTCTTTGCCACCAACTGAAGTCCCCCAAATACCCTGATTGATAGAGTATTCTGCTTTTTTGAAGTCGAAGTCTACACCGTTCTTCCTCAGATATTCGATCTCCTCTTCGCGCGACAATCTCTTCTCACGGATAAGTGCTATAACTTCGATCTTCGGTGCGATGATCTCGAAGATCATATCAAACCTTACCTGATCGTTACCTGCTCCGGTCGAACCATGGCAGATATAATCCGCATCTAATTTCAAGGCGTATTCAGCTATCGCCGTAGCCTGCGAGATACGTTCCGAACTGACCGATATAGGGTACGTGCCGTTCTTCAAGACGTTGCCGAATATCATATATTTGATACTCTGCTCGTAATATTCCTGCGATACGTCGAGACAGACATAGCTTTTAACTCCGAGCGCCCACGCACGTTGTTCTATTTTTTCGAGTTCTTCTTTAGAGAATCCACCAGTGTTCGCAAGCGCGGCATGCACCTCTAGTCCCATTTCCTTAGCGAGATAAACAGCGCAGTAAGATGTATCCAATCCTCCACTGAAAGCCAAAACTACTTTTTTACTCATATCTTTATTTTTAGATTATTCACTGATCCTGACATCATCCGGCTCCGGTACCTTGGGAACATCCACTTCCGGATCGAAAAGCATCGCCGTACAAAGACAGTTTTTCCGATCCTTACTTTGGAGAATAGCGTAATTCACGCAACTTTCGCAGCCCTTCCAGAAGCTGTCGTCATCCGTAAGTTCAAGGTATACCACCGGTCTGTACCCTATCTCCGAATTTATCTTCATAACAGGCAGCCCCGTGGTCAAACCGAACAGCTTCGCATCCGGAAACTTCTGTCTCGACAGGAAGAACGTTTTTATCTTGATAGCTCTCGCAAGCCCCAGCTTCCTGAATTCGGGATTGATGATAAGCCCTGAGTTGGCAACGTATTTCCCGTGTCCCCAGCTCTCTATGTAACTGAACCCTGCCCAACGTCCGTCCTTATGGAATGCTATCACCGCTTTGCCTTCCCGCATTTTGCTGGCCACATAGTCCGGCGAACGTCGTGCGATACCGGTACCGCGCGCCTTTGCGGAACTTGCCATTTCATCGGTTATCTCCTGGGCGAAACCGACGTGTTCCTCAGAAGCTACAATTACATCAAAATCGTTGATTGTCATTATGGTTTATATGAAAAAATTAAAGGTAAATACAACGGTATACAAAATCTGATTCCGGTACGTAACCGAAAAACTACCGTCGTCGACGCTCGATCCTTACAGATATATGGAACATGTTTTTCATATAATTAAACCGGGCCCTGAACCCTAATATTGTGATTTCAAACCGCGAATGTAATAATTTTTGGTAAGGTATTATAAAATTATGCCTTATTTTTTACGATAAGGCTATTTTTATAGAATAAAATGTAAACGAGCGCAATTTTCTTATCCTTTGAAATAAAAACGCAACTGTGCCCAAATACGTTTTACGGCTGATAAATAAGGAATAAAACGGACTATCTGGAAATTATGCCGATGCATTTACTTTCCGTACGGCATTTTTGTAAATTGAAATGAATTGGGTTATTACGTCTTCATCATCAATCATATTTCCCAATGTAAAGTATTTATGCATAAAATCGGGGTCTTCGGTTTTACTGGCCAGGTAATGCATAAAATAGAAGATAGAAATATTGTCGGCCATAGTCATTTTACCGTCTTTCTTTAAGTGACCGGTGAAAATATTTACGAATTCATAAAAAGTTTTTTCCTCTTGTTCAATGACTTCGGATAATTCACCAATAGTTTTAAGGTTGAACAACTCACACGATCTTACAATGTAGTCTATATCGGAATTACTGGTAAATTCAACTTCCAATTCCTTATTAAAAATTTCAATTGTATTCTTCAGTATCTCATTTGTCTTTATGAAATATTGGAGAGATCATCTTCAGGAGTATCTTGTATTAATTCACCGACACTACCTTCATATTCCATCAATTCTTTTTTAAGCCTTACGAACTCAATGTCTGCCGATTCCAGAAGAGCGGCCAGTCTGTTAAAACTACGGGTATAGTTCTGCGGTACGGATAAAGCGCTTTTATAGCCGAGATCGTGTTCTATTTCAGCCCAGGCATGCTGTAAAATAGATCTGATCTGAATCTCGCATTTTAAATCGACATACTGTTTATATTCAGCCAGTTTACATCTTCCATCATCCAGCGAAACGATCAGATGAAGAGACCTGTATCCGAATACATTTGTCTCGAGCTCCCTTTTATCTATGGAATTTTTAGTATCTATTGTAAATTCCTTGGTCAGGACGTCATTGACCAAATCGACTTCGCTTCCCAGGTAGGTTATTATCCGGATTCCGACAAGATCCGTTATTTGGCTGAGATCAGTGTATTTATTATTTTTACTGTCTATTTTTTTAGAAAGACTGGAAACAGCTTTTACCCGGGAATCTATTTGATGATAACTAATATTTTCTGCCCTTAAAAGATCCCGAACAAGCCTCGTCATTTTATCACGAAATGATTTAAAAAAAGGGATTCATTACCCTTAAAACTTTCCAGCAGAGTATCTTTCTTCATATTTATTTACTTATTTCCCAGTCAGATTATACCATATTTTCAAAGATAGATATTTTAATTAATATTTTGCAATAATTTAAAGTAATTATTTATTAACATATTTTAAGCTATTAAATATTGTAAAAGACATTTAACCAATATGTAAATCCCTGTTAGCGTTTCAGAAAATGACGGACTTTAGTGATGCCTTTGGATTTAATTGATTTCAGAGTTCCATACTTAATTGTTTTTCAGTAATCCCTAACTATCCGTATAATATAAGGTAATCCGGACATTCCGTCGGCGATATTTTCCAGTT
>JAJQEF010000042.1 GCA_021201795.1 Rikenellaceae bacterium
CTAAATAATCTTATTACTTCCTATCTATCCGTAATAATGAATTTTAATCAATATTCTTAAATATGTCGATAAAGTATAAGTTTTGATCGATTTAGTTACAAAATGTACCAAACCTCGGAAATAACTTTGTAATAAGGAAAATACGGATTTGGTCGCATATTGCATGAATAAATTATAGTTCCCGACAGTCATATATCCTATTCCTGTTTTAGGCTTAATGGTTTGGGAAGAATGTGGGGTGGGTAATCCGGCAGACAGCATTGAGGATATTAAAATAAAACATTATAAATGAGGTGTAAAGCTAATTCATATCTGATAGTATTCACTGTTTTGCTATACTTTATGATTTCATGTTCAAGAACGGAAAAGGATGATAAATATATACTCAGGCTCGTTTACACTCAACCTACGCCTATTGAACGATTTGAGGCGGCATTACCCATCGGCAACGGACGTTTAGGTGCCAAGATATACGGAAATGTCAACAAGAAAATTATAAACCTGAACGACGCAACATTATGGTCAGGCATGCCTGGAGATGATAACGCCCCTTCTGTTAAGGACCGGATACGGGAAATAAGGGACGCATTGGTCGAAGGCGATTTTTACAAAGCTCAAAAATTATCGGAAGGGTTATCATCGCATGACAATCAGTCCTACCAACCTTTGGGTAACATATATCTTGATTTCAGTAAAGATATCATATATACCGATTACAGTCGGGAGTTAAATCTGGACAATGCGGTCATTACGGTAAAATATAATGTCGACGGAGTGAACTACACCCGTGAAATATTTGCCAGCTATCCCGACCAGGTAATAGTAATGCATATATTTGCCGACCGTAAAGGTTCCGTAAATTTTACCGCTTCAATGGATACTCAGTTACAGGGGACGTATTCCGTGGAAACCGGGAGCGAAATAGTTGTATGTGGCCGTGCTCCTAAGTTCGTTAAACCGAAGTCGTATGCTGAATGGGATCCCAATATCGGAACCGGCTTCGAATCCCGTCTGAAAATAATACCGGTTAAAGGGGAAGTGGTCCGGCACGGAGATTCGTTATCCGTATGTAATTCTGACGAGGCAGTGCTGATTTTTTCTTCCGCTACCGAATATGCCGGAGCACGGATTGTTCCATTCACTGACGGACAGGATTGCTCTGCTGTTGTATGCAAACATTTGGACGATGCGGTTCGGAAAGGATATAAAAAGCTGTACGCTGACCACGTAAATGATTATCAACCTTTATTCCGCAGAGTATATGTAGAAATAAACGGCGACAAAGAAAACAAATATGCAAAAGCCTATCAGTGGGCCAGATATAATCTGCTGGCCTGTTCACGCGAAGGCAGTATTGTTCCACGGAATGAGCAAGGTATATGGAACAGGGATGTCTTACCGCATTATGCCTCTAATTTTACGTTGAACGAAAATCCTCAGAAATATTATGTATTAGCGGAAACCGGTAATATTCCCGAAGCAGTGGCTCCGTTGATACGATTCACCGAGGCTCTCGCCATTAATGGACGTGAAACTGCCGAATTGCAATACGGATTCCGCGGATGGGTGGCGCATCATAATTCCGATGTATGGGCCAAGACCACTATGGCAACCGGACGCCCTTGCTGGTCGGTATGGCCCATGGGAGGAGTATGGTTATGTCAACATGTATGGGAGAGATATGCCTATGGGCAGGACGAAACCTATCTCCGCGAGACAGCATATCCGCTTTTAAAAGGGGCAGCTTTATTCTGTCTGGACCTGCTTATCGAGAATCAGGACGGATATTTGGCTACGGCGCCTTCTACTTCCCCAGAAAATTCCTTTCTGGATAACCAAGGCAACCGTCTAAGTGTAGATATCGGTTGTACTGCCGACATAGCGTTTGTCAGCGAATTGTTCGAACATTGCATGGAAGCATGCGGGATTTTGAATGCGGATCCCGAATTTAGGAAAGAAATAGAAAATGCCTATGCACGGCTTGCGCCATATAAGATAGGGTCGAAAGGGCAATTGTTGGAATATTCGCAGGAATTCGAAGAATTCGAACCGCACCACCGACATGCATCTCATTTGATATCGGTATGGCCTCTTAGCCAGATAACTAAAGAAAAGACACCGGAACTGTTCTATGCCGCACGAGTATCGCTGGAGTTAAGAGCAAGCGGAGGATACCATCCGGATAAGGCAGGAATGTGGGCGCGTCTATTGGACGGCGACGAATGTTTAAAAGCACTGAAGACTAACTACCCTGTAATGTACGATACTCCCTTCGGAGGTCTTGCGGAAATGCTTTTGCAGAGCCACACAGGTTATATCGATATTCTGCCTGCTTTGCCTACCGATTGGCATTCCGGTAAGGTTTCAGGACTCAGAGCAAGGGGTAACTATGAAATAGATATGGAGTGGAACGATGGCGAACTTGTTTCTGCAACTATTAAATCATTTTGTGGCAACACACCTATGATCAGGGTTAAAGGAGAAGAGATAAATATTATTAACGACAAAAGGATAAAACTGATATAAAATCTTACTGAACTTTGGTAAATTATAGATAAAAGTATGACAAATTATATCATGAAAAAAATTGCAGGGTTATTTTTAGGGGTGTTAGTCTCCGTTTCTGTGTTTGCTCAGGGACAGATGCAGGAGGATAAAGCAGAAGCGGAATCTGGACGCAATGGGTTTAGTTCTCCGGATTTTATGACCAATATCGACGGACGGCAGCCAATTCCGTTAAGCGGTAAATGGATGGCCATAATCGATCCCGTAGACTTCGGTATCGGTTCCTGGGCGGCAATATGGAAGGATAAAACACCGACAGGTAAAACCGATTTTTACGAATATTCTTTTGACGGTCTGCAGTTGGATGTTCCCGGAGATTTTAACACCCAGCTACCTGAACTGAAATTCTTTGAAGGGACGGTTTGGTACAAAAGGATTATAAACTACGAATCCAAGGAGAATACGAGAGTGTTCTTACACTTCGGTGCTGCGAATTATATTTCGAACGTTTGGCTCAACAGCGAACTTATAGGTGCGCACGAAGGCGGATTCACACCGTTCCAGTTTGAAATAACGGATAAAATAAAACCAGGTAAAAACACGATTATCGTACGCGTCAATAATGAACGGCGTGCGGACGGTATTCCTGCAAAGGGCTACGACTGGCTGAATTACGGAGGTATAACACGAGACGTGAATATCATAGAGACTCCTGAAACATTCATAAAAGATTACTTCATACAGTTATCGAAAGATAATTATGAAACAATCGAAGGGTGGATACAGTTGGATGGTTCCGCGAATTCTCAGACTGTCGAGTTATCGATTCCGGAAATAAAACTTAAACATTCGGTCATTACGGATGCAGACGGTTACGCTGAATTCTCGGTAAAAGCTAAAAAATTACAGCTATGGTCGCCGGAAAATCCGAAACTGTACAACGTTAATCTCACATCCGGTACCGACCGTATAACGGAAGAAATCGGGTTCAGGGATATCCGTGTCGCAGGACCTGATATCCTTCTAAACGGCAAGCCAATATTCCTGAAAGGAATCTGCTTTCATGAAGAATCTCCGGTCAAGGCTTCTAGAGCCACATCCATAGAGGATGCTCAAATGTTACTTAACTGGAGTAAAGAATTGGGGGCCAATTTTGTAAGGCTCGCACACTATCCACACAGCGAACATACCGTGAAACTCGCTGAAAAAATGGGCCTGATGGTATGGAGTGAGATTCCCGTTTATCAGGGAATAAACTTCCGCGACCCTAAAATGATGGAAAAACTTGACTTCCAGCTCAAAGAGATGCTGTACAGGGATAAGAACCGCTGCGGCATAATCGTATGGGGAATAGCCAATGAGACATCCAAAAATCCTGCAAGGGACGAAGCGTTGGCGGATATTGCCCGCAGGACGCGGGAATTCGACGACACGCGGCTTGTGACAGCTGCAATGAATAATTGGAGAATGTCGCCATCCGAGAATGTGGCACGGATCGACGATTCCCTGATCGAATCGCTCGACATAATAGCATTCAATGCCTATGTTGGTTGGTCTAACAAATGGCCTGCGGAACCGGGAACGGTCAAATGGGAAATACCGTACGACAAGCCTGTTGTTTTCAGCGAATTCGGCGCCGAGGCTTTGTACAATCATCATGGTGAAGCAGATGTAGCGAGTTCATGGAGCAAAGAGTTTCAGGAACAATTATACCGGGATAACCTGAAGATGTTCGAAGGAATACCGAATCTACGTGGCACCTGTCCATGGACTCCGGTCGACTTCCGTTCCACAAGACGTCTGCTTCCCAAACTGCAGGACGGATGGAACCGTAAAGGGTTGTTATCCGATAAAGGGCAGAAGAAGAGGGCTTGGTATGTTATGAAGGAATATTACGAATCCAAAGAAAAGAATTACTAAAATGTTTAAACTTTTATTTAATTTCTTTCGCTCCTTTTCATTTTATTGGCTTAATTGAGGAGTTACCGTCAAAACGATACGGTTGGTGATGGATGACTGCGATCAACCCTCAAATTAATAATAAATTATAATATTGTTTAAAGCAAATTTGTACGGTATTTTTTTGTTTATTATTTTTTATTTATATATTTGTAGTCAGAAAGAGGAACGTAACTGTCTTGAGCGCCGATAGGCGAACTGGGCAGTATTTTTTTTGCACCATAAAAAACTCACTTTATGATTTAAAGGGATTTTTTTTAAGACATGTCAACAGAAGCTAAGCCGAAAAAACGATGGTGAAAATCCGTCCGGCGGTTTATGCCTGATTATTAACCAAATTAGTTTGACATGGAAAAAAAGAATCCTCGAAATGAAAAAAGAAAGATCTATGGCAGGGTAGCTTATGCTTCTGCGTACCGTGAAAAATCTACGGTAATACCGTGGAGGAGATAGGAAATCTATTCCTCGAAGATGCAAGGAATACCCGCGCGAAGGACCTGAGGGCCATAAAGGAAGGCCGTTACGCTGTTTACCTGATCGATCAGGCGTCGAACAGCAGTTGTGACATAACATACACCCTGCGCAAAGCAGCTAACATACTCGAGTATGTACTGGGTGTACTGGAAGTCTTGGAAAAAGCCGGATCTCATAAATATAAGCACGTAACATGCGAATTCAGAAAAAGGCTTAGTGAAGCCATGGAACAATTGAACAATAATTGCAAATTGTAATTAATTGTATATAATTTTGGAAATCAATACCCCATGAGTTTTATTACTAAAATATTTTCTATATTTGTGAAGTCCTGTGGGACATACATATTGAGATGAAAGTGTTTTAGCTTTTATCCCTGTACGGGAATCTGACAGTTTCAACGACACCGGGGATAACAATAACACTCGTCACTTGCATGGTAATGTATTTGCCAAATACATACTGTCAAGTGTGGGGTATTGTTTATTTGGTGTCAGGCTTTGTCAGAGCCTCCGTACGGATAAACTAACGACTCCACACTTTCTTTGTTTAAAAGCCATACGGGAGTCTATGGTAGAAATATTTATCGTTAGTTATGAGGTTTTTTTACTACTAGCCGCTATTGCAGTGCTTACTGCCCCCAGACTCTACGCACAGGAAGAAAGAATGTTCCGACAAAAATTCACCAACCTGAGTTTTACAGCGCAAAAACTCGATCTGGAATCATCTTATGTCAACGACAAAATCAACAGTAAATACGGAGCAGCGATTACAACAGGAAGAACCTATTACGTACACAAGGCTCCGTTGCTTGGAATGGTGCGCTTTGCTATAGACGCTGCATTCCTCGACCTTAACTACGCACATTATTCTGCGGAAACGAGCGTTCCGCATTATTACGATTCTTATGAATACGGAACTGTGGAAGATGTGAAATTTCATCAGGCTGAGATAGGCGTACAAGTTGGTCCATCGGTAACTGTGAATCCTATAAGCAAATTGAACGTTCAGGCTTACTTCAGGTTCTCACCGACTTATGCCGCGCTTTATGATGATTTTGCAGGAGAAATTTATGGAACCTATGCTTCTTTCTTTGTATGTGGAGGAGCTGTGTCGTTCGGAGGTATAGGCCTCGGTGTCGAATCGCGCTGGGGTACTCCTAAGTACGGAGCTTTAGGCTTTGACGATTTCAAAGCTGGCGACGACAAATTCAAAACTACTGCGACAAGGGTATTTTTAACATTGAGATTCTAACCTACTACCATATTGTTTAATTTAATAACCGAAAAAACATGAAAAAGTACTTATTAATGCTTACGACAGCCGTTTTAATATTCGGCGCGTGCAGCAGCGACAAAGACGACAACGGAGGGATAACGATTCCCGACAGTAAACAGTTGAATCAGGAAGTTTATGCGGATGAAACACGAGGCGGTATCAATTTTACTGCGACAGGTGACTGGACAGCGACTGTAACTGAAAAAACAGTATCGAAAGCTACCGCAGGAACAAGTGGTCCCGAATGGATTGCTCTCAGCCAGTACAGCGGTTCTACGGGAACCTATTCCCTGGTTATAACCATGTCCGTAAATACAACTGGAAAAACCCGCGCTGCAACTATTCTTATTAAAAGCGGTTCCGATACTATCGAAATCACTGTTACACAGTAGAGTACTAAAGAAGACGGTACGGTGCCTACTGTTAAATTCATTAAGAGCATCAAAGAAGTTTGCAATTCTACGGATTACCCTAGTGAAAGCTATTCCGGTGAGTATGTACTTGAGTATGACGGTGTAGGCAGGCTTACTGAAATAAAATTCTACGAAGCGGGATCAAGCAACGATCCGGGCTCGCTAAAACTGACTTACGGAACAAATACCGTATCTATGGAAATGATATCTTACTGGGAAGATGATGAAGAATTGCCGGGAATCATGGGAGCGCTGCCTTCAAAATCCGTGGCAAATCACAAAAAGAGACCTATCCTTCTGAGGGCTCTTAATCCTTCTACTAAAGCCGAAGGAGATAATTATTACAAAGTGAACGCAACTGTCACACTTAACAGTGACGGTTACGCGGTAACGGGCAAAGCTGTGGAGTATGAAGTAGAATCAGGCGATGCCAGTATATGGCAGAGCGATTGGATCGCGACCTACGATAACGGATACCTTAAAAATATCTCCTATAAATGGACAGATCCCGATGACGGCTATGAGGACACTTCGCTTTATACATGTACATGGTCCAACGGCAATATGACCAGTGTGAAACTCGACGAATACTTAAGTTCAGTGGCACAGTATAATACGTCTTATGCTAACAGCGATATAATGAATCTCGACATCAACTGGTTTGCTTATGACGATGAGACATATCACTTCCTCGATGAATATCAGTTCTTCAATATTATGGGTCTCTATGGAAAAAGAAGCGCTAATCTCGTAGTTTCAACTGTAGAGACTTACGGAAGTTCTAAATATACTATGAACTACACTTATAAATTCGACAGCGAAGGCTGTGTGACCGAGCTGGTGCAGAAAAGTTCGAGTGGAGGCTCTACTACTACATTTACTTTCAGTTACAAGTAATCCATCCCCCATGTTAGTCAAAAGAAAGTCCGGCAATCTGCCGGACTTTTATTTTGAATAAAAATTCCCATATAAATCAATTCCGGCATAATGTTCGCAGGGTCCGGATGAATGCGGATAATATGGGTTATTACCATCTAATACTTCTTCTTTTAGCACTTGCGATCGCCCTTACGGCATTTTCGCCTAAACTGCTGTTGCCGTATCCGATATTGCTTATGGTAGCGGGTATTCTGCTCGGTTTCATTCCTGATTTAATTTATATACCGATAGATCCTGAAATAGTGTTTTTTATATTTCTACCCACTTTGCTTTACGATGCTTCGACGAATATATCGTTCCCGGATTTCAAATCGAATATCAAAACTATTTCTATGCTTGCCGTGACGATGGTTTTTATAACCATAATTGCCATAGAGGTAGTTGCCAGATACGTTATTCCCGGTATTTCGTGGCCCGTGGCATTTGTTATAGGAGCGATTTTATCGCCGCCCGATGCTGTTGCCGCTGCTGCTATTATAAAGAATATCAATTTACCGCACAGGACCAAAACCATACTCGAAGGAGAAAGCCTCATTAACGATGCTTCAGCCCTTACGGCTTGCCGTATTGCTCTTGCAGTGGTTGCCGGGGGGGGCATTCGTGCTCTGGAAGGCCACGATCGACTTCATTATAATATTTTGCGGAGGTGCAGTGATCGGACTTCTGCTTGCATATGTATTTGTATGGCTCCTGGAGAAAATTAAATTTACCAGTACTGCCACTGTAAGTCTCAATATACTAATGCCTTTCCTGGCTTATCAGGTTGCAGAATCATTGGAATTTTCAGGAGTTCTGGCGGTGGTGACTGCCGGATTGGTAATAGCGAGAAAAATACATAATGGCAAGCTTTTTTCCGGAGTTACCATAATACAATCCAAATCGGGCTGGTCGGTGATAATTTATGTTATGAACGGACTTATTTTTATACTAATAGGATTGGAATTTCCGCAGGCTCTCGAAGAAATTCCGGATCATTCATTCTGGCCGCTTATAATAAGCTCGTTCGCCATATTTTTTATAGCGTTGGGGACTAGAATACTTATAATATTCGAAAGGAAGTTTCGTATAGATAAAACGAGACGCAGGGGGGCTAAGCGTCACGGAGAAAACAAAGAAATGGGGGAAATACGGACAATCGACTGGAAAAATGCCCTTATAATCGGATGGTCGGGAATGCGCGGTATCGTATCTATTGCCACTGCCATAGCACTGCCGTTGACATTCGATGACGGAAGCGATTTCCCCGAACGAAGCAGTATAATATTTCTTACCGTCATGGTAGTAATAATAATGCTGTTTATTCAGGGTCTCGGGTTGCCCCTATTGATAAAAATACTTAAGATCAAACCACAGGAAGAGAATCTCGAAATGTAATTATTTATAAATTTTGTAAGGTTTCTCGTTCCAAAGTATACACTTCCATATTCCGTCTTTCTTCTCGAACATGGATATACTTCCGGTTGCTACTTTGAGATCATTTGCAGAAGTGAATTCGGAAAAATCGATATCGAGAATGTGCGGAGCAAATCGTATTATGCCGTTCGATGTGCATAGTAGAGTGGTGGAACCTTCGGGAATTTCATCTGCGAATTTTTTCCAGGAACCGATGATCCCTTCCACATTCACGATCCATCCGTCAGGAACGATAGCGGATTCGTTCCACTTATCGATTATTTTACGGCCATCTTCGATGACTCCGGAACCTAACCTTAGAAGAACTTCCTCTTCCGTTTTATTTTCATCCGGTCCGTAATCGATCTCGCGGAACATTTCTGCCTCGTTCAGAACCGAATTATTCTTCAGTTCATCCATTATTACCCGCGCTGTCTCACGTGTTCTTTTGAGTGGTGCAGAGAAAAATCTATCCGGCATTATTCCGTGTTCCTTTAGGTATTTACCTGCGGATGACGCTCGGTGTGTTTCCACAAGCGGAAGATCCGTCCTTCCGCCGACCCGCGTAGGAGTCTGTCCGGGAAGAAATGTATTTCCGTGTCGTACTATAACAAGTTTACTGCCCATTGTTTATTTCTTTAAATTCATCCGCCAGCAATCTGTAACGGTCCATATTTTTATCTATAATTTTCTGGCGTTCGGTAACGATATTTTCATCGATAAAACGTTCTCTTTTCTTACATCTCTCCAATGCGGTTTTTAAGTCCGCGTTTATAAAAATTATTTCCAGCCGGTATCTGTATTCATCTTTCACAATTTGGTATAACTGTTCATGTTCTTTTACAGTGATGCTGTGCTCGAAAAGGATATTGAATTTTTGTTCTATGCAGCATTTCAGTAATTCGTATCCGAGTTGTCTTGCTGTGATTTCCCAATTTATAAATGCAGTTCTTTTTCCTGAAGTATCTATTTCTTTTTGGTAGCCCGGGAGATTTTCCATTATGTGGTCGAAAGATACGAAAATATAATCTTTATGATTTTTAAGAAAACGTTCCGCATAATAACTTTTACCCGAACCGGGAATTCCCGTAACATTTACTAAAACGGGAAATTTTTGTTTCGCGGCATTTTTCAGTACTTCCCGTTTATATACTTCGAACCCCCGAACCGCCTCTTCATCTATACCGGAATATTTCGTATTCCGGATATTGATAATTTGATTTATTATGTTTGCAAGACTCATTATTAAAGATCGAATTCTCCGTATTTTTCAAGTATTTCTTCTACTCTGAGAATATCCGGAGGCGAATCTACGCCGCTGGTGGTCTCCCGACCGCGGTAATCCGCTGCGACCATTTTAACCTTAAGTCCGTTGTAAAGAAATCTCATTTGTTCCAAACCTTCTATATAACTTTTTTCGTAAGGAGATTCTTCCAGGGACCCGTATGTTTTGAGTGTTTCGTATGTATAGGCATATAGTCCGATATGGCGGCATACCGGACTCAGCGGATATTCGCGGGCTTTTTCCGGTTTCCTGATAGCCGGAATCGTATTTTTGGAGAATGCCATCGCATAACCGTTCTTATCGATAAGCACTGTTGTTCCGGAGTAACGTGTTTCCGGTGTATTCTTCGATTCGCATAGTTTATCGTATTCTTTCCAGTCCAGTTTAACATACGGAGTATAGACGTCTGCCCTGAATTCTTTCCATTCTTCGATTATGGATTCGACTATCCACGGAGGACAAAGAGGATTGTCACCCTGAAGATTTATTATGAGATTGGGAGCCGCTTCGATATTTTTTACTGCCTCGAGACACCGTTCTGTTCCGTTTCTACATTCCTGCGAAGTCATGATCCATTTCAGATTGTTTTCTGTGCAGAATTTCGAAATTCTTTCATCATCTGTAGCTATCACATAAGATGCTTCCTTGTATTTACTGCATATATGTTCCGCAATCCCTGCCACTCTGCGTATCATTTCTTTGCCTTTTATTTTCACCAATGGTTTGCCGGGAAGGCGTGAGGATGCATATCGCGCAGGAATTACTATTAATATTTCTGACATATTCTGTAACTTTTTGTCCGTATTTTCATCTTAAAAGTATAATTTAAGTAAAAAATATAGAGCGTATTGAAAATTTAATTATCATTCACATTAAAAAAAGATGAAAAGAATAAATATTTTATTGCTATTATTAATTGTTC
>JAJQEF010000052.1 GCA_021201795.1 Rikenellaceae bacterium
CACCTATACTACGCCGTTAAATCTTTTATATTATTATTATTCGCAATTTTAATATTGCTACAGAAAAATTATTGTTATTTTACCAATAAATATTTTAACAAACGTTGTATTTTAATTTATTAAGACTATATTCGTAACATTATTTGCAGATTATTATAATATTATTTATATTTTATTTAGTTAGGATTTTAAGCGAAATTATTTATATTTATTATAACTTATAACGAAATAATTTAAGAAATTATGTCAAAAGAACAAAATTTACTGTCGTGGCAGCCGACTATCACTAAGTATACGCAGCCACAGCGTAACGGTATTCAGTCACAGACTTTACACAGGCACGCAATCGGCTATGTCCTTCGTGGAAAAAAGTACCTTTATTATGGCGACGAGAGACGTGAAGTTAACAGGGGAGATATTTTTTACCTCGGTGTAGGTAACCATTATATAGAGGATATTCCTGAAGATAACAGACCGTTCGAACAGATTGTATTTTATTATGACTCTTCACGCCTGAATAAAATCCTTAACAGCCTAAGTATAACATACCAGCTGTCCATTAATAACGATCATAGTTGTCCGAACTGTGAAAAACGACAGGATGTGATTTTTCCTTCATGGAACACCTTAAAGAATTTTTTTATAACTATAAATCAATATATTAAAGACGACCAGTTTTCCAAAGACAACACTGCGGAATATCTTAAAATAACTGAGTTGATTTATTTGATACTATCGAATAACGACTGCTGTATAAAGAGTAAAATCCTTAATAATATAGACACTCTTACAGCTAGTTTTGAACAAACCATACAAGATAACATATTCAACGATATATCCATCGAAGAATTGGCGCAGAAATGCAATAGGAGTCTCACGTCCTTTAAAAAGGAATTCAAAAAACATTTCTTCGAACCCCCTCACAAATGGTTCATAAAACAAAGGCTCATGCACTCCCGCCTTCTTCTCATTTCAACTAACAAATCGGTATCCGAAATAGGGATAGAATGTAATTTCCCAAATACATCGCATTTCATAAAACTCTTTAAAAAAGAGTTTGGGATGACGCCTGTCGCTTACAGGCACAGAAACAGACAAAATAAGCTCGGACCTGTTCCTCAGACGCAGATCGGTAATCTTTCTTGACAGGGCATGTTATTTGCCTGGGGTATGAAATATATATAGGTAACCGGATACCGTTGTACTTTATTAAATTATTTATAAAATATTTAACAGGTACATTTATTATTGAAATTATAGAAGAACTAATATAAGAATTAAGGGTTGGATTGAAAAGTAGACGGTGTCCGGTTTTATAAAGGTGCATAAATTAAGTATGCACCTTTAGTTTTTTTCTTCAAGATATATTTCCCCGGCGATTTTTTCCATGAGTTCTATGGCCTGATCGTAATCGTTTTCAATCTCTCCGTCGAGTATTGCGTTTTTAATACGCTCTTTGATTATGCCTACTTCTTTCGAAGGTCCGATTCCGTATCTTTCCATTATCATTTCTCCTGTAACAGGAGGCTGGAAATTTCTGATGCGATCCTTCTCTTCGATCTCTTTTAGTTTTTGTCTTACGATGGCGAAATTTTTCAGGTAGCGTTTAACCTTAGAGTCGATTCCTGATGTAATGTCCGCTTCACAGAGGAGCATCAAATCGTCTATATCATCGCCGGCGTCGAAAAGTAGCCTGCGTACTGCGGAATCAGTGACGATATCTTCTGAGAGTATTATAGGCCTGAGGTGGAGAAATACGAGTTTCTGTACATATTTCATTTTTTCATTCATAGGAAGTTTCAGTTCTCTGAAAATTCCTGGGACCATTTTGGATCCTACGACCTCATGACCGTGAAACGTCCAGCCGTGCGTATCATCGAACGCTTTGGTGCGTGGTTTACCTATGTCATGTAATAACGCAGCCCATCTGAGCCACAAATTGTCGGAACTTTTCGCGATGTTATCGAGTACTTTTAGTGTGTGTATAAAATTATCCTTGTGACCTTTGCCTTTTCTAATTTGGGTTCCTTTAAGTGCGGTCATTTCCGGGAAAATTATATCAAGGAGTCCGGTCTTGTCGAAAAGTTCGAATCCTATCGAAGGAACATCGGAACACATAATTTTATTTATTTCCGTTATTATCCGCTCCTTGGAAACTATTTTTATTCTTTCTTTATTGCGTTCTATCGCTTCAAAAGACTTTTCATCTATGTAGAAACCCAGTTGTGTGGCAAAACGTACCGCACGGATCATTCGCAGAGGATCGTCCGAGAAAGTGATATCCGGATCGCAGGGAGTGCGTATTATAAGATTGTCGAGATCGGATACCCCGCTGAAGGGATCGGACAGTTCACCGAAATTTTCTTTGTTGATGGAGATTGCCAGGGCGTTTATGGTGAAATCCCTCCGAAGCTGGTCGTCTTCTATCGTTCCACGCTCTACCTGGGGATTCCTGGATGTAAAATCATAAGACTCTTTTCGAGCACCTACGAATTCTATTTCCATTCCCTTATGCCTCAGCATTGCGGTGCCGAATGTTTTGAAAACGGTAACTTTTGTCGATAACGCTTTGCCTACTTCGTTTGCAAGTTTTATTCCGTCGCCATCTACGACAATATCTATATCTTTACATGGCCTGCAAAGAAAGTAGTCTCGAACAAAGCCTCCGATAACGAAAGCTCTTACTTTATTCTTATCCGCAATTTCACCTATCTTTCGAAAAACGGGATTTTCGATGGCTTCCAGATAAAGCATTTCTTACTTCAATTCTCTTTTATAAAGCTGTATGGTATTCTCCAGACCATAGTACAGTGCATCGCTTATCAATGCGTGTCCTATTGATACTTCCAGCAGATTCGGAATGTTTTTATGAAAAAAGCCGAGATTCTCAAGGCTGAGATCATGGCCGGCATTTATGCCTAATCCGGACCTTACTGCGGCTTCTGCCGCTTTAATAAACGGGGCAATGGCGCCTTCCCCGTCATCTTCATACCCCGAAGCATACGGTTCCGTATATAGCTCGATCCTGTCGGCACCGCATTCCGCTGCATTGATTACCATATTTTCACATGGATCGACGAATATTGATACCCTGATACCTGCATTTTTAAATTGAGACACTACGGCGGTAAGAAATTCTTTATGCTTTATAGTGTTCCAGCCAGCATTAGACGTTATCGCGTCCGGAGCATCCGGGACGAGTGTGACCTGTGTCGGACCCACGTCAAGTACTAGATTTATAAAATTTTGCGACGGATAGCCTTCTATATTGTACTCCGTGGTAACGACTTTTTTGATTTTGTAAACATCGCTGTATCTTATATGTCGTTCGTCAGGGCGCGGATGTACGGTGATGCCCTCGGCTCCGAAACGTTCGCAGTTGACAGCCGCCTCCACAACGTCTGGTAATATTCCTCCTCGCGAATTACGTATAGTAGCAATCTTATTTATGTTAACGCTTAACTTTGTCATAAGAAAGATTAAATTTGCGCTGTAAAGGTAAATATTTTTAATTAAATGAAGATAGTATTTTACAGCCGTCCCGATCTTTCCTATAAAACGTCGGAGGTCCGAAAACTTTACGATGCGATCATAACCAGCGGATTCGAATATTTTTTCAGCAGCGGATTCGCACGCATTGTACAGGAAGCATTCGGGGTCGATGTTCCGAAAGGACTTATTTTCAATGACCACGGTGATTTTCCCGAGGGAGCCGATATGCTTATATGTTATGGCGGCGACGGTACTTTTCTTGACGGAGTGCGTATACTCGATTCGCACAGAGTCCCGATTCTGGGGATTAACTCCGGTCGCCTCGGATTTCTTGCGGATATTCCAGAAGCTTACGAGAACAAGATATTCGAAGATATTATTAACGGACTGTTCGATACGGAAGAGAGAATGCTTCTCGAGGTAAGCGGAGAGTTCGATGAGGGTGTCGATTATCCTTATGCGTTCAATGAATTCAGCGTGCAGAAGTCCGGAATGGAAATGATCTCGGTAGAGGTGTTTATAAACGGAGAATTTATAACGACTTACGTAGGAGACGGAGTGATCCTGTCGACGCCTTCGGGTTCGACTGCTTATTCGCTCAGTGTCGGAGGGCCGATAATAGCGCCTAATTCTAAATGTTTTGTTATTTCGCCGATTGCGCCCCACAATCTCACAATGCGTCCGGTTGTGATTCCGGATGACAGCACAATGGAATTCCGTGTATTGAGCAGAAGCGGTAAAGCAGTGGTTACCATGGATAACCGGGATTATGAGGTTAAGAACGGATCTTCTTTTACTCTTAACAAAGCACAAAAAACGGTTTTTTTAGTTAAGTTCGAAAATAATTCCTTTTACCGTACGTTAAGAGAGAAAATGATATGGGGAGTAGATACCCGGAAATTTACAAAATAATTTACTACATTTGCAGATTCATAATCATAATTTTACGGATAAAGAAATGACTTTTTTACCACCCGGGCACTTAGCTGTGATAATGGATGGAAACGGACGATGGGCTAAAGCACGAGGATTGGATCGTTTCCATGGCCATATTCAGGGTGTGGAAAGCATTCGCCGTACGGTCGAACTGTGTATAGAGCACGGAATAAAATATCTTACTCTATATGCTTTTTCAACGGAGAACTGGGGAAGGCCGGACGAGGAAGTGAACGGATTAATGGAGCTTCTCTGTAAATGTACTGTGAATGAAGTTCCGGAATTGAAAAAACAAGGAGTCCGGGTCCGTTTTATCGGCGATCTGGATATCCTCGATGATAAAGTACGGGAGTCCATAGAAAACAGCCATCGGGAAACCAGGGATAATGATAAATTGCATCTTATGCTCGCCGTCAATTACGGTTCCAGAGCTGAATTGACGAGTTCTTTAAAAGAAATTGCCAACATGGTTATCGATGGCGATCTGGCAATCGACGATATCACATCCGATCTTATATCCGAAAAATTATACACTTCCGGGATTCCGGATCCTGACCTTATAATACGTACAAGCGGGGAATGCCGTCTGAGTAATTTTTTGCTATGGCAGGCCGCTTACAGTGAATTTTATTTTACGGATGTCCTATGGCCGGATTTCGGGAGGGAAGAATTTGAACGAGCAATTGAAAATTATAAAAAACGTACCCGCAGGTTCGGGTTGGTACATAATAAATAGCGCCGCATGAATTTTAAAAATTTGAAGTTATATCTCCTTGCATTTATTACAGTTTTTTCCGTAAGTCAATCCATTTCTCAGGATGAGGCGAATTATCCATTCATGAATTACGATGCACCGAAAAGGTTCGTAATACGTGAAATAAGGATGGAAGGCACAGAAAGTCTGAACCCTGACGTATTGATCATATCCAGTGGCATGAGTGTCGGAGATACCATATATATACCGGGTGATTATATAACGGATGCCACTCGCAAACTCTGGAGTCAGAGAATGTTCGCGGATATAAAAGTTGTTGTCGAAGAGGACGGGGAATACGCGGATATTGTTTTTTATCTCAAAGAAAGGCCGCGTGTATACAGTTGGAAATTCGAGGGCCTTAAAAAAGGGGATGTAACGGAACTTACCTCTAAACTGAATCTTGGGCATGGTACCGAATTATCCGAGTATCGTATAAATTTTGCAATAGAGACAATTAAGGGCTACCTGAGAGAAAAAAGTTTTCTGAATGCTGTTGTAGAAGTGATACAGGAACCCGACCCGGAGATTAATAACGGTGTAAACATTACTTTCAGGGTCGACAAAGGTAAGAAAGTGAAAGTAGGAGATGTAACTTTTAGCGGTAATGATACGTTTAAAGATAAAACGCTTCGTAAAGCATTGAAGAAAACGAAAAGAAAAAATGCGAATATTTTCGTAAGCTCTAAATTTAAGGAGAGCCAGTATGAGGAGGATAAAGAAAATCTGATCGATTTTTTAAATTCCAAAGGTTACCGTAATGCTGTTATAGTATCGGATTCACTTTATGATATAAATGATAAAAGGATAGGTATACATATCAATCTTGAAGAAGGTAATAAATTTTATTACCGGAATATAACATGGTTGGGAAACAGTAAACTGAGTACGGAAGAACTCGACCGCATTCTCAGTATAAAAGAGGGAGATACTTACGACAACCAGACGATGAACAAACGTCTCGGTATAAGCAAAGACTCTGATCCGGATGACTATTCGGTGATGACCCTATATCAGGATGATGGTTATTTGTTTTTCCAGATGGAACCTCTTGAAACAGTAGTATCGGCAGATTCCATTGATGTGGAAATTAAGATGGTCGAAGGACGTCAGGCAACGATCAATCGCGTTATCTTAACCGGTAATGAAAGTGTTAACGATCAGGTCATCAGAAGGGAGCTGGATGTTTTACCCGGGGAATTATATAATAGATCTTTACTGGTAAGCAGTGCCAGAAGACTCGCAATGATAGGTCATTTCAATCCCGAGAATGTTAATCCTGATTTTGCGATAATCTCGAATGAACTCGTAGACATCAGCTTTGACCTCGAGGAACAACCTAGCGATCAGTTGGAAATTTCGGGTGGCTGGGGAGCCAGCACGTTTGTCGGATCGATCGGGGTTGTACTTAATAATTTCTCCATCCAAAACATGTTCAGAAAAGGGGAATGGAGACCTTATCCTAAAGGTGACGGACAGCAGCTTGCCCTCCACGCCCAATCTAACGGTACTTATTATTCGGCAGTGTCCCTCACTTTTACAGAGCCGTGGCTCGGTGGTAAAAAACCTTATTCGTTTACGGCAGGATTATATTACTCGAATTATACGAATGCATATTATGCATGGCAATCCAGTTCTCAGCACTTCCGTACATTAGGTGCCTCTGTAGGGTTCGGAAGAAGATTGAACTGGCCTGACAGGAACTTCTCTCTTTACCACGAACTCATGTATCAATCGTATAATCTGAAGGATTGGGATAGTTTCATTATCTCTGACGGTACTTCGAATATCATAACACTTAAAACGGTTTTTTCACGTAATACACTTGGGCAACCGATTTATCCAAGGACCGGATCCGAGCTGTCGGTTTCTTTGACCCTGACTCCGCCATATTCACTTTTTGACGGTAAGGATTATAAAAGTGCAAGCCTATCGGATCAGTCGCGCTATAAAATGATCGAATATCATAAATGGCATTTCCTTGCTGACTGGTATTTTCCTCTTGATGCACGCGGGAATCTCGTAATAAGGGCTAAAGCGGAACTCGGCTTCATCGGAAGCTATAATAAACATAAACCTTCTCCATTCGAGGGCTATGAAGTCGGAGGTGACGGATTGTCCGGATATAATCTTTACGGTGTGGATGTTATCGGTTTGCGAGGTTACGGCAATGCTGCATTAACTCCTAATAATGCCTATGCAAGGGCTTATAACAAATATACGTTGGAACTCAGGTATCCGTTCGTTCTTAAACCTTCGTCGACCATATATGGCTTGGTATTTGCCGAAGGAGGTAATGCGTTCAGCGAAGTGAGAAATATAGATCCGTTTCTGCTGAAACGTTCTCTGGGATTCGGACTTAGGGTTTATTTACCGATAGTCGGAATGATCGGAGCGGACTGGGGATATGGATTCGACAGGGCGCAGAATGGTGCAGGACGTAAGGGCGAGATCCACTTTTTAATTGGACAGCAATTCTAACTATTAAGATAAAATCTGAACTAATTAAAACATTATTATTATGAAAAAGATATTTTTATTGGCAGCAGCTTTGTTTATAACCACAGGAGTTTTTGCACAAAAGTATGCTTTTATTAATACTGAACTGATCTTTAAGGCTATTCCACAATATAACAGTGCAATAGAGGAACTCGATAAACTGACTCAAACATACCGGGACCAGATCGATGCCCAATACGATAAGATATCGGAGATGTATGACCGCTATCAGTTCCAGAAAAGCAATCTATCGGAAACGGCGAGACAGCGCGTCGAGGATAATATAATAACTCTTGAACAGGAATTGGAAGTTGCTCAGGAGGAGTATTTCGGAATGGAGGGGCGTGTCATGAAAAGACGCATCGAACTCTTAAGACCTATTCAGGAGAGGGTATTTACAGCTATAGATAATATTGCTAAATCCGGTGATTACGATATGATAATAGATATTGCTAATAGTGCATCCATTGTTTATTATAATCAAACTCTTGATATCACGCAAGATATCCTTAAATCTTTAGGTATTCAGTAAATTTATATTATTTTTGCAGGAGAACTAAATAAAAATATGTTAATGAAAAACTTAATCAGATTCTCAGTTGTCAAAATCATTCTGGTTGCTGCTGTTTTTGTATTTAGCGGTAACTCATTGAAAGGACAACAAATAAAATTGGGCTATATAAATTCCAATGAGCTATTGTCTGCTATGCCAGAAACCGATTCGGCAAGGGTTAAACTGGACGCTTTATCCAATGAACTCGGACAGCAACTCGAAGAAATGAATGTAGAATTGAATAATAAGTATCAGAATTATAACAGGGATGTCGCTACTATGACTCCTTCCGTGAAAGCTCAGATGGAAAAAGATATTCAGGATCTTTCGGTCAGAATGCAGCAATTCCAGCATGATGCACAGGAAGACCTGGAAATAGCGCAAAGAACCCTTATGGCTCCGGTATTTGAAAAAGCACAGGCTGCAATCGAAAGAGTTTCAAAAGCAAATAATTTTACGGCTATTCTTGATGCAGGTGTAGGAGTATTATTATATATCGATGAAACTACGATGATCGATATTTTACCTTTGGTTAAAGCAGATCTGGGAATAAACTAATATAAATTATATATTTTAGAAGGGCTGTTCCTGAAAAGGTCAGCCCTTGTTTTATAAAATGAAGAAACACAGAATAAATATTATCACGCTCGGATGTTCCAAGAACATAGTCGATTCGGAATATCTGATGTCCCAGCTTGATAAAAACGGCTTTGAAGTTTTTTATGATTCGCCTGAAGGTGCTGATACGGTAATAATAAATACTTGCGGTTTTATCGGTGATGCCAAGGAAGAATCAATAAATACCATACTCCAATTCGCCGAACTAAGGACCCGAGGGAAAATTCAGAATCTGTTCGTAATGGGTTGCTTGTCTGAAAGATACCGAGACGAACTTATAACCGAACTACCTGAAGTGGATGAATTTTTCGGAGTTCGTAATACGGCCGATATAGTCGAAAAATTAGGCGGCCAGTATATAGAGAATGATCCCGGGCGATTTTTATCGACTCCATCGCATTATGCATATCTTAAAATATCGGAAGGATGCAATCGAAAATGCGGCTTCTGTGCCATACCTTTGATTCGTGGAGAACATGATTCCAAGCCTATCGAAACTCTCACGGAGGAGAGTCGGTTACTGGCGGCAAATGGAGTGAAAGAACTTATAGTCATTGCACAGGATACCACTTATTACGGTGTTGACCTTTACGGCAGACGAAGGCTTGCCGATCTGTTGAAAGAATTATGCCGTATCGACGGGATCGAATGGATCAGGCTTCATTATGCATATCCTTCAGGGTTTCCTGATGACGTTATCAATGTAATGGCAGAAGAGCCGAAAATATGCAAATATCTTGATATCCCGTTCCAGCATATCAGCGATTCGCAGCTTAAAGCGATGAAAAGGGGAAATACAAAAGAAGAAACGTACGAACTTATACGGAAATTAAAAACTAAAATACCTGATATAGCTATACGTACAACCCTTCTTACCGGATACCCCGGTGAGGACGAAGAAGATTTTTCCGAGCTACTTGAATTTGTCGAAAAAATGAAATTCGAGCGTCTCGGAGTTTTTCCATATTCAGAAGAAGAAGGTACGTATTCCGCGAATAACCTTACGGATAATATCCCTTACGAAATAAAACAGTATCGTGTGGATAAAATTATGTCGTTGCAGAATAACATCTCTTTGGAAAAAAACGTTAATATGATCGGATCCATTCAAAGAATAATAATCGACCGGGAAGAAGGTGGATATTTTGTGGGCAGAACCCAGTATGATTCTCCGGAGGTAGATCAGGAGGTATTGGTTAAATCCGCTAAAAATCTTATTCCGGGAATGTTCTTAGATGTAAAGATAACTTCTGCCGACGATTATGACCTTTACGCAGAGGTTGTACAAGGACCACTTTGATAGTTAAGGAAAAATATCTATCTTTGACAAAGTAAACCATAATGGTTCGTATTGTTTAATCGGATACGGAGTGGGATTTCTGACCGATACTGAGTATATTAGTTATGGAGGAAGCTAAACAGATAATTGAACGGCTTAAAAAACGGATGCACGACATAGTAGCCGAGAGGCAGAAACTATTTGTATCTTTGGATAAATTGAAGCTGGAAAAAGAAAAATTATCTGCCGAAAAAAAAGACATGGAATGCAGAATATCGGAACTTGAAAAAAGAATAAAGGTTCTGGAGTTGAGCGGAGGAATTAGTTCTGTGTCGGGAGGAATAAAACCTGCAAGGGACAGGGTCAACAAATTGTTGCGGGAAGTTGATAAATGTCTGGATCTGATGAACAAGTATTGATAAAACATGACAGGTAAAATAAGGATAGTACTTAAAATCGCAGGAAGGGAATATCCACTTACGATAGATCGTAAGGACGAGGAAAAGTACCGTAAAGCAGCCAAAAATGTTAATGAATTGGTAACTTTATACAGTAAAAGCTACAGTGCTGACTTTGAAAATTATCTGGCAATGACGTCGCTTCAGCTTGCGCTGGCGAATATAAATAATGAAAGTAAAGGAGATGTTTCTCCTATTACTGAAGATTTGAGAAAGTTGGAAAGCGAATTGGACGACTTACTCAAATAAATTTACTTAAAGGTTCTTTAAAATATAAGAAATCAAGACATTCCCGCATTGATTCCTTTTTGCTTTGCGAAAACTAACAATAAAAAAATTGGGGATTACTCGTTTTATCAAAAACAGGCCTTAACCTTAGAGATAAGGTTCTTCCTACGGGGGGGGGACATTGGACGTTTGCGATTTATATGGAGTCCTCATAAATGACGATATAGAGATTT
>JAJQEF010000053.1 GCA_021201795.1 Rikenellaceae bacterium
ATAAATCCACAAAAATAATTTTAAAAATATAAAAAAATTCAAAAAAAAAACCTTAATTAAAACCCCCCCCCCCCACTAATATATTGTTCATGTATTCTTCATGTTCATTCAAAATGAACATCCCCATAACAGTGAACAAAAAATCTTTGTTTCTTCGTAAACAAAGATAGCTAGAACTTTGTTTATTCTTGTATTTAGCATTAAAAGACAATAACTTATGTCTCTAATTTGAATGTTAGTTCTATATTTGCGTATGTAATATACGGTTTATGAGACTTAGCAATAGGGTTATACTGATTACCGATAAAGAGGGTACTACAGTAACAGATAAAACACATGAAATTAAAAGCATTCAACTCAGCGGGGATAGGTATTATATCAAATTCTCCCGTAGTCCCAAAACGTTCTCTTATGGGTGGGACAGGGTGTTCGATCTAAGGCTGAATCGTATAATAGATTTAAAAGGGCTGCAAGTATTTCTGAAAGGTGTTCCTATCTCCAAAGTAAGCGAACTGGGCGATTATGGAAGATTCTATGGTATAGTATATTCAGTCCGCAATAGTATCGAATACGCCCCATCTCATCAAGTGACAATCAAACGGGATGAAAAAGCCGTCTTCAATTATATATTAGCCATAGCGGAAAAAGCCGTTGTCGAAAAGAAAGAATCTGATAATATCGATGAAAATGAGGAGAATAACTCCATAGAACAATCATTTCTCGCAAAGCAATTTAAAAAGATAAAGTTTGATCCGGAAACGATACTAGCCACATATATTTTAGGAAAGTCAATTGACAACGAAGAGGATAACGAAACCAAAGTATACCCCTTCCCAATAAACCTGAGCCAGAAAGAAGCCATCTCCAAAGCGCTTACACACAAAATATCAGTAATTCAGGGCCCTCCAGGAACAGGAAAAACACAAAGTATTCTCAATCTAATTGCTAATCTTATATATCGCGGTAAAACTGTAGGGATCGTTTCCAACAATAACTCGGCAGTCGAGAATGTCAAAGAAAAACTTGAAAAGTCCGGTTATGGATTTCTTATTGCCCATCTTGGCAATACACAAAACCGTAAATCGTTTTTTGAAAAAAATGATCACGGCTTCACACCGGATGAAGGGTGGAAATTAGATGCAAAGGATAAAAAAACATATCTGAAGAAACTAGACTCTACAAATAAATACATCGATAGGCTACTCCGTTCACAGGAACAACTGGCCAGAGTTAGAGAGTTGCTTTCGCGTACAGAACTTGAAAACAGCCATTTCGAATTGGAGTTTGAGAGAATAGATTTACCTGCGCCCTTCAACGTATTGGAGAAATGGAACTGGAACAAACTTGCACATTTTAAAGTAGCATCGGTCAATTTCCCGGAAAAGATTAGTCCTAAAAATATTATTAAGTATCTCATCTTACGGTTTAAGTATGGAAAGTTGTTCCAGCTATTCTATTCCAACCCAGACCATGAGCTGTGCCTTGCTATAGACTATCTTATCTATAGAAAAAAGATCGAGGAACTACGCGCCACTATCATATGTCTGGAAGAGGAATTATCAGCCAATAGTATGCAGGAACTGCTTAAAACTTCCACGCAGATATCGGACTTGTTGTTTAAGGATAATCTATACGGTCGATTTAAAGGAAAAGATTATTCTGAATTTACAGATCAGACACACTCTAAGCAGTTCAAGGAATTCACGAATCGTTACCCGGTAGTTTTAAGTACAACTCATTCAATACTCAACAGTGCGAGCAAGCCGCTTGATTACATAATTATCGACGAATCTTCACAGGTCGATATTATCACGGCCTCACTTGCATTTTCGTTATGCAAGAATGTGGTTATTGTAGGCGATACACGTCAGTTATCACACATAGCTCCCGACCAGTTAAGAGAAGTATCCGATCAAAAAATTAAAGAATACGGAATTTCTCATGAATACGATTACTCAAAGAATAATATAATACGTCCTTTGGAACTTATATATGGGGAAAATCTACCACAAACCCTTCTCCGGGAACATTACCGATGTAATCCGCGAATTATAGGATTCTGTAACCGTAAGTTTTATAGGGATGAGTTAGTGTTAATGCGAAACGAACCAAAAGACGGTTACAAGCCGGGGGAAGACCCATTGATGATATACCGCACTGCACCGGGTAACCATCAGCGCCAGCGAATGAATGAACGCCAGATCGCCGTTATAAAAGGCGAAGTCTTGGAAGACTGTTCCTGCGTTACGGAAGAGATAGGTATCATCACCCCGTATCGTGATCAGGCAAATATATTAACGGATATTCTATGCCGAGAGACGGAGATGATCGCCGATACCATCCATAAGTTTCAAGGCAAGGAGAAAGACGTAATCATATTCAGTACTGTCGCCAACGAGATAAACGATTTCATTGACAGTCCTGAACTTATAAATGTGGCTGTATCCAGAGCAAAGGAACGGTTTATTCTTGTCATGCCGCACTCATATCAGCTTACCCATGGAAGTAATATTGGCGATCTTATCAGATACATCAAATACTGCTACCCTGACGCTGTTGTGGATAGCAAGATCATATCGCACTTTGATATTCTTTATAATGAATATTCCGACGTGTTAAAAGATTTTCGGAAACAAGTTTACGGTAAAACGGGATTTATTTCAGAAAATATAATCTTCCAATTGTTGAATGATCTCATTGATGAGTATTCCGAATTTTCGGGATTGAAGGTCAGTCAACACTATCCTCTATTCATGCTTATAAGGGACACGGAAGGATTTACCGAACGGGAAAAAAGTTTCTGCCGTCACCCGAGAGCGCATGTCGATTTTCTGATAACAAACCGCTGCGACAATTCCATTGTGCTTGCAATTGAAGTAGACGGCCATGCTTTTCATTCCGGTGAAAAACAGAAAGAGAGAGATAGTATTAAAGACATGGCATTGCGGAAAAATAGTATTGAGTTACTGCGGCTTAACACTACGTCGAGCCGAGAAAAAGATCTTATTGTCTCAAAACTTTTTTCAATAATTAAATAAATCCCGTTAATAATACATCTCAATATAATTATAAGCCTTTTCGAAAACTTCTTGGTCTTTGATTTTATATTTTAACCACAGAATACTACGAAGTTGTTGTTGAACTTCCCGCTTACCTGTGACGGTCTTAAAGGCGTCATTAAAATTACGAACTATTGACACAATCTGATTATCTATATCATTTACGATATTTTCGACGATAATAGGAGTGCCTGAATTTTTAATACTTTCGAACAGTTCCGTTAAAGCGGCTTTAGCTTTCTGTCGGTTGTCTTCCGGTTCGATCTCCTCCTCTGCCTTTAATGTATCCCGTGCAATAGTCAATAATTCTTTAAGGAATTCGATGCTATTTTTTAAATTTTGGGACATTTTTTCCCGAAGTTCATCGAGTTTTTCAGCTAGTTTTTGGAACTTAGGATTACCCGAATTCTTTCTCAGTCGCGGAATGAGAAGTTCTTCGACCTCTTTTATTTTCTTTTTTGCCTCTGCTTCGTTTATTGCCGCAGTTAAAACATCAGCATCCAGAACCAATGATTCCAAAGTTCCTCCACTCCCAATATCAACCGTTTGAACATGACGATGTACTAGTTCTATGGTCTTAGGGCCCAATAATTTCCAAACTAATGAACCCTTCCCACTAACGGGTTTTATGCTTTCAAATACTTGACATAGCCAAACATAGTCGCTCTTATATGGTATGAGACATTCATCTGGAGAAACAGTTTCCCATACACGTGAAAGGACGCCGAAATCAGCTCCAAATTCATCTTTACGCTCATTTGACGGTAAACACTGTTGTGCCGCAAGTAAGCCGTCATAACCACTTACCGTTCGATCCACATTGGGAAAATAGTCACAGCATTTCTTTACCAGCTTAGGAATTTCTTTTTTAAGCTCATTTATATTGGAAATAACTTTCCGAACACTTTCATCATCGAACTTTAAAGATTTAGCTACATCATCGAAGACTCCGACATAGTCTACGATAAGTCCGCAATTCTTTCCATCATAGACCCTGTTCGTCCTGCAGATCGCTTGCAAAAGAGTATGGTCTTTCATAGGTTTATCCAAATACATACATTGGAGAATCGGGGCATCAAAACCAGTTAATAGCTTTGATGTTACAATGACTATTTTCAAAGGATCGAGAGTATCTCTAAAACGATTTAGGACTTTTTCTTGTTGATCTCTATTGAGTCTCCAATCTTTATATTTATTCTCTTTATCATCGCCTGTATGCATTACGATAGTAGTCGCATCATCTCTACCAAGAAGGGTATCAATTTCTTTTTTATAGGCGACACAGCAATCCCTGTCATAAACAACTACCTGAGCTTTTAATCCCGTAGGTTCAATAGAGTCTTGGAAGTGGTGTACGATATGTTCGCAAACCTTTCTAACTCTATCGGGTGCTGTAAATAGCGATTCTGTATTTGTTTTTCGAACCAGCAGAGTTTTATCTTCTTGTGAGATTTGATCCGTTAGTGCTTCAAACTCTTTATCAAGGGCTTCTTTGTCAATTTTCAGTTCTACAGGAACGGGGACGAATTCCAGCTTGAGTGTAGCACCGTCCTTTATTGAATCCGAGAAAGAATAACGGCTCATATACCCGGATTTATCAGTTTCTGCATCAAACGTTGCAAAGGTATTACGGTCTTGTTTATTGACCGGGGTACCGGTTAATCCAAAGAAAAAAGCATTCGGAAGAGCCAGTCGCATTTTCTCTCCCAAATTACCTTCTTGTGTCCGGTGTGCCTCATCCACCATTACTATGATGTTGTTACGGTCGGAAAGACATTCGTCAACGTCGTCGAATTTGAAGATTGTCGTAATAAGAATTTTACGTTGATCCTGTCGAAAGAAATTTATAAGTTCGTCTTTACTTCCCGAGCTTGCAAGATTAGGAATATTGGCGTTCATAAAATCCGCTGTTATCTGTGACTCAAGGTCTATACGGTCATTAACAATAACAACGGTCGGATTCTTCAGTTTTTTCTGGGCTCGTAATTTCTGGGCTGCAAAAACCATAAGCAATGATTTTCCACTACCTTGAAAATGCCAGATAAGTCCTTTCCTGGGAGAGCCTGTTACCACACGGTTTACAATTGCATTGGCTCCTTCGTATTGCTGATACCTGCCTATAATTTTGATCTTACGGTGGCGCTTGTCCGTAGCAAATATCGAAAAATAGCGCATGAAATCAATAATGCGTTCCCTTTTAAACATTTCCCCAAACGACCGTCCAACATCTGTAAGAGCGCCTTCCGACCGGTTTTCACCTTCGAACCAAGGACCCCATTTTGTTAAAGGAGCTCCAATGCTACCGTATCTAAAACACTTCCCTTCGGTCGAAAAGTTCAGGATATTGGTTACAAACATCTGCGGAATACTTTGTTCATAGCTATGGATATCAGAAGCTCCGTCAGCCCATGTTATACAACTTCGTACAGGAGTTTTTACTTCTCCCACAATAACAGGAATGCCATTAACCAGCATGACAATATCCAGTCGCTTACCACCCAGATTACTGGCTTTAGGATACATCCACTGATTGGTAACCACATATCGATTATTAGTTATATCCTCTTCATCAAATAACCGAATCGGTATGTGTTCGCCGTCTTTACCGAATGGATACGTATTTTTTTCAAATACCAATTCATGAAACCTCTCATTGGCAGAAACCAAGTCGTGAGGTTGCACCGAATTAATAGCGGTTCGTATTTTATAGATCACCTCTTCAGCCTGTTCTTCTGATATCCCGAGATTCAGCCGCAAAATTGATTCTTTCAACCACTCTTCTACCAATATTCCGTGATACTGACGTGGTATTTCTGAAGCCTTGACATATTTCCACCCGTTTTCTACGGCTTTGTCGATCAGCATCTGTTCTATGATATCTTCTGTAAACATGGCTATATAATATTTTGGAGTGATTCGTAATTCAAGGTAACAAACTTTTCATTACCTTTTCTAGATTGCCAATTGATTGTTGGAGTTTAAATTTTGATTGATCGGCTTGAAAGACAAAATTCTCAAATTTTATTTGTTCATCAATTGTTGGAATGACAAATGATTTATTCTTTAATAATTTGAAATGTCTATTATAACCCGTGTTAGGAATGTCACAGAATTTCATTAAATAAAATGAAAATACCGATCTTAATTCTAATGAATTTATCCCGATGACCTTCACCCCGTCTCCCCCTATGAAATAGGGTTGATTTACGAATTTTATTTCTCTCGTATGGTCCCCGAAAATAATTACCGGAAAGTTTGTTGAGAGTCCTTTTTCATCATTCCTATATCCACCAACATAGCATTGTCCTTGATCAAAGATAGGGTATTTTCCATTGGTCAAATAATCCCCTTGAGAAATTTTAGTAGCCAATTTTGTAATATCGGTGAAAAGGACATCAAAGGGCGCCCCTATTGAATTATTATAAGCATCACCGAACATCTCGATAAACTGCGCCTTTACCATCTCATCGGTAGCCACAATGAGTTTTTTATATGACTCTTTGAGTTCGTATGCCGCCCATAATAACTTTGCTAAACGCTCTTGTTCTTCAATCTGGGGAAGATCAATTTCATAGTTATTTAAATACTCCCATTTAACTCGTGGAGATAAGGACCCCGCAGAGCCTTTGACCGCATAATCAAAGAAACGATCATTCTGAATTATAAAGGGAAGTAAATCTGGTGATACTTTTTCTGGAATCGCGTCTATAACCGTTATGTCTCCAGAGCATATTCCATCAAAGGGAGCTACCGCAGCTTTTTTTAAATATGCACGACGTCTCCCTAACAATACTTGACCTTTCTTGAATTGTTTTGTAAATGTATTATCCGTATCTATCTCCCATGACGATAGTTTTATTTCATTTGGAATAAGATGCTCCAATCCTACAATAGGAAGATTTTGCTTAATTCCTTTGTAGGTGGATTTAATTTCTATGGCTATATCACCTAATTTCATTTTAGACATTCTTAATGCAGTAAATCGATTAAAAGTTGAAGTGATTCATTTGCTGCATGGTGTGAAGTTTGCCAGTTAGTGACGGACGCAGTAATATCTTTCGTTTCACTTTCCTTTTCTATATCCGTTATTGAATGTGTATATAAAGAAATCGTCAAATCATAATTATTTTTCTCAATCTCCTCGACGCTGACCGTTCTGCAAAAGTCATTTTCCGCAACACCTTTTTTGTAAGCATCGACTATTTTACGAATATGGTCTATTTCGAGATAACTTTCCGCATTTTTACGGGTGACTTCCTTAATAGCGTTAATAAAAACTATCGAGTTTTTTCTGGATACCTCTTTCTGTGTTCGGCATATAATGATACATGCCTCCATTGGAGAGTTGAAGAAAAGATTTGGCCCCAACCCGATAATGCATTCAACCAAATCCGACTTGATCATTTTCTCGCGCATTTCTCTTTCTTCTTTACGGAAAAGAACACCGTGAGGAAATAGGATAGCACATCGTCCCTTTTTAGTATCCAAAGAACTTACTATATGCTGTAAAAAAGCATAATCCGCACGTCCCTGAGGGGGAGTCCCCCAAATATTACGTCCGTACGGGTCAGTTGAAAAGGCTTGCCGGGTCCATTGCTTAATAGAGTAAGGTGGATTGGCAAGCACGATATCGAACTTTTGAATCTTTCCTTTTTTTACAAATGCTGGTTTTTCCAGTGTATCCGCATTAACCACGGTAAAATCTACCACACCGTGAAGAAACAAATTCATTCGGGCAATGGAGGCAGTAAGGGCATTTAATTCCTGACCATAAACCTTCACACCTCTCCATTCTTTCTTTTGATCTTTTAGGGATGTCAGGCATTTGATTAACATACCTCCAGAACCGCAAGTGGGATCATAAATGCTTTCTCCAGGCTGTGGCTTAAGAATTTCTGCCATCAGATCCACAACTGTACGATTAGTATAAAATTCCTGCGCAGTATGACCGGCATCATCAGCAAATTGTCCGACGAGATATTCATAGCCTGTTCCCATCTCATCAGCAGGACATGCTGCCAATGATAAAGTCTTTTGTGAGAAATGCTCCAACAAATCGGCAATCAATCTGTCTGGCATGGTATCCTTATTCGTCCATATCCGTTTTTCTCCAAATATACCTGTTAGGCCTCCTACCATACGTCCGTCTATCTCTTGAGCCGGATTGGCTTGTTCTATACGAGTGAAGGCAGAAACAAGAGCCTGTCCTATATTTTCAGTATTCATGCGCACATCATTCCAATGGGATCCCACAGGAACAGAAATCGCGTGCAATGCCGCATCGGCATACTCTTTATCTCCACCGCTTTTTTCCAGAGCTTTACTGTATTCCTCATCATAGACATCACAAATGCGCTTGAAAAACAAGAGAGGGAAGATATATTCTTTATATCCGGTAGCATCTATTTGACCACGCAGAAGCACCGCGGCCCCCCAAAGGTATGCTTTGAGTTGATCAAGAGATATTTGTGTGACTTTATTTCGGGTTTGTTTCATTAATATATCCTTGTTGAGTTAACAGTTCGACAAATTGTTTTTCTGCTGTTTTAACCGCTTGGTAAGCAGTCATAAACTCTTCTTTAATCAGACTGTAAGGTTTTGCTTCAGCTGCTTTGCGTTCAATGTATCGACTGACTGATAAAGTATAATCTTTTTCTTCGATATCACGTACAGTAACTACTTTAGCTACTTCGTCTTTGTTCTCAAAATCGGAATACAGCTTAAATATGGTATCGACGTTATCATCTGATAATTCGTTTTGAGCCCGTTTGGGAGTATAGATATTCGAGGCGTCGATCATCAGGACTTTGCCGACCTTTTCAGTCGCTTTACTATTCCTAAATATTAGGAGGCACGCAGGAATGCCTGCTCCATAAAAAAGGTTATTCGCCAACGTGATCACACATTCGAGCTTATCCGACATTATCATTTGCTTCCGCATCTCATATTCTTTTTTCTCTCGAAAAAGAACGCCTTGGGGTAGAACGACGGCAGCACGACCCTTTCCCGGTTTCATGGAACAAATCATATGCTGTATCCAGGCGTAATCACCATTCTACGGTTGTGGAACGCCCCATATATTACGTCCGAACCGTTCTGGCTCCCACATTTCCGAACCCCATTTATCCAAGGAGAAAGGAGGATTAGCAATCACACAATCAAACTGTGCAAGTTTGCCATTTTGCACAATTTTTGGATACCTAAGCGTGTCACCTTGCATGATCGTAAAGTCCGATGCTCCGTGAAGAAATAAATTCATACGCGCAATGGCGGCATTTGTTACGTTCTTTTCTTGTCCGAAAACTCGACCACAACACAAGGTCGAATTATTCATGTAATTTACAGCTTCAATTAACATTCCACCACTTCCACATGCGGGATCATAAATACTTTCACCCGGTTGAGGAGAGATGATCCGAACTAATAATTTGACAATCGCGCGCGGGGTATAAAATTCTCCGGCTTTAGATTTCGAGATATCTGCGAACTTTTTCAGTAATATCTCATAAGCATCTCCCGTTAAGTCAGCTGGATATTTCTTATTACCCAAATTGACTTTCGACATATGCTCAACGAGATTACGTAAACGCTCATCGCTAAGAACCGTTTTATTCGTCCACTGTGCCTTTGAGAAAGTACTGAGCACACCATACAAAGTTGTTGGGTTATTCCGCTCAATGGCCCTCATCGATTCGATAATAGCAGAACCGATGTTTTCTGTGCGCTGCCTTAAATCATCCCAATGACAATCATCCGAAATCACAAAACGATGCTGTTCCGGGAAATGAGCATATTCAGTATCTCCTCCGGATAAATGTAAAGCCTCTTCGGTTTCCTCATCCCATACGTCAGAAATTCTTTTATAGTAAAGTAGAGGAGTTATCTAATCTTTAAAACTATCCTGTCCGATAGGGCCTCTCAAAATATTACATGCTTCAAAGAGAAAATTAAATAATGCTTGGACATCACTTATCGGTTTACTATTTAATTTTTTGGCCATTGGTCTTTACAGCAATTAGTTCTTTTGGATCAACTTGTAGTAGTTCAGCTATTTCAAACAATAGCTCCAAACTTGGTTGACGGCGGTTACACACATAGGCATTGACAATACTAAAGCTTTTTCCAAGCTTATTGGCAAGCCACATTTGTTTAATTCCTTTTTCGTCAAGCACTACCTTTATTCTATTCATGATCGATTACATATAATTAGGAAGAAGTTTATGCCGTGAATATATGAAATATAATGA
>JAJQEF010000044.1 GCA_021201795.1 Rikenellaceae bacterium
ATTTTACATATAATAATACATTTTTTACTCGTCAAAAAATACCATGTTTTATACCTATAATTTTACTTTTATTCCGGATTATTGATATATTTTATTGCTATAAAATATTTTTTATAAATTTGATATTACAATTTTACGACATAAAATATGTCTTTTGTAATCTAAAATAATACCGCGGTTTTTATTTAATTTAATTATTACAAGCATTTATTTGACTTATTTTTTTAAACCAAAAAATACCTATGAAGGAAAAATTTTTAAATTATTTATCTTTACTCTCGGTGTTAGGCATAGTCTTTTCTGCCTGTACGCGTGAGGAGCCGGTGATGGATTGGAAGTATGTCCATGAAACGCGGTATTTTATTGAAGAAGCCAGAATGTTCTTTGAGAATCTCATTGTGGAAGCGGATGAGAATGGAACTTTGGATCTTAAGTCGGGGTTGAATCCGGGGAAGATTACACCTAACTGGGAAGAGCCTTATCTTTATTCGAACGCTAATTATGATTATGTGCTTATAGACTTTGTGGCTGATTACTATTACAATGTAAGGGAAACGGTTATAAAGGATGGGGAAGTTGTTTACAGGACATTTCCGGTTTACCAGTATCTTTTGGTGAGGAAAAATAAATCGGATGGCGATATGGGAGCAGCGTATGTAACTCTTACTCCGAACAGGCTTTATCATATTAAGCATCGGAAGAATGTGCCTGATAATTTTTTCAGGAAGGAGAATCGGGGTGATTACACGGGGTTATTATTTTTCAATGATGTGATAACTATGGCTCTTATGACTGCGGAGAAGTACAGGGATGGTTCGGTTGTTTCGGGGGCGTATTATGAGAAGGCGGAGAGTCTGGAGGAGTTTGTGTCGCGGGTGGAGGAATACACGGTGAATTATACATATCTAAGGTACAAGGATATATTTACTCGCAGTAATGGGGAAAGCGGCACTTCCGAACCTGATAACAACAACAACGGAGGCGATAAAAATCCTCCTGCGCCGGGATTCGATTCAGGAAACGGGACGGAAGAAAATCCGATTCCTGTACCGCCGGCAGAAGTTACTCCTCCGGGAAGCGGAGGAAACGGCTGGAGCGGTTCCGAGTATCCATTCGGAGGCAAAGACCCGGATGAATGGACAGGATGGTCCGGCGGAGGAGGAGGTTCCGATACCGGAAACCAGACAAAAGATCCGAAGCTACTTGAAACCTGTCCGGATGCATTGAAGGCTATTGTATCGAAATTAATAGAGGCATTCGGTGACGACCTGAAGGTTATCAAAACTAAAACGAGCATAATTTATACCTCGGTGTTATTAGATAATTCAAATGCCTATGTAGGTGCAGGACTTTTATACGATGATTTACTTTTCAATTCACTCGTCGACGTACCGCTGCATCTCTACGATAAACTCTCCGCCCTTCAACAAATGCTAACGTTGGGCCATGAATTTCTTCATTTAGCTTTATTCGAGATATCGAGAAATGCCGGTTCAGGTACCAAACTTGCAACAAGTGATCTTGAATTACTGCAAGCGTTGAACGGTGACGGAATTAATGATGGCCATCACAAATATTTAACTACCCCTGAACGTATGGATGAATACGAAAAGAAACTCCGAAAGGCATTCCCCGGACAATCCGAAGAGTTCTACAAATATGGTAAATGGACCGGATTGACACAAACCGAAGGTTATAGAAATCTCAGTACATCTGAAAAAAATAATATACATAACTATTTATATAATAATGGACTTTAATAACTTAAGCTATGAAAAAAATTATTTTATTTTTAACATTATTCATCATTACATTCTATGTATCATTAGCACAAAGTAATGAAGTATATATAGTTTTCACTCCGGTAGAAGGAAATATTATTAATCCGAATACGGGAATTGTATATAAGAAACAAACATATAATAGTGGGGAGGTCAGTTATAAATACAGATTTTCCAATAAAAGCTTTGAAGTAAGGGTCGTCGGTATTGTTGATTATTCATTTACAAACTATGACTATTATGACCAGCGGAAATTTTCGGTAGAAACAAAACCAAAATCCTTTTTAAATACGATAGAATATCTCGACTGGGACGTAATAGCTCCAAAACTAACAGAGCAAGAAGCAAAAAAACTATACAGTGAAATCGGCGATAAAAAGAGCGTATATTTCATTAACAGAAATGAAATGACAGGTGACTCGATTAAAGTCGTAGAAACAGCTCTCTTTGTTCCAAGAGCCTAATTAAAAGGAACGGCGGATAGCCGTTCCTTTTTTATTTCATTCTAAAATATTATATTTAGGATATCTGTTTACCCATTAAGCTATGAAAAAAATATTATTGGGATTAATAGCATTATGCATGCTGTTCCCCGCGTTCGCTCAGGATAAAACTAATATGCAGATTTTAACTGCAAATCCGTGGAAAAGACGAAGCGAAAATATTCAGGGTTACTATAGGGAGTATAAAAATAACAGAATTTATATCACTCAATATTATCAGAATGAGAAATATACATACAATTATCCATTTTATTTATCGGATACAATAGATTTGGAATTTGACCATAATAAAATAGGCAAGAATCAAAACGGGAAGTATATTGTTTTTTTAAATGAAAAAACAGATATCACATCATGTTATGAAATAACTCATATCAATCAATTAGGTATGACATTAAAATCCATGAAAGTTTTATATGGAGGCGGTGGAACGGAGGTATATAATAAATGGGTATATGATTTTAGAAAATAATTAACGAAAGGAACGGCATTGCCGTTCCTTTGTTATTACCATTAGAAATATATTTATTTTGTTAAAATTCTTACCATATTTGTCTTATGAACAGACAACGATTCCTATTATGGCCATAGAACAAAATTCATTTATTTATAAGATAATACTACCCATATCAAAAATGTTCCGCCGTTTTGGAGGTAATAGTAAACTTATGCGGAACATACATGTTAAAATCTTTAATAACACTATAGGTGGAAATGTCAGATTTCACGGAACATGTAAGATAGCAAATTCCTCTATCGGAAGCTATACTTATTTTGGAGGAAACGCTTCGGTTAATAACACGGACATAGGAAAATTCTGCTCCATAGGCCCAAACTTTATCTGCGGTTGGGGAATACATCCGGTAAACGGCCTCAGCACCTCTCCGATGTTCTATTCGACTGCAAAACAGAATGGCACCACATTAACGGATAAAGATAAAATACATGAGCATTTACCCATAAAAATAGGCAACGATGTCTTTATCGGTGCGAATGTTATGGTACTCGACGGAGTGAAAATAGGTAATGGTTCAGTCATCGGAGCAGGAACAGTCGTCACCAAAGACGTTCCGGATTACGCCATTGTTGCGGGTTCCCCTATGAAAATAATAAGATACAGATTCACCGATGATAAAATTGAAAAACTCAACGAAATAAAATGGTGGGATTTCCCGAAAGAAAAATTAAGTTTAGTCGAACAATATTTCTCCGATCCCGACCAATTTATCGATTTGATGTCAAAATGATAAAAAAGAACGGTATAATGCCGTTCTTTTTTTTAATTATTATATTCTAATTTCTGGTGTATTTATCGAACGCCGTTATCACGGGCTGGACGTTTCCTTCACGGTCGAAATAAGTCCGCGCCCCGTTTCGCCGAGTAGCAGGTTCCCACCAATATATTCCCATACCACGGTTATCAGGAGTACTCAAAATAATTTCGTGGACCGCCTGCATAAACTCGAGCTGCCCCTGCGGAGTTTCAGGAAACGGGCCCGATTTATCTTTATATTCAGCAGTTTCCATGTTATAAGCCGCCTCGACAAGTATTATATCTTTCTTATAGTTTGTGGCCATAAAGTGCATATTCTCCCGCAAGTCGAGCAGAGATCCGTGCCACCATGGATAATAAGACTGTCCTATTACATCGAAAGGCAATCCGGCCGCAAAAATCTTATCGAAAAAGTATTTTGTTGCATTCTTATCACCGCCTTTTTCAATATGTATCATTATTTTCGGAGCAGGAAGCCGAGCGGTGCAACTTGCGTAAACTCCGTTAATGCCAGCCCTAACCAGGTCTATAAAATTGCTCCAGTTCTCAGGAAGTTTACCGTCCGGCCACAGCATTCCGTTAGTGATCTCGTTACCTACCTGCACCATATCCGGATAAACCCCTGCGTCCCGGAATGCATTCATAGTTTCAAGGGTATAGTCGAATACTGCCTGTACCAACTCCTCGTGAGACATCCCCTCCCATGCCTTGGGAATATACTGCTTGCCCGGATCCGCCCACGTATCCGAATAATGGTAATTCAACAGGAATTTCATTCCCTTCGATTTAGCCTCTTTTGCCATCGCAATAGTATATTCAAGATCATTGGGAAGCGTTCCCCATTGTCCGGTCCATGCTGAAGGAGTATGAAAAAGACGAAGTCTTATCCAGTTATACCCATGATCGGTAAAAATATCCATTCCGGGTTTTACTGTTCCGTTCTCTTTAAACTGCACCCCCATGTCTTCCGCCTGTTTCAGAAAAGACAGGTCTGCGCCTATATGATAATCATTACGGGGAACATATGTCCGTTGTGCAAATGAGGTTCCGCAAACTAATGCGAGTATAAAAGCTAACAAGGTCGGTTTCAGGTAATTCATAGCAAAATTGTAATGTTTTAAACATTTATATCTGTAATATTTAAAATAAAAATATGAAAAGAATTGTTAGTTTACTAATTATTCTAAGTTTTTATTTCTACTTTTTCGCAGGGTCAATTTCAAAAGATTTATTTTTATAGGCGAATGATTTAAATACCTCGAAGGAACTTATTCGAAATATGATGAAAATAGAGCACTCCCACGCAATCCGTATCTGGAGGTTTAATATCGAAAGATGAGAAATAGATGAGGTCGTATATCCGACTAAAGTTCTGGCAAAGGACGTCTATACGAACAAATAAACGCTTCTCAATAGAGCTTTAAGGGACTGAAATCATAAATCGCGGGGTAGCACAGACCAGTTCAGTAAAAATTATGGTTCTTGGAGATACACTTTGGCCGAACAATTTATATTATCTAAATGAGACAGTAAATAATTTAAGAATCTAGAGTTGTTTTAATATTGTATCAGTAATCATTCAATCCCCGCTCTTCTGTTTCATCGTCCTTATCTTCAACATCGTCCGTTATGGATTCCCCACGGGCATGTCGTAATAACAATTCTAATTTTTCCGTGAGCAGCTCGACTTTGGCTTCGAGTTTGTCGCTGTTGGGGCTTATCATTGCATCCACGAAAATAGAGTTGATTAGGGACATTCCCAGAATCCCTCCTGCGAATAAAAGAACCACGAAATAAACCTTGGTAAGAAATCCGACAATGGGAATGGTCCGTGTAGCTATCAAGTCCGGTATATCAGTCCATCCTTCGACAGAAAATATCCGGAAGACGGAATACATAGAATCGAGCGGCGTATTGAAGTATTCGGGAGCCACATCCTTAAATAGAGAACACGTCAATATAGCACTAATGAACAATAGAAGCGAAAAGGCCATTATTACTATATAGGAAGATTTCAAAGCCCGTTTGACACCGGCTATTATTCCTTTTATATTAGGCACGAAGCGGATAAGACGAAAGGATTTGAATACTCTCAACACACGAATCGTCAAAATTATCTGGAGTGCCTCGGCATCGATAAAGCGGAACAATTCCAGAATCAAACCGAAAAGTGCGATTATAACAAGTATTCCGTCCAGTCTGTTCCAGTTGTTCTTCCAGTAATTTTCGTCACCATAGGTACGGATCTTTACGAACATTTCGAATGCAAAAAGTATCGTAAAAATATTATCCGTATACTCTAACCATCGCGGCGCCTGCTCGAATTCCTGAAAAAATATCAATGCGGCATTGATCATTATCAATGTCAGGATAAATCTCTCGTTCAGAAAAATATTACGGACGCGGCTCATAGATCGACGAATTATCAGGTAAAATCACGGCACGAACCGTACCATTTTTAGCATACCCGGAATTGGGAATAATTCCTTAACTTGCTTAATAAAACCAAGGATTATGGAAAAAATTACAGCGAAGGGTGACCATTACACTGCAGTTAACATCGGAGATCCGGACAAAGTAGGTGATTACCAGATAATTCATCCTATCACCGGACACAAAATAGAAGGGAAGATTTTTTTACGTGATTTAACTGATTCGATAGGAACGGAGATTTCATTCAATATACTTCCTCCGTATACCGAACAGCCTTATTTTCATAAACATATTCAGAATGAAGAAACATATATTATTTTAACCGGTTCAGGAATGTTTCAGGTCGACGAAGAAGTTTTTGCCATAGAAAAAGGAAGTGTGGTGAGAGTATCTTCCGAAGGAGTAAGGTCAATGAAGAACACTTCCGGAGATCCAATGCTATACGTCGTTATTCAATCGAAAGAAAATTCTCTGGAACAATGTTCCCAAAATGACAGTGAAAGAATTGAACCCGTATGGAAATAAAATCCCGTTTAATAACGGGATTTTATTTATTAAGGCTTACGACCTCCGGTGCTCCCTATCGTGGGCAAGCGTAAATAATATATTGTGAATGACTTCCGCAGTACCGGTAATATCAATTTCCTACCGTACTAAGATATATTTCATCCGACTTTATGCTGTCGTTTTGATATTCTGTAATCTGTATGGTATAATTATTCGGACTGTTTTCAGATTTCTTAATAGTAAATACGGTATTTTTAGTGCATTGATATCTGATAGTCTTGTCATCGATCATTTTCTTATTTGAAAATTCATAAGTAATATATCCCAAATTATTTATATTTACCCGTATTTTTCCGGCATTTATGCGGTTGGTGTAATTAAGAACCTGAACGTATCCGGAACATATCGGATGACCCATATATCCTTTACCGATAATCTGATAAGTTTGGGCAAATGTTCCCAGCGAAATTATCAGGAAGATCACTGCGAGAATAATTCTTTTCATTTCTTTTGATTTATCTTCCCGGTCCCAAGGGAAGTTTATTATTAAAAGAAAGCGTGGGACTGATTAACTTAATCCGGATCACAGGTCTTAGGAAACCCTCAGTAAGAAATAAGCAACAGCCCACGCCACATTATAATGGACGTGAGAAGAAGTTTGCTATTCTCTTACTGATGCGAAGTTCCTAAGTTCGTGATCTGAGAATACTGCTAAACACTTTCAAATGTTAAATATGTTCATACCATACCGGCATGTAGCACAAAGATATGAATTATTTAAAACTTTCGGTGTAATTCTTCTTCCTTTTAGGCTGTTGCCTTGCAAAAATAGTGCTATATTTCTAAAATTGACTATTTATTATTCATAATGTTCTTCGGGGTTTGGGAAGTATGATTTCACCGTCCCGCATAGCAATCCGCAAAAGAATCCAGCACCCCAACTTCATTTATGAATATTTAATTTTACATATATTTATTGTATTTAAAATTTTTTTCTTATTTATATAATGTTAACCTAAAACATTTAAGTCTATGAAGAAACTTTTAAATTATTTATCTTTATTATCGGTATTGGGCATTGTGTTCTGTGCCTGTACGAGGGATGAGCCGGTAATGGACTGGAAGTATATCCATAATCAGGACGACCTTATCGTAAACTCTAAAATGTTCTTTGAGGATTTGATTATCGAAGCTGATGCTAAAGGAAGACTCGATCTGGAATCTTCCCTTACTCCGGGAGAAATAACTCCCGACTGGGAGAATGCCGTTGTTAAAACGAAAGGATATTATAATTATGTTTATGCTCCTTTCGAAGCAGATTATTACTATAATGTGAAGGAAGAAGTTACATTGAAAACAGAGGAGGACGTTGTTTACAGAACCTTTCCGGTTTATCAGATGCTTCTGATAACGCAGAATTATTCCAGTGGTGAAATGTATGCACAGTACGTTACTTTGACTCCGAACAGGCGCTATCATATTAAACACCGAGTGAATGTTCCGGAAAATTTCCTTGAAAACAATGGAGATTATACCGGACTTGCGTTTTATTACGATGTGGTGACAATGGAGCTGCTTACGGCGGAAAAATATAATGACGGAGAGATCGAGTCGGATATTTCCACTGCGACAAAGAGTTCTGAAGAGTTCTTCGAGATATTATACGGATATATAGAAAAATACACATATCTTAGATACGAGAGCATCGCAACGAGAAGCGACGGGGAATCGGATTCGACCAGTGGAAGCGGAGAGGAAAAAGATCCCGGAGAATCAAATAATAACGGAGGAGATAACGGAGATAGCAATAATGGAAATAATTCCAATAACGGAGGAGACTCGAACAATGGAAATAATGGCGACAGCAACAATGGTTCGGGTGAAAACAGCACAGGAGGCAACAATTCAGGTGGAAATAATTCTGGTGGAAACAGCACAGGTGGAGGCGGCTCAGGAGGAAGCATAATAGGTTCGGGCGGAGGAGTCACTCTCAAGTATGCAAAACGATATTCTCCGCGTGCGGGAGTTATAAGATTGCCCAGTTTAAAGCATACAACTGCTCCGGGTTATGGAGAAAACCAATGTTTACCGGCAAGTATGGCTTTCGTGGATAAAAATCTGGGAGGTGGACGTAATTTCGATGTTTTTAATAATTGGTATATAAATAAATACGGCCTTTATACAGACATCGGGATTCCTTCGCAGAATGTTGCAGATTTTGTAGGAAATTTCTTTTCAGGTCCCGGCGGTCTGCCTGACAATAGCATTTACAGTGGTATAGAAGCGGACATTTATATTATGATGGATGTAGCTACAGGTGATTACTATGGAGAAATACCGTTGACCCACACTATAGTAATAACCGGTTATGATCCTTTTACGGGAAACCTTATTTATTTCGATCCGTATTACGGCTATGAATTTGAAATATCTTATGATATAGTAAAAAATTCTTCATTTATTTTTCCTATTACTGGATTCTTTTAAAAACAAATATTATGAAAAAACTATTATCGATTGCATTTTTATTGATAGTTCCGCTATTCATCGTTAAGGCGGAAGAAACAAAATCTACAATGGATCTACTCACGGGACACACCTGGAAACTCTACGAGAATTACAGCACAAGTTATGACGCCTATTACCAATTTACACGGGATAAAATTATTATTATTACTGTTATTGATGATAAAAAAATTATAAATGAGTACTGGTATTATTTATCCGACACTGATGAAGGACCATTTGATAACAGCAAAATGGGTAAATCCGTCAACGGTAAACATATATATTTATATGATCCGGAAGATGGCTGGTCCACTACTATGGAGATAATCGAATTATCAGAAGAGAAATTTGTGTATTTGAATATAATAAATGTGAGGGAGGGAGTAACGCCTCGGCCAGATATAGATTACACCATATATTACTCTACAGACGATAAGATAGATTGATATATTTAATTAGATAGGAACGGTATTAAGCCGTTCCTTTAACTTTGAGGTTATGAAAAAACTATTATCGATCGCATTTTTATTGATCGTTCCGCTATTCATCGTCAAAGCGGAAGAAACAAAATCTACAATGGATCTACTCACGGGACAGACCTGGAAACTCTATAACAGCTATAGCAGATATAATGTTTATCAATTATTCACCCGAGATAAAGTTATTGATATTACTGTTACAGATAATAGAAATATAAAAAAGGAGTACTGGTATTATTTATCCGACACTGATGAAGGACCATTTGATAACAGCAAAATGGGTAAATCCGTCAACGGTAAACATATATATTTATATGATCCGGAAGATGGCTGGTCCACTACTATGGAGATAATCGAATTATCAGAAGAGAAATTTGTGTATTTGAATATAATAAATGTGAGGGAGGGAGTAACGCCTCGGCCAGATATAGATTACACCATATATTACTCTACAGACGATAAGATAGATTGATAGTTTCCGGTTTAACCATTCATAATTTTCACGGGATATTCGATAAATATTATTAGCTCATGAAAAAGATTTTATTATTTTTAATTGTATTGGTTATCGGTATAGCTAATACTTCAGCTCAAAAGCACGTTCCGCTTGCAAAGTTTAAAAACGACACTCTCAGTTATTTAAGAGAAAACTTTGAAGAAAACCAGCCTTATAAAGGCAGAAAATTCTCTGCATTTTTAAAAAACAACGAATTAAAAATCGATTCAATAAAGATCTGTTCCTTTCACGGAGAATTAAGTGGAGTTGATATATATTATTATCCCAGAGAATTATGGCCCGACCAAGTAAAACGTCCTTTTATGAGTGTATTTAGATTTGCTCCACCACTTAAAAATTATGATGTAATCGAGCCGCAAGTTAAAAATCTGTCTTTAAAAGAAAAATTGGATTTTTTTAAAGATTACGAGATTTTAGGTATATCCATAGAATTAACCATAGGTGCATGGTAATGTGACGGTCGTAGGACATCCTAATTCCAATTAATGCAGATTGATTACCTGAAAAACTTGTATATAGGTGTATGTATCGGGGTTCTGGGTTTAGTAAATATGTTTTAATTGGATTGTTATCAAAAAATAAAACGGGAGAAATAATCTCCCGTTTTTTATTTTTTACTTCCGCCTTATTCCCATACTAAATAATCGCCTCCGAAGAATTGGATATAGTAATCCGCAGTAGTGGTGGAGAGGACACCCGACGCACTACTACCGCCTGTCGGAACATAAATAAACGTGCTTACCGGAAGAAGCGAATAATAGTCGATTATTTCAACCCAAAGGTCGTTCAGATGCAGGACATCCCCAGCCTTAAGTTCGTCCATATCCGGAATATTCTGTGAGTTATCGACAAACCCATTTATAAATTCTTCTCCCGGTTGAAATCTCATTCCCGGAAAAAGTATCTTATTCGGATAAGTCAATGTGTTATCCCAAGTTACAAGATGGTCTACCCCATTATGGTCTGTATAAATCATACTCAATCTGATGTCATCCAATACATGTGCATACAGCCCTTTGAATAAGGAAACCGTAAAGTACGTTCTCTCCGCTCCCACCCATGTGGAACTCAGCCCCACTTCGATAATATGCTGGCTTTTTTCTTCCACAACAGCAGCTGCAGTTTCTTCTGCTACAACATTTTCATTCGTTACTTCCTCTTTACCGCATGACATCGCGAATACAACGGCAAATAATAAAATACATAGCTTCTTCATAATTTTAAATTTTAAGATTAAACACATTGCAAATGTAATATTTTATCTGATAAATATTATAAGAAGGTATGTATTTTGAAATAACTTAATTATGATAAGACATTATAAAAAGATACGTTTATTAGTAGATTCCGAAACGTTTAACAGGATCATATCAGGTGAACAAAAAACCATAGTACGGGAATATAATCATTACTGGCGACGAAAACTTATCCATCCGAGAAGCCTGGATTTGTTCCCCAATATAATACTCGTATTTTCAGTAGGCTTCGGCAAATCAATTGTTTATTACGCTTATTGCAAAGGAATAGATATTAAAGGTATCGAAGAGAACGATACCTTAACAACCGAATTTATTATTCATATCGGCAAACCTTTCGATCCGGAACTTTTAAAATAATTATTTACCACAGCTGCACGACATCTCTTCTACACGCAGCTGTTCCAGTTCTTTCTCTAACTTCTTTAATTCCTTTCTCAGATGATTGGCTTCGCGATCCGATCCATGTGCTTCGGCCTTAGCAAGATTGTTTTCCAGTTGATCGATCAACGATTCGAGTTCTTCCATTCTTTCCATAATACAAAATGTTTAAGATTATGTCTTAAACAGGCGCAAATTAAGTACCATTTATTTCAGGGGCTCTACTCCAGCCTGCCTGACCTTTGTTTTTTCCATAACTGGAAAGAATTGATCAGGTTCTGCCACAACACATACAGAGACGGAGCGATACTCGATATAGGATCGAGATAAGACTGCGCCATCCATATCGCGAGAATCGTATTTTTTTGCCCGAGACCCTGTCCGGTTGAAACAGCGTCACCGTTATACCTTCGTCCCAGATAACGTCCCAGAATAAACTGTCCGGAACAAATTATAAGCGATACCACGCCTATCCATACCTGCAATCCGTATTGCGGTTCTTCCTGTTCCACCAAAAATTTAACAGTCATTCCCGAAACTATCATCAGCGCCACGGTCCATAAATAAAACGATCCTTTATTTAATTTCAGAAGTATTTTCTGGGTTGAAGCAGAGTATCTACGTACGCCCCACGCAATTAGCAATGGAACGACCAATAGAAGGATAAGCTGCTTCGCGATAAAAATGAACGATTCGAAAAACGGAACGTCACTATGTGTTCCGACAAAAGAAAAAACCTCCGGCGAAACAAACACAACCGCGATACTGCTTATAAGGGTATACGTTGTCAAGAACGCCACATTACCTCCGAGCATACCGGTTATAACCGCTGCAGATGTTGCTGTAGGAGCCATAACGCATATCATTGCTCCATCGGCGAGTTTATGGTCGAATAATCTCAACACAAAATAAATTAGAAGAGAACCAATGAATTGTATTACCAGCAACCATCCGTGGAGCCTGTTGAGTTTTATATCTTTAGGTGATAGCTTTGCAAACGTAAGAAGAAGCATGGTAAATATCAGATACGGCGTCAAAAAAGAGATGTATCCGGTATATTTATACAACAGCGCCCCTGCTGTCATAGCGATCAATAGCGTCCAGTCTTTGAAGAATTTGAGAATCATATCGATTGTTTTTAAATTTCCCTACACTATTTTTATGCCTTTTTCTTCGAGAATCTTCATTCCGATATCCTTCAGCTTATATTTCTGGATTTTTCCGCTGGCTGTCATCGGATAAGCGTCCACTTTAAATATATATTTAGGTATCTTAAAACGTGCTATTTTACCACGACAGAATTCGCGAACTTCTTCTTCTGACAGTTTCATTCCACTCTTAACTTTTATATAGGCGGCAACCTCTTCCCCGTATTTGGGACTCGGTATACCTGCAACCTGTACATCCTCGACCTGTGGAATCTGATAAATAAAATTTTCAATCTCGCGGGGATATATATTCTCTCCTCCCCTAATAAGCATTTCCTTGATTCTTCCCGTAACCCTGACATAACCGTCCTCGTCCATAACTCCCAAATCCCCTGAACGCAAAAAACCATCATCATACAAGACAGCCTGCGTAGCCTCCGGGTTCTTATAATATCCTTTCATCACATTGTAACCGCGGCAACATAATTCTCCCTGCATATTTCTCGGACATTCTTCGCCCGTAACAGGATCTATAACCTTAACTTCTACGAACGGAAGTGCACGCCCTACGGTAGTGGCACGTATCTCAGGTGAATCGGTTACTCTCGTAGCCGTCATTCCGGGTGAAGTCTCGGTAAGTCCATAAACTATTATAATATCCCGGCAGTTCATTCTATCCATTACTTCTTTCATTGTCTCTATGGGACAAAGCGAACCTGCCATTATTCCGGTGCGCAGTGAAGACAGGTCGAACATATCGAACATCGGGTGGTTAAGTTCAGCTATGAACATGGTGGGTACGCCGTAAACAGCTGTACATCTTTCTTTATGTATGGATGCAAGGACCTTCATCGGATCGAACTCTTCCAGCATGACCATAGACGAACCGTGGGTGATAACAGCACATAATGACAATACGCATCCGAAACAATGGAACATCGGAACCGGAGTGAGTACTTTGTCGTCATTGGTATAACCCATGCACTCCCCTACCGTGAGCCCGTTATTAAGAATATTATGGTGTGTCAGCAATACCCCTTTGGAAAATCCGGTAGTTCCGGACGTATAAAGCATCATGGCAATATCGTGGCAGTCTACATTTTTTTTAGCTTCACACAGCACTGAATAATCGGTGTAGTATCCCAGGGAATATAGTTCCGGCGTAGAATACATTCCACGCTGTTTCTCCTGTCCCATATAAACTATATTGCGCAGTTCCGGAAATCTTTCCGATCTCATATAACCGCGTTCCATGGTTTTGAGTTCAGGAATAAGCTCGTAGACCATTCCTATGTAATCGCTGTCCCTGTGTCCGTCTACTATACAGAGAGTATGTACATCCGCGTTTTTTACGAGATATTCGAGTTCCGAAAGTTTATAATTGGTATTTATAGTTACGTATACAGCTCCTATCCTCGCTGTCGCGAACATCATGGTTATCCAGTCCGGAATATTCCTCGCCCATATACCGACTTTGTCTCCTTTACCTACACCTATCGCCAGCAGTCCCTTTGCAAACGTATCGACACGATTCTTAAATTCACTGTAAGTAAATCGAAGTCCACGGTCCGAGTAAACCAAGAAATAGTTTTCAGGAGTTTCATCCGCCCATTTATCCAGCCACTGACCGAATGTTTTTTCCGTTAATTCCACATTTCAAATCAATTAATACGGAGCATAAGCGACCAATAGCAAACGCGATATTCCATTTGAGGAACTCACATGATGGGGGATGAGCGAATTAAAATAAATACTGTCGCCCTGTTGTAGATCGAACTCTTCGTTGCCGTATTTTATATTAACTCTTCCTTCCAGTACGTACAAAAATTCTTCTCCCTCGTGTTGGGAAATATATTCGGATTTCTTTCCTTCCGTAAGAGTTACGATAAAAGGCTCCATCTGGCGGTCGGATTTTCCCGGTGCCAACGGATAAAGATCCATGGACTCGGAAATATAAGATCCGTCCGAAGTGGATTTTATGGATTTTAATTTGTCCTGATTACGTGTAACTACGACGCCCTTATTTTCCGAACCGTCGAGAATTGTACCGAGTCTGATGCCCAAGGCACGTACGATCTTCTTAACTACAGCCGTAGAAGGCTGTGTCTTACCGGATTCTATCTCCTGTAATTTATCTGTAGAGATCCCTGTTCTTTGTGCCAATTCCTCCGGAGATATGCCTCCGGCCTCACGTATATTACGAATTTTTCTGCCGATATTTTCCTCCATAAGTCATAGAAACATTAGTAACGTAAATATCGCAAGCATAAATCATCCCACAATCCATATCCCCGATAAAGATACGATGCCCAAAAAGAAACATTATCCTAATCTCTCCCGTTTAAGAACCTCTATACGATTTCCGCTATAACTTATAACTCCATGTTTTTCCATATCCGTAAGAACCGTCGTTATAGAATTCCGGGGAGCATTAAAGTAAACCGACAATTCATTCAGATCGCCCAGTACGAATACAGGATTCTCGGGAGTAGTATTTTCAAGAATATACCGCGACATCTTATCCCTGATATTTTTAAGGGATAGAAAGTATATTTTTTTAGTCAGCATATTCGCCCTGTCGGAGATTATATCTATAAAGTTGGACATAATGATTGTATTCTCCTGCATCAGTTCGAACAGCAATCCCCTGTGCAGTATCAGGATACCCACATCCTCTTCCGCTTCTACATCGATAGGCAGACGGTTATATCCTCCGAAAAGAAAAGCAGGGGCGATAAGCTGCGGAGCGGAAATCGTATCGATCGTCATTTTTTTTCCGTTCTTCCCGGGAGCTATGCCGTTCACCCTTCCTTTAAGCACTATCATCAATCCGGAATATGCAGTATCCCTTACGGCTATAAGGTCGCCGTCCGAATATTTATCTACGGAATACTGCCTGTCCTTCAGAATATTTTCTATCATATCCGCGCCAAGTCCTTTGAACAACGGACAATTTATTAGTATATCGTACATAATGACCAGCTTTTATTTCGAAAGTTCATAAAATAACCGGATGATTTAATATAAAAATCATGTGCAGAATGATATTTTTCAAGGTTAATTATATAATTTCGCGGCGGAAAGTTCAAGGAAAATGAAAATATTACCTCAATTACACACTAAAGGCTACTACCGCACAGCGGCTGCGGCTTTCTTTTTCATACAGGGACTCGTATTCGCAAGCTGGGCAAGCAGAATTCCCGACATTAAGGATCGACTCGGATTGAACGAAGCAGAACTTGGAGGCATCCTATTTGACATACCTGTTGGACAGTTATCCGCAATGGCGCTGTCGGGATACCTCGTCAGTCGTTTCGGGAGCAGGAAAATCTTAACTTTAGCCGGGATTCTGTATCCTTTGTCACTGGTCAGCATCGGCGCCGTGAACACTTCTCTCCAACTGATCGCTGCACTCGTATTTTTCGGGATCACGGCGAACCTTTGCAATATTTCGGTAAATACTCACGGTGTAGGCGTCGAGAGGCTGTACAACCGAAGCATAATGGGTGTTTTCCACGGATTATGGAGCTTCGCTGGATTCTGCGGCGGCTTGATAAGCACCGTAATGGTCAGTTTCGATATAACGCCGTTAACACATTTTATAATAATTTTCGTTGTTACCCTGATGATATTGCTTACGGCAAGAACCTACATGCTTCCGCGCGACGCAACGGAGAACAATCGTAATACCGACACCCCTAAAGAGAATAAAAAAGTGTTCGTCATACCCGACAAATTTATTTTGGTATTGGGACTTATAGCCTTCGGAAGTATGGTTTGCGAAGGAACAATGTTCGACTGGAGCAGCGTCTATTTCGAAAGCGTGATCAACCCGCCGAAAGGGCTGGTTCGTCTGGGATATATAGCGTTCATGTGTACCATGGCTCTCGGAAGGTTCACTTCGGACAGGCTCGTGACTCGATTCGGGGCCGTCCGCGTTATACGAATAAGCGGCGTCCTGATAGCGGCAGGTCTGTTGGTATCGGTGATATTCCCATATCTTTGGACTGCGACCGCAGGGTTTTTACTCGTAGGTTTCGGAGTTTCTTCGATCGTTCCCCTGTGCTACAGTATGGCAGGCGGATCGAAAACGATGCTTCCGAGTATCGCTCTGGCTACGGTATCGACTATCGGGTTCTTCGGATTCCTGCTCGGACCTCCGGTAATAGGATTCATCGCACATGCATCGAGCCTAAGATGGTCATTCGCGGTAATAACGATGGTGGGACTACTCACTTCTGTAGTTGTCGGTGCGCTGAAGAAAATCAATTAAGAGATGTCGAGAGTAAGTCTTGAAACATACTTTTCTCCGCACAGATCGGTAAATAACGTGTATCTTCCGGGATATATCATCTCGAGTCGTTTTCGTAGGTTCTCGATCCCTATTCCGGGAGAATTTCTGTGCGGATCGGTTTTAGGATAATAACTATTCTCGGAAATAAATACGATAGTATTGTCCTCGATCTCCATCTTTAAAGTGATGAACGAAGGCTTGCTATTGCTTACGCCATGTTTGAACGCATTCTCTACGAAGGTCATAAAGAGCAGCGGAGCCACTAATATATTATTTTCGCATGAAGGCAGGGAGACTGTCATATCCACATTATCGGTCAAGCGAAGGCTCATCAATTCGATATAACTTTTCATGAATGCCACCTCTTTTTCCAAAGGAACGAACGGCTGATCGTTGTCATATAATACATACCTTAACAAGTGGCTAAAACCGTCGATGGCGTAACGCGCCTTATCCTGATCCAGTGCAACAAGAGAATATATATTATTCAAGGTATTGAATAAGAAGTGCGGATTCAGCTGACTCTTAAGATTCTGGAGTTCCGCCTCAGCACGCGCCTTCTCCAGTTCCTGTTTTTCAGTTTCCATACGGAACCATTTCCCTGTGGTTTTTATAGCTACGGCAAGCCCTACCATAAGGCTCATCATCATATAATCCCTGAGTTTGAACATTATCAGTGGGGGACGGTCATCATGAGGAGTAGAATCTTCCGGATTTATACTATGGTAATGATCAATGTAAAAATCACTGGCAGCCTCTGTGAGGTAATTTATTATGAACAGTGCAGCCAGGTTCAACAGGATAAAAGCAACGGTCCTTCTGTTGAAAAGAAATTTATCGATGAAATAAAGATAATTTATATAGAACATAAGAACGAACGATAATGACATGATAGCATATCCCATGTATTTATCGATATCCATAGCCTGTGTCTCCCTGTTATTTACAAGGAGGGGCATACCGAATATAATCCACCAACCCAATAGGTGCATTACCACATTCAGGGTTCTTTTGTTCGCAAGGTTCCTCATCGGTACAAATATAAGGTTTATTCGTAACGGATCGCTTCTATCGGATCGAGTCTCGATGCCTTTTGTGCAGGGTACCATCCGAAAAATACTCCGGTTACGGTACAAACCACAAAGGAAAGAATAACGGAATACATCTGCACATAAACCGGCCATCCAAGAATCTGTTTTATAATGGCGGAAGCCCCAACGCCCAATATTACTCCGATTATACCTCCGGTGACACTTATGCTTATTGCCTCTATGAGGAATTGCCATAGAATATGCCGTCCTTTAGCGCCTATCGACATCCTTAGCCCTATCTCTCGCGTACGTTCGGTAACGGACACATACATAATATTCATGATACCTATACCTCCTACAAGAAGCGATATCCCAGCGATACAGGCAAGAAGGACTGTCATCATATTGGTCGTGGAACTTAGCATGGAACTTAGTTCCTGTTGGGACCGTATATTGAAATCGTCGTCGAGCGGATTCTTTATTATATTGTGATTCGTGCGAAGTATTGCCGTCATTTCATCTATCGCCATTTCAGTATATTCTTCGCTTATAGCTGAAGCAAAGATTCCCTGTATATGCGTAATAGCGAGTATTCTTTTCTGTACGGTCGTGTAAGGCGCAATTATAAGGTCGTCCTGATCTTGTCCCATAGTATTGTATCCCTTCGGAGTCAGTACTCCTATGATCTTAAACGGAGTCATGTTAAAACGGATGGTTTTGCCCAAAGGATCTTCACCGTTGGTAAAAAGATTGTCTACGACCGTCTGTCCGACTACACATACTTTATCTGCCGAACGGATATCCTCGTCGGTGAACATCTCGCCTTCGTCAATCGTATATTTACGGATATCGAGATACTCCTGATTCACACCGTACACAGTAGTAGGGGAATTGTTAGCTCCGTATATCAACTGTCCGCTGCTGTTCACCGAAGGAGATATTTTGTCTATAAAATCCGCCTCACGGCGAATAGCTTCGTAATCTTCGAGTTTAAGTGTCTGCATACTCGCAGCGCTCATACGAACCCCCCCGAATTGTCCTGTTCCCGGATAGACCATTATCATGTTGGAACCCATCTCGGATATCTGGTCGCTGATGCTTCGTTTAGATCCCTGTCCTATCGCAAGCATCGAAATTACGGAGGCTACGCCGATAATTATACCGAGCATTGTAAGGAATCCCCTAAATTTATTATTGTTGAGCGCACGCAGCGCTATCCTTATCAGATTACCGTATCTCATAATTATTTTACGTCTGTTTTACAGGTTTTCTTTTGGTAAAGAATCCAGAATAGCTTTCGCCGATTCGATTTTATTATTTCGGGTATCTTCCGTAATGCGTCCGTCTTTCAGAATGATATTACGGCTGCTGAACTGCGCTATTTCCGGATTATGGGTAACGAAGATAATAGTACGCCCTTCGCGATGCAGGTTCTGGAACAATGTGAGTATCTCGAACGACGTGCGGGTATCGAGGTTACCTGTCGCCTCGTCCGCCAGCAGAAGTACGGGATCGTTCACCAACGCCCTTGCGATAGCGACACGCTGCTGCTGTCCTCCGGACATCTGATTCGAGCGATGGTTTATCCTGTCTTCCAGACCCACAGCTATTAGCGCATCCGTTGCCTTCCGCTTGCGTTCCGTAGCTGTAACGTCAGGATTATAAAGCAATGGCAGTTCCACGTTTTCCAGTGCCGTAGTCTTCGGCAGAAGGTTGTAGGATTGAAATACAAAACCAATTTTACGGTTGCGAAGGGTAGCCCGATCGTTCTTACCCATTGTTCTTACCGAAACTTCGTCCAGATAATAATCTCCGGATGTCGGAGTATCCAGACAACCAAGGATGTTGAGCAATGTTGACTTGCCCGATCCGCTGGTACCCATTATTGTCACGAACTCCCCTTCGCAGATAGTGAATGATACGCCCCTCAACGCATGTACAATCTCACTACCGACCGTAAAATCTCTTTTGATATTTTCTAATCTGATTATCTCTTTCATGATACTATCTTCTCCTGTTTCCGCCGGGTCTCTGAGGCATGAACGGATTATTTTCTCCGTTACCGTTTTCCTGTCCGTTTGTGGACGACACCTGTTCGTATCCTACCACAACCACGTCCCCATCTTTGATACCGCTTGTTATCTGGGTATAAATTCCATCGGATACGCCGGTCGTAACCTCTACTGGAACAAGTTCTTCCGCTTTGCTCAGCCAAATGGTATGCGTTTTTCCCATCGAAGTATTCACATTTCCTTCACCCGGAACAAATCTCAGGGCCTTATTCGGAACAACCAGAACATCGTCGAGCTCCATCGTATATACTGTAATATTTGCTGTAAGCCCCGGCATAAGTATAAGATCCGGATTTGGTGCATTTACAACCACCTCATAAGTAACGACATTCGATTCAGTCGTAGGCTGAAGCCTGACCTGGGTAATCGAACCTTCGAATATATCGTTAGGGAACGCATCCACCGTAAAAGTTACGCGCTGCCCTTCCTTAACCTGTCCTATGTCTGCTTCGTCCACATTTGCGATAACCTGCATGTTCCTGAGATCATTAGCGATAGTGAATAGGGTCGGAGTACTGAAGCTCGCCGCAACGGTCTGTCCCTCATCTACATCTCTCGAAAGCACCACTCCGTCTATCGGAGAAAATATCGTTGCATATCCGAGATTTTTCTCTGCCTTAATATTATCCGACTGCGATTTTTCATAAGAACTCAATGCTTTATAATAAGAATATTCAACTGTTTCGAATTCGGAATCGCTTATCATTTTCTTTTCATGAAGCCCTTTCATTCTGTTGTAATTCGCTAGCTGATACTCATATTCGACTCTTTCCGATTCCAGATTCGACTTGCTCGAAGCAAACTCTGCCTCAAGCAGTACCTTGTCCAATTCGGCTATAACCTGCCCTACTTTTACCTCGGAATTATAATCGACATAAATCCTCGAGACTATACCGGAAACCTGAGTACCTACCTCCACCTGTATAATAGGCTCGATAGTTCCGGTAGCTGTAACGAAATTATTTAATGTCGTAGGTCTTACGGTAATCGTAGCAAGCTGAAGACCCTTGCTTTCTTTCGGCCTGAGAACATAGTATAATATTCCGCAGACTGCGAGAATTCCGATTATTATGAGTGCTTTTTTCATTTTATATTATTTATTTTTTTATAATCTTATCGGTTCGTTTCTATAGAAGTTGAGTAATTTGAGATAAAGTACCGCCTGATATTTCGCCTGTATGGTCTCCTGCTGCGCTGCGAGATAATTATTTTTTTCGGTGAGCAGTTCGACCGGATTTTTAAGACCGGCATTGTACTGTTCTTCAACCAGCGTATAGCTTATCGTAGAATACCGGAGATTCTCGAGTGCCGAAACATACCTGCTCTGCGCCGATACTACTTCCCGGTAGAGGGACTCTACCGTATTAAGCAGGTCTTTGCGGGTGCTGTAAAAATCAAGTTCAGCAGAACGAGTCTGTATTTTAGCAAGCTCCATCGAAGTTTTAGCCCTTCTGTTATTAAAGATCGGTACACTTATGGATACGCCTACACTTTCATTGAGCCTTCTGTTCAACTGATCCGTAAACGATAATCCCGAACCGGAAAAATTAGAAGTTCCAAGCCCTGCGCTAAGGGATACTGTCGGCAGTCGATCTGCATAAGCCAGTTTTTCATTAAGTTCCGCATATTCCAACCCTAACATTCTGTTCTTCACCTCAGGCATAACATTCAGCGCAGTTGCGTAAACGGACTCTAATGAAGGTACAACCTGTATAACCTCCTGATCGTCGATCTCAGGTATAAATATCTCGATTCGTTCGCCAAGCCCCATTTCCAACAACTGGCGGAGCTGGAGGTAAGAATCTGCAAGGGAATTTTCAGCTACCGTTACCTGATATTTATCACCGGAATACTGAGCCCTTATCTGTGCCACTTCGCTTAAGGCTATATATCCCGCTTCGAATAAAACTTCTGAACGTTCGAGCTGGGCTTCGGAACTCTCCAGATTCTGTTCTGCGATTTTAAGCGATTCATTGGAATACAACACCTGAAGATAAGCCTGTGTCACGGCGATCTCGATATTGTTCTGTATCTCTTCAGTATTGAGAATATTCATTCCGACCGACAGTTCCTGCTGGCGTATAGTATTCACTATTTTTCCCCCGTTGAACAAGGTCATTCCCGCGTTGAGCGAATAACTTCCGGTGTAGCTCTCGTCGTGGCGATAGTTGCCGGAACTGTTCTGAGCCTTCTGTCCGGAATAGCTTTGCGTCGTGGAAAAAGAGAGTGAAGGCAATTTATCCGCCTCAGCCTGCAAAAGATTGGTTTCCGCAGTTTCTTCCGACAATCTCGAATATCTCACCTGAAGATTATTAACGCGCGCATATTCGATACAATCTTCCAGTGTCCATACGTAATCCTGTGCGGATATAGTCATACATGGAAGGAGTACGAATAAAAATGTCAGAAACAATATTTTTTTCATTTCAATAATTTTCTTTTTATTTTCAGCAAATCTATTTCTCATTCTTCTTTATATAAAATATATTATACGAACTCCTCTGTTAAAACGACAAACAGGAAATTATGGACGATAACCCTTAAAAATGGGGGTTTATCGAAAGAAAAGAACGTCTCACAGAGAATTTCGGCCGTTTCAGCCGAAAAAAACTCAAAATGAGGTATTTTTAATATCTTTATGGAAAATTACTTTTCCTCCTCTTATGAAATGTATCGCAATCGATGATGAGGTTCTCGCATTGGAGCTGATAAAGTCATATGTCGATAAAATTCCGTTTCTCGAACTTTCAGGAACTTTTACTGACCCGTTCGGAGCTATGAATTTTCTCAGCCAAAATAAAACCGATCTGATATTTACGGATATTGAAATGGCGGATATAAACGGGCTGCAACTTATATCGAGCCTGCAATACAAACCTATGGTCGTTTTTATTTCAGCGTATGAAAGATATGCAATAGACGGATTCTCCCTTGATGCGGTGGATTATATACTGAAACCCGTGACATTCGACCGGTTCCTCAAAGCAGTAAATAAGGCATACGATCAATATAATAAATCCAACAACACGGATATCGAGTTTAAGCGTTCACCGTCAGTTGTTTCGGCACCGGACCATATATTCATAAAGACGGAAAATAAACACATTAAGGTAATTCTTTCAGAGATACTTTTTATAGAAGGCTACGGAGATTATGTAAAAATACACTGTACCGGTAAAACTATCGTAACCCTCAGCAATATGTCAGCGCTGGAGTCAAGGCTTCCTGAAAATAATTTCATCAGGGTGCATCGTTCGTATATTGTCGCAATGGATAAAATAGAAGAGATCGAAAGAAAAAGAATAAAAATAGGGAACGAATCGATCCCCGTAAGTGAAACTTATGCGGAAAAATTCTTCCGGATTCTGAACAATTCTTCACTGTAAAATAAAAGCCGGGCAAACCCGGCTTATTTTATCGATAGAAATATTGAAATATGTTTCCGCTGAGATACATCAGCACTATTTCACAGATCTTCGTATTATACTCAGCCGCAAGTAGACTGTCTTCCGCATTCAGAAGATTTTGCTGTGCTTCGCGAAGCTCAATGCCGGATAATTCCTCCAATCTGTACCGTTCCATTGAGGTTCTATAATTTTCCTGTGCAACCTTCAGGTTTTGCTGTTCCAGATCGAGAAGAAGCAGATTATTACGGTGAGCGGTCCAGTATTCGAATAACTGCGATTTTATAGATATCTCCAGATTTTCACGCGCCAGTGCAATATTATCCATCTGTATTTTAGCGTTTTTACGGACACGACTTCTGTTATTACCATCGAAAATATTAAATCCTATGGTGAGGCCGTAATTAAACCCGAGCGTTCCCTGGTTTTTGTAAACGCTTGCATCCGATTTACTGAACTGGTAGCCATAGCCTCCATTAAAGATAAGCGAAGGAAAATAGTCTGAACGGGTAGCTTTATAATCCAGATATGCGACTCTTTCGCCTGATTCTGCGAGAATCAGAGAAGTATTTTTTTCATACGTCTGGTCCAGGAGTTCCCCAATATCCGGTATCCTGTGAAGATATATGGACGTATCGCTTATATCAATTATTTCTGCAAAATCACTTTGTGCCATGAGCCTTGTAAGTTCTATACTCGCACTCCTTATATTTTGTTCCTGCCTGAGCAATGCAGCACTATCCGAATTGAAATCGACCTGCGCCTGCAAAACCTCCAGACCGGAACCTGCACCTGTAAATTTGCGAAGCTCGACGATACTGAGCCGTTCCCGGGAGAGATCGACGGCATACTGGTAATTCCTCAATCTTATTTTCTGCTGAAGCAGGTCGTAATATGCCGAAGTCACCGAAGACGCGATATCTTCCACTGCGATCATGGTATTTATTTCTCCCTGCCGCGAAAGTTCGTACAATTTTTCATAACGCGTTTGTACGCTGAAACCATCGAAAACGGTCCAGTTAAGGTTAACTCCTACATTGTAGCTGTCGGAATTCATATTCCGATTAGTTATCCTGTCACCGGCTTCCTCTTTGTAATACTGGTTATTAAAAGTTCCGGAATATCCGGTGGAAAAATTCACGTTAGGCAGGTATCCTGCGTTTCCTCGTGTGTAATTATTATCCGCAATCTCCTGTTCGTTACGGGTAATCCTGATTTCGAGATTCTGCTCTATCGCTACGGTAAGCAGGTCAGGCAAACTCATCACCTGTGAAAAACCGGTATAAACCGGCACAAGCAGTGCTGTAAGAACTATATATTTATTTAACGATCTCATCTTATTCCTGATTTCTTATGGTTATTTTTTCGGTTTTGGTAGATATCCAAGAATATATGGCAGGAACCACGAACAACGTCATAAAGGTCGCTATGACCATCCCACCCACTACGGTCACCCCCATAGCAATACGGCCGTTTGAACCCTCCCCGTTAGCAAACACGAGCGGCAGGATACCTGCAACCGTAGAGAGACTCGTCATAAGGATCGGACGAAGACGCTGAATGGATGCACCAACGATCGCGTCGTACTTCGAAAATCCTTTTTCCTTACGCTGGTTGGCGAATTCAACTATAAGGATACCGTTCTTGGCAACTAGTCCTATAAGCATGATAAGAGCGATCTGGCTGTAAATATTCATCGTCTGGCCAAACATCCACATGAAGAACAAGGATCCGAAGAGAGCCAATGGCACGGTCACGAGAATGATAACCGGATCCTTAAAACTTTCGAACTGGGCTGAAAGTACAAGAAATATAAGTACTAAAGCAAGTCCGAAAATAAACATAAGACTCGACTCGCTGTCTGCAAAATCCTTCGACGCTCCCGATAATGCCGTACGGAAGGAATCGTCGAGCACCTCCTTAGCTATACGGTTCATTTCTTCTATACCCTGACCGATAGTATATCCCGGTGCAAGACCTGCGGATACAGTAGCTGAACGGAAACGGTTATAGTGGAACACGGTTGCCGGAGCAACATCCTCGTTATAATGAATAACACTGCTCAACTGTATCATATCCCCATTACTGTTCCTCAAATATACGGAACTCAGATCCTGGGGCGTACGCGACATGGGTCGCTCTATCTCTCCGATAATTTCATACTGCTGGCTGTTCATATAATAGTATCCGTATCTTTGTCCGCTCATCGCATACTGCAATGTAGACTGAACGTCATTCGTAGACAACCCCAGGGAATTGGCCCTGTCGCGGTCGATGGAGACATTAAGTTCAGGATTGTTGAACAGGAGATTGGCATTCACAGATGTCAGTATTTCGCTTTTTTCCGCAACCTCGAGGAATTTAGGAAGATATTCCCTTAATTTTTCCAGAGTGGTAGCCTGAAGTACATACTGGACCGGTAATCCGTAAGACCGTGAAAAAGATTCCGGCTGCTGTACGAACGCTTGTCCGAGCGTCTGGTCCGAGAATAACCTCGACACATCCCTTGCGATCTCGCTCTGGGTCCTCTCCCTCTCGTGAATATCGGTAAGAATAAACTGTATGCTGGACGAACCGCTGTTTACCCTCGGCAGTACCGCCCTGATCTCATCCCGGGATATATTATCCAGCACAAGCTGTGAGAGCCTGTCGGTATAGAACGAACGATAGTTGAAGCTGGTTCCTTCCGGCATACGCAGCGTAGCGGAGAACTGTGAACGGTCCTCGAGAGGAGCGGTCTCGGCTGGTATCCTCGCCCATAGAAGAACTATAAAAAAGAATGCCACAGCCATGATAATCAAAGCTATATATTTGTGTCTGAGGAATACAACGAGCATTTTTTCGTATACCGAATTCATCTTTTCGAAGAACGGTTCCGTAGCAGAGTAAAATTTATTTCTCTTTTCTTCCTTCTTAAGGAGTTTCGAGGAGACCATCGGAGTGAATGTAAGCGCCACGAATGAAGATATTATTACCGATCCGGATATCACCACACAGAATTCGACCAGAAGTTTACCCGTCATCCCAGAAACGAACATGACCGGAAGGAATACGGACACAAGTGTTATCGTCGTAGATACAACGGCAAAAAATATTTCCTTGGAACCTGTTATCGCCGCTTCCATCGGTTTCATTCCGCTCTCGATCTTCACATATATATTCTCCACCACCACGATAGCATCGTCCACCACGAGCCCTACGGCAAGCACCAGCGCCAGCAGTGTCAATACATTTATTGAGAAACCGAAGAGGAACATCACGAAGAATGCACCGATAAGCGATATCGGGATCACAAGTATCGGAATAAGGGTTACCCTCCAGTCCCTGAGGAACAGGAATATAATTATGATAACGAGTACGAAAGCAAAGTAAATAGTCTCTTCCACCTCTTTTACCGAAGCACGGATAAATCTCGTATTGTCCATCGTATATTCCATCTGGATATCCTCCGGAATATCTTTACTCAATTCTTCAACACGTTTGTACACCTCGTCGGCAATCTCAATATGGTTCGATCCCGGCTGCGGAATGACAACTAGCATAACTGAAAGATTACCGTTGATCTTCTGGTAACTCTCGAGATCCTGGGCTTCCAGTTCCACGCGGGCAATATCCCGTATACGGACAATATTTACCCCTTCCTCTTTAACTATTATATTTTTAAAATCCTCTACATCTTTGAGATACCCCCTCGCCCTTACACTTAACTGCGTATTCTCACTGCGGAGGGTTCCTGACGGAAGCTCGACGTTCTCATTTATTATAGCATTTCTTACATCGCCTGCAATAATACCGTGGCCGGCCATCTTTTCAGGATCGAGCCAGAGCCGCATTGAATATTTTCTTTCTCCCCAAATATCTACGCTGCTTACGTCATTGATTGTTTGAAGACGCTCGGCTATGGACAATTTTGCTATCTCGCTAACCTCGAGAATAGACCTCTTATCACTGGATACCGCGATCATCAGGATCGGAGAAGCATCCGCATCCTGTTTGGAGACCGTTGGAGGATCACAGTCACTCGGAAGATAGCTCTGTGCGCGGGATACCTTATCGCGAACATCGTTTGCCGCACGCTCCATATCGACGTCGAGTTCGAACTCAACCGTGATACTGCTGCTGCCCAATGAACTGCGGCTGCTGAGCGAACGTATACCGGGAATCGCATTTATCTGCTCTTCGAGCGGTATCGTGATCTGGTATTCTATGATCTCAGGACTTGCACCTGCGTAGGATGTACTGACCGAGATTATAGGATTATCCACACTCGGGTATTCCCTCATACCCAGGGTAAAATATGCAATAAGCCCGAATATGATGATGACAACGTTCATCACCGTCGCAAGAACGGGCCTGCTTATACTTATTTCAGATATATTCATACGGAGATTTATTCTGTTAAGTTATCGATAACCAACGGCGTACCTGTACGTATCTGGAGTATACCGGAAGTAACGACAGTATCTCCCGGAGATATACCGTCCACTATCTGGATATGGGTATCGGTCCTAATCCCGGTAATAACCTCAACAGGCTCCGCCTTACCCCATCGATAAAGATACACCTGCTCCTTACCCATGGAAGGTACGAGAGCCTGGCTCGGAATAGAGAGGGCACTCGGGAATTCCTGAAGATCTACCGTAACAGTCACATAACTTCCCGGCAGGAACTTCCTGTCATAATTAGGGTAAATAGCCCTCACTGCAAGAGTTCTTGTTTCAGTATCCACATAAGATTCCACGGCATATACCGTAGCATTATGTTCGGAACCGTCTCCATTATATGCTGTAAATTTTACGTGTGTACCATTGCTCACGGACGACTGATAAAAATCAGGAACAGCGAATTCAAGTTTAAGCGGAACATCCTTCGTAAGCGTCGCGATAGCCGTTGTCTGATTGACGTAGGCTCCTTCACTCACAAAACGAAGCCCTATTTTTCCATCGAACGGCGCGCGGAGTTCGGTCAGCGCTATATTTGCACTTACATATTCCATATTGGCTTTAAGTTGATCCAGCTCGGAGATAGCCGTCTCGTAAACTTCCTTGCTTACAGCATCCTGTTCGTAAAGTGTTTTTTGTCTGTATACCCTGTCTTCGGCAAGTTTCAACTGCGCCTGATAACGTTTCATTTCAGCCTGCAGGGGCGAATCGTTGATCTTAGCAAGAAGCTGTCCTTTCTTGACCACAGTACCTTCCTGGATATTAAGTTCAGTGATCTTACCTGAAGTTTCAAAAGTAAGCTGAACCTCTTCGTCCGGAAGAAGGTCGCCCATAATACGGACTGTACTGGTCAGTTCCGCAGGTTTCACCACAACCGCATTCACATTAAGGGTTCTCGTTCCGGATCTTGATCCGGTATCCGTAGTGCTGATCCCCGGCTCGCTCATGCGTGCGGAATAGATCGAATAGATTATTAAAATAAGAGCTATGAGACCCAGCGAGCCCCAGCTAATCGTTTTCTTGCTCATAGAAAGTAAAGTAATTTGGTTAGCTTTTACACAAAAAAAAAGATTTTTTAATAATTACCTTATAATTTAAAACCATAACGGGAATTTTAAACTTTAAATACGAAAAACTAAGGGGTGAAAAAACTTGATTTGGATTCGACTTTTATATTTTTGTATAATATAGGATACGTCTTGGACAATCTCACAAACAAGTTTGTTCTTGCCGCTCGACTTTCACTATATTTGTAAAAATAAAAAATATGAATATCTCGAAGATTAAAACGAATACGAAGATCATTCTGATGGTCTCGTTTATTCTGAGCCTTCTGGTCACTATCCCGAATATAACAAGAATATCTTCCGTGTACGGCACCTATATATTCAATGCTGTGGTGACGGAAACCGTAACGCGCTTCATAATATTTTTCTTTCTTTCCTGGTATCTTTTTTTCCATAATTCACGCTTGGGATCTAAAATCTCGAAAGAGATAACCAAAAGTATTATTCTGGCCATAGCGGCATATCTGGTTTGTGTGTTTATCCAGTCTCTGCTATCGCTTAATCTTGCTAAAATGAGTGGATTTATGATATTCCAGTTTCTGGTTGTTTTCACCGTTTCGCTCCTGTCCTGCGAAGTATATAAACTTTACAACCGGCAGACAGAGATCGAGCAGGAGAATGAAATGCTAAAGATAGAAACCCTCCAGAGTCGATGCGATGCCCTTACCAATCAGATCAATCCGCATTTTTTCTTCAATACTTTAAATACCATGTCTTCGCTTATAAGAGAGAACCTGAGGGAAAAATCGCTCGAATACATCGATAAACTTTCGGTGGTATTCCGTTACATTCTGCAAAGCGAGAAAAAAGGATTAGTAACTTTGGAGGAAGAACTGAAATTCCTCGAATCATACAGATTTTTACTGGAAGTAAGATATGAAAATAAATTCCGGATAATAACGAATATAAAAGACATATACTATAAATACGAGCTTCCTGTCCTATCGTTTCTGCCTCTTATCGAAAACGCGGTAAAACACAATGTAATAAGTTCGAGTAATCCTATGGATGTGAATATATTCACCGAAAAGGATTCTCTGGTAATATCCAACAGGGTGGTCGAAAAACTTGAAACTGGCGAGGAATCCGGAATAGGTCTAAAGAATCTGGATAACAGATTTTCGCTGCTGACAGGGAAAAATATAATCATAAAGCGTGATAACGATAATTTTAACGTTATACTGCCATTATTGAAACCATTTGCAATTAACTAAGATGAAAGTGCTTATAGTGGAGGACGAAACATTTGCGTTCACAAACATAAAAAACATTCTTATCGAGATATATCCGCAAATCGAAATACTGGCTAATACGGACAGTATCTCCCAAACGGTGGAGTGGCTTAAAAACAATAACGATCCCGACCTTGTATTCATGGATATACACTTGGCTGACGGTCCGGCTTTCAATATATTCAAATGTATCGACATCGATGCTCCTGTGATATTTACTACTGCATATGATGAATATGCGATCGAAGCATTCAAGGTAAACAGTATCGATTACCTGCTCAAGCCGTTGAATAAAAACGACGTGGAACGTTCGCTGCGGAAATTCAGGAAGTTCGGAAACAGCGACATTTCATCTTACCTTAACCGTATATCCAAGGTAATAGCTCCGGTTAAGTATTCAGACAGTATTCTGATCGCATACAGCGACAAACTTATACCGGTAGCAACCTCAGAAATTGCATTTTTTCACACTGCCAATGAAAAACCGTCTCTGACTACAATTTCCGGGAGACAATATCCAATAGACCGTTCTCTGGATTCGATCTTTATGTCCTTGGATCCTAAAAATTTCTACCGTGCAAACAGAAGGTTTATTATTTCCAGAAGTGGAATAAAAGACGTCAATATATGGTTCGATAACAGACTTCTGGTAAACATGAAAATAGCAGGGCCCGAACAGATATTCATCAGTAAGAACAGGGCTTCGGATTTTAAAACCTGGCTGGTAGGAAATTAGGTATTGAATTTTTTCCGTTTTAACGGATCAGCGAATAATTGGGCAGATGTAACGAATGCGAAAACAGTTATCATCCAGTTAACATTCAATATATTTTCAAGGAGGGACATTATACTGCATGTTAAAACAAAGATCATTACTATAGAATTCCTTTGTCTCAGACTTTTACAGAAGGTCACTATTAGCATGGATGCGTAAAAAATCATAGCCGGAATTCCGTTTTCCATACCAAAACTCAAATACTGGTTATGTGTATCGAGATTAAATAATCCGGACCAGACCAGTCCCCTGTCATCGTAGGATTCCACAAGTATCTCTTTCTCGGCACCCGACCCGTATCCGGTCAGCGGTCGTTTTTTGATCAGGTCAAGCGCCACTTCCCATCTTGCTGCACGGGAATCATATCCCACCTCATCCATAAGAGCGTCAGTATCTACTTCATTACTCACTTCAGTAAACCTGGATACGACTTTATCATAGTTACCCAACAAAACAGGAACTACGACGGCAACTGCTAAAACACTGTAAATTATAGCCACTGTTTTAAATAACCTTTGTCTCTTGTTAATAAAGAACGGATATGCAAGGATAAATAAAGTAAGAATTCCTATCATCATTCTGGATTCCGAACTGAACAAAGCTATTATTATAAAAAAAGCATAAATTATTTTAAACCACAGCTTATACCTTATATAACGGATGAATAATACGATTATAAGGGAAAAGAACGCATAAAAGGAAATATATGTGCGGTGAGCAAGAAAAGGAACGTCGTAATCTTCCAGAGTAGAAAAAGTAAAATCTTTCACTCCGATACTACCGCTGTTAAGTCCGTAAATCCCTAACAGAAAATAATACGTAATAATAAGAAAAACCCCGGGAATAAGCCCTGCGACGACAGTCTCGAATTCCCTGCGTGACAGCCTAAAACCCAGAAAAAACATCAAAGGCACAAATCCCAGTGCGGCGCGGTACTCAATAAATTTAACCGTTTCCGTAAAATTTACCGTATAAAACAATGATATAAAGACCAACAGATATATCATGAACGGGGAAATAAAAAGAGTCTTCAGATTCTTTTTATCCGGCAAACCGTAAAACCGGTACGAGAACGGATATGTTGCAAAAAATATAATCACTGCCGTTCCCAGCAAAATATTGCTTAATGTTAACGATACCGGAAGAGTCATCATAAAAAGAAACAACAGTATCTTTATGATAAAGTTGGACCAGACATATAAAACTTTACGGTTCATCTATAATCGTGATATTTTTACAAATAACGCAAAGGTAAAATATTTTGATATATTATGAATCATAATAACATTATTTAATTTTGTAACTATAATCAAAAATATGGAACGGAAAAAGATCAGTGCGGTACTAATAACTTATAATGAAGAAATCAATATCGAAAGGACTCTCGAATCGCTGGATTTTGTCGATGAAATAGTTATACTGGATTCTTACAGCACGGACCGCACAGTTGCCATTGCAAGCAAATACACGAATAAAATTTATTACAGAAAATTCGACGATTTCTCTTCCCAAAGGAATTACTCCTTGGATTTAGCTACAAATGAATGGGTTATAGTAGTGGATGCGGATGAGGTGGTCACCAACGAATTAAAGGATGAAATCAGAGCGCTTCTACGCGTTATCGACAGCAAGTCCGTGTATTCCATCGAACGTAATAACATCTTCATGGGCAGACGACTTAAACATGGAGGAGTTAACAATGATTACGTCGTCAGGATTTTCCCTAAAACGATACGTTATAAAAACAAAGTGCACGAGATTCCCTCTACTGGAGATAAGTCCGTTAAAATCCTTAAAAACTCCATGGAACACCATACATATAAGAATTACCGGCATACTTTGGAAAAATACGACCATTACACAACCCTCCATGCTGAAAATATGTTCCGCAAAGAATATAAAATCACACACTGGAAGCTGTTCATAAAACCTTCGTTCCGGTTTTTCCGACATTACGTTTTGAAAATGGGATTTCTGGACGGTAGACAGGGTTTGGTTTTCGCCTATCTTAGTGCATGGGGAGTATTCGACAAATTGGTGAAAACCTGGCGCATGCAGAATGGGGAACAGTTTTAATGAAAATATTGAACAAATAAAAACGGCGGGTATATCCCGCCGTTTTACATATATCGAAAAATGATTATTTTTCTTCTACAACTTCAACTGCAACCTGAGCAGATACTTCTTTGTGAAGTCTGATAGATGCAGTGTAAGTTCCAAGTGCTTTGATGGTTTCAACAGTGATATTTTTTCTGTCAATATCGAATCCTTTCTCTTTAAGCGCATCAGCAACCTGAGCAGCATTAACCGATCCAAATATCTTACCCTGTTCTCCGACTTTAGCAGCGATAGTAACACTTACGCCTTCGAATGAAGCAGCAAGCTGTTCAGCATCTGCCTTGATCTTAGCGTCTTTGTGAGCGCGTTGCCTCAAATTTTCAGCAAGAACTTTTTTCGCAGATTCGGTAGCAACCGTAGCGTATCCCTGAGGAATAAGAAAATTGTTGGCGTATCCCGGACGAACTTCTACGATGTCGTTCGCATAACCAAGATTTTCAACATCTTTTTTAAGTATGATTTGCATTTGTCTATCCTCCGTTTTTTATTTAAACATATCAGTTACGTATGGCAGAAGAGCAAGATGACGAGCACGCTTAACAGCGGTAGCCACTTTCTTCTGGAATTTCTGAGAAGTTCCTGTTATACGGTGGGGTAGAATTTTTCCCTGTTCGTTAAGGAATTTTTTCAGGAATTCAGCATCTTTATAATCGACGTATTTGATTCCTGCTTTTTTGAACCTGCAGTATTTTTTTTTCTTAACGTCTACTGTAGGAGGATTTAGATATCTTATTTCTGATGATGGTGCTGCCATGATTACTCTTGTTTAGCGTTAGCGTATTTGTTTTTTCTCTTATCAGCGTATTCTACAGCATATTTATCCAATTTAAAAGTAAGGAAACGGATAATACGCTCGTCGCGGCGATACTGTGTTTCGAGTTTTTCGATAATGTCGCCTTCCGCTTCGAACTGGAATAAAGCGTAAAAACCTGTGGTTTTTTTCTGAATAGGATAAGCAAGTTTCTTAAGACCCCAATCTTCCTCATTGACGATTGTGCCTCCGTTTTCGGTAATAACACCGCGGAATTTGCCTATCACCTCCTCGAGCTGTGCGTCAGAGAGCACCGGAGTAGCAATGAAAACGGTTTCGTAATTGTTCATAATAAATTAAAATAAGTTAATGGTCTATTTGCAATTCAATTTGCGAGTGCAAAAGTAAAAATTATTTTTTTCAGAACAAAAGTTTCACTGTAATTTATTTATAATTAACCCGATAATTTCGATTATAATTTTCACTTTCATCCAAAAAGACTAAATTTACGTATTAATGCTTACGCCCGAACGTCCGATCGTTGTTATTTTTGTTGCGGTTAAAAATCAAGATATGGAAAATTTCACACCCACTAAATATAAATTACTCAATTTATTGACTGAACGGGAGTTCGACGATCTTGGCTGGACGCTGGACGATCCGGAATGCTGCGAGAGCACCCTTATCCGCGCTGTTTACGAAAAGAAGCGGATAGATGTTAAGGGGGAAGATTGGGGCGTTTACCGTTTCGCTGACTGGCTTCCGGTCAATAAAATGTTCAAAGGATCCGCTACTCCGGTAACCTATAAGAGCGTGGGCCTTGCGAAATATCTCGGATGTGAAAATCTGTATATAACCTTCAACGGATATTTTCCGGAAAAAGGAGCCAATATGACAACCTGTTCCTTCAAGGAAACAGAAGCATATTCCGTAGGCGGAAGAATGCCGGAAAATTCCGGCAAAGTCCTCGTAGTGGCATCTGCGGGAAACACCGCACGTGCATTCGCTAAAGTTTGCTCGGAGAATAATATACCACTGCTTCTTTGCGTACCGGAGGATAATATCGATGCTCTTTGGTTTGAGAAACCGCTTAACGACTGCGTTAAACTCATAGCATCACAGAGCGGAGCAGACTACTTCGATGCTATCTACCTCAGTCAGCTTGCCCTCAGATCGCCTAAATTTTTTGCAGAAGGCGGTGCTAAAAACGTAGCACGGAGAGACGGCATTGGAACGACGTTCCTGTCCGCAACCACAACCATCGGAGAGATTCCCGATTATTATTTTCAGGCCGTGGGAAGCGGTACCGGTGCAATAGCTGCATGGGAAGCAAACCTACGCCTTATAGAAGACGGGCGGTTCGGGAATAAACTCGCAAAACTTTATGTATCCCAGAATTATCCCTTCATTCCAATGTACAACGCATGGAAGGAAGATTCGAGGGATATTCCGTATTACAGCGACAGACAGGCGCGTAAAGATGTGGAAACTATAAATGCCAAGGTTCTTTCTAACCGCAAACCTCCCTACGGAATTAAAGGCGGAATGTACGATGCCGTAAAATCTTCAGGCGGCGAAGTGCTTCATGCCACCAACGAACAGGCGGAAGAAGCCAAAAAACTATTCCTCGAATATGAAGGAATAGACATCCATTGTGCTCCTGCCGTAGCTCTGGCAACTCTTATCGAATGCCTGAATAACGGAACTGTCGACAAAGACAAAATTATAAACCTGAACATAACCGGAGGAGGTGAAGAAAGATACAAAAAAGGCAAGGAACTTTTTTACCTGAAACCTTCGTTCGTATTCGGCTTGGAACCTGACGATAAGGATGTTATAACCAAGTCTGAGAGTCTTTTCGGGAACATCTGAAAAATTACAGACAGAAACACAAAAAGTATCTTAAAAATAACCGAATAACACGTGAATTCCTCTTTGTTTTATGAAGGGGAATTTGTATATTTGTGGGTTCAAATAAAATGCAATGAGTACAGAATCAGGAAAACTGAATCAAAACGAAGAATACTCGGCCTCCAGTATCCAGGTACTTGAGGGCCTTGAAGCCGTAAGGAAAAGACCGGCCATGTACATTGGCGACATCGGAATGAAGGGTCTCCACCATCTGGCATATGAAGTTGTGGATAACTCTATCGACGAAGCCCTTGCCGGACACTGTTCCAGAATAGACGTAACGATCAACGAAGATAATTCGATCACCGTTAAGGACGACGGACGCGGTATCCCGACAGACTTCCATGAAAAAGAAGGAAAATCGGCACTCGAAGTGGTACTTACGGTGCTCCACGCAGGAGGTAAATTCAATAAAGACAGTTATAAAGTATCCGGGGGTCTTCACGGTGTAGGTGTATCCTGTGTGAATGCGCTGTCGAATCTTCTTGTAGCCGAGGTACACCGCGGCGGTAAGATATATAAACAAACCTACAGCAAAGGCGCTCCGCAAACCCAGGTGGAAATAATCGGGGAAACGGACAGAACAGGAACGACTGTAACATTCAAACCTGACGACACGATATTTACGGTTACGGAATACAGTTATGAGATTCTTTCGTCCAGATTAAGGGAACTTGCATTCCTTAACAAAGGTATAAGGCTGACAATAACCGATCTCAGGGAAAAAGACGATAACGGAGAGTTTCTTCACGAAGAGTTCTATTCTGAAAACGGTCTGAAGGAATTCGTTCAGTATCTTGATTCAACCCGTGAGAAACTCACTGAAACCCCTGTCTATATAGACACTGAAAAAGACGGTGTTCCTGTGGAAGTTGCGTTCCAGTACAACACGAGTTATACTGAAAATGTACATTCATATGTAAACAATATTAATACCATAGAGGGTGGTACGCACCTTACAGGCTTCAGAAGGGCTCTTACAAGAACCCTTAAGAAATATGCCGAAGACTCGGGAATGTTGGCTAAGCTCAAATTCGAGATAAGCGGCGATGACTTCCGCGAAGGATTGACAGCGATCATTTCAGTCAAGGTTGCCGAACCGCAGTTCGAGGGACAGACTAAAACTAAACTGGGTAACAGCGAGGTATCCGGGGCAGTGGACCATGCAATCGCATCGGCACTGTCTTCATATTTAGAAGAAAACCCTAAGGATGCGCGCGCGATAGTCTCTAAAGTAGTTCTTGCTGCAACAGCGCGCCATGCGGCCCGTAAAGCAAGGGAACTGGTTCAGCGCAAGACGGTTCTTTCAGGCGCGGGACTTCCGGGGAAACTCGCAGATTGTTCTTCAAGGGACAGGAGTATTGCCGAGATATTCCTTGTCGAAGGTGACTCTGCAGGCGGTACTGCTAAACAGGGTCGAGACCGTATGTTCCAGGCTATCCTTCCGTTGAGAGGTAAGATACTTAATGTCGAGAAGGCTATGGATCACAAGGTCTTCGAGAGCGACGAGATCAAGAATATTTTCACCGCACTCGGAGTTACAATCGGAACGGCGGAAGACAGCAAAGCCCTCAATATGGAAAAAATGAGGTATAACAAAATAATAATCATGACCGATGCCGACGTAGACGGAAGCCACATTGCGACACTGATCATGACATTCTTCTTCCGTTATATGAATGACCTTATAACCAGCGGGCACCTATATATTGCTACTCCTCCTCTGTATCTTCTTAAAAAAGATAAAAATGAGAAATATTGCTGGAACGACGAAGAGCGCGATGCATTCACCCTTGAAATGGGATCGAAAGGAGTACACGTACAGAGGTATAAAGGTCTCGGAGAAATGAATGCAGAGCAGCTTTGGGATACCACGATGAATCCTGGAACCCGGATCCTCAGACAGGTAACGGTCGAAAGCGCCGCCGAAGCAGACAGAATATTCTCTATGCTTATGGGTGACGACGTTCCTCCTCGCAGGGAATTTATAGAAAAGCATGCTAAATACGCTAATATAGACGCATAATGGGAACAAAACCGGTTATCGAACTAAGGAACGCATCAATATACCATCGACAGGACGGAGGTAATGTCAGAAAAGTCGACGACCCTAATAATAATATGATACTGGCGAATATCAACGTCAGTATCGAACAGGGTGAACTGGTGTATTTGATCGGCAAAGTCGGCAGCGGTAAAAGTTCTTTTTTAAAAACACTCTACGGCGAGCTTCCCCTTATCACGGGGGAAGGAACCGTGGCAGGGTTTAACCTCCGGAAACTCAGAAGAAAACAGGTTCCATTCCTCAGGAGAAGGCTTGGAATAGTTTTCCAGGATTATAAACTACTCCACGACAGAAACGTTTATGAAAACCTGAGATTTATTCTCCGTGCCACCAACTGGAAACGGGAATCCGAATTCACTTCGAGAATAGAGGAAGTTTTGGAAGCTGTGGATCTTACCCATAAGATGCACAAAATGCCGTTCCAAATGTCCGGGGGAGAACAGCAGAGGCTCGCCATAGCCAGAGCGCTTTTAAACGATCCTGACGTCCTTCTTGCCGACGAACCGACAGGAAATCTCGATCCTACGGCGGCGGATACTATTATGAAAATTTTCATGGATATAAAGGAATCCGGATGTGCCATAGTCATGGCGACGCATAACATAAATAATTTACAGCAATATCCATCAAGAACCCTCAGATTCAATCAGGGATCAGTCGAAGATATAGACGTAGTAAATATTTTAAGCAATAAATAAAAAATCCGCTTGGGAGCGGATTTTCTATTATTCTATCTATATTTTTATTTCCATACACGGTCGTACCACGGAAGTTTCTCGTAATGTACGTTAACATACTGATCGTAATACGGAGAAGGTACATAGATGCTTAGCCCGCTGAATTTATTAATGGTAAATCCAAGGAAACTGGTAGTATTGGCGCTATAAAGAACCGTTTTATCCAACGCTTTTACAAATTCCGCGTAATCGGAAGCTGTAGATATTCTTTCTATGTAATCCCCAAGATCGAAAGTTATCCTGTTATTATACCTATCCAGCTTCTGCAAAGTCGACAATGATATATTTGAAGCCACATCCTTATCAGCCTGAACTATATTTCTTACTGCGGTCGCGAGGTCTTCAAGTTCGGAACTTTTAACCAGCGATATAGTAGCGGATTTATACGATCCTCCTTTCTCATGGTTCAGATAATGTTCGAAATAAGCCTCGCAGATTTGCTCGTAATTATTTCCCGGTGTCAATAGAAGGTCCATTATACCATAATAAGGGAAACCTTCGGCAAGAATCTCCGCAGCAGAAGATATGAAATAGTCAGCTTTGTTTCTCAATTCATAGAGCACCTCGATACTTCCCATAAAACATGCATCGAAAATAATAAAATCGAACAAATTATCAGGGATAGCATCCACCATGTCGGCATTCGTCATCCAGTTATTTCCGTCCTGTCCGAACGCCTTGGTCAAAGGCATATCGTCTACATACTGCGTATCCGAATCCGAGAATGCATAAGAACGAGCGACGCTTCCGCTGTAAAGAAAATCTATAAGGTTATCCTCATACGGAATCCATCCCAGTCCATGGGACCATAATATCAAACCATATTCCTCCGCAGGGAAATAATAACATACATCTTCAATCACAGATCTCATTACTGCAGGAGAAGAAGAATTTCTTTCTTCATAATATTTTAAAATATCTTTTCGCTGATTTCCTTTGTCATCCAGAGTTATATGCATTAGCCTGGGAACGTTTCCCGGTTCCGGATTGGAAGCATCGGCTTCCTGTGGATCGATGTATACGAGTAAATTATTTTCACGAGCGAGGTTTCCAGCTTCCGTAATGTAATCATACATCTCCTGGATATTATTGTATGCGTAACTGTTCAGATTGTTCTCGGCAATCATATAAACAAGCAACGTACGCGAAGCAGTATCCGCAACCGGTCCATTTCTCCTCTTATCATCAAGTCCATTGCTTTCGGAATCCTTACGGCAGGCAACTGCCGTAAAAACTATCAGGAAAAAAAACAACGTTTTTTTCAATATGTCGTAAAAATCTCTCATTATGCAAATATATTAACTTTTTTTATTCTTTTTCACTCTTTCCAACTGCGACTGTAACTCGTACATTTCATCCCTGTAGCAGGCAGCATTAATAAAGTCCAGTTTTTTCGCTGCTGCTTCCATAGCTTCCCGCGCCCGCACTATTGCGGCTTCTATATCGGAAGCGCTTCCATAAACCGAAGATTTTTCCGCTGCTATGCGAACGTTTTCAGACGAAGTATAAATAACATTTTTAGCCCTATCCTGTGCAAATACAGGACCATTCGTTTTAATAATCTGCCGCGGAGTGATTCCATGTTCCTTGTTATATGTATCCTGTATCGCTCTTCTACGGGAAGTTTCGTCCATGGTTTTTCTCATGGAATCAGTAATCGAATCTGCATACATTATAACCATTCCGTTTACGTTCCTCGCAGCACGGCCGGCCGTTTGCGTCAACGAACGCGCAGAACGAAGGAACCCTTCCTTGTCTGCATCCATGATCGCCACAAGGGATACTTCCGGGAGATCCAGTCCTTCACGAAGAAGATTGACACCGATCAGTACGTCGAACATACCGTCTCGCAATCCCTCGAGAATTTCGATACGCTCCAAAGTATCCACATCCGAATGAATATAACGGCAACGTATCCCTATTTTTTCAAAATATTTATTAAGCTCTTCCGCCATTCTTTTGGTGAGCGTAGTTACCAACACACGTTCGTTCTTCTCTGCACGAATATTTATCTCCTCTATGAGATTGTCTATTTGGTTCTCGGTGGGACGAACCTCGATACGCGGATCGAGCAGTCCTGTCGGACGTATGAGCTGTTCCACTACCATACCTTCGGATTTCATCAATTCATAATCCGCAGGGGTAGCGCTCACATAAATTACTTCGTTTATCATCGATTCGAATTCATCGAATTTCAGCGGACGGTTATCGATAGCAGCAGGAAGCCTGAATCCGTATTCAACAAGATTCACTTTACGAGAGTAATCCCCTCCGTACATTGCGCGCACCTGAGGCAGCGTAACATGGCTCTCGTCGATTATCATAAGATAATCTTCAGGGAAGTAATCCAGTAAACAGAAGGGGCGCGTACCTGCGTTCCGTCCGTCAAAATACCTGGAATAGTTCTCTATTCCCGAACAGTATCCGAGTTCTTTTATCATTTCGAGATCGAACTCCACGCGCTGTTTAAGCCTTGCCGCTTCAAGGGGCTTGCCTACCGACTGAAAATATTCTATTCTTTCTCCAAGGTCGAGCTGAATGGTGCGAATAGCACTATTAATGCGTTCTTTTGTGGTAACAAATATGTTTGCCGGATAGATCAGAACCTTATCGAATGTGCTTAATCTTTTTCCTGTTATCGGGTCGAATGAATAGATCATTTCAATCTCGTCGTCGAAAAAAACTATCCTGTAGCAGTTGTTTCCGTATGCAGGAAAAATATCTACTGTGTCTCCTTTAACCCTGAACGTTCCGTTTTTAAACTCAATTTCATTACGTGAGTACAGGGCATCCACGAGTGAATAAAGCAGTTTCTTGCGACTTATGACCTGCCCTGCCCTCAACTCAATGGTATTGGCATGAAAATCCGACGGATTACCTATACCGTAAAGACAGGAAACCGATGATACTACAATAACATCGTTGCGTCCGGACAACAGTGATGAGGTCGCACTCAGACGCATCCTTTCGATCTCTTCATTTATAGAGAGATCTTTTTCAATATATGTATCGCTCGTCGGCAGGTACGCCTCCGGTTGATAATAATCGTAGTACGATACAAAATATTCAACCGCATTGTCCGGAAAGAAATTCTTAAACTCCCCGTATAATTGGGCTGCAAGGGTTTTATTGTGGCACAAAACTAAAGTAGGACGGTTGATCTCAGCCACGACATTGGCCATAGTAAAGGTTTTCCCCGAACCCGTAACGCCAAGAAGCGTATTATGGCGCGATGGTCCGCGAATCGAAGACACGAGCTGTTGAATTGCCGCCGGCTGGTCGCCTGTGGGCTGGAATTCCGATACTAATTTAAAATCCATAATGCAAATATACTCTTTTAAATGACGGTTAACTACCGGAGGGAAGATATAATCTGTTCATTCTCTGTACTACCTTTTTTTCCTCCACAAGTTCCTTTATGGCAGCAAGAACTATTTCGACGTCTCCATCCATTTTAGATACGATGACTCTAAGTTCGTTTTCACCATCATTTAATAACTTAATAATACCGTTCTTTATTGTACCGAGAACGAGTGTTTTCGGTTTTCCAGTCCTGCATACATCGCATTTACCGCAGGCGAGAGCATCCTTGTCCCCAAAATATTTTCTCAGGAAAACACTCCGGCAATCAATGTTTTCTCCGGTATATTCGACCATTTTACCAATGCGTCTTATGCCTGCTTCCTTTCGTATACCGTAACTTTCATTCGATATCCGGACATCTGACACAGGAAGCCTCTCTTCCGTAAATATCAGTAGGGAGGACTTATTTCCGGGAACATACTTTATAATATGAAGCTGCCAGAGTTTTTTTAAAAACTCATTTACTTTTTGGGCCGTATATCCCGACACATAAGATATTTCACTGAGATTTACGGCAACAGGATTATTAAAAATTCCTGTATACATTCTCAATAGAACCTTGATAAAATAATCCAGTTCTTCCTTATCCACACGTATCCGATACAGGTCTTCCCTGGAAACGGTAAACATAACACGGGGAGGATGATCCGCTTCATCGGTAAGCATCATATAACCGTTATGTTGTAGAATTTTTATGGAATTTATTACGACAGGTAAATGTATTTTGGTACGTGAACAGAACTCGAAGATATTAAAAGAGTTAACAACCCCCTTACCTGCGCCCAGCGGTATCTGAAAAAAATTAAATAACGATTCGTATATTTTTCTTATCTGGCTCACGGGAGGGAAATCCCGTTCGAGCCTTTCCGTGGCCTTTATACCGTCTTCATCCGATATCAACTGTACGGCATATGCGGATTTACCGTCCCTTCCCGCACGACCGGCTTCCTGATAGTACGACTCCAATGAATCACAGATATCGTAATGTATCACGAATCTGACATCCGGTTTATCGATACCCATCCCGAAGGCATTGGTCGCGACCATTATCCTGCATTCATTTTTCAGCCATCTGTCCTGTTTTATACTTCTCGAGACATACCCCAGTCCTCCGTGATAAAAATCCGAAGATATTCCGTTGTCAGTTAAAAATTTAGATATTTTTTCGCATTTCTCACGGGTACGTACATAAACTATCCCGCTTCCTTGTACATTATTAGCTACCCGCAATAGATGCTCCGGTTTGTTCCCCGTCCGTCGCACGATAAATGAAAGATTTTTCCTATCGAAGGATGCACGCAGAATATTCTTTTCCCGGAAACCAAGATTCTCCATAATTTCGTCAGCGACTTCTTCTGTAGCAGTCGCGGTAAGGGCAAGCACAGGAACATCGGGAAAAACTTTCCTTAAACGCGCGATTTTAAGGTACGAAGGACGGAAGTCATGTCCCCATTGAGATATACAGTGAGCCTCGTCTACAGTAATCAACGAGATATTCATTCTGGCAAAACGCGCCATAAAAATATCGCTGTCGATCCGCTCGGAAGATATAAAAAGAAATTTATAATCCCCGTACACGCAGTTATCCAAGGCTATATCTACCTGCCGTGGAGACATACCGGAATGTACCGATACCGAAAGAATTCCTTTTTCCCTCAGGGAATCCGCCTGATCCTTCATGAGCGATATCAATGGAGTAATTACCACACAGATCCCTTCCGCTGCCAAAGCAGGCAGCTGATATGTAACGGACTTACCTCCTCCTGTGGGCATCAGGGCAAGCGTATCCCTACCCTGCATCACTGATTCCACAATCTTCTGTTGTAGCGGACGGAACGTTTTGAACCCCCAATATTTCTCCAATAACCCGAAATATTCTTTCATACCGCAAATATAATTCAACGCTTGCTGAATTCCGACAAACATCAGCCATTTGCTTATCGTTTTACTCCGATACAATAAATAAGGCCTTTTTTGTGTTTTATAATTAATCCGCTATTTTTACCATAAAATTAAAAATTATGCCGGAAAGATATTTTATAAGGGTTATTAAATATTTTGTTTATCTCTGTCTGTTATTTGCAGTAATTTACGGATTGATGCTTATGATGAAGCAGACATCTTGGAACATGATCGTGTCCGTCACGCAGAATAAGAATTTCTGGTTGTTATGTGCAGTATTTGTAATTCTGCCGCTTCTTTACCCGTTCTTCGGATTCGTGACAAGAACCGTCCGGGCGAGAATGGACCCAGGTGAAAACCGTGCTATAATTCTGAGGACAGCTGAAACCAACGGCTTTATTCTTGTAAAAGAATTAGGTAATACGATGACGTTCCGCCCTGCAACAATGGCAGGCAGATTGCGGACCCTGTTCGAAGATAAAGTAAAGATAATTCTTAAAGACGATAAAATTATAATTACCGGACCGCGAAAAGA
>JAJQEF010000008.1 GCA_021201795.1 Rikenellaceae bacterium
ATTAAATATATGGAAAAACAGTTTTTTCCCTCCGTATGAAACGGCTTTATTATAAATATCGGAAACAGATTGATTTGCTTCTTTATTTAAATTTAAATCTTTCTTTGTTTGATTATCTATTATAAACATATTCTTCATTCTTATTAAGCCATTCTTTTGCATTATTTATAATAAGCGTAACAGTGTAAGATGGCACCTTGATTGGCGAATTAACTATATCTAAAGCTATCTCTTGAATTTTATCTTTGTCACCTAATTCCTGATAGAGAATAAATAGTTGATATTTCGGTAGAAATCTATTAGGAACCATGGAATTCGAGTATTTATAATTTAATTCTGCGTGCTCGTACATTTTCATTTTATAATATGCATCCCCAGATGAACATATAATAAATTATCATTAAAAATCTTTTTTGTTTGTTCTAATATATTTTTTCCCTCATTGTAATATCCTAAATCTATAAGCTCTGTGCCATAGTTATACATAAACGGTCCGTATGATTTTAAAATTGGATAAATACTTTTATAATTCTCAATACACGTTTTATCATATTTAATTTTTTTATAGGAAAGATTCCATTCGACGATTGATATAGAATAAACAATATTGAAAATCAAAATTGATATAAAAAATGAAAGGACTAATCCACTTTGTATGTATAGTGCGGAAACAGAAGCCTTTCGAGGAACATCTTAATTGCCCGGTAATATCGCCGAAGTATACGGGAGAACCAATGGCTATGGCATCGGCAAAGGTCATTTTGTGGGAAATATCGTATAAACCGAGTTTTACAACCAGTTATTAACTTTGCGGATAAGGAAGTCCGGATTCCATATTACGGAATACCGATCTCTCATAACAGTTTCAGAATGTTTCTTTATACTTTAAAAGAGAAGGAGGTGGGCATCGCTGCGGGCCTCCTCTGTAAAACCTAAAAAATTGAATAATATTAAAAAATTATGGAACTACCGTTGGTTAATTTATGATATGATATTACGGATTCCAGTTATAGGTGTCTTTGACGCAGCGGACGGACATTCCAATCTTACGGGTACCCATCCCATCCGCATAAATTATATTACTAAACATTTCTGCGATAGCTCCATGGATAACCGGCTCTCTATCCCATATATTGGCATATGGATAGAAGTTTGGAATGAAAGACGGGTCGGCAGACTCGTAATAACCATCGTCTATATGACCTCCGCTGGGGAATACGAGTGACTTCTCACCCAGTGTAAATGTGGGATAATAATTATTTACAAACGTATACTTTACAGGAGTGTTATATTTGTATAAATATTCCATATCCATATAAGCACTTACTCTCCACCCGGCGGGGCAAGGGTCGAAGACTGTTTTTCTTCCCCATTTATCATCCCATAAAAAGTCATTCTGATAGATAATTTCTGTTTTTGCGGTATACCAATCCTCATTGGGAAAAGAATTGGAGTTGGCGGTGTAAAACCAGGTGGGGTTATTAATGCTGTTACCCAGATTATTTTCCGTATTTGCATCTATTCCTTGGTAAGTAATGGATACCGGATTGTTACCGGCATCGTAAAGGTTATATTGGTTTGCAGCATTGGTCAGATCAATCTCCTTTATACTCTTACCTCCGGGGAACGGGTCTTTACGCCCCCACTGATAATAGAGTCCGAGACTTTCCGGAGTGATGTTATTAGGATCGTATATGCCGTTGGAACCCAAGTTGTGGTCCATGAATATTGCTCCGTTAGGGCCGACAAATGGGGCCGCGTTAGCCTGCGGATCGTAGTCGGTTACCCAGATGTGGAAACTCCAGAGGATTTCATTTCCGCTGCGGACAGCCACAAGAGCGTTTCCATCCGAAATACCTCCCGTGGTAACCCCGACCGTGTAATCGCGGTAGTCGTTTGAGCTTCCCCCTTCTAAAACAGCAGACTGAATTAATCCGGATGCAGTTTGCCATATAATCTCAGCGGATAGTGCTCCTGAAACTATGGGACTGAGTTCGCGGTCTAATTCTCTTTCCCATGCCCAGAATAATTTACGCAGTGGTATGTGTACGGAACTTACGGACCGCACCAGGTAGCAGTTGGGATCGGGAGTAGTGGCAATGAAATCGATTATCTGGTCGGGAGCTATGCCTTCAGTATCACAGAAGGTGAGTACCATTTTGCGTCCGGCCCTATTTAAGCCATATATTTTCGTTTCGTCATTGTAGGCCGCAGGTTGTACCTTGTATTCCAGAATATCGCCGGTTTGCGTATTATATCCGCCGGTGGTGCCTTCCATCTCTTTAAAGTCGGTGTTTTTATCAGGAATCAGGAAAAGGTCCTGTAATTCGGTTTCAACTTCCTGTAATATCCAGGAGGTATTGGAGTAAACGGTTATGGCATTTTTATGTCCCATATAGCTATAAACTTGGGGATTGTCTATTACAATGGAGAAGCACTGATGGCGGATATAGATGTTTTTGGTAATTGTCTCTTCTTCATTCTCTATCTGGAAGGTGACGGTAGCTCCTTCCAGCAGGAAAGGGTTGCCTCCTTCCGGATCGGTTTCCTGTTCGGTGAAGGCGGTTGGTTTAATAGTGAAAGTATGCATTCCTTCACCGGAGCTGAGTGTACGACCCTCCTGAATGGCATTGTCCCCACTGGTTTCAAAAGGGAAAATGCGGTCGCCCATCATCAGGACACCCATTTTACATTCGATGGGAGCGCTCCATTTGACTGTGAACTTCCGCTCCGGTAGCGTGGGTGTGGTGCGTGGGTTGCTGCGGAACCAGATTTCTGTCAGTGGCTCGCCGGCTTCATCAACTATTTCAAGGGAAATGCCCTGCAGATGGGATTGAGTAACTTGTACGGTATGTTCCATACGACCTGAGATTACTGTAAAGACAGCCTCACGGGGAGTGGGCTCAGTGGCGTTATAAGCGTCAGCGGTCAGGAGAATTTCGCCGTTTTCGCCGCGGGGCCCGTTCTTTTTGTCCATGCTGAGCCAACCGGTTGAACCGTCGCCGCCACTGTACGTTACGCCCTCTATTTTCCAGCCCAGTGGGCTGTCGGTTTTCACTACGAGTGTCCGGCTGCTTTCTTCTTTGTCGTAGTGGATAGTTCCGTCGCTGACGGAGAGAAAGTATTTACCGTCGAACTGTACGGACTCACTGTCGCTATCATCGAAGCGGAATATTTCATTTACAGTATTAAAGGGTTTACAAATGGCAGCATCTTCTAAGGAGCGGTAACCTGGACCGAGTATTTCTTTTACTACGATATTATAGGTATAGTTGCGTATTAAAGGTAGGAAGTTATCTTTGGCCTTCTCAGGATCGGCCGGGTCTTCGTGCTGTCGTTCTACGAAATCTATCCGGTAGAAAGATGGATAACCGGTGTCGTCGTATTCGCCTTCTATAATGAGGAATGGTGCTTTGCTTTCCTCTTCCCCGTCGCTGGGGAGTTGTTCAAACGTATAAATCTCTCGCCGGATAACGATGTCGGGTGCTGAGTTTACGTCGGCAAGAGTGCCGTTGTATACCAATGGTTCGTCGTAGGTCAGCCGGCGGGCGTCCGAAGGGAGGGAAGCGTCTATCAATTTTGTGCTATCGTAATGTTCGGAGTTGCTCATGGGTATTATCCGACCATTGCGATAAAAATTGCATAGGTGCACTTTGTCCAGTTTAAATCCCGGCAGGGGATTTCCCTGCTTGTCTTCCTGTTCAATTATTAAGTCTATAGAGGCAAGCATACGGAACAGTTTTATGGATAAGTTTTTCGGTGTATTGCTTATCACAATCCCTGTACTGCCTCCTTCTATCATACCCCACATCGGAAATAGGCGGGGATTTGCTTGTGATGCTTCCCAACGGGCATCCTCGGCAAGGCTCAGAAGTAATTCTTCTTCTATTTTGCTGCGGGAAGTTCCTTTTGCCAGTAAACCGCTTTGTGCAGAAAGTTCTGAGGCGCTATTGGCCAGCGCTAAACAAGTACTGTAGGTGCCCGGCTCCAGTTTCACGGTGGCGGTATAAAGGCGGTTGTCGGACGGATCGCGTTTGAGCGCAGCGGCTTTGATAGATACGGTACTGTGCAGCTGCTCAGTATTACCCGGAGCTGTTGTGAAGAGCAGCAGTGTCATTTCATTTATTTCATGCTCCTGCCGTTCTGTCATGTTGCGGGTTGCCAGCTCCACCGTTTTAGATCGTGGAAGTTCCAGTGACAGTGTGAAGGTACCGGTTGGATCTTCTACGGGTATCCATTCTTCGTGGTAATCGGTGCAGGCCCCCGGCAACAGTTGTATGCCTGCTACTATTGTGATGAGGTATATCAGATATATTTTTGTTTTCATAATCCATTCTCCATTTAATTTGTACGTTTAATACAACGAACCGGTATGGCCGAGCCACGTGGTACTGCTCCTTCGCTGGCGCCTCCACCTTCACCTTGAAAGCTATAGAGCAACATCTCCGGTAAATCATCATAGGGATATGCATTGGCATTATAGTTTGCAGTTCTTTCCTCACTATTAAAGCTTCCCCAATATTCAAATAGGGAACCTGCCGGTAAAAATAACCGGCCTGTATGGTCTGATTTTCTTCTCATTAAAAAACCAAGCAAGCGGTTGTTCTCCCTCGCCACGTCTTCCCGTTCCATTTGTTCCCACAAGGAAGTGCCTGTACTTTGGCCGTGTTCCAGGTTGGGTACTCTCCAGCCGGCCGGGCAAGGGTCGTATTGGGATTTGTGGTTGTCGTATTCTGTCCACAAGAAATTGTCCTGGTAGATAAGGTCACTCGACGAGGTAAACCAGTCATATGGAAACGCAACATTCCTATAGAACACCTGTGGATTGTTAATAGCGTTTAATAGATTTTTTTATCTGCTACATTCCGGATATTACCGGGGATGTGATCTGCCCGCAATGGATCCTTTCGTCCCCACTGATAATAAAGCCCTACCGTGTGAGCATTGAGGGTATGGTCTCCGGAAAACGCTCCGAGGTTACGGTACATAAACAAAGCATCTTCTGTTTCCAGATAACCATCGGAAGATGAATCAGGGTTGTAGTCGGTAAGCCAGATATGCCAACTCCACAGCACGGCTTCTTCCCCCTTGCGTCTTACGCCGACCAGTGCGTTCCCGATGACACCCGAAGGCATGGGTACTTTAAGGGTAGCGTCCAGTAGGTTATTACTACCTGCTGCTGTTTCGATTATCAAATTTGCCTGGCCTGTTGACGGATTTCCTGACTGGGTATAATATTCTTCCCATACAATGCAGGGCTCCAGTTCATTGGCGTTATGGAGGAGATTGACTACTGACGCATCCCCGGCTTCCCGTTCACGTATCCAAAAGAGTTTCCGGATTGGGATAGAAAGAGGACTGGAAGAGGATGGGGAGATTATATAACAGTTAGGGTCTTCATATACGGCGGATATTGTAAAAGGAACCAATTCTGGTATAATGCCACGCTTGTCGCGCAGGTAGAACGTAGCCTTGCGCCCGGCCTGTTTAAAACCGCCCGGATTGCGTTCGGCAGAAGTCGTATAGGTCAGACGGTCACCTCTCGCTATATTATTACCTCCGGTTAATCCTTTCGGCGTGTAATTGATAATGCTAAAATCCTCATCTTCAGTTACTACCTCCTCGATTTCCCAGGGAGTATTGGCCAGCACATGAAATTCGTAAGATCTACCCAGATAAGAGAGCCGCCGGAAATCCCGGGAGCTGATGGCAACATGCTGATGGTTCAGGTATATGGTTTTACTGACAGTGTTGTTCGCATCGTCAGGGTCTGTCACGGTGAAGGTAATCCAACTGGCGTGTTGAAGGAATGGGTTGCCGAGCAGTTCGCTCACTTCCTCTTCGGAGAATGGCTCCGGTTCAATAATATATTCTTTCATGCCGCTGGCATCGGTCAGTACACCGGTAGTGATTTCTTCGGTTCCGGCTTTGAAATCAAAGTAATCATCGCCTACAAGGGTGGTGCGAACTACGCATTCGAAGTTTTGTCCTGGCTTACCGGAGTCCGGTCCGTATGGTGACCAGCGGACACGGAATCCTTTGGGCTCATGAGGATTAGTGTTGCCGTAATAATCGTAGAATACAATTTCTTCGATGGGGTTGCCGTCGAGGTCTTCGATATGGAGTTCCACCTTCCGGTCGGTATACTGGGTGACGCTGACGATAAAGTCAATCAGCCGTCCAACCTGCAGGTGTATCTCCGCGCTCCGAGGCGCACCCGTATCGTTTTCTTCCAACAGAATAGAGATGGTTGTTTTGTCCATGGGACCCGAACGTTCTTCAGGGGCGATCTGTATCCAGCCGTTATCCATGTTGATGAGGGCGCCATCATCAGGTTCGGAGATGCGGTCGATTACCCAACCCTCTTCGTGATTGGTTTCGATGGTTAGTTTGTTGTTGTAACTGTTACGGTCTTTGTGTTCCCGGTCGAGCCGGAAGTGGCTTTGGTTTACTTTAAGGTAGTATTTACCTTCGAACACAATATTACTCATATTGCTTTCATCCCATTCCATTACTTCAATTTCGAGGTTCATCCCTACTGAGTTGTAAGCCTCTTCTTCGGAAGGCGAGCCGTTACCCAGTATCTTCAATACGGTAAGTTCGTAACAATGGTTACGCAGAATATCGTGGTAGGTGGTAACATCGTTCTCAGTACGGAAGAAATCTACCCGGTAGTAACAGGTCTGCCCTTTGTATTCTCCTCCTAAGATCAGGCAGGGCATTTCCGGGAATTTGGTTTCTCCGGGATTAGGTGTTTCGTTAAGATATATTCGGGCTTCTATTTTTTCCTCATTTTCTATTTCTATTCCGCTATAAACGGCTTTGGTATCAGTGGGGACAAGTCCGCTTTCTGTGTCGGTTGCGGCGGTTACTTTTACATTGGCTTCGTCATAATGTACGGGTATGAGTGCCATCTCTTTCTGCCAGTGGTAGAGGGTGGCAGATTGAAGTTTGAACTCCTCTTTTACCGATTCATCGAGTAGAATGTCTATTTTAGCAAATGCACGGAGCAGTGTAATGTCGCCAATTGTGCCGCCGTTTACGATATTAACTCCTTTTAATTCTCCCTAGAAGGGTATGAGAGTGTTTGTATCGTGTGGTATTTTATTATTCTGGGCATGTTTGAGCCGAGTGGCTACTTCTCGCCGCGACATGTCTCTGGCAAGTCCCGCAGAGTTAATAATGTCCAGGGAGTTGGCGAGTACCATGATGTCGAAATTGCCTTCAATTGCGTTTACGATGAAGCTGCGCCTGGCGGGATCGTTTGGGTCGGTAGTGATAGCTGTGCCTTCATAGCTTTCTATGAATGCTCCGTCTGTAGGTTGAAAGAGGAGTACGTGGACCTGGGTGATGTTTGATTCGTCACCGGGCATGGCTCGGCTGCCAAAGCTTGCAGGCAATTGGAGGGTGAGGGTTATTTTTACATCTCCTGTTATGGTGCAGTCTCTCCCCAAATCGTCATCCAGACATGAATTTAATACGACAGTAATAAGTAGGAGGATTACCGGTTTGTATAAGGTGTGTATGTTTGTATGTGTTTTCATTTGGGGGGGTAATTTTATAGTTGTTGTTTCTTATAGTTCTGTGCCATTAGGGGTGTATATCCATCCGTTTACGCTGATATTTACGTTGAGGTCGGCATCGAATGAAAGGACGATGTTGAATTCGTATGTTTTGTCGAAGTCTACCTGCATATCTGCTGATGAATACGCTGTTCGGATAATTTGTACCAGGTTACCTGTAAAGATCTCCGTGTTGTTAGTGTGGTTGCGGAACGTTAGCTGCGGCGAACGGTCCCCGGTGTCTGGCTTACCGATGTTTTCTATGGCATGATCGTCGTGCAGGGTTAGGGTGCGGATGGAGGCCTGAAGGATGCCTTCTTTCCTTTTGGTTATCCTTTGATGTGTTATTAAATTTTGATCTTCAACGATACGGTTGTTGAAGTTGTACCGGGTATTGTTGTCGGTGATGGCAAAGAGGTATTCATCTTCGTCGTTGCCTTCCGGTAGTTCTTTTACGGTTAGGTTTATCCGGTAGGTATTGGGTATGAGATAGAGTATATACTCATGGTCCTCTATGGGATCTACTTTTATATTGTTTCCTGTTGTATAGTGTAGGTCGGGAATATCTGTTCTGTAGATCTCATCTTTGTTATTTTCCAGGTAAAGTTCACTGTCGCTTAACCGAGAGCTTATATCGGTTTTGTAAATTTTTCCTTGGTTTGTCCATGCGATAAAGCTGTAAACTCCAGTTGGGAGATTTACTGGTATTTCGCATAGCTGGTCTGCTGTGTAGTTGTAGTGACCGCCCTGCCATTCTTCTACTAATTGTTCTTTTTCATTGAACATGTACACGTGTAGGTTTTCGATTTGGTGTTCGCCAGCGGGAAGTTCGTACATGGCCGGATCAAATTTTATCCAGACCCGGGTAGTGCCGCACTCATCCATATCGTCTTTTATACAGCTTGTTAAGAGTAGTATAAAGGCAATCAGGAGGTTTTGGGGAAATGAACGTATTTTCATATCGTTTATTTTTTAAACGCACGGCGTGTTTCTGGTTTTCAGAAACACGCCGTGCGTCAATATTTATTGTTTTATTCCAGAACTAAGTCGTTATACATATATTCCCACGGTTTGATTGTTATATTAACTTTCAGGTCGGCCTCAGTTTCGTCGATTGGTTCCTCAGGTTCATGTGGGTTCGGATTATCTCCAGGTCCCCCTCCCGGTTTGGTTGGGTCGTTCGGGTCAATAACCGGAGGATTAAATTGGTCTACAGGTACTTTGGGTCCCGGGTCGTCCGGATTGGTCGTATCTGCCGGAGGGTTACCAGGATAGCCGGGGCCGAAGCCTCCAGGACCTCCGGGGACCGTTGGATCGTTCGGATCGCCCGCTTCACCGCTCATGACTACGCCTGTAATGTCGAGGTGGATGAACTGGTTACGGTAGACGTTGTATTTATCTTCCTCGCCGAGGGGTTTGCCATCAGGTCCTACGCGGTTCAGGAATATCCTGTAATAAATGAATCCGAACGGGAATTCGTAAGTAGATACATCGTTAGGGTATATCGAGTGTAGAAACGTTGCCACCGCGACAGAATTTTCCGGCCGACAAATGTAATCCTGCACGCCCCTTACACGAACTAAGTGGAAGGTTTCGGTTCCGGACAAGGAGCCTCCTGTGTATACAACTTCTGTTTCTGCACCGTTTAGCTCTGCGGTCTTCTCAAGTGCTAATCGTGTTTGTATCCAGGCGTAGGTTGTATTACCATGTTGGGCATCTTTATCAGGGGTATTTGTTACGTTTTCACCGATATAGAATCCTTTCAGGTCTGTCAGTTCGGTTTCACTGTTCGGAGTCGGGAGAATATCAACATAATCGATATCTATATTGTTTCCAAGACCTGACGGCAGGTAGTAGAACGGCAGGTATTGATTCACTACGTTGTACCAATTAGGCTGGGGTGTTTCGGATATTAATGTTTTTTACGTGTTACATTAGGAGCGTCAAAGTAGTTCTGTCCCACTACTCCTTTGTAGGCGTCTTGTTTCACCAGAAATTTACTGATAGTGAGGGTGTAGTTGTTACCGGATGTCCATTCGCCGGTAAACGATCCGTCGTCGCATGTTGTGATGACACGGGATACGGTACGTTCGATATCTACCTGTACCTGATTGGTTTGTCCCGATGTGGAGGGAAGAAGTTGCTGCTGCGTGCTTCCTGCGAATACGATGTGAGTGACAACCGGGGTCGCGTTGTAATTGATGAGTGCGCCCTGTGTGCCTGCTTTGTGTACGTCGTAGATACGGGACAAAAGTTGACTTTCAGTACCGAATGTGCCGAGATCATTGGCTGGTGAGGCGGTGTTCGTGTTGGCAACTACGTAGATGCGCTTGGTTCCATCTGTAGTTTTGACGGGGTTAACCATTTCATATACTGAGCCGTTTTTGATAAACTCTGCAGTATTATTTAAATCATAGGGGCCAAAAGAGGCTTTAGTCGGTTCCGTGGGTGGATTGCCTGCCTGGTCGTATACATAAATCATTATACCGCTGATTTGATTTTCTACTGTATTACCAGGTATTTCCGCACGTGTACTTTTTGTTTCCGGTGGTAATTTGAACGAGAATTTGATGGTCGCCTCTTGTCCGGAGCCCATTTCTGGGTCACTGACATCGTTGCTACAATTTGTGAAAAGTAGACCGACGAAGAGAAATAAAAATAAATAAGTTGCTTTCATAATCGTTGAATTTTAAATTAATACTAAAAGCATATATGTTAATTTGTGATATATAATATCTGGAAATCAACACGGCGAAGTTGAGGGAAGAATTCTTTTAAAAGGGTGTTCCATGTGTCGGGCATGGCACGGAGTTTCTGTTCTTTAGTGTCTTCACTGACACCGGAATCGATGATGTTTAGAATTTTCGTTTTATCTGCGAGAGTGCTGCTTTGTACTAAATCCCTCAGCCTGTCCCAATCTTCGGGTATATGGCTGATACGGATCATTGCAGGATTTAGATTGTACTTTTCTACCAGATAATTTTTAACGGTTTTTGTACGTCCTTCGGAGAGATGGTTGTTGAGGGTGAGGCTGGCTTCAGTAGATGCGTAGCCTGTTAGCTGTATGCTGACGAGGCTGACGTTTTGATCCCGGATTAAGCGGCTGATCTCTTTTTCTATTTTTTCGAGTTCAATTTTATTGTTCATATAGGCGGGCTGCAAAATTGTTTTTCCTACAGGGAATTGTATATATGCCTCGCCATTGATGGAAATGGTTTTTGGTGCAGGTTGCGGAGTTATAATAACCGGAGGTGTCGCAGGTTCGGATTTGGATTCCGGTTTTAGCATGACCACTGACTGTGTGGTGAAGAGCTGTCTTTTTTCACGTGGAGAAGTAAGTATTTGATGCAAAGTAAGGGAAGAATTTTCCATCCAGCTTTCATATGGGATCTCTGCTCGGTAACTTATCAGTTGTTCTTCTTCCTGCGGTACATGAGTGCGTATGAGTGGTTCACCGGCAAGTAGTTCCCTGTTTTTAATTTCATGCGTCGGTTGTAGTGGCGTTCTTTCTGGCGTCCGTTGATAAGAAGGGAAGCGAAGAAAGCACTCTCTCCTGCACCGTCGGGGATGAGTTCAGGAATCACTTTCCAGCTCTGACGATTGTTAAGTGCTTTGTCTACTATCCTCGTATCAAAGGTTAGAAGCAGGTAGTTGCCTTTTTTTTCCAACCGTAAATTTTCATATATGACTTTACCGTCGGTTTCGGGCAATGTCTGTGCTGTTACGGGGTTATACCCTGTTATAACACATATAAATATAAGTAGGGTCTTGTATAGTTTATTTTTCATGGCTTATCTTTTTTTGGATTTGAATAGATACACGATGGATACGGCGAGTTTGGTAGGTCCGAAGTAGTGTTTGTGGTGGCTACCGAGACAAGCTCCGCATTTAGGAAATTCGTATAGGTCGTAGTTCAGATAGGCATATCCGAACCCGAATTCAATTTCGAGGTTCCAGTGGTGTCCGAGATACCATTGATAACCGTAGCTGAATCCTGCTCCAGTGGCGTAGCCTTCGTATCGGTGGTCTTTAAGACCCTGCCAGAGGCGCAGCGGTAGGTGTATGTTACTGGCGTTGTACTGTCCATAGAAAGGATGTATACCCAGGAAATGTCCGTCAAACGCTTCATATATCCAGAAACGAAGTTCGGGCTGGATGAGCCAGTGTTTGATCTTGCGGTTGCGTTCGGTTTTGCCGAAGTGCCATCCGTTGTAGCTTCCTTGTAGGTCAATAGAAATTTTGTGTGTCGGCGCCCATTCAATGGAGATGTTTGGCGTGGTCGTAGCCGCGTAGATCAGGTTTGTTTTGACAGCTACTTCCTGACTGTATGCCATGATAGGGAATAGTGTTATCGGTAGCAGGATCGTTTTAAGCATTTTTCTGTTCATATCGTAAGTATTTAATAGGTTAGAGCTGTTATTAGCATTTCCGGATTTAATTTGTATAGTGAAGGTAAATAGACAGGATATGTAATTAAACACACTTTGAGGGGGATTTGGTTCTGGTTTTTGATTGATTTAGAGGGTGTGATTGGCGGAATCGATGGATTGGTGATAAAATTTAGCGGTAGAAATAACGAGAAGTTGTAGTTTTGGTCAGAAAGAGGCTCAATTGGTAACTAAATATGACGATGATATTAACAAAAAGTTTAGTTATTATAGATAATAGGGTTGAAATGGAACATTTATATGATTCAAGGCTGGATCAAATGATAACTTTTTTCTCAAGTATGGTATTTCGAACCCTTGAAAATGTTTTTTTTAGGTAAAAAAAACTAATTTTATTCCGGTTAAAACATATAATATTTATTCTCTTAAATAATACCTTCAAACCTGCTTATGAAGTATCCGGAAATATTAAATAACTTAAAGTCGTCGCTTGTTGTGAGATATCATGAAAAAAGTGTTTATCAAAGGAAAGTGGCCGACGCGTTGGGTATGGGGGTTCCGATGGTGAAACGGAGGCTGTCAGGTAAGGTTCCTTTTTCATTGGAACAAGTTTCGGTTCTTTGTGAAGAGTTGGGAATCCCGGCCAATGAGATCTTTTACGATTGCGAAAGAGCTCGAAAGCATCCGCTGGAATTTATGCAATATGATTTTACTAGTCATGAAGAGGAAAGCAATCAGGCATTCGACCAGTCAATAGATATGTTTGTGTATGCTGCCCAGTCAACCGTTTCAAAATTTTATGTTTCCTGCAATACGCTTCCGAATATATTAAATCCTACTTTTAGCTGGTTGGCGCGGTTTGCGGCACTTCAGTGGATTTATTTCACTAAAGGTTCCGCAGCCATGCTGCCGCTCTCAGATATTCCTCTTGGGCCGCAATTACAAGACAGGCTCGACAAGTATCTTATGGCAGTGAGGACTCTTACGAAATCGGTCTGTTTGGTAAATTCTAAAATAGTAGAAAACTATCTGACTGATATCCGCAGATTCTACTTACTTAAATATATAACTAAAGAAGAGGTGGGCCGTTTAGTGCTGGATATTGAAGGGGTTTTGCAATTATTCGAGAAAGTCTGCTCGGAGGCACATTTGGAAAATGGGAAAGAGATGGAAATTTACTGTTCCGACTCTTTTTTTTCCAACGATATGTACATAGTTGAAAGCGATAATATAAATTTTTCCGTGCTGCAACCCAACCCAGTAAATCCGATAATCAGCAGGAGTCCGGATATATGTTCAGCAATGATTCAGTGGTTTAATTTTTGGCGTCACTCTTCTACCCTTATCAGCCAGACAGGGGCACATATCAGGCTGCAGTTCATGCAAAAACAGTACGTGGCACTGGAAGATTTTAAAGCATATATTGGTCTATGAATTATCCATTATTAATAAATACTATTAAACAAATTCTGCGGCAAAAATTTCCAAAAGAATCTAATAAAGCCCGGTTATTGTCTGAGCTATTAGGTATATCTGAAACTTCTGTGTACCAGAAACTTAGTGGCAAAAGACAGTTTTCGCTCGAAGAGTTACTGAAAATCGCACGCCTTTTTTCTGTTTCTATAGACACATTGCTGGGAGAATCTTCTTCTGGCTTCAGTCACCAAATGGAACTTATCTCTACCAAAGATATGGCTGAAGAGCAACGGTCTAACTATATTGAAGAGACCACCCGTTCTCTGATAGAGCAGGTCGTAAAAACCGATCCTTCTTTTTATACGGCAGTTTGTAAAAATATTCCTTTTATCAGTTATTGCTATTTTGAGTGGCTTTTAAAGTTTACCCGGCTTAAATGGCGTTATTTAAACAATTGCCTGCATGATGTATCGTCTCTTACAGAAATGCGTGGGTACAGTGATAGAATGGGTAAAATCAGAGAAATTCTTGTAGATTCCTTTCCTTCATTTCGGAAATTGACTTTCATAATTGACGGCAATATGGTACAAAATTATCTTCTCGATGTCTGTTTCTTCCGGAAAATCGGCTATCTGGATCCAGCGGAAATTAATTTTTTATTGAATGATTTGGATTGTCTGTTAAAAACGGCAGAAAATATTTGCCGTGAGGGGCATACTCCTACTCAAGGACAGGAAATAGAGATTTTCTATTCTGATATAGCACTTTATTCTGATATAAACCTCGTAGAAAGTCCTATCATAAATCAGGGTATGTTCTTTATACAGGGATTTATACCTATAATTCACAAAGAACCTCATACATTTCAGGTTCTTCGTGAGTGTGTAAATTCCTGTATCCGCTCTTCTTCCTCTATTTGCGGCGCTTCCATCTTTGACCGTAATACTTTTTTTTGAAAATCAGTACCGACTTATCGATGAATTCCGATTGAGGATAAAAAACGGGGATGCTTAGGTTGCTTCCACGCACTATGGAGACGATTTCATACTTGTTGATTTCGGTAAGGTTCTTCCGGATCAAGGCAAACTTTGTTTTGGAAATGATACCTTCTGTTAACCCGATCATAATAAAGGATCAGTTTAACCGGATAGGTTCGTCATTGAGGATACGTCTTGTATCCATTGCATCACCGACACACAAAATTTTTCTATTGACCTCCAAGGAAGCTAAATGTTGACAATGAACGGTACTCCGCTTTAACTGTGATAACAGTTATAATTATAAGTATTGTTAAAATTAATTTTTTCATAGAGTAAAATTAGGAATGGCATAACCGTTCCTATTGAATTATTCGACTTTACCACTGTAAGCTCGGTAAGTCGATGTTTGCCCTCCACCAAAAACCATTTCCGTAATTTCAAGTGTTAATTCATTTTCATTAACAGTATTTATTTCATATGAAAATAATCTTTTTACTCGTATAGAATGACTAAGAAGATATTTCCCATTTTTATTTTTTCCAATTTTTGTATTGTCGAATTCTTCGTCCAAAACATCGGACAAGTAAAAAACATCTGTTATCACTCTTTTTTCTCCCGTAAAAATATCCCTCGAGTATTTAATAAGAGTATCATTTTTAAACACTATATAGACATCTTTTTCCTCAACATTTTGCCATGCAGTAGACTCCAAGATATCCATAATTGATTTTTCCTGTGTCATTGCGGGTAATGTTATCATCAACATTAAAATCCCAAATATTATTTTTTTCATGTTAAATAAGTCACGGAGAAAAGTCCGTGACTCGCATAAATTATTTTTTTGCGTTTATGGTTATTATCTCAATCCTATCGATTATATAATTCTTAAATATCTTTAACTGTTCCATCCCCTCGTAATCCCTATAAGGATAAATAAAATCATAAGCATTTTCATATGGAGGAATAAAATAAATATGTACTACGTAATATTTTTGAGTCGCATCCCATTTTTCACATTGATAAAGATAAGAAATATTTAAGCCCAAAAGATCATCAGTACTACCTTCACGGAAAGTTCGTTTATAAACTACGCTATTAACCGGAAGTTCATAGACATTTATAAAATCCTGTACTGTTTTACCGTTATAAGGATTATTCCCTACGAAGTTGTATTCCAAATAACGTAAGGTATCTGTTCCAAATGTGGACAAGGATTTATACTGTGCGTTTACTGTAAGTGCAACTGTAAGTGCAACTGTAAACATCAAGAAGGTTAAAATTATCTTTTTCATAGCAATAATAGGCCGGGTTGAACCTCGGCCCATGAGTTATTTTCTGTTGTTCATAATAACGACTTCTATACGGTCGATTATATAATCCTTGAACATTTTCAATCGGTCGAGGCCTTCATAATTTCCGTATTTACGCTTTATGGTATAAACATCTTCATATGGTGGTATAAAATAGATATCCATAACGTAATACTTTTGAGTCGCATCCCATGTTTCTCCTAAATAAAGATACATGACACTTAAGCCCAATAAATCATCTGTTTTGCCTTCTTTAGCTGCACGTATAAAAATTGCACCATTGACTGGTAATTCATATTTATTTATAAAATCCCCGACTGTTTTACCGTTGTACGGATTATTTTCTACGAAGTTGTATTCCAAATAACGGAGGGTATCCGCTCCAAATGTGGACAGAGACCTGTATTCTGCTTTTACTGTATAAGTTGCAAGAAGCAGTAATAAACTAAAAAGATATTTTTTCATAATAATAATTTTTATTTATAAGCAATAGGTTTTTGTTTAGCATAGCGTCCTTTACCGACCTGCTCCGTTCCTAAACGGTGCATTTTATCGCCTTCTTTTCTGTATATACCCATTCCGGAATCGGACCTCTCCAAAAATAATGCATTGCCGTAAAGATTATCGAAAGTATCGCTATCAGTAATAAATTCATCATGTGATCTATTATATACACTTAGGTTATCCCCCGACAACGCATCCCTCGGATTTTTATTTTCATCAGGGGTTTTATAATCATCGAGGTAAGTGTCGATAAATTTTTGTGCCTTCTCGGTATCTTCGATTACCAATACGTAAAAATTTAATTTATCCATACCTATAATAACTCCGTAGATAGGATTGCCGGTATGTGCAAAATTATTCATCGTTCCCATTATATCCTGAAGTGAAGGAGATTGAACCGAACCTTCAGTATGATTGTGAAGGCAGGCAATACCGACTTCGGTAAAAGGAATAGGAACTGATTTACCGTTTTCATCCGTTACCACATAGTCCAATGTCAATGTACCGTCGGGATTAAGATAAATAACAACGCCCCATTCATAAGTCGGATTGCTTTCGACATATTCGAGGAACTTTTTAAAATCATCGGAACCGAGAACATATTCGAGCAATTTTTTTAATTTCTCAATTATTTCCTTACGCAGTTTGTCTTCTTCGCTGTCACCGAGTTCCTTTTCGATCTCGGTATCGTATTTTGTATTTCCGGAGCTATTTCCGGTATTGCTTCCCGGAGTGGTTCCGAAATTATTCCCTTGGTTGCTATCTCCAGGTCTCGCCTCAGCGCCGCCATCGGTTCCGACACCGCTGTTATCGCCCCAGTTGCTGTTGTTACCACCGGAGCTCCACGGAAGATCCATACCTCCTGTGGAACCGTTGTCGCCTAAACCTTGATTTCCACCTGCTTGTCCAAATGTCTCTGTCCCCGGAACCATAATAGGATTTTCTTCGGATCCGCGACCGGAATCAAATCCCAAATTACCGCCGCCACCGCCAGAACCGGAACCGGGCGCACCGCCTCCACCGGAAGATGATGAGCTTTCACCGTTGCTACGGGTAAGGATATCGAAATAACGGAAATAATCCAGATGACCGCAGTAGCTCATGAATTTCTCTGCAAAATCTGTAAAATCTTCATAATCGTTAACGTAAACGGATGCTTCGATCTCTCCTGCGCGGTACTTCTCCAGAGTCAGCGCCTGCATTGAAGTGACGTCGTAAAAATATACCAATCCGGTATAATCTCCGCGGTTGGGCTTGTGGAAAAAATTACTCAGCACATTGCTTCTGTGATTCATATGGTATCCCCTGTTAGGGGTGAGTGTTACATACGCCGCCGCCATTTTACCCGTGTAAGTATCTTTTCTTATCAGCAGGGCCTGGCTGACGGGATAAGTTCGGTATACCTGTTCCCCGTTCTTGGTGATGGTCTGACGTACGTTGTAATAATAATCCGCCAGAAACTCGACCATTACGTAATCGAACTCTCCGCTCTCATCCGAATAAACGTAAGCGTTGTCCCAGTGGGGAGTTATTTCTCCGGGAGTAAGTCCGGTTTCGATGTTAAGGGTTCCGTTTTGGTCTGCCTCGACTATCAGTTTCTCAAAGAACTCGCGCGCATCATCGACGAAATTCTGTTTCTGGTGGACATATTTCCAGTCCATGACAGGCTCCTCGCGGGTACAGGAGGCGAACAACACCCCCATAACCGTAGATAAAGTTAAAAATTTTAATAGTAAATTTTTTCCCATAGTTTAAATAAATTAAGTTAATAGTTATCTTAACAGCCATAACCAATATACAGCATCCTTCTGCGGCATAATATGGGGTAAACTAACTTAATGTTTTGAAGGTTTACGATATCAAATAAAAAACAATAATTTATTAAATTATTAATTTATATTAAATAGTTATTGATTCGCACAAAAAAATACAGGTATGTATACCTGTATTTGCGGGAAATTATGATTTAATTATACTTCATCGAGATGTTTTCTTTTGGTTAAACCTATTCTTTTGTAGTGGCCGGGGCTGAGGCCGGTGATTTTTTTAAACTGGTTCGACAGATGTGCCGCGCTGGAATAATTCATCCGGTAAGCTATTTCTTTTATCGATAACTCGTCGTACACCAACAGTTCCTTGACGTGTTCTATCTTTCGAGCGATAAAAAATTTCTCGATGGTAGTGTTTTCTATTTCCGAAAACAGCGCACTCAGATAGTGGTAATCGTAACCGACAGCTTCGCTAAGGGATCCGGAAAGATTTCTATTAAGTTCTTTTTCATTGTATAAGAATTGTACTATACCGGTCTTGATCTGTTCTATTATCCGGGAACGTTTATCGTCGAGAATCGAAAATCCGAGGGCTTCGAACTTCACTTTAATATGCGGTAAAAGTTCCGGATCGATCTCTTCCGCAAGTTCTACACCCCCCCCAGTCCGACGCAAACCGGGGTTATATTCAGATCGGTAAATACGGTCTCCACCGCAAGAACACACCTGCGGCACACCATATTTTTCACATAAATAATAATCTTGCCCATTAGAACCAAAAAAATAAAAAAAAGAGGAGCTATACTCCCTTTTTATTATTTAATTTTTACCTGAATCATTCCTCCGTTTGGATCAAAATCGAATAAGATCTTATCCCGTGAATCTGAAACGGGTATTTTATTTTTCCCTTGTTTTACAGTTGCAGTTCTAAATCCGTTCTTTTCGATCACCATAGTCAGCGGGACATTAAACAGCTCAGCATCAAGAGTCATTACCGGAAGAATATTTATAGTGTTCTTCTTCTCCGATATCTCCAAACGGATATTTTTCTGCTCTTCCGTGTATGCAGCAATATCGTGGAATGTATCTACCCACACCTGATCCTGTTGTTTAACTACCTTATCCAGATGATCCCAGAATATCTGTTGATCTCTAAAAGCATCATATCCATAGGTTATTCCATGGGTCATTCCAACTCCCCACCCATTGTTTTTTATTAGTTCTTCGACCCATTTATCGAGTTCGGCCAAAGTAGGTTTGCTTCCTATCGACCTTTGTTCGGTACGGGTTCCTACTCTGCCTTCGGAAGCAAGATACATCTTCTCCCTCGGCCTCGTATTGTTCGGATAACAAAACGTACGCGGCATAATGCCTATATTTACAAAAATGGCACTGTCGTTTTTAGCAATGTCTTCTCTGATCTCTTCTTCGGTATGTCTTCCAAAATTCCGGTGGGCCCAACCGTGATTTGATATTTCATGCCCGTAGTCAGACATTTCCTTTAATTGCAGCCATGTCACCCTGGTAGTATCACGGATATCCTGAGGATCTTCGTTCACTTTGCTTCCGTTTATCCAGAAGGTACCTTTTAAACCTCTTTTTTCAAATTCAGGAAAAACTATCGTATAATGTTCGCTTAATCCGTCGTCGAATGTATAACTGATAGCGGCCTCCCTGTCTCCCTGGTATTTTGCCACATAGACATTATATTTGTTTTGTGCGGTAACTGCAAAACATAAAACTGTCAGCAGTGATATTAAAATAGTTTTTTTCATTGTTTATATTAACATGTTGGGTTTTATTTTGCAGGTGTTTCTTCCGGTATAGCTAATTCGGAATAAGTGACGTTATCTACAAATAAATCTTGAACATTATTGGCTTTATTAACGAATTTATTCACTTTTTCGACCTGTATATTCTTAAGCTGTACATTTTTTACCGGCAGTTGTTCATTCCCTTTAATCTCATAAATAGCGTCTACGCTTTCACTTTTAACGTTATTCATTTAGATATTTTCTATTCTCGTTATTTTTGTTTCGTAAGTAGGAACAAGGGTTCTCCACTGATAAAGGACTTCAGTATCTATCTCGAATACTCTCTGAGCGCTTCCCGTCTCGATGTTTTCCATGTAAACATTTTCAACAAAGCCCCCTCGTCTGTGATTTGTTTTTATAAAGTAAACACGAAAAACAGAATTAGGCGCTTTACAGTCATGCATGTAAATATTGCGTACACCACCTGAAATTTCACTCCCGATTCCCAGTAAGGTATGTCATGCAAGAATATGGCAATTACGGATAACAATATTTTCCGTTGGTGTATCCAAACGCCATGCATCGCGGTTTCTTCCGGATTTGATAACTACGGCATCGTCTCCATGGTCGAACACACAGTCTTCAACGAGAAAATTACGGGTCATCTCGAGGTCGATACCGTCATTGTTATGACCATGCGCTCTTACATCGAGGTTCCGTGCTACACCACCGTCGCATAAATAAATATGAATAGTCCAGAATGGGCTGTTACGTATTTTAAACCCATCGAGCAATACATTATTACAACGATTAAAGTGTACGAGGTGGGGTCTCAGATTATTTTCTCCTTTTGCCATCTGGCGGTCCTCAACCGGCACGTCTGTGGACGCCATTGCATATAATTGCTTAAGTGCATTAAGATGCGGCGCAGGACGCGGGAACCATTTGCGCCACGTATCCAAAACGGCTTCGATAGTTCCTTTTCCTGTAATAGCCACATTCTCACATTCGAACGCATATAAAAGCGGGGAATAGTTATAACATTCCATACCTTCCCACGAAGTCATAACAGCAGGAAGATAATCTTCAGGGTTATCGGTAAATTTCAATACGGCACCCTCTTCAAGGTGAAGATTTACATTGCTTTTAAAATGCACCGGACCAGTCAGCCACTCTCCTGCCGGAACGATAACCCGGCCTCCTCCGGCATTGCTGCATGCTTCAATAGCGGAAGCTATCGCTTTTGTATTTTTGATCTTACCTCCGGCTTTGGCACCGTATTTAGTAATATTAAAATCCTTATCGGGATAAATAAATACTTTGATCGGGTCCATGGGGAACGGAGCCTCGACATTGATCGTTTCATATTGTGCCCCCAGAGCACACGATACCGTTAATACAGAAAAAAAAAGTAAGAATAAACTTGAATAGATTGAACTTCATTTTTAATATTTAGTTTTTGTTAGCAATCGATTTTAAAATAATTTATTAACTCACGACGGAAATAAGTCCAAAGATATACATATTTTCTCCATTTTTAAATATAACTATTTATGGAATAATATTTTTAATAATAAGTTAATTCTATCTTTATCAACTATAATAAAAGTGAACGTATCTTTGTACTCAATATTTTTATGGAAAAAAATCGTTAAATATATTTATTTCGATCTGGCTGCTGGTAATATTCATCGGATATTTCAGCGGGATTACTTTATTTCCCCATACCCATATTATAAACGGAGTTACCATAACCCACTCCCACCCTTACACAGGTAATCCGGATGATCCGGGACATACACACACGGATGTCGAATTCAGCCTGATCGGACAACTTTCGACTTTCCTCGCCGTCCTTTCGGTAATTTACGGAATCAGATTCATATCGAATAATATCATTAAATCAGAATATTGGTATTCTGATTTAATGATATTAATTGACAAACGGCAAACATTATCTCTACGAGGTCCGCCCACAATGATTGGCATCTCATTTATTTCATAATTACCAATCATTTATAAAGTTCAATCACAATATGAAATCATTTTATATTGGAATACTTTGCGTATTCCTTTTACCAGGCTTTCTTTCCGCTCAGACTAGAAGGCAGAATACGGACGCAAACATTACAGGACACGTAGTCAAATATGGTACCGACGAGCATTTACCATACGTATCCATAACTATAGAAGGTACGACCATAGGAACACTCACTGACGGAACAGGACATTTTTTCCTGAAGAACCTTTCCCTCGGTGATATCACGCTTACCGCCTCTTATATCGGTTATAAAACACAGGATATAACCGTACATATAACACCCAATAAAACTCTGGAAATAAATTTCGAACTGGAAGAACAATCCGTCCTGATGGATGCAGTTGTTGTTTCAGCGAACAGAAATGAAACGGACAAAAAAACGCATCGACCATAGTAAATGTAATGACGGCTGAAATATTCGAAAGAACCTCATCCAATAACTTAACTGAAACCCTAAACTTCCAGCCGGGTTTAAGGGTCGAAAACAGTTGTTCGAACTGCGGTTCTACAGAACTAAGGATCAACGGGTTGGGCGGACAATATTCCCAGATACTCATAGATAGCAGACCGGTATTCAGTTCGCTTGCCGCAGTTTACGGTCTGGAGCAGCTACCTGTCTCTATGGTAGACAGAATCGAAGTTATAAGAGGAGGAGGTTCCGCATTATTCGGCGCCAATGCTATTGGAGGAGTAGTAAATGTAATCACTAAAGAACCCCTCCGGAATTCGATTTCTGTTTCCAATAATACATCTGTTTCAGACAAAAATACATGGGACGTGAACACTTCTTTTAACGGATCGTTCGTTTCAGACGATTATAAATCAGGTATGTATCTTTTCGGAATGGTAAGAAACAGGGATTCTTACGACCGTAACGGAGACGGATATTCGGAATTACCACAGATCGACCTTGAAACCATCGGTTTCCGCGGATACTACAAACTTAGCAATTACTCCAAATTATCTCTGGAATACCATCACATCCACGAATTCAGACGAGGAGGAGATAAACTGGATCGTCCTCCTCACGAAGCAGATATTGCGGAACAACTCGACCATAAGATTGACGGAGGAGGGGCACAGTTCGACTGGAACACCCCGGATTACAGACACAGACTCGGACTTTATACCTCGGCACAAAAAGTTCGAAGGGACAGTTATTTTGGAACCCAGCAAAATCCTGATGCCTACGGAAATACCAAAGACATGACATTCGTAGGAGGAGGACAGTATACGACACTATTTGATCATGTGATAATCAGTCCATCAGAATTTACGGTCGGAATGGAATTTACTCACAACAACCTTAATGACAAGATCCTCGGTTACGGCAGAGATTTCTTCCAGAATACGAATATCATAGGAGGTTACGTACAGAATGAATGGAATGGAGAAAAATACAGCTTACTCCTGGGTGCACGTCTGGATAAACATAATTTGATGAATAACGCCGTATTTAATCCACGTGCAAACGTGCGTTACAGTCCTATAGAAGCAGTAGGCTTAAGGGTAAGCTATTCCAGCGGATACCGCGCTCCGCAGGCTTACGACGAGGATCTCCATATGGATGCAGTAGGTGGGGAAGTAACGATAATAGAAATCGATCCCGATCTTAAACCGGAATATTCTCATAGTCTTAGTGCATCGGCGGATCTTTATAAAAATCTCGGCAAATGGCAGACAAACCTTCTGGTGGAAGGATTTTATACCATATTAAACGATGTATTTACTTTGGTGCAGAACGGAGAAGACTCTCAGGGAAATTTATTATTGTTACGTAGGAATGACACCGGAGCGAGGTTTGGCGGGATTAATTTCGAATTTCGTGCAACTCTTCCGGGAGTAGTGGACATACAGGCAGGATACACATTCCAAAAAAGCAAATATAAGTATCCGTTCAGATGGTCGGATGACGAAAATCTTCCGGCACAGAAAAAAATGTTCCGGTCCCCGGATAACTACGGCTACCTTACGGCAAACTTCAACATAACCAAGAATTTCGATGCTTCATTATTTTGCAACTACACGGGTTCCATGCTCGTACAGCACAATGCAGGGTACATCGATGAGAATACGGAAAAACTTACAAGGGATTATCTCGACCTCGGAATACGGTTCGCATATACGTTCCGTCTCTCCGGACTTTTTGACATAGAACTTAATGCCGGTATTAAGAATCTGTTCGATACTTTTCAAAAAGATATCGACAGAGGCCCTTTAAAAGATTCAGGTTATATATACGGGCCATCTATGCCAAGGCTCTATTTCTTCGGAATTAAACTCTCATTATAGCAGGAACAACAATGTTGTAAACAGAAAAAGAACGGATTGTTAGTAATCCGTTCTTTTTATTTACATATAATTGACAATTAAACAACAATCTATTAACAAATTTACTGCCAAATAAAATGATTGAGGTAGGCAGCAGAGAAAATTGCCAAAGATTTTGTCTGCGGAAGCTCGGCAAAACCGTTCAGAAGCCCCCAGTCATGGGTTACTCCGTTAAATCTTATAGTCGTAACATTTACTCCTGCAAGATCGAGTTTGCGTCCCATTGCTTCTCCTTCGTCACGAAGAATATCATTTTCCGCAACTTCGATAAGTGTCGGAGGTAGTCCGCTTAACTGGTCTGTAGTCGCACGCAAAGGAGAATAATGTATATTGTTCTGGTCATTAGGATTAGAACTATACTGATCGAACATCCAACTCATCAAAGAAGAAGTGAGGTATCTTTGCTGTCCGTATTCTTTCCATGAATCGAAATTCTTAGAAGCATCGGTAACAGGCCACATCATAACGATACATTTTATTCTGGGACCGCCTTTTTCCTTAGCGTTCAGTGCCGTAACAAGAGTCATGTTTCCACCAACACTGTTCCCTACGACAGCAAGTATGGACCCATCCACATTGATTTCATCACCGTTTTCAGCCACCCATTTAGTAGCCGCATAGATTTCATTCGTAGGCTGCGGGAATTTCGCTTCAGGAGAAGGAGTATAATTAACAAACACACACGCAAGACCTGATTCCACTACTAAGTCTCTAACCAACCTCCTGTGAGTCTGGTAATCGCCGAGTACCCATCCGCCACCGTGGATAAATATAAATACAGGCAGTTTTTCGGTAACCCCTTGTGGACGAACTATATTCAATTTAATAGTAAATCCATCTGAAGTAATAGTTTTTTCAGATTCTTCGATTCCCGAAAGATCCACGTTAACAGCTTTCTGAGCATTTATAAGTACATTCCTTGCACCTTGTACACCAAGAGACTCCACAGGGGTGGAACTTGCGTTAAGAACTTTAAGATACTCTTTCGTGCCCACGCTAAGATTAGTGTCCTGAAGATAATCAGGTGCCTGCTGTGAATAACCGTAAACTGTTACACCAACAAGCAGAAGCAGGGTAAATAATTGCTTTTTCATAAATTTTCAATTAATTGTTAATAACTTGTTAAAAACATACGTAGTACGTTTGCCTAACACATTAATAATGCCATTTGCGGAAGCGAACGGTACAATTACGGATTATCGACAATAATTTATTGAAAAGCGCATTATTAGCCCTGTAAAGAATATCAACAGGTTATTAACATTATTTTTTCAGGAAGCAGGTTTTAAGCACTATGCTCGATCCTTCGATCCTACAATCCACTTCTTCCGGGTTATCAGTCAGTTTAATTGATTTTACTTTAGTCCCTCTTTTAATAACCATACACGAACCTTTGACTTTCAGATCTTTTATAACTGTTACTGAATCGCCATCCTCCAGTATTGTTCCGTTAGAATCTTTGGGTACAGTATTTTCTTCGGAAGAATCCGTATCGTTCCATTCATGGGAACAGTCCGGACAAACGTTAAAGGTTCCGTCAAAATAGGTATTCTCCGAGTAGCACTCAGGACAGTTCGATATTTCGTCCATAATAATAATTTTTAAATCGCAAATGTACTTAAAATGGTTCACGGACAAAAATAATATAGCATTTATGGTATGATTATAGCATTTTTTGAAATAAACAGATAGAATCATGAACATGAAAAATAAAAAAGATACATCCGGGGCGTGGTGGAAGGAAGCGATAGTCTACCAGATATATCCGATCAGTTTCCAGAACAGCAACGGCGACGGCACAGGTGATCTGCGAGGAATTATAGACCGCTTGGATTATGTGAAGAGCCTCGGCATAGACGTGATCTGGCTGAATCCGATCTTTAAATCTCCAAACGACGACAACGGCTACGACGTAAGCGACTATTGTGAGATAATGGATGAGTTCGGAACGATGTCCGACTTCGACGAATTACTCGGGAAGGCCCACGATATGGGAATAAAAATAATATTGGATCTCGTTATAAATCATTACAGCGACGAACATCCGTGGTTCATGGAAGCCCGGAAATCGAGGGACAGCAAATACTACGATTATTATCATTGGTGGCCTGCTGAGAAGGGCACCCCTGCGTACAGAGAGAGTTATTTCGATGTAGACGGAAACGCATGGAAATACAATAAGGATACGGATTCCTACTATCTTCATTATTTTTCCGTGAAACAGCCTGACCTGAACTGGGAGAATCCTGAGCTCAGACAGGAAATTTACAAAATCATGCGGTTCTGGTTCGATAAAGGCGTGGACGGGTTTCGTATGGATTCGATATCCTACATATCCAAAGACACCGATTTCCCGGAAGTAGACAGAACCATGTATCCGTATATTTTCGACTACTGCGCTCTCAATCCTACACTTCATTCCCATTTACAGGAAATGAACCGCGAAGTTCTGTCGAAATACGATATAATGACCGTCGGCGAGGGGTCGTCCGTATGCAAGAGCGAAGTATCTAAATTCGTGGATCCTGATCGTAACGAACTTCAGATAATGTATCATTTCGGTCCATCCGAAATAAGAAATTATACCGGACCGGATGCTCCTTCAACTGGCATAGAATACAGCCTGCTGAAATTCAAACAAATGTTCACGGAATGGGACAATGCAATCGGAGAAGGGTGGCCGACAATTTATCTGGGAAATCATGACCAACCGAGAATGATATCCCGTTTCGGAAGCGACGATCATAAATATCATGTAATTTCCGCAAAAATGCTTACCATGTTTATCCTCACTATGAGGGGGACTCCATTCTGGTATGCGTGGGATGAGATAGGGATGAGCAATATCAAGTTCAGCAGGATCGAAGATTACAGGGATATTTCGACTCTGAATGGCTATGAACATGCCAGAAAAATGAGAGGGAATCTGAAAAAATTCTTGGAGAATCAAAAAAATACTTCAAGGGATAACGCACGTACACCATTCCAATGGGATGCCTCCGACAATGCAGGATTTACGACCGGAACACCGTGGATCAAAGTAAATCCGAATTATAAAAAATACAACGCGATGGATGAGAGTAAAGATACTGAATCGATACTCAATTTCTTCCGTAAAACCATACGTCTGCGGAAAGAACACAAAGCATTGATTTACGGGCAGTACATTCTTCTTGATTCCAAGAACATCCACACATACAGCTATCTCAGGGAATACAAAAACGAAAGATACCTGATATCACTTAATTTCACTCCCAAAGAAGCCATATCCAGAACAGGCGTTAATACTGAAAACGGCGAGGTGGTTTTGAAAAACTATAATGATTTCAAACTAAAAGATATAAAAGGTAAAATAACACTCCGTCCGTTCGAAACTGTGGTAATAAAACTTTAATGTTTTATTTTTACGGTGAATTTTTTACTATTATGAAAAAATTACTCTTTTTATTTCTAACGGTATTCTTTATCTCCGCATGCGGAGATAAGACCGAAACCGAAGAACTTGTAATAGCTTCGGAACAAACCGACTGTGTAGGGGTCAGTCCCCAGAAATGTCTTCTCATCAAACGCGAAGGAAGCGACACTTGGAAATACTGGTATTCCGGCATCGAAGATTTCGATTATGAACCGGGGTACGAATATGTGATTCAGATCACAAAGGAGACTATCGAAAACCCTCCGGCCGACATATCTTCGGTCCAATATAAACTATATAAATTGGTGTCTAAAGAGAAGAAGGATTCCGAAAATCTTCCGCAGACAAGGCAATAAACCGAATGGATTTCGTACTGCTAATTGCCGGATTAATACTTATACTTGCCGGAGCGAATTTCCTTGCCGATGGTTCTTCCGATCTTGCGCGGAGATTTAAAATATCCGAATTTATTATAGGAGTAACAATAATCGGTATCGGGACTTCCGCTCCGGAATTAGTGGTCAGCATCGGAGCGGCACTCAAGGGCAGCGGCGACATAGCAGCTGGAAACGTAATCGGATCCAATATATTCAACGTGTTGGTTATCCTCGGAATCACAGCAATTATTTACCCTCTTCCACTGTCTTCCAACAACGTAAAAAAAGACATACCTTTCGGCGTTCTCGCTTCGATAATTCTTTTATTGATTACTTCCGACCGCCTGTTGGGTGATTCCGAAATAAACTGGATCAGTCGCACAGAGGGATTATTGTTATTCTCCCTGTTTATAATTTTTATAGCATCTACAATATTCTCATCTAAAAAAGACAATTCCTCCGCAGAGGACAATACGCAATCATCCAGACACCGTCCATTATGGCTGTCGTTCATATTTGTTTCAGGCGGTCTGGCTGCCCTTGTTTACGGCGGGGATCTTTTCCTTGACAGTGCCCTTAATATTTCACGAAGATACGGAATAAGCGAAGCAGTAATTGCGATAACCTTAATGGCTGGGGGTACCTCAATGCCCGAACTTGCTTCATGTGTAGTATCGGCAATAAAGAAAAAGCCGCAATTGGCCTTAGGAAATATCCTAGGCTCGAATATCTCGAATATATTTTTAGTACTCGGAACCAGCGCGTCCATATCCCCTCTCTATCCGGGAGATATAAAAATCAGCGACCTGCTGATGGTGATTCTTACTTCAGTCCTTCTATTCACCTCTGCGTTACTATTCAAGAAACGCCTAATTTCCCGAACGGAGGGAATTATTTTTCTCGCCATATACGGAATTTATATATGGATATTGTTGAGTAATATATAAAACGTTTGAAATTATAAGGATTTTTTGTGATATTACATGAAATGTTTTGTTATATTTATAAAAGGAACCGTTTTTGCGGAAGAGAACTAAAAGAATAAAAATGAAAAATATTATAATAATAACTTTAGTTCTGGCAACGGTCTTTTCTTGCAGGAATACACCCAATACCCCCCCCAAGGAGAGTATTCAACTATCTCCGATTCAGTTAATGTTTCCATAGATACTGTGGAAATACAGCAGACTCGCAAGATCCATATCGAAAAAAGCCTAACGTACGACAATCACACGCTCCAGAACGAATACCCTTATCAAGACACTACCCGTAAATTCCAATGGGAAAAAATAGAAACAAACCTGGAACACATCGAAAAAATCACAGCGGGCATCAAAAAATGGGGGATCCTGCAAAACAGGGGAAATAAAAACGGCGAGGCACCTCTCGTTAAGAATTACAGAAGAAATTCATATAAATTGATAGAAAACTCTCTCGGGGTCGAGAGATACCAATCGGTTCCATTATTCGCAACCGGCGACTTTTCTGCTCCTGAAAGATACGGGAGGGACGGTTTTTTAGTGGAAATCCTTAAAGACGGAGAAGACACGATACTCGTCAAAACAATAAATTTCGAAGGGGAATGGATGGTTCCGTCAAAATATGTAAAGATGACGGATACAGTTCCTGCGTTCGACAAAACGATATTTGTAGACCGCACCAACCAAAATATAACAACCCTCGAAAAAGAGGGCGGAAAATGGCTGGTCAGAAGCATGAACCCTGCGACTACGGGTCTTAAACGCCCGCCATACATGCACGAAACACCTCTCGGAATATTCGTCATTCAAGAGAAAAAACCTAAGATGATATACCTTAAAGACGGTTCGACGGAAACAGGCGGCTTCGCTCCCTGGGCCAGCAGGTTCTGCAACGGCGCATACATTCACGGGGTCCCTGTAAACGCACCAAGTACAAGGGAGATCGAATTCAGCCTGACATTAGGCACCACTCCCCGCTCGCACATGTGTGTCCGTAATGCTACGTCACATGCAAAATTCGTTTACGACTGGTCGCAGACCTAAAGTACATTAGTTGTTGTAATTGAATAAAATAAATACCTTTGCATAGCGTTTATTTAGTGCTATGCTTAAATTACTTTTTTCATTCATATTTTTATTCGTCTTCTTCCTGCAACCGGCTAACATGACTTCGGCAGTTGCAGTGGATATCAGTGTACAGCCTGACGAATGCCTCGAGATTTACAGCGAATCCGAATTACAGGAGTATATCGATTATCGTCCTTTCCAGCACGCCATTACGCATATACTAAAATAGAACCGCAAAAGAAGGATATTCTGACCTTAATAGATTTCTCCAAACCATCTTCCGAGGAACGATTATTCGTTATCGATCTGGAGAAACGTGAGATACTTTTCAGAAGCTACGTGGCGCACGGGCGCAACAGCGGGGAAAAATATGCGACTTCATTTTCAAATGAAACAGGATCTTATAAAAGTTCTCTCGGTTTTTTCGTAACCGGAGGAACTTATAACGGCAGCAATGGATATTCCCTGAGGCTTAATGGTCTTGAATCAGGCATAAATGACAAAGCATTCGAAAGAGCTATTGTAATACATGCAGCATCGTATTCAAATCCGGATCTGATCAGGAACACGGGCAGATTGGGTAGAAGCCTCGGATGTCCCGCGCTTCCCAAAGAGTTGAACCGCCCAATTATAGATGCGATAAAGGACGGCTCCCTGATTTATATTTATGCGGATAGTAACGATTATTTCGACAACAGTACTTTGTTATCCGAATTCAGAGAAGAAATTTAATTACATTATAGTTTTTTTGATACCGGCCATGAGGGACTTCCACAGATAGTTGAATTGCGACCTGTAAGGATCCCGTTCAGCCTCCGCCATAACATTGCGTATATCTCCGCGATGGGGGTTGGATGGTTTTATTATGAATGTATCGGCTATAAACGAGAGAAACTTACGCTCCTTTATTTCTCCGTCTTTTTTTTCTTTCAATAAAGTAACATCCAGATCGCTGTAAAGCAGCGTCATTCTCACATAGGAATGAGAAGAAGTCCCGCTTATATGAAAATCGAAACTATTTATCTGACCTTCGTCAATGTGAGCCTTTGCCAGGGGTTCAACCATTCCGTTTACGTAAGGCAGAGGCATGTATCCAAGTTTACCCGTAACTTCGAAATGGTTGGTCGAAGCGCTCACAGGGAATAGAAACGTAGCATCCAGCTGTCCTTTTTCTTCGAGTTTTGCCGAGGCGACAAGTTTGAAATAATCTTTACCGTCTTCTTTTACAATATTGGTAAGCCCGTAAAAGGTTCCGTTAATATTGTTGAACCGTATGCGTCCGGGCATCTCTCCATCCACGGCAAGTTCTTCGTAAGCTACGTCGACATTCGAAACTTTTATCACAGGAATATCCATGCGCATGTCCATACGCTGCAATGACTGGTAAAAAAGTGGTTTGACTTTATTCCTAACCTGTATTTTACGGTTTTTATAACTTTCGACCTCGACGTTATTTACAGATATACTATCCACTTTCAGAGTATTTTCAGTTATTAATTTATTAAAATCCAAGCCGATTCCGGTGATTTTACCTGATGAGACCCTTGTCCAGTCGGTATGATCCGGATCCTTATAAGCAAAATCATATTTGGTTATCTGCGGATCGAGGTTAACTGCTCCGACTGAAAAATTTCCTTTCTTCGAATTCACCGACACATTATCCATAGTAAGCACCATCAAATCATGCTGGAACATATAAGTTATCTTTTTGACAGTCATTCTCGCATCTCCGTCAAAATAAGGTTTGGAACCGGACAATGAATCGATTTTAAGATCGGTTATTTTAAGGTTCAATCCATCGAGGGTATATTTATCATGACCGGCTTTATCGGGTCTTTCGATAGTTATGTATCCGTTTTTTATTTCTACATCCGAAGAATTGAAATCCTCGAGAGCAAATTTTCTTTTACCGGCAGATTTATTTTCAGTCTTCTTATGCGGATCGATATTATTTAACGCAATTATGGCTTCCGGAGAATTTATCCGTATATTTTTTACCGAGATAATGCGGGTACCGTTTCTTTTTTTAAATTTATTACCCTCTACAATTATATTGCGGCATTTCATGTCCAGCGATCTAAGAAATGATGAATCGACAGACGAATCCGAATGGCTGCCTTTTATATTTACATCCCTTATATTCACCGAACGATTCAACAGGCTTACTCCCACTCTACCCACAGCACCATTGTACGGTCCGTTTACGAGTGCAGCCGGTTCGTTTTCGATTATTCTTTTAATTTTATGCCCAAGCCAAAGTTCAGCACCAAAGACCGCAATAAATATAAATACGATTACACTGCAAATTAATATTATCGTTTTCTTCTGTCGTTTTCTCATCCGAATTATTCATAATAAATCCCAATTTTATAAATTGGGATTCGCTTTAAGTTTCATTTTTTTCTGGAGGTTTCCTGTTTCACCATTCGCCTGACCTCTCTTTTTCTTACAGGCCTCTCTCCTGAAAGACATATCGCCGTCGCCACTCCGAGGATAGCTCCTCCCCAAAAAGCGATCAATAATTTATTTCTCATGACCGTATATTTTATTCGTTAAACTTTTTCTTTTGTTTTGGTACAAAAATCAATCCAATATTACACTTCCCGTCCAAGATCGTCCTGCTCCTGCTCACAGTCCGAAGGATTCAGGGGATCCGACGGGTTAGCTTCGTCGCACGGATTTATGAGCCTGTATTCATAGTAATAAATTTTTATCAGCAACAGAAAACCGGAAATCAGAAGCGGACCGAAAATTATACCCCAAAATCCGAACAGCGGTATACCGAGAAGAACTCCGAATATAACCACCAAAGGATGTGTATTATTAACTCTTTTCATAAGGATTATACGGCAGAGATTATCCACATTCGCTATTATAAAGAGTCCGCATATAATCATTATGATTCCCCTCCACATCTCACCCGTGGCTATCATATACACTCCGAGGGGAACTGTTACCAACGAAGTTCCAATCATAGGAAGAAGTCCGCACAATGCCGTAACGAATGCCCATATCAATACATGATCCATTCCGAACAGCCAATAAATCAATGCGGCGGTAAGTCCCTGAGATATCATGACCAGAGGAATACCAACTGCATTACTGAACACCATATTGCGAAACTCGTTCTTCACCAATGTGAGACTATCTCCCCGGAACGGCTGGTAAAGAAGTATTTTCTTTTCCATTTTACGCGCGTTAGCAAGCAGAAAATACAAGATCACCAGCATCAGGAAGATATTTATAGCAAAACTATAAGTTGTATTCAGTATGGAGGAGAGAAATTTGGTGATAATGGATCCGGATTGATTGATAATATCTTCAGAAGCTATCCTTATACCTAAAAACTGGCTTATCTTATTGGTAAGTTCCTTTAAACCTGCAATTATCTGACTCGTGTCTATCGATGGTATTTCGGAAGCCATTACCTCGAAAACCATATAACCGAGTCCTGCAAGAATGACAGTTACAAGCAATACATAAGCCAGAGAGACAAGTCCTGCCTTCCAGTTGGGATGTTTATCGATAATACGGAAAAAAGAATTCCGCACGACGATATAAATAGTTATTGCACCTAAAAACGATCCTACAAAAAAACTCAGCTGTCTTAGAATAACGAATCCGACCACTACAAGAAGGCTGACGAACATCAGCTGCCGGGAAAATGAATTATAGTTCTTTACTTTCTGTATCATATCCGATATTTTTCAATAAAAGACAGATAACAAATTCTTTCCCAATTTTTACGTCTTATTCCAAATATTTTAATACCGCATAAAACCGGATCAAATTACGGCACTCAAACACTTCATGCGGCCGGGGTCGGTGCACGGTAAGGTCCGTAAACTATTCCGTCCGGTTATTATGGCTTGATTATTGAAAATACCCCAACAGACATTAACATTAAAAACTTTATATTATGGCATTTTTATGGTATATTTTGATCGGACTTGCTGCGGGTTGGATAGCAGGACTGATTTGGAAAGGAAGCGGGAACGGCGTCCTGATGAACATTATAATAGGGATAATCGGCGGTGTGCTCGGCGGATGGATATTCGGACTTTTCGGTGTAGCCACAACCAGTATACTCGGGAATCTGGTGTGCGCGGTAATCGGAGCCGTAGTTCTTTTATGGATCGTTTCATTATTCCGTCGACGAGCCTGATAACCAATGGTTAATCCTTCAAAAAGCCGCCTTTATGGCGGTTTTTTGTGTTTTTATATATCGATACATTCTTTAAGATGTTATGAATTATAATATGTTTTCTTAATTTTGTATACGAGAAATGTTGAACATAATACTTTATGATATATAGAAGCAAGGCTCCGCTAAGAATTGGATTTGCAGGAGGAGGCACTGATGTAAGTCCATATTCGGATATTTACAAAGGAGCCGTACTCAATGCCACGATATCCCTGTATGCGAGAGCGAGCATCGAACCTCTCAAGGATAAAAGGATAATACTTCAAACTCTCGACCGTGGCGAAAGATGCGAGTACGATCTTGCGGAAACCCTTTCCATCGACGGGAACATGGATTTATTAAAGGGTGTCTATAATCGCATTTGCCGCACTTATGGTCCGATAAACGAAGGGTTCTGCCTGAGTACATCCGTAGATGCTCCGGCAGGTTCCGGCCTCGGGTCTTCTTCGACTTTGGTCGTGGCGATTCTGGGAGCTTTTACCGAATGGCTCAAATTACCCTTGGGAAGCTACGATACAGCACATATGGCCTACGAGATTGAGAGAATGGAACTTAATATAGCAGGAGGTAAACAGGATCAGTATACGGCTGCGTTCGGAGGTTTCAATTACATGGAATTTTTTGAAAAAGATAAAGTTCTGGTCAATCCGCTGAGTATCCATAAGGCGTACATAAATGAGCTGGAAAATAACCTTCTTCTATACTATACCTCTACGAGCCGTCTGTCAGCAGAGATAATCAAGAAGCAGCAGATCAATGTAAGGAACGACAATAAAACCTCTATTGAAGCCATGCATGTAATAAAAAAACAGGCGATGGATATGAAAGAGGCTCTTCTAAGAGGTAATATCGACCGAATGGGCGAACTTCTCCATGAAGGTTTCGTATATAAAAAACGCATGGCTCACTCCATAAGCAATACTATGATCGATGAAATATACGACAGTGCGTTAAAAGCAGGCGCACTCGGAGGAAAAATTTCCGGAGCGGGAGGCGGTGGATTTATGGTCTTTTACTGTCCGGATATTAAAAGACACAACGTAATAGAAGCATTGAAAAAATATAACGGCAGTTTCAAACTGTATAATTTTGTTAAGGACGGACTTTTTACCTGGAGCATTTAATAGGAATAATGGATAATATAAATAAGATACAAGCACGTATTGCGCAATCTGCAGAAGTAAAACAGGCTATAATCGCAGACAGCGAATTGATGAGGAAAATATCCGAATCTATCGATATAATTACCGACGCATTCAAAAACGGGAATAAAGTATATTTCTGCGGAAACGGAGGAAGCGCAGCAGACGCACAGCACCTTGCAGCCGAATTCTCTGGAAGATTCTTCTTGGACAGAGATTCTCTTCCTTCCGAGGCACTGCACTGCAACACATCGTATCTTACTGCTATCAGCAATGATTACGGATATGAAATGGCTTATGCCAGATTATTATCCGGAATTGCGAAACGGGGAGATATACTTGTCGGAATATCCACATCGGGGAACTCGCAAAACATCATCCAGGCATTCGATAAATGCCGGGAACTCGGTGTATATACGATAGCATTAACCGGAAGTAACGGAGGTAAAATGGCTGAAATATGCGATCTTCTTTTAAATGTTCCGAGCGAAAATACACCACGTGTACAGGAATCTCAGATCACTATTGGCCATATAATCTGTGAATTGGTAGAAAATAATATATTCGGATAACATGGAATGTATAGTTCTTGCAGGTGGATTAGGGACGAGGTTACGCGCCCAGGTGGGAAACCTTCCTAAGGCCATGGCTCCGGTCGCTGGTAAACCGTTTCTTTATCATCTTTTTAAATATCTGGAAAAAAACAGCGTCCAACATGTCATTTTATCATTGGGTTACAGGCACGAATTAATCGAAGAATGGGTATCGAATAATAACTGGAACTTCGATATTTCCTTTTCTATCGAAGATACACCCTTGGGCACTGGCGGAGCGATAAAAAAATCCATGGAAGAATCACGATATGATAATGTTATTGTAATTAACGGAGATACTTTTTTCGATATACCGCTTGATGATTTTCACAGGAAACACTGTGAAAAAACATCCCCCATTTCATTGGCCCTTAAACCTATGGAAAAATTTTCCCGTTACGGGAACGTGTTGATCGATGATTCGGGACTCGTTACAGGGTTCATGGAAAAAAAACACTGCGACAAGAAAATAATCAATGGAGGCACATATTGCTTAAATAAAAGCGCAGATATATTCGGCGCAATGAATGGAAAATTTTCTTTCGAGACTGACGTACTTGAAAAAAATATATGTGATATTAACGGGATAGTTTACGATAAATATTTTATCGATATAGGAATTCCGGAAGATTTCAATAAAGCAAATACAGACTTTCGAATCAATGTCTGAAAATTATAAGTTCGACACCCTATTTCTTGACAGGGACGGCGTTATTAACGTTCACCGTCCTGATGATTATGTGAAGAATTGGAACGAATTCATTTTCGAAGCCAATGTACCGGAAGCCATAAAAATTATCAGCGGATATTTCAAACGCATAATAATCGTTACCAACCAGCGCGGCGTGGGCAAAGGAATCATGTCAGAAGAAGAGCTGAGGAACATCCATGATAAAATGTGTGAGATAATAATTTCTCACGGTGGAAAAATCGACGCAGTATATTACTGCACGGATAAGGATGAGAACTCTCCGGACAGAAAACCCAACACAGGCATGGGATTACAGGCAAGAAAGGATTTCCCGGATATAGATTTTTCCCGGTCGTATATGGTCGGGGACAGTCCGTCCGATATGGAATTCGGACGCAGACTCGGAATGAACACTGTATGGATAAAAAAAGATCCGGGCATTGACTCGCTGATGGATTTTGCAGAAATGATAATAAATAATCACCTCCTGCCGTAAACATTCACACCTAACTTATCAACTATATACATTATTGCGGCTTGACCCTTAACTGAATTTCCGGACTCATCGAGACCGGGAGAGAATACAGCAATACCGAAATCTCCCGGCATAACGGCAAGAATACCACCTCCGACTCCTGTTTTAGCAGGAATCCCCGTATTATACATCCAGTTTCCGGTGTGCTCGTAGAACCCTACCGTAGCCATAAGCGAGACTATTTTCGAAGTATAATTGTAGGGAAAAACTTTTTCTCCGGTAACGGGATTAATTCCACAATTTGCTATGGTTCCTGCACAAATTGACAGTTGTTCGGTTGTAATTCCGATCGAACATTGGCGGGTATAAAGGTCGAGTGAAAGATCCGGGTCATCATATATCCTGTCATAATTCTTCAGAAGCCACGTGATCGATCTGTTATTAAAATTCGTTTCGGATTCGGATATATAAAGTTCATCTATGACATCAACGGAACTTCCACACATTTTCTCTATAAATTCTTTTATCGCGTTCCATTTTCCGGAATTATTGCCAATGGGTTTTACCATACTGCACGCTGAGATCGCTCCGGAGTTTACAAGTGGGGTGGAAGGATGATTTTTTTCCAGCAGCATGGCAAATATGGAGTTAAACGGCAGGCCCGTAGCATCGGCACCGATATTCTCCAATAATTTACCCGGTCCGTATTGATTCATAACCAATATGGCCGTGGGTACTTTAGATACCGATTCTATCCCGAATAAATACCGGGTATCTCCCTTTTGAATTATCGAACCATCCGGAAGACAAACCGCGATACCGAATAATCCGGAAGGAACATTTTTGAGATACGGGATATAGTCGGCATTCCTACCATCTTTTATTTTTCCTCAAACGTCATATGCTTCCCTGACAACTTCCTCTATTATTTCCCTATCGAACTTCATTGTCATTTGTTTTTTCCCAATGAAACGGTTGAAAAGAATCCTCCTCGCCATTGTTTTTCCATGAAGGTTTCCTCAACGCGTATATAACAAAAGGGGCTATTATAACCAGCAGCGCACCACCGATAAGTACCGAGAACCACACCACATCGCTTCCCGTAGTAATCTGAGAGGGAGGAATAAAACTTAGGGACAATGTATGCACGGAAGAACATATTCCAAGCAGACCTATGAACCACAATAAACCATTTCTTTTCCCTATCCGGAAAGGACGTTCCGCATCCGGCATCCTATACCTCAATACAATAACAGAAGTGAACATAAGTATGTAAATTATCAGATAAAGTATAACGGAGAGCTGTGAGAGTATCTGATAAAAGGATTGTACGGAAGGCATAACGACAAACAATAGACATAAAACAGTAACTATTGCTTCCTGCACGAAAAGTATATTTTTCTGAACACCGATAGAATTCGTCCGCTGGAAAAATTTAGGAAGATAACCTGCTTTGCCTACGGTAAAAATACCTTTCGACGGACCCGCAACCCAGGTAAGCACCCCGGCAAGAACTCCGAATGACAGAGCCACTGCAATTATAGAGGATGCCCACCCTATGCGCAGATAATTAAAGTAATTCTCAAAACCAACGAGCAGGCTTTGTGTAAGATTGATTTCTGAAGCAGGGATCACGAGCCCAAGAGCGAATGTTCCGAATATCAGTATACATACTGTTATCAGCGCACCTATAAAAATAGCCCTCGGATAATTCTTTTTAGGATTATCGATTTCAGTGACATGAACGCCCATAACTTCCATTCCGGAATAATACAGGAATATTCCCGATGCAAGAACCAGATTATCAAAACGGCTAAGGTCAGGTATGAATCCTCTACTCATATCAATATGATTTTGACCTCCGGTAGCCAGATATATTATTCCCAATATAATCAATACCGAAGCAGGAACGATAGTTCCGACAATTCCTCCTATTTTAGAGATTTTTCCTACCCAACCCAGTCCTTTAAGAGAAATAAATGTAGCCAGCCAATAGATTACCAGAACCACTCCAAGGGTAAAAATCTTATTAGAAGCTAGCTGTATATCATGTGCCGTATTTAGTCCGACGAACGCAAGCGACACAGCACCTAAGGTCAATACGGTCGGATACCAGATAGTACTTTCCAGCCATTGCAGCCATATCGCAAGAAATCCCGTCCTGCCACCAAGAGCCTCTCCGACCCAACGGAACATACCTCCTTCTTTATCGCTGAACATCGCCGCAAGTTCCGCAGCCACCATCGCAGTAGGTATAAGAAATACCACAGCAGCAAAAAGATAATAAAAGGCCGAAGATAAACCATAGACCGCTTCGGAATGCAATCCACGAAGACTGACTACGGCAGTTACGTTCATGATTATCAAAGTCAGAACGCTCAGCTTAAATCCCGTATTAACTTTTTTGTTCATCAATCAAAACTTTAATACGGGATCAATGCAAATATTTTACCGTTATTAGTCGGGAATCAAGGTGTTGTGATATTTAAAAAACCGGTTCCTTTTTGAGGAGCAATATTATTCTGCCAATCATGTAATTCAAAATACTTTTGATGAATAGTTCCCTCAAAATAATTACCGTTAAGCCTCAATCTTTTTATATGAGTTAAATCCGGAACAGTTCCAGTAAAAACATTATTACTGATATCTAATTCCGTAAGTTTTTCATAAAAATCCGCGTCCTTAGGCAATTCGCCGGTAAATTGGTTATTATCCAATTTTAGTGTTATAAAATTCTTGTTATTGGATATCTTATCAAAAATATTTCCTTCAAACTTATTATTGGATAATGCCAGTACAGTAATATTAGTTTTATTACGGAAGGCTTCCGGCAACTCTCCGGTAAAATCGTTATGTCCAAGCCAGATAACATTCAATGAATCAAGGCTCCCTAACTCTTCCGGTATTTCCCCGCCCAACATATTTTCCCACACCGAGAAATATTTTAACTTTTTTAATTTGGATATTTCCGAACTAATCTGCCCTGTTAATTGATTCTTAGCCAGAACTAATTCTTCGAGATTTACAAGATCGTAAATTTTATCAGGTATTTCTCCGGTAAAATTATTGTCATGCAGGTTGAGCAGTTTCAATTTTGTGAGATTAAAAATATTTTCTGGAATTTCTCCGCTGAAAATATTCACCGATAAATTAAGATATTCTAATTCAGAAGATTTGGAAAATTTATTGGAGAGATCCCCGCTAAACAAATTTTTTGATAAATTCAATCGTTTTAAAGGCGCCCATATTCCCGGAATTTCACCTGTAAACCTGTTATTGTTTAAATAAAGTTCTTCCATATGAAATATTCCTATTTCCCCGATTATGCCTCCGCTAAATTCATTATTAGCCAGATTCAATATCTTTAACTGAAGGTTATACATTGACACCGGCAACTCTCCGGTAAATTTATTATTTCCAAGATAAAGCTTCCTTAGATTGTGTAAATTGCCTATATTTTCAGGGATACCACCTTCCAATTTATTACGCATTAAAGATAGTTCTTCAATAGAAGTGAGGTTGCATATAATTTCGGGAATTTCACCTGTAAAATTATTTGTCGACAGATATAAATATTTAATATTCTCCAGTTTACCAATTTCTTCCGGAACTTCTCCTGAAAATTTATTCATACTAAAATTTACACTCTCCAGATTTTTAAGGTTGCCAATACCATCTATTGTTCCAGTAAAATCGTTATTGTAAAGATTGAGAACCTTTAAATTTTCCAAACCCCATAAAGATTCAGGCAATTCTCCGCTTAATTTATTATTTCCCAGATACAAGTGTGTAAGTGATTTTAATTTCCCGATACCTTCAGGGATCGTTCCCGTAATACCATTACCCTCGAAAGATAATTCCTCCAATTTTTCCAATTCACATATACTTTCAGGGATTTCACCGGACAAATCATTGCCGGTAATATATAAGTACCTTAACCATTTTAGTTTTCCTATTTCTTCAGGTAATGAACCTGTAAAATTATTCATACTAAAATTTACATACATAAGATTCTTTAAATTTTTCATTCCATCCAATGTACCTGAGAAGGAATTATTCTTTAAATAAAAACTATACAGTGATTCCATGGTCCATAAAGATTCCGGGATAGGACCTTCAAAATTGTTGTCGCAGATAAGCAAAGTATGCAGATGTTTAAAGTCTCCGATATTTTTCGGCAATTCTCCGCTCAGATTATTGGTATTCAGATTCAGATAAGCAATTTTATTTTGACCGATTTTATCCGGGAATTGTCCCGAGAAATTATTATTTTCCAAGTCCGCATACTCCAAATTAAGATTAGCGAGAGGTACGGATAAGGTTCCTAAGAAATTATTATTCTGTAAATTCAACTTTTTAAGTACGGTTAATTTGACGAAACTTTCCGGCAGTTGACCGCTTAAGTTATTATTCGATAGATCGATCTCGATTAAATTACTCAGATTGCCTATATTAACAGGCAATGAACCGGACAAATTATTATTAGCCATTTTCAGATAAAGCAAATGACTCATATTGGATATCGATGACGGTAGATTTCCTGAAAAATCATTATTGTCTGCGAATAGCCACTGCAATTCAGTTAAATTACCAATATTCTCAGGAAGATGTCCGCTGAATTGATTATTGTCCAACTGTAATCGTTCCAATAAGGTTAATCGCGTTATTTGTGACGGGAGTTCCCCGTAAAAGTCATTATTCGATAAATTCAGAACAGTGAGTTTTGTCAAATCTCCTATGCTCGCGGGAATTTCCGAAGTAAAGTTATTATTAGGAATATCCAGTTTTTCCAGTTTCTTCAGGCTACCGATATTTTTAGGTAGGCTACCTGATACTTTTGTATTCTGAATGGTAATCTGCCGCAGATTTTTACAGTTTAGAATTTCTTCCGGTATTGTTCCCCGTGTATCACCTGTAATGTAAAGTATTTCAAGATCCTTAAGGTTTTTTATTTTATCCGAGATAAAAAATTTAGTACGGAATAACCGAAGGTCTTTTAATTTTTTCATTTCATATACTGCATCGAAATTTACAGTACAATTACTTAGATATAATTTTTCAAGATTTTTAAATTTGTCTACATCTAGTTTAGGAATATTCGATCCGGCCATAATGATTCCGGTGAGACCTTTTATTTCAGAGATTTTATTTAATTCTTCACTGGTGATGTCTCCGTTAATTCCAATTTTCAGATTATCGAAATTAATACCTGTCAGATATTGGAAATCTCCCTTCGAATATTCGTAATTATTGATTTCTATTTTTTTTACATTACTCAATATCTGGTAACTGTTTTTATTTATTTTAAAATGCCCAAAATAAATTTTATCCAATTTATCCAGGTTTAGAACTTCGGACGACAAAGTCCCGTCCATTTTCAGTGGAAAACTTAATTCGATTATATTAAAATCTTTATCGATCAAACACCCCCACATCATTGCTTTATGCACTATAGTCGTATCGGTTCGATCAGGAACCAAATATTTTTTCTGTTTTTTCCCGTATTCTTTAATATCATCTTCCGACATGTTCCATTTCCTGATCTCTAAATTGTTCGCTACGAATATGTATCTCTTCCATCCTTCCCCGTAGGCCTCGGTAAAGATTTTATCAAGAATTTCTTCGGTTTGCTGTCGTTTGATTTCCGTTTTATTCCCAGATTCTCCCGAGCGCCCTGCCGTCAGTAAAATCACCGATAATACCAACAATAATAATATACATTTTTTCATAGGGTATTTATTTAATGAAATTTTCGATACTATCGAGTTCTTCCGGATAAGACTCCACGAAATTGTTACCGTATATATCCAGGAATTTTAAACTATCCAAATATCCCGGCACTGCACCTGAAAAGTGATTACCCGATAAATTTAATTTTCTCAGAGATTCCGAAAAATATAGAAACCCAAGAATTTCCCCGGAGAAATTGTTATTACTTATATCAATTTCAGTGATAACATTCCGGGTTTCTTTTTTTCTGCTCAGATCATATTCCGTTTCAAATTTATATTCATATCCATCCTCCTTAACATATAGACCCCGGTCCGGCATTTTATCGAATATGGTACCGGTGAAGTTATTATTCGACAAATTCAATTTTTTAAGACTGTATAAATACCTGAAAGTTTCAGGTATTGCTCCTGACAGGTAATTATTTGAGATATCCAAATGCTGAATCCAATTAAAATTACCTATTTCCGTAGGAATCCTACCAGAGAGATTATTATCGGATAAAAGCAAATAGCAGAGGTTGGTTTGACAGATCGACTCTGGAATGGAACCGCTGAAATTATTTTTACTGAGATTCAACCGCACTAATTTTTTAAGGTTCCCTATATCCTGCGGCAGTTCTCCTGATAAATTATTATTCTCAATATCCAGATTCATAAGTCGTTCTAACTTTACTATTTCATCCGGAATATTTCCTGATAACTTATTATTTTTCAGATCAAGATTATTCAGTTTTTTTAACTTACCTATACTACTCGGAATTCCTCCTTTTAGACTATTATCCGACAAACGGAGATATTTTAAATTTTCCATTTCCCCAATATTCTTAGGTAAAGTACCTCTTAAAAATGAATCAGCTATAATTATAATTGCTAAAGAAGTACATTTTGAAATTTCTTCCGGTAAATAATTGGTTTCACATTTATAAATATTTAATTCTTGTAGATTTTTCAGATTCCCTATTCCAGACGAAAATGTAAACTTTATATTATATCCTTCTAATTTTTCCAGATTTTTTAGCTGCCATATATTATC
>JAJQEF010000002.1 GCA_021201795.1 Rikenellaceae bacterium
GTCTTACCGTTATTATGATACAGGTCGTCGGAAAGTAGAATTTTCTTCATAGTTTTTTTGAGGGTTAACATTTATAAATTTTTTGAAAAAGGAAATCCGGCGACCTTCTTTTTTTCTAATCAAGCATTTTAATAGTAATAACATCAGCCTCCATATGCAGCGCACTTCTTGATTATTTTTTATTTCCCGTTTACTTTAAAATAATAGTAATCGACTATAAATTAAAAACAGTAACTAACATAAGTTAATTACTGTTTTCTGTGTGGACCCAGCTGGGCTTGAACCAGCGACCCCCTGATTATGAGTCAGGTGCTACTAACCAACTGAGCTATGGGTCCATAAGGATTATTTCCTTATTTGCGAATGCAAAGATAATTTAATCCATTAAAAAAACAAAATATTTCCGTTTTTTTAAAACAATCCTTTATTAAGATCGTTGTCAGGGATCACTGCATTATTTTCATCTTTAAGATGTACTCTGGATATTCTGTCCGCATTGTTTTCATTGAATGCAACCTTGCGTCTCAACCACGCTGGTGTGTTCTCCAACTCTTCATAATTTATAGCTGGAGGAGCCTGTTCTTCAATCTTAGTAGTCTTGGGAACATTAACATTCGTCGGCTGCACAGGTACTTTGGCACGCATGATATTAATATCCGGCTCTATACGTTCTACTTTTTTTACAGGATTTATCGTTGATGTTTCCGGTTTAGTATTCTGTTCTTTTTTATCATCGGAAACTTGCGGATTCTCCACAGCATTATTATCCGCATCGGGTTCTTCCATCGGAGGAATTTCACCTTCTGGATCTTCTACTGCTGGTTCTTCTTTTTCGCCGGACTTTTCACCTGCTACCGACTGTTCATAAGAAGGATATCCTTCTATCGCATCAGAATCAAATCCGGTAGCGATTATAGTAACCTGTATATCTTCTCCTAAGTTTATATTCTTACCGAATCCCCAGATAAGATCGGCAGTATTCCCGGTCTTTTCCTGTACGAACTGGGTGATATGCTTCATTTCCGACAACTTAGCTTCATGTTCGTCGGAAGAAGTTATATTTACCAGAATATTACGCGCACCAGCTATATCGCGATGGTTTAACAATGGAGACGACAACGCTTCCTGAACTGCCGCGTTCGCCCTATTCTCACCACTCGCTTTACCCGTACCCATAAGAGCCACACCACTGTCGCTCATTACAGTCTGAACATCCTTGAAGTCGACGTTTACATAATTGTCGCCAGTAATTATTTCAGCGATTCCTTTCGCAGCGTCGGCAAGAATATTATCCGCCATACCGAATGCTTCCGATAGTGTAAGGTCCCCGTGAATTTCAAGGATATTCTCATTATTGATAACAAGAAGCGAATCGACGTATTTTTTTATTTCATCAATACCATGGTATGCCTGCTTGAACCGTTTCGGCCCTTCGTCCACGAACGGAATAGTAACAATAGCAACAGTAAGAATACCGAGCTCCTTTGCAGCCCTGGCGATAACCGGCGCAGCGCCTGTACCCGTTCCACCTCCCATACCTGCCGTTACAAAGACCATTCTGGTTCCGTGTCTTTTAAATACATCTACGATTTCGTCGTAGCTTTCTTCTGCGGCGGCACGTCCTATTTCAGGTTTGTTTCCTGCTCCTAATCCTTGCGTAAGCGATTGGCCCAATACGATCTTTATCGGTATCTGACTTCTGTTCAGCGCCTGCATATCCGTATTGCAGACCATAAAAGACACGTCGGTTATTCCGAGATGGAACATATGGTTAACCGCATTACTACCTCCACCGCCTACACCTGCCACCATTATTATTGACGGGGCAGCCTTAGGCAACTCAAAAACATCGATTATATCTGGCATAACTCTTTAAATTTCGTCGTCAATTGTTTCGAACATGCCGGCAAATTTGTCTGCTATTTTTCCAAAAATTCCACGCTTCCGAGGCTTATCGTCTTTGCCGTCTTCTTCCGCATCGTCGAAGGCCGTATCATTGGATTTTTTAACCGGATCCTTTTCAGGCACATTAAATTTAGGCCTCTGCGAAGTCGCTTGCTGCGGATTTGCAGTTACAGACGGTTGAGACTGAGACACAGGAGGGACTGCCACCGTTTTTGGTGCGTCTACAACCATTGCCACTCCATCTTTGAGAGCCTGAAGAAGAAGTCCCACAGCTGTAGAATATCCGGGGTCGTTTATTAATTCCCGGTTATTTTCCGCTACGTGAACATCCGGAACTGCAATCCTCACTTCATATCCGGTCTGTCCGCGGAATAAAATATCCAAATTCCGAAGATTCGCGCATGCGCCCGTTAACACTATGCCGGCAGCTAATTTATCCTTATAGCCGGAACGTCTTATTTCGTAATTAACACTTTCAATAACATCGAGCATTCTCGCTTCGATTATAGAGGCAAGATTACGGAAGGAAATTTCTTTCGAACTGCGGGCGTTAACCCCGGGTATGGTTATATATTTATCGGGTCTTTCAAGCTCGCTTACTGCTCCCCCGAATTTTATTTTAAGGCTTTCTATGTAACGCTCAAGTATTCCATAGTACCGTATATCTCTGTTTATAATGTTACCCCCAAGAGGAATAATAGCCACATGGCGGACTATATTATCATGATAGATACACAGATCCGTAGTACCTCCTCCTATATCGACCACTGCGACTCCCAGCTCCTTTTCATCAGGGACAAGAACGGCCTCGGCAGATGCCAGAGGATTCAAAATATGTCTGGATACTTTTATATTTGACTTGGCAAGACATTTATCGATACGCGTGATCGTTTCACGATTCCCCGATACGATATTAAATGAAGCCTCGAGTTTTTTCCCGATAACTCCTACAGGTTCTCCTATATCCGATTCTCCGTCGACGGAATATTTCTGGGGAATAATATGGACAATGGTTTCGCCTATCGGTATCTGTACATTATTCATACTTTCGTTCAGACGCTGAACGTCGGTCTTCCTGACTTCATTGTCATTATTTTCTATAAAAATATAACCGGAATGTTTAGAGGATTTTATATGCTGCCCCGTAATTCCGACATAAGCTTCTTTTACGGATATTCCGAGTTCTTTTTCGATCTTCTCCAGAGTATTCTTCAGTGCTTTAGACAGGTGCTCGGTATTTTTAATTTCACCGCGCGACACGCCACCCAGTGAATCACTGACCGCACCGGAAAGAATCTCGATTTTATGGTTATCAGATTTTTTCCCGACAAGGGTAACGACTTTAGAAGTCCCAAGGTCTATCGCTACTACATACTCCTTTTTTTCCATTTCAATACTCAGGTATTAAATAATTTCCCAAAACTCAGATCAGACGCGGCAGATTACCTGATCTTTAAACCTTATATCGATATATTTATATTTGTTCCACCCTTCGTAGGGAAGTCCTTTTTTATAAAATTTCATCAGTTTTTCAAGTTTTTCCCTGTAACCGTCAATATCTCCCAGTAGAATAACCGAATCTCCGGCTCGGGGTATTAACTCCACCTGATTACCGGAAATTATATTTATCTGGACAATCTGTGCATTCCAAAATGCACTATTATCCAGGAAATTTACAAATTTAATCAGATTATGTATAAAATCGTCATTTTTTTCGTTTTTTTTTCATCCTCCGTATATGATGTTAAATAGCCGGTAAAACCGCTTTCAAAAGGCAGTTCGGGGACTCCCGTAACTATAGGCACATCGACAGGCGAACCGTCCACCGGAACTACGAAAAGATCGTCCGTAATATATACTTTATAACCGTTATCCGTCTGGATTCTTACCAAAGGCTTCCGCTGACGGATTTCGATATTCAGCTTACCGTTGATCGTAGTATATACCTTACGTTGTTTGATATACGGATTCTCCGAAAGAACGTTCTCCACCGCAAGAATATCGATCGAGTCCAGGCGTACACTATCCAGTCTTATATTTTTTCTCCTGAGAATCTGCTCTACGGACTGCGGACTTACAAAACGATAACGAGAGCTGTCCTTAACCACGACATTAACACCCGTGCAGATAATATCGGAGTTCCTCACCGAACAATGACGCATTGCAAAAATAAGATAGACCAATAGAGCGATCCATATTATTATATTTACTACAAGGCCTTTACTTAGTGTCATTCGAGTCCGTATTTTTCTTTTAAAATCGAATTTATCTGACCGCAATATACATCTATATCCCCGGCTCCAAATGTAACCAACACATCTACAGGCTCATTTCGCACCAAATCCGGGATCTGAGATTTATCTATAATTCGTGCATCAGAGGTTATATTTTTACGGATCATTTCCGAGTCCACGCCGTCAATAGGCAATTCCCGTGCCGGATAAATCGGCAGAAGCACAACCTCGTCCGCAAGAGATAACGACTCCGAAAATTCTTTGGCAAAATCACGCGTACGGGTATAGAGATGCGGTTGGAATATCGCTTTGATCTTACGTCCGGGGAACATTTTACGCAACGATTTTATAGCCGCTTTCAGTTCCTCGGGATGATGTGCATAGTCATCCATATAAACGACTTCAGGCGTATTTATATAGAACTCGAAACGTCGTTTGACACCGCTGAAACTTCCGATCGCATCTTTCAGCTTATCAGCATCGAATCCGGATTTCCAGATCAATGCCACAGCGGCAACTGCGTTCTCTATATTTATCCATCCCGGAATGCCTGAAATACAATTTTCAATAACCATATCAGGGCATACGATATCGAAACAGGAATGTCCGCCCTCGACAGGTTTTATATTTTTCGCATAAAAATCACATGGAATATCGTAAGAATATCTGTAAACGGCAATATCATTTTTGTCAGCCAAATCAATATCGATCCTGTTATTCAAAACCAGGACTCCTCCTCTCTTTATCTGCGATATGAACTCCGCAAAAGATTTTTTCACCTCTTCGTAAGTTCCGTAAATATCCAGATGATCAGCATCTACTGCTGTAACGACCGCAGCGTCCGGGAATAACTGTAGAAACGATCTGTCGAATTCATCGGCTTCAACAATAAGATTTTTTTCGTTTCCGAGAACAAGATTCGATTGAAAATTCCTCGAGATCCCTCCCAAAAAAGCACTGGAACCGCTTCCTGCCATATTATCGAAATATGCCGCCATTGTAGAAGTCGTGGTTTTACCGTGGGTTCCGGCAACAGCCATCAGGTATTTCCCCTGCGACAGTTCACCCAAGGCCTTCGATCTTTTTACTATACGGAATCCGTTATCACGGAAATAATTAAGTTCGGCGTGTTCCGACGGTATTGCGGGGGTATAGATAACGAGAGTATCGGAAACGTTTTTAAATATATCGGGAACAAGCGCAACATTATCCTCGTAATGAATGTCCATTCCCTCTTCCTCCAATGCACGGGTAAGAACCGTACTGGTACGGTCATAGCCTGCGACATTCTTTCCGATATGTTTAAAATAACGGGCGATCGAACTCATTCCGATCCCGCCTATGCCTATAAAATAAATGTTTCCGAAATCCATAATTACAGTTTTCGGAAACAAATATACCAAAATAAAGAGAAATTTATTTAAACAATTCAAACTAAAGCAATAATTATGTTAAAAACTTTAAATTTCTCCTCTGAGGAACCTTTCGCAATCCAGAGCTGCAACACATCCCGACCCTGCAGCCACGACTGCCTGACGGTATTTAGGATCTTTTACATCTCCTGCGGCAAAGACACCGGCAATATTTGTTTTCGAGCTGTCCGGTTGGGTTTTGATATATCCCTGTTCATCTACGGCAACATAATTTTTAAACACTTCTGTATTCGGATGATGACCGATCGCAAGGAAAAATCCATCGATCTGGAGCTTAATTTCACTACCATCATCAGCAACTATGAGAACTCCGGTCACCCCACTCTCATCTCCAAGAATCTCTTTTGTGTTGTAACCGTAAATAATCTCGATATTAGGAGTGGCTTCTACCCTCTCCTGCATCACTTTCGAAGCCCTCATATAGTGTTTACGTATTATCAAATATACTTTTTTACAGAGTGAAGCAAGATACACGGCCTCTTCGCATGCCGTATCGCCACCTCCTACTACAGCAACATTTTTATTGCGGTAGAAAAATCCGTCGCATGTGGCGCAAGCTGAAACGCCCATTCCCCTGAATTTATTTTCAGATTCGAGACCGAGATATTTTGCCGTAGCTCCGGTAGCTATAATAACCGCATCCGCCTCGATATCTTTTTTTCCATCCACAGTAAGCCTTAACGGCATCTTGGAAAAATCTACGGAAGTAATCACCCCCGTACGGATGTCGGTGCCGAATCTCTGCGCCTGCGTACGAAACTGTTCCATCATTTCAAGTCCGTTTATTTCTTCCGGATATCCCGGGAAATTTTCAATATCCGTAGTGGTGGTCAATTGCCCTCCGGGCTCGATACCCTGATATAGCACCGGGTTCATATTTGCCCTCGCAGTGTATATCGCCGCAGTGTATCCCGCCGGCCCGCTGCCAATGATTAGACATTTGATCCTTTCTGTTGTTTCCATATCTGAATTCTTTTTTTTATACTTGTATGATAGTTTTTAATTATCTTTGCGAAGATTTACGGTTCTGACCCGTAAGCATTTACACAAAGAAAATATCACTCTGAAAATGACGTTATTTAACTGTGACTTACAAAGATATTAATTTATTTACAAAAAATTGCCAATCAGGTCCCACGGCCTGTAATTGAAAATATATTATATGTTGAAAAAAAATCTAATCATATTGTTCGCAGGATTGCTTCTCGCGGGTTGTGCGGGAAATAAACAGGGGCGGAAATCTGTGGAACGAAGTCCGGAATACGTTCTGGCTTCCCCTATCACGTACGATGAGTCGCAGAAACCGGGGGTTTCTTCCGACGGAACCAAAGAGATCGAGATAATAAGATCCGAAATAAAAAACAAACAGAAACAGGACTACCCTAAAATAACTTTTTCCGCGAAAGAAACAGAACACGTTAGTATTACAAGTTATAATCCTTTTTCGGAAGTGCGGGAGATCGTACTTAACCTGGCGGAACTTCGAAATGAATTTTACTTCCCGTACAGAGGAAAGTTACTGTCCAATTACGGAATGAGAGGCGGCTCCATGCACACAGGAGTAGATATAAAAGCCATTCCGAACGACACTATAAAAGCCTGCCTTCCCGGTGTGGTGCGAATGTCGAAGAGTTACTCAGGATACGGCAACATAGTAGTGATAAGACATTATAACGGTCTGGAGAGTGTTTATTCCCACAATTCCAAAAACCTGGTTAAACCGAACGATGTGGTATATGCAGGAACCCCTATAGCCCTTGCAGGAAGAACCGGAAGGGCAACTACGGAACATCTGCATTTCGAATTAAGGGTAATGGGACAGCATTTCGATCCGTCACTGGTCATCGATGCTGCGAACCATACCCTCCGGGACGGAGTAGTGACCATAAAAAATAACGGCGGCAAGATCGTAGCATCGAGTACCAAAGTAAAATCATCCACGACTTCTACCACTACGATAGCTTCACATACATCTTCACAGGAACCTACATCATCCTCATCAGCGTCGGTTTCATCCAAAGGATCCAAGACACACAAAATACAAAAGGGAGATACGCTTTATTCCCTGTCCAGAAAATACAACACTTCGGTTTCAAATCTGTGCCAGCTTAACGGCATATCGACAAATACCACACTCAGGATAGGCGACGTACTAAAAGTAAAATAGATGAAGATCGTCGAATTTATCACCGCATCCGTAATACTTACCATAATGCCGGGTCCTGATATCATTTATGTTATGATTCAGGGACTGACCCGCGGACGCAAGGCGGGGATCGCTGTTTCTCTGGGACTATGTTGCGGATTATTTTTCCACACGATGGCGGCAGCATTGGGGCTTTCACTTATAATCGCCAATTCCCCTTTCTTATTCAACATAGTGAGATATGCCGGGGTGGCTTATCTGCTTTATATGGGAATCAAATCATTCGTAAGCTCAGGGAAATCAAACAACACGGCGGCTTCTGAAAATGATACGGCACAGGAAGGTTTTCTGACTCTATACAAACGCGGAATAACGATGAACGTACTGAATCCTAAGGTTTTGATATTCTTCCTCGCATTTCTTCCGCAGTTCATCGACCAATCCGGCACTTCTACAACGACAGACATTTTCATTCTGGGAGGGCTGTTCGCACTTCAGGCTCTAATAATTTTCACTACTGTTTCCCTCCTATCTGGCTATTTATCCAACATGTCAGGTAAATTTATGAGCGGCAGGGCAGTCGGAATTGTAAACGGAATAGTTTACTGGGGAATCGCGGTTATTTTTCTATTCAGCAGGGGACCCGCAGCCTAAGGTATGCGCATGAATTTATGGGTCTGCACAGATATGTTCCATTGCGGATTTGCTTTGACATATTCCACTATCACTGGAACAACTGTTTCATAACGGCTCCATTCCGGTTGAAGGAACAGTTTACAGTTTTCTGACGTTTTAGAAGCGTTCTTCTCAGCCCAATTAAAATCATCTTCAGACTCCACAATTACTTTCAGTTCATGAGCCTTGGCAAGATTTTCTTCCAAAGGGGGACTATTCTTTTTCGGCGACAGGCATATCCAGTCGATGTAGCCCCTTATATGGCAATTACCTGAAGTCTCAAGGAATATTTCGAGTCCGTGGGACCGAAGTCCCTCCGTAAGTTTTTCCAATGGGTATTGGGTGGGTTCTCCACCGGTAATTACGATAGCGTGTGCAGGAAATGAAACAGCACGATTTATTATTTCAGCAATTTCTACCGGGGGAAATTGTTTAGGGTTCCATGTATATTTTGCGTCGCACCACCGGCATCCGACATCACACCCTCCCAGACGTATAAAATAGGCCGGTTTACCGGTATGATAGCCTTCTCCCTGTATTGTATAGAAATCTTCGACAAGCGGAAGTTTATTTCCGTTATCGAGAAGATCGTTAATAATATCTTTCATTATTCTTTAATTGCATAAACATCTTTCAGGTTCCTTCCCAATCCGTCGTAATCCAGTCCGAAACCCACTATAAAATCATCGGGAATCTCCATGGCGCGATAAAAATCATCCGAATTACCCTTATACAGCGACGGTTTAAAAAACAACGAGGCGAACCGTACGTTTCCCGCTCCGTTTTCAATAAGCTGCTCGCGGATAGCATAGATCGTTTTTCCTGTCTCTACAATATCTTCCAGAACTATTACACTACGTCCCTTTACATTTTCTTTTATGGAGATAACGCTTTCCACCTTACCTGTGGAAGAAGTTCCCGAATAAGAATTCATTCTGACGAACGTCACTTCACAGGGACATTCGATATTCTTCAGAAGTTCCGCTGCAAACATAAAAGATCCGTTCAACACCCCAACGAACAGAGGCATTTCTTCTCCGACCAGTTCGGCACTCAGTTTTGCAGCAAGATTTTCCACCGCTTTAACTATAGTCGCATTATCGATTGATTTGACAAATGTTCTGCCGTGCAGTGTTACGGTCTTCATTTTTGTTAATAATTGATTAATTTTGCGAAGGTAAATATTTTAACGAAGAAAAAACAATTATGAACCCAAAGGTAAGTATAATTATGGGCAGCACTTCCGACTTTAAAGTTATGGAAGGAGCGGCGAAATTCCTTGCGGAGATGGAGATCCCTTTCGAAATAAACGCTCTTTCAGCCCACAGGACTCCGGATCTGGTTGCTGTTTTTGCAAAAGAAGCCCTTGAAAGAGGCATTAAAGTGATCATTGCAGGAGCAGGTGGTGCAGCTCATCTTCCGGGAGTTATCGCTTCTATGACACCGCTTCCGGTAATAGGGGTACCTGTAAAATCATCTAATTCAATGGATGCATGGGACAGCGTACTTTCTATCTTACAAATGCCATCCGGAATACCCGTAGCTACCGTAGCGGTAGACAATGCCCAGAACGCTGGGATATTGGCGGCTCAGATAATAGCTACCGGAGAAGTGGATGTCATGAGTAAACTGGTAAAATTCAAAGCCGAGCTCGCTAAAAAGATCGAAAAAGCAAACGCAGATCTTTCGGAAATAAAACTACCGTTCAAAACGAATTAATACAAATAAGGCTGCCAATGGCAGCCTTTATTATTTTATCGCTGAACCGGAACTTCCATCCGGAACCAATGCTGAATATTCGCGGCTCGGGGACGGAATGAATTCTCCCAAACCATATTCTTCCCATCGTCCATCTACCTTGCTGACAGTTTCATTATCGGATGTAACAACATTTGGAAATCTTCTCGGAAATCCGTTGATGCCTCCGGCTTTTATGCGGGCATCGAAATAAAGTTTTCCGCTAAGAACCACACTGTCCCTTTGAGCGTCGCAGTTTCCTCCGGCAAGCCATAATAGGGTCGATATATTTTTCAAAGGTACGATCTCGTCGAAAATCAATACATAATTTATTCCCTCGACGGCATTTTCATCCAGATATTTATTAACCGAATCTGACAATTCCGCGATATTGCTTTTACTTTTCTTTACAGAAATAAACAATACACGCCAATCCTTAGCATAGAGATCATTAATATCCGTCAAATCTGTGTTATCAGTCCACTTATCCGGAATTTTAACTTCCTCTTTCGCAGAATGTATAAAACCTTCCGCTGTTTTATCCGTGGCATCAACACACATTTTACCTCCGAAGCCCATAACATCGCTGGTATGGTCGAGCACATCGAGCGGGCCTTTAGAGAACATTATATCACGCGGTATCTCGACAGCATTCATAGCTTCCATCAGATCGTTCAGGTCCCGGATATTTTTGCCCCCCGAAGTAACAAGCATAAATTTATTGAACATCATTTGTCCTGCTCCCCACATCGAGGCAGCGGTTTTAAATCCTTGTCCCGGATATTTTTTATCGATATCCAGAACAGCGATGTTATGCGCCACTCCTTCCATCGGCATAAAAAGATCGTTGACTTCGGGTTGTAAGGCAAGACGTATGGGAGCAAGAAATATTTTCTCGGTCGCCTTGGCTATATAAAGGTCTTCCTGCGGAGGGATTCCGACAATAGTAGCAGTGTACACCGCATTTTTACGGTGGGTGATGCACGTAACATGAAATAACGGATACTTGTCTTCAAGCGAATAAAATCCCGTATGGTCACCGAACGCGCCTTCCGTAACTTTATCTTCCTGCGGGTCGATGTATCCTTCTATAATAAAATCACAGTCGGACGGCACATGAAGATCATTCGTAAGGCATCTGACTAATTCCACCGGTTTATTGCGGATAAATCCCGCAAGAAGAAATTCGTCTACATTATCCGGGAGAGGCGCTGTTGCGGAATAGATATAAGCAGGATCCCCGCCCAGACATACCACTACAGGCATTCTTTTATTTTGTTTTTTATACTCCTCGTAATGCCGCGCACCGGTCTTGTGCATATGCCAGTGCATACCGGTGGTATTTCCGGAAAAAACCTGCATACGGTACATTCCGACATTACGTATTCCGGTAGCAGGATCCCGGGTTACGACCATCGGCAAAGTAATGAATTTTCCTCCGTCGAAGCTCCAGCACTTCAAAATGGGTAAGGATGTAAGATCTCCGTCATGGATAATTTCCTGACATTCTCCGCGGCCTTTTTTATTTTTCGGAAACCATTTAGACAATCTGCCCAAGACCGGAAGTACTCTGAGTTTATCGGCAATAGATTCTTTTGGAGAAGTCACCGCACTACACAAATCGTATATCCGTTCTGCAAGCTCCTCCAGAGACTCTACCCCGAGCGCAAGAGCTATACGTTTATCCGAACCGTACATATTAGTCAGGAGAGGATATGCACTGCCCGTATTCTTAAATAATAACGCCTTACCGCCTCCCGGGGATTTCGAAACACGATCGGTAATTTCCGATACTTCCAGCACAGTATCTACCGGAACGTCGATTTCTATTAGTTCGTCATTCCGGCGCAGAACATCTATAAATTCATTAAGGTTTTTATACATTATTCGGTATTGGCTACAGTCTCATTATCATTAAACATTCTTTCAAATCCACCCTTTACCCCAGTACTGACAGAGTTCCAACGTACTAAAATGCCTATAACAAGCAGGATTATAACTATTATCATTCCCTTCTCAGTAGGAGTTCTATCGTTCCATTTTTTCATTTTTTAAATCATAATAAGGCTTACAGCCATGATGGCCATTCCGGAAATAAGACCGTAAATAGATATATGATGTTCCCCGAACTCCCTGGCAGCGGGAAGAAGCTCATCGAAGGAGATGAATATCATTATTCCTCCCACACCGGCAAGGACACAACTCATTAAAATATCGTTCAGGAACGGCATCAGGACAAGGAATCCGATAAGTGCGCCCAGCGGTTCGGACATACCGGAGAGGAACGACCAGACAAATGCCTTTTTCCGGTTTCCGGTAGCATAATATATAGGTACGGAAACCGCAATTCCTTCCGGAATATTGTGAATTGCTATAGCGACCGCTATGGCTATGCCGAGCTCAGGGTTACCGATGGTTGCGGCAAAGGTTGCCATTCCTTCCGGAAAATTATGTATAGTTATCGCAAGGGCGGTTATCAATCCCGTCCGCATAAGTTTGCTCTTGGGTCTTTTTTTACGCAGACTCTCTACGGTCTTAGGTTCATGCGGATTATCTACTTCAGGACCCAGCTTATCGATTATCGCAGCTACGAGAATCCCTGTAAACAACGCAGCAACCGCAACTACCTGACCTCGTGTCTCACCCATAATCTCAGAGAGCCTACTATTTGCCTGGCTGAACAGCTCCACAAAGGAGACATATACCATTACTCCGGCAGACAATCCGAGAGAGAACAACAGGAATTTTTTATTGGTACTCTTGGCAAAAAACGCGATAGCGCTTCCGATACCGGTAGCAAGGCCGGCCAGAAGAGTGAGGATAAAGGCAAATAATATATTATTTTCCATGAACATACGGATTAAGGAGCATATCGGCTTATGCAAAAATTCATCCGAAAATATACACCATATTTATTCCGCGACAAGTGACTGTTCAGCTTTATCCGCCTCATAAAATTTAAACTGCTCGGAAACATTATCCATAAGAGCGGTTATCTCATCGGTGCATAGATTTCCTATACTTCCTTCGTGTTTATGTGAAACTGCTTTGTCCGCGACATATTTACCTTCTTCGATATCCATTCCTATCCTCTTGTAAGCTTCACGGAACGGCACCCCTGAAAGAACCATTTTATTTACAACCTCGACACTGAAAAGATAATCGTATTTACTGTCATCGAGAATATCTTCCCTGACCGAAATATTTTCCAGCATGAATTTAGCCATCTGCAGACAATCCCTGATATCGACTATGGCAGGGAACAGAACTTCTTTCAATAATTGAAGTTCTCGATGATATCCGGACGGAAGATTTGTGGTGAGCATTGCAATCTGATTCGGAAGCGCCTGAATAAGATTGCATTTTCCCCTCATTATTTCCCAGACATCGGGATTTTTTTTGTGGGGCATTATACTCGATCCGGTTGTTAGTTCCGGAGGATATGAAATGAACGAGAAATTCTGGCTCAGATAAAGGGCATTGTCCATGGCCAATCTTGCCAGGGTGGCCGCAACCGAGGACATCGCCTGGGCAAGGATTCTTTCGGATTTCCCCCTCCCCATCTGGGCATAAACCACGTTGTAATTAAGGTGTTCGAACCCTAAAAGTTTAGTGGTCATAGTTCTGTTAAGCGGAAATGACGATCCATAACCGGCCGCAGAACCCAGTGGATTTTTATTGCATATTTTATATGCCGCGAGCAACATCTGCATATCGTCCACAAGACTCTCCGCGTAAGCGCCGAACCACAACCCGAATGAAGACGGCATCGCTATCTGGAAGTGAGTATATCCCGGCATCAGTACATCCTTATATATTACCGATAACTCCTGTAACTTGCGGAATAATTCCGTAATATCACCGGCTATTTCAGCTATCTGGCTGCGAAGAAAAATACGCAGATCGACAAGAACCTGATCGTTGCGGGAACGACCGCTATGGATTTTCTTTCCCGTATCCCCGATTCGCTGTGTCAGCATCAGCTCGACCTGAGAATGTACATCCTCGATTCCATCTTCTATCGTAAAATGTCCGTTTTTTATCTCTTTATAAATATTTTTAAGCTCCTTCTGGATAACAGTCAGTTCCTCAGCAGTAAGAAGTCCTATGGATTCGAGCATACGGGTATGTGCGAGCGAACCGAGAACATCCGCTTCAGCAAGATAAAGATCCATTTCACGGTCTTTCCCTACCGTAAAAGATTCGACTGATTTATTTACATCGCTATTTTTTTGCCAGAGTTTCATATTTATCTATTTTAAAATCCTGTCCAGCAGGTCCTTATATATAGTTATACCTTTTTTAATTTCATCAATAGTAATATATTCGTCGGCCGAGTGCGATCGTGAGGAATCTCCGGGGCCCATTTTTACCGAAGGATACGGAATCAAAGCCTGGTCCGACATCGTGGGAGAACCGAAAACATTCAGCCCGAGCGCCTTCCCTGCAATAACCACAGGATGGTTTTCCGGAATCGATGAAGATCTTAATCTTACCGATCGAGGTACCACATCGGAAGAAACATTTTCCCGTATGATCCCGAGTATTTCCTCATGTGTATAACATTCGGTAATACGTATATCCACAGTAAAATCACATTCGGCTGGTACCACGTTATGCTGCGTCCCCCCATTTATCACAGTAACCGACATCAAAACTTCTCCTAAAAGTTCTGATTTCTTTGGAAATTTATAGCTCTCGAACCACGCGATATCTTTCATGGCCCGATATATAGCATTCTCTCCCTCTTGTCTCGCTGCATGTCCAGCCCTGCCGCGGGCTTTACAATCAACCACGAGCAAACCTTTTTCCGCAACAGCCATATTCATTCCAGTAGGCTCCCCTACTACGGCAAACTCTACATTCGGAATTTCCGGCAGAACAGACTCTATACCGTCTTTGCCCGAACATTCTTCCTCAGCGGTAAGAGCTAAACAGATATTATATTTGAGATTTTCAGCTTCATAAAAATATCTCGAAACAGCGATTAACGCCACCACTGATGCTCCTGCATCGTTACTACCGAGACCGTATATTCTTCCATTCCCTTCATCCGGGAAAAACGGATCGCGTGTGTAAGCGGGATTGGGTTTAACAGTATCTATATGTGAATTCAACAGGATAGTTTTCTTTCTGCAATCGAAATTTTTATTGTAAACCAGAACATTGTTTCCTCTACGAATAGTGTGCAGTCCTTTATCCGAAAGAAAATTTTCGATAAGCCCGGCGCAATCTTTTTCCTGTCGGCTGAACGATTCGGTGCGAATCATCTCCTTGAGCAATCCTACCGATTCATCCGCCAATTTTTCCATGTCCGCCATAACTTTTGAATATTAGTTCACAAAGTTATGATTTTTTCGGATAACTGCTATTTACCCGAATCTTCTTTGCCAAAATGAATCTGCCGGAAAAATTAACTGAACTTATCTTACAATAAAACGCTGAAGTTTTTCATCATGGTCGGAGAAATGGATAATGATTCAATGGTTAATTATATCTTTACGACTACCGTAAGAATCGTAATGGGAGAATAACGAAAGACTTTTGAAGAGGGAATGTATGGAACTGGTGGATCTTTCTATAACGCGAAATGTGTCCGAATACATTGTTTCCTTCGACATCGCAACAGATCTGCAGATTGTCAATCTTATTGAGTTCATCTCTTATTTTACGGTTATAAATTTCCGGCCGGTTCCGGCCTCGAGGGTTATTACTTCGGGATCATCCACTGGCTACAGTAATTTTAAACGGAATTCCGTAGTTTATGGATAACTTATGTCCTATTGATAGGCTGATAGCCCGCAGTGGGTTTGCAAGCAACATCCGTTACTGAGAACGGTTCGCGAAGTGACTCCAGTGACATCTAAAAATTACTATAAAATATTTATAATTACCGTATAATAGTTGTACCATATAATATTTATTTTGTATATTTAAAATCTATTGTTTAACCAAATTAATATACTATGAAAAAATTATTACTTCTTTCGGCCATAATAGGACTAATGGTTTCCTGTTCTAAAGATAATATGGAAGGGATATCAGTAACGAAAGAATCCGCACCCCAGATCGAACATTCTCTGGTAACCGTAAATGCAAAGATCACTAACCGACTCAATGATTATGCGCAGGTGACATTCAAGGTATCTACGCTGGAATTTATCAGTTCGGCAAGTTCCCAGGGGTTAGATGTTAATGCAGTGGTTACTCCGTCGCTGGAACCGGGTGAATCGAGTGAAAGTCGACTCTACATTGTGTCGACATTCCTTCTCGAGCCACCGACTTATTTAAAAATAGGTATTGGGCAACTATCGGAGGTAGACAACCACGAGGTAGGGTATACTGTGACTACTACTGTACTCGACGGAAGCGGGAAAGTCATAGGGCAGTCCACTGAATCTTTTGCCGAAGGTTTATTTCCCGAAGACAATGTTTATATTACCGTGGATCTTAAGACTGCACAGGATATGTCTGCTTACGTAATATCGTTCGATATCAGGTAGAGGCCGCAATTTCAACCTGATAGAGCTACCTCCTTTTATACTTAAACAACCGCCCGGAACTTTCTATTTCTTTGCAGACAGGCTTTATGCAATATCTGTGGAACAGGTGGATTATTATACTTCGGACGGGTATGACGGGCGAGGCATCATTCATGGAAGTCTATCGGGATTATTGGAAAGGAAGTCGGTTTATTGCGGGAATTCTATCTTCTTCATTAAGACTTACGGAGTGGACACAACTGTTTTTGAGTATAACTTATTAATAATCGCAATATATTTTTAAAGATATGCAATTTAATTTTGGCAATGTGCTTACGTTTTAATATAAATTCGGTCATTAGTATGCCTCTTGACCGTTTTTTATTATCTTTGTTTTGAAAAAAATCATCGTCGCAAGACGTTGATAAGATATTATAAAGAGCAGCAACTCTTTATACCATATAACGAAACGGGCAACCTCCCTCATGGAGGGTTTCTACAAACTGGTATACTGATTGTTTGTCCTCGTTATACCCCGGCGGCTGCATCGGGGGATAACTTGGGCGTAAGGGCAATTTCTGGTTTGTGGGTATGCCAGTACCTGTTGTGCGGAGATTGAACTTGCGCCTCTCTTTTTGTAGGCTGTGGGTTAATTAATAAGTTAAGGGATACGCAGCCATAAGTGAGATTAAGTGTTTGTTGCTTCTTTTAGTAAAAATTGGTTGTGGGGCATTTGCAATACGGAGATTAGCTGCGTATCCCCTTTTTATTTTATCGCCCTAAGATTTGGGCTTGTTGCAAATACCGGGGCGGAAACCGCATCATTGAGTTATACTTGTATTTTTCTTGGGCATCATTAGACTTCATGGACGGCGTTCCCGGATTGTATCCTACTTCTTCAAGCAATAAGTTTACAGCAGGGTCATTATGAAATAACAACTCCCACATACGGGTTATATTCTTTTGAATTATCCGTTTATCATAAGTCCAATTAATTTCTCAAATGGCTGTGATAAGGGTTGACTTCTTACCGTCGGACGCAAATGTGGTTCGGAGGTTAGATTCAGAAGAAACAGAGCCTGGTACATTATATTCAAAGATATTCACTACAGTCACACCGCTCTATATTAATAAATACTTCTCGAAATTTACAGTCTCCTTTTACGATATCTTACACTATAACACTAAATTAAACCATAAAATGGAATAAAATAATAGATTATTCAAATAAATTTTCTTATATTTACAATATATTAATCAAAAAAATTAAAACTATGAAACAATTATTCTATTATTTATTAGTTGCGGCCATTGCATTGACTTCATGCAGCAAAGAGGAAGAAGCCATTCTAAACAACGAATCAGAGCAGACTGCGTCTCTATTGAGAGATACGGATCATAGACTCACCGTAGATTTATCTCTCACTAACAATACTGGCAAATACTGAAATCTGGTATACGACCTGCAGGATATACGTATCTCGGGCTGTGCCCCGGAAACACTGGCAATGCAGGATCAAAGATACGGAACATTCGCATCTTACAGCGGAACCAAATACTTCCAGGTATATAACAATATGGGGTATTGGCTCCAAGGTACGGTTGCCAGAAATATAACTCTTATATTTGATAAACTCGAAGACCTTACTTATGACAGCGATTATGTTTCATTTCGCATAGATATCGTGGTCAGAGATGTCGACAATAATATAGTCGGAAGCAGCAACACATACTATACTTATGAAGTATGGGACCGAGGCTATACCGTAACCACCAACGTCGAAAGCCGTTCAAAATACTACATGGAAGTAGATATTACCGCAACTTCCAAAGGCAACCTTTGGGAAACGAAAGACTCCCGGAAGATTCCGGGAGTTTTTTATGTCTGCTCTCCCAGATGCTAAATTAATTAGCAAATATTCTTAATTCTTTAAGGTAATACTAAAATAATAACAACATAGGCTTTGGATTTATTACACAGGTAAAAGACGGCGACGGGAATCTTTTGGGGCAAACCGTTATTTCTTTTCAGATGGATTGAGGATGAAAATTATGTTATAGAAGTAGAAATCTCAGATAATGCGACAGACCAGTATTATATAGCGATGGACATAAAGGTAATCCCCCCTTATCCTAAAAAATCTAACATGAAAATCGCTCTTATAGTGAATAATAATTCCTTTGATAAATCTAGAGATATAATTTATAAGATCGAACAGCTTCGCTATGAAATGGAGCCTTAATTCCTCATTGTAACATATATATAGCGAATACGATGACGAAATGCCTATTGCTTTTATAGCCGGTAGTTCCAGCGGATTACCCCATTCCCTTAGATTTTTACATCCTACGTTCCTTCCGGTCCAGAATGATTACAGAATAATATCGTTTATAATATCAGATAAAATAATTAACATTTTAGCAGAACGTATCTTCGGATCCGTATTTCATTTTGATAACCGTGTTGAGTCTACATATTTTTATTTTTGCATGAATTTTGTCTTTTACCCTCATAAAGTATTCTTATTTGAATACGGAAACAATAATTATTAACTAAAATTTTACGATTATGAAAGGTAAAAGCAACTCACAACACGACGGAAGAAGTAATAACGGAAGCAATGCATGCCGTGACGAAAACGGACGTTTCACATCATGTGATAATTCTTCTTCGTCTTCTTCATCACACAAAGGACGTTCTTCTTCAAGCCATGACGGACGTGCAAACAACGGTAAAAACGAAGCACGTGACGAAAACGGACGTTTTACATCCAAGAAATAAGGTAATCCTTGAAAATCAGCAGCCCTTTCGGGCTGCTGATTTTTGTTGTAAACTATTATACTATCAATGCATAAAATGGACTTACCCGTACATCCGCATCAAATAAAAAAAGCGCCCCGCTGACGGAGCGCTCTAAAATATAATTTAATTGACAACTCTATTTTTCTGCATATTTTTCATCCAGTTCGGTCTTAAACCAAAGGTTTTCTTCAAAAGTATAGACACGCGCACTGGAATCTGCATAGTTTCTCGAGAAAAGTGCTGTCCATACGCCAACATAAACCCCAACGGCACTCTGCCCGAACTTATCTTTGGTGGTAGACAAAGAGGCGTCTGTATATTTATCCTCACTGTAAAGAACACCTGTATCCGTAAATAATTTCATATTTACATTCCTGAATCTGTTTGTATCCCCTGTGCTGCTGAATTCGATATAATATCCATTGCCGTCGTAAACCGTGAAAGTATTCCCGCTTGTGAACAGCAACGGTTTAAAGTAATAAAGATAAAAAGTCTCGTAATATATGCCTCCACTTCCGACAATGTTTACATTGTTGAGTAATTTTAATAATTCTTCATCAGGCTTGGAAGAGCTCTGATATTTAAGGGTTTTACCGTCCAGATAACCTTCTATGCTCCCGAAATCAAACTCTTCGCCGTTTACTTTTTGTGAAAAAACAAATTGAGTTGTTCTGATCTCATTTTCACTTCCAGCATTACTTGTCGTAGGGTTCCATATCCGTATTTTTTTGTATTCCTTTTTATCTGAGGACACCTCGTAGTACAGATCGCAGGATTCATAGTTTTGGTAATAACTCAAAAGAGTCGAATGCGTAATAACAAACTCGCTGTCGTAGATATTACCTTCATCACCTCCGTTTCCTCCATTGCCACCGTTGTCGTCGTCTTTATCAGAACTGCAAGAGAATGCCATAAAAGCACATGCGGAGAGTAGAATAACAGAAAATTTTTTCATATATAATTTAAATTTAGTTATTGAATGCTGTACAAAAGTATGTTTTTATTATAAATCATCAAAAAAAACCGCATTTTCTTGATATATAACGAATTTAAAGCTGAACCAGTAAATAATATAATTTCATTAAATTTTGCTGTGCTTTACCCGGAGGCTACTGTTGTGAGGAAATAGGAACATACGCTCGGCAATGAAATTTCTGACAGAGTACAATCGTTAAAGTACTGCAAACAAAAGGACAAGAAATTGAAAATATAATATCGAAAAATCAGGAAAACAAAACTTGAAATAAAATAGAACCCAATAGAAAGAAGGAATTGACTATTGAAGGACGGGGCTACTTAAATTTAAAAAGAGTCTTGGTCTTTATTTTTTTCATTTTTCTTCCGCAAATTTTACTTTCCCAATTTGTGCCCTCCAAGTGCCCATGATAAAAGAAAAGAAAAAAGCCTAACCGTTTATTTTCAAACGATTAGGCTTTTCAATAGTGCCCAGGACGAGCCACTTTTATCGAATTTCTTAACATTTACAGACTTTCGCAGTCAAGGTATAAATGCCATAAAATCAATGAGTAATGATTGATTTTGTTTGATTATAATAAATTTCGATTATCATGTATTTCTCAATTTGTGCCAACAATGTGCCGATATTTTTTATATATTTGTCACAAATAAACGGCTACGGGAAAGACCTATTATAAACTTGGAAATATAAAAAACTCAAAAGGCGAAAGTGAAATCCAAATGCGGTTGTATGTTTCACGTACTATCAGACCGCATTTTGGTACGGGTATCTGGATTGATGCGAAACGATGGGGTAAAAAGAATGATATAAATATCCCAACAACCCCCGGAGAAGAAAGAGATTCGTTAATTGACAAAAAAAGTAAATTAAAATCCTTAACCGATACTCTCGAAGCTCTTGTTATTTCTGCTAGTGATAAATCGAATCTAACTAAAGAGTATTTTGAGAAGGAGGTTAAAAAATTCCACAAACCGAAAAAAGAAAAGGAGATCAAAGAAATTACGTTTTTTACTGTTGCCGACGATTATTTGAACAAACATTTATCTTCAGAATCACGCATCAAACATTTTAAGGTTTTAATACGCTGTCTTCGGCGGTTTGAGTTATATAAGCGAAAAACGGACAACAAACGGTATAAGTTGAATTTCGGAACATTGAGCCACGAGGACTTAAAGGAGATAGAGTGGTCCTTCTTCAATGAAAAGGAAGTTTATTCCGTCCATCCGGATATCTATGATGAAGTTCCGTACTATACGAAGCAATCCGTTAAAACTCCCCAAAAGAACGATGACAAGAAAAAGTCCTGCGTACCTGAAGAACGAGGACAGAATTACGTCAGCGATATGTTAATCCGATTCCTCTCATTTATTATCTGGGCGAATGACAACAACTTTGCAAACAATAATCCTTTTAAAAACTACCCCATACAGGAACCTGTTTACGGAACACCTATTTATATATCGGTAGAAGAAAGGAAGAAGCTTTATGAGGCGGACTTTAGTGAAAATCCAATGCTTGCCACGCAACGTGACATTTTTGTATTTCAAACATTCATCGGATGCAGGGTCGGCGATCTCATCAAATTCACATATAATAACGTCATCAACGGAAACCTTGAATACATACCTAAAAAAACCAAAGATGACAGAGCCGACACTCTCGTAGTTCCGCTAAGTCCTACGGCAATAGAAATTATCGAAAGGTACAGGGATGAACGAAGAAATTCTTTATTACCGTTTATTTCCGAGCAGAAATACAACGAGTATATAAAAGAAGCCTTTAAACTTGCCGGACTGGATCGGATGGTTACAGTAATCAACCAACGGACAAGGCTTGAGGAACAGAAACCATTATACGAACTTGCTTTCTCCCATATGGCTCGCCGTACATTCATCGGGAACATCTATAAAAAGGTTAAGTATTCTAATCTGGTCGGCTCATTAAGCGGACATAAAGAAGGAAGCCGTGCATTTGCGCGTTATCGGAACATCGACGATGACATCAAAAAAGAACTGATTGCCTATTTGGAATAGAATATTAATATTGAACATTCCGGAACTATCGTTGACCACGCCAGACACTCTATTCGGAAACGGTATCAAGAATGTTTTTTTTCATTTTATTTACTTCCAAAATAATCATTGTAATTTATTAGAAGTATTATTATGGAAGTAAAAGATTTATTAAAAACCACATCCGCAAATCTCAGTCTTAATATCAAATTCGATGACTTGATCCAGTTATTTAAAGAGATTTGTTCGCAACAGGTACATCCTGTTGAAAATTCCCGTATGGGTCCATCGGAGTTTTACAACCGAAAAGAGGTATTGGCTTATTTAGGCATCGAGGGAACAACCCTATGGAAGTGGGGAAAAGCCGGATATATCAAATCCTATCCATTCGGAGGTCGCAACCGCTATTCTGTCGAAGAGGTCGAAGAAATCAAAACAGGCAAAAGAAGTATTCGCTATGGAAAGTAACGAAAGATACATCCGGATCGGAACTACCCTTTATAAAGAAGTCTATCGTCCGATGCTCAGCGGAGATAAAAAGAAAGTGCTGATCCAATGGAATATGGAAACTCTCCGGCAGGATCATACTCGTGAATTTATATCTAAAATAGAGAAATACAACGGATACTGCATCATTCCGTCCCATACCGATTATCACCAGATTTATGACGGTTTCCTGAATCAGTACGAGCCAATTCCGCATCTTCCGAGAAAAGGAGAATTTACAACCATTCGAAAATTTCTTCAACACATCTTCGGGGAACAACTTGAGTTCGGTATGGATTACTTACAGTTGCTGTATTTACAGCCTCTCCAGAAACTTCCGATCCTACTGCTTGTCTCCAAAGAACGAAACACGGGAAAGACAACATTTTTAAATTTCCTTAAAGCAGTTTTTGCGGACAATATGACCTTTAATACTAACGAAGATTTCCGTAGTCAGTTTAACTCCGATTGGGCGACAAAACTTATTGTCGGTGTGGACGAGGTGTTGCTAAACCGCAGAGAAGATTCCGAGCGTATCAAAAATCTGTCAACCTCCAAAAGCTATAAAGCGGAAGCCAAAGGAAAGGACCGCAACGAGGTATCGTTCTTCGCAAAATTCGTTCTTTGTTCCAATAACGAGAATAACCCCATTATCATCGACTCCGGAGAAACACGATATTGGGTAATTAAAGTCCCGAAGCTTATTGAAGATAATACAAACATTCTCGATGGAATAAAAAAAGAAATTCCGCATTTTCTCTGGTACTTGACCCAGAGAAAACTATCAACAAAGAATGAAACCCGAATGTGGTTCCGTCCAGAACTACTCATCACTCCAGCTCTTAAGAAGATCATCAACTATAACAGAGGAAAAGTTGAGAATGAAATGGTCTCGATAATTTTAGAAATAATGAAACTGCAGGATATTTCTGAATATGAATTATGCATCAACGATATGGCGGACATGCTCGACCAGCGATCAGTCAAAACCGATCACATTCAAATCCGCAGGATCCTTACGGAAAACTGGCAGATGAAACCGTCTGAAAAACCAAAACGCTATATCTGTCAAAAAATGACATTTGACGGCAATATATTTACCGACTCTCGTACAGGAAGAACTTATACAGTGAAAAAAGAAATTATCGAAAAAATGAACGACTAAGTTACAAACTATATTTATTTGCTAATAATCAATAAAATAAAGTTGTTACAAATCCGATACTCTTCTGTTACGAAACCGTTACAAAAATCTATTTGTAACAAATAACCGTTACAACTCAAAAAAGTGTTACATTATCGTGACACCCGTATATTTTTCTTTCACTGAACTTTAAATCATTTTCGCAACGATGTAACTATAAAACAGCCATGAACATCGAAGAAATAAAAACCATCAGCATACGGGCTTATCTGAAGTCACTCGGCATTTTACCGCAACGGGAATACTCCCATTCCGGAGTCTACTTCTCCCCGTTCCGCTCGGAGAAAACACCGAGCTTTAAAGTCGATTACAACCGCAACCTCTGAATAGATTACGGAACCGGAGAGGGCGGTAGCATCATCGACCTGATCATGAAAATCAACGGTTGCGATTTCTACACCGCAGTCAAACACCTCCGATCCGGCAACCGTCCGGTTATCGAACTCCCGCAACCGATCCGCACTGAGTGTCCGCTACAAATCCACTCCGTCACCGAACTCAAAAGCTACCCATTGCTCCAATACCTCGCAGAAAGAATGGTGCATCCGGACATTGCACGTCAGTTCTGTAAAGAAGTCAGTTACACAATCAACGGCAAACAGTATTACGCTGTAGGCTTCCCGAACGACAAAGGCGGTTACGAGCTCCGAAACAAATACTTCAAAGTATCCTCGTCCCCTAAAGGAATATCCACGATCCGTAGGAACTGTAAAGAAATCATGATCTTCGAAGGCTTTATCGATATGCTCTCATTTCTCTACGAAATCGACCACGAACCTCCGAAGGATATTCTAGTCCTGAACTCCACGATCAACCTCAAGAAAGCCATTCCGGTACTAAAAGATTACGAACACATCCACACCTACCTCGACCATGACACCGTAGGTAGAAAAGCAACGGAAAATATACAGATTGAGTTCGGTGATAAAGTTATTGACCGATCCGACTTCTACTCAGACCTCAACGATCTAAATGATTACATAATCCATAAAGCCCGAACTGTTCCGGGCAACCGTCCGTCCATGCTCGACGGGATTACGAAACCCCTCAGTTGCAAACCAAAATTATAATGCACTGATATGAAAAAGTCCGCTTATTTTAAATGCCGGAGTCCATAATATAGACATGCTGATATGCTCTGATTCATTCATGCAAACCAATTCGAATGTTTGGATGTTTGGATGTTTGGATGTTTGGATGTTTGGATGTTTAAATTTAACCGACCAAGTTACAGCTTACAACCTAATAGGTTTTCAGATTACGATAAATATTTATTAGATTACAAAAACCTGTATTCCGAAAATCTTAATCGCTATAAGCGATAGCAAGTTATGTTTTCGTATGACGAAAACGAACTTGTTCCGCACTTTCAAAGTCGTGCGGTAAAATGCTCCGGAGTCGCATTTTATTGGAATTTACCAGATCAGACCGCAGTCCCCGCTTGTATTATACAAAAGACCAACCATGCCACCGATGAAACCTTCTGCCAAATTGCCACGTAACCCGGAGCGATAAAAGCATAAATGTCCTCGAATCCATCGGCTCGATATTCTTACCCGATCCATCCGGCATCACCACCGATGACTACGGCAACGAAGTCTGGAGAAAAAAGAAACGGAAGAAAAAAAAATTGGGAAGAAGGTCGTAGGTTTTATTTGAAAAGTTCGATGATAGGCACTTCGAGAACTGTCGCAATTTTATTCAGCGTTCTTATCGTTACATTAGTGTTGCCTCCCTCAATTCTGCTCATATTCGACTTTTCGAAATTACATTGGGCAGCCAAAACCTGCTGATCGATTCCTTTTGATTCTCTAATCTCTCTTATTCTTTCGCCTATTTTTGCTAAAATTTTTTCAGTTGTCATAGTTATCATATTTGATAACAAAGATTTATTTATATATTTGCAGTCAGGTTATCATATATGATAACTGAAATGTATTTGAGTGTTTATTCATAAAACATTATCTTTGTGATTAACTACGATACATCCTAAGTGCGACAGCATTTAGAAAATATAAAGAGGTAAACAGCTCTTTATGCCCCGTCAAAATCTTCGGAACTACCCGAAAGGGCAGGATTTTATAACAAGTGGCATATTGGTTGTTGAAACCCTTCGGTATGCTCTGACCTTCCGGTCAGGGCTACGTTGGGCGTAGGACAACATTCCACTTGAGGTTCCGAAGATCGTTGACGGGGGATGTTGTTCCTGCGTCTTTTTTATACCTATCTATAACGTATTTTATTTTCATCGAATCATATTCCATAAATTATCACATTACAACCCATGCTCAACCAATATTATTCTCCTCTGCGGATAGGCATATTCTACGAGGGAACTTCATTCCTGCACGTCTCAAACTATTACAATTACCACCACCCGGTCAAATCCAGAATCTCCCTCTCAGGCTTCCACGACTTCCTGATCCACAAAATCGCCGAACTCGAAAACGTCGATCCGAACAGTCTTGTCATCGCAGAGAACCACTACTTCAGAGGCCGTATAAACGCATCCGAAGCATCCGAACGTGGATCCCAACTCTACAACGACAGAGTATTCGATGACATTCTTATGGCTAACGGAATCGAAATGCACTACCTACCGCTCCGAACCTCCAAAGGCAAAAACGAAGAAAAAGGAGTAAATACATGGCTATCGCTCACCGCCCATCAACTTGCACTCGCAGGTAAAATCGACATCGCTGTATTCATCTTCTTCGACACCGAATATATCCCTCTGATAAAAATGATCAACGCACTCGGAGTCCGTACAGTTCTCTTAAAATGGGACTTTGAATACATCAATGAAGAAAACCAGATCATAATTACCAAAACTTCTCATGATCTCTTCCTGCTCGCCAGACACAAAATAGAAATGACCAAAGAAATCGAGGAGGGCTTACAGACAGAAAATAAACTGATCCAAGATTTATTCGTCAAACCGGACACATCCGATCAGCCACAAACCGATCCATCCAAAAACCGTAGCCAAATCCTAAAACTCATGGATGGCTATGGATTTATAAAATACCAGAATAACAACCTGTTCTTCCACTCCTCCAACGTAATTGGAGACTTCTCCGAACTTCAGGTAGGGGATATGGTGGAGTTTGAAATCGACAAGAATGATAAAGGAGAGGATGTGGGGGTAGGGATAATAAAGTACATCAGTATCTGATCTTGAAATTAGATATAAAATTAGTATATTTACTATTCTTTCAAAGTCACTCTCAACTATGATTTTCTATATTATAGATAGAGTTTGATTTGTCAAAGGAATTCTATATGTAAAATACTAAATTGGAATATGGATTATCAATATAATAAAGGTTCCATCTGGCGTAAATGGGACTTTCATACGCATACACTTGGTACAAATAAAAACGATCAATTTAAAAGCAAAGACTTTAAAGAGTTCTGTATAACATTATTCATCAAAGCTCTCGAAAACGAGATAGAAGCAATAGGAATTACAGATTATTTTAGCATAGAAAATTATATGTCAGTATACACATTTCAGCAGAAAATAGATAGTGTCGATATTTTCAATGAAATAGAAAAGGCGAGAATAAAGAACATTTTTATATTTCCGAATGTTGAATTAAGAATGTTACCAGTAACCGATTCAGGGCGATTAATCAATTTTCACTGCATATTTAATCCAGTTTCTTTAAATAACTTAGATGATGACTTTTTCTCGACTGTATCTCACGTCTCTCATGATCAGGAGTATAAAATGAATAGAAGTGGTATCATTCGGTTAGGTAAAAGCCTTGATCCAAGTCTAACTGATGATACGGCATATAAAAAAGGAATCGAGAATTTCGTAGTATCTCATGATAGTTTCAAAAAGCTATTGACTACTAATATTAACCTGAGAAATAATTTAATAACCGTAGTTAGTAATTCTAACAAAGATGGAGCTTCTGCTTTACAGCAACATTTTGATTTATTTGAAACCGAAGGCGGATCACTAGATGCAATTAGGGCTACCATTTATAATTTATCGCAGTGCATTTTTTCGGGTAACCCGAATGATAGAGAATATTTTTTGGGTAATAAAAAAGATGACGAGAAAACTGTTGTCCGAAAATGCGGATCGTTAAAACCGTGTATTCATGGATCGGATGCCCACACTGAAGATAAACTATTTAAACCCGATAATGATCGTTATTGTTGGGTTAAGGCAGACCTTTCCTTTAATGGATTGAAGCAGATACTTTGTGAACCAAGTGAAAGAGTAAGAATCCAACGTGATAGTTCAGATTGCAAAAAGCCATATAATATAATTGAGAAAGTCAAATTTATAGATAAGAAGGCAAATAAAACATTCACGGATTATGAAATAGGAATTAATCCTAACTTAAATGCGATTATAGGGGGAAAATCATCGGGGAAATCATTGCCATTACACTTTATCGCAGAAAAAATCGGTAATCCAACAGATATAAAAAACTATTCCTCAATAACTAAAGATGTCGATATTGAAATTTTTTATGCTGACGATCCCAATAATGCCATTTCAATATCTGATAAACGTGTTATAGAATTCCTCCCACAGTTATATATTGAAGATATAGTTAGAAATAAAAGTATTACCGCTACTCATCAAGGGGGTGAATCGAATGCTTTTAATAAATTCATAGAAGCTCTTATACGGCAGGAGGACGATATCAACGAACTATTTGATAATCACATAAACATGCTTGAATCTTCGGAAGATAGAATAAATGCTAATGTATCTGAATGGATTAAATATGATAAACAATATAAAATTGCTAAAGTCGAATTACAACCATTGGGAGATAAAAACGCAATTTCCAATGAAATAAAAAGACAACAGGCTAAAATAGATGAGCTGACTAAACATATCGGTTTAACTTCTGAAGAAATACAAACCTATAATCAACTTAGTCAAGAGAATACACGCTTAGAAGAAGAGATAAAACAATTTAACTTTGATGAGAGTGAATTGGATAGATTGGGAAGATATTTGACAGATTCTTTGAATTTAAAAGTAGTAAATTCTTTTGATTTTAACTCTTCATCTTTTAAAATTGATCAAATTTATCAAAACATCAAAACGGATATATTAAAATCATTTTTAGCGCATGTTGAAAGTGAAAAAAAAGAACTTGCTACGATAAAAAAAGAACTTTGCGATCAACGGTAAGAAAAAATCAAGAAGATAGAATCCAATATGAATACGTTGAATCCTCTTCTTGAAAAGAATAAAATAAGAGAAGAAGTAAGTTCAATAGAAAGGAATATAAGAGCTGAGCAAGAAAAGATCAAGGTTATTGAAGAAAAATTAGTTCAAATAGAATCCATAAAAAAGCTACGCGATTCGGTAGATTTTATGAAACCATACAAAGAAATTTTCAATTCTTATAATGGAATTAAGGAGTCTATCAATAAGTTAATTTCTAATAAGTGGAATGAAAAAGACACGGGGTTAAAATTAACAGCACATACTTTTTTCAACACCTCAACTTATAATGATGCTTTAAAATCGGTTATAAACGTTAGAAGTTACTTGGAAAATCAGTTTACTGATTCCGGATTCAAATATTCCGAATATACTTATGATGAGAAACAGCATTTATCGAATGTTGGGAAGATATTGAGGCATCTCATATCAGATACAGAACGTTTTTCTTCCTATAAATCAAATGGTAATACTGAATCCGCTCTTAGAGCTTTATTTAAAGATTGCTTCTATCCCGACTATGATTTAACCAAGGGCGGAGATAGCCTTAAAAATATGTCAGAAGGTAAAAAAGGAATTGTAATTCTTCAATTATACCTAAGCTTGAGCAAAGCTGATTGTCCAATATTGATAGATCAACCCGAAGATAACCTGGATAATAGAACTGTATTCAAAGAGCTGAATGATTATATAAGGAGAAGTAAGCAGAGAAGGCAAATCATAATGGTTTCTCATAATGCAACTCTTGTTGTGAATACAGATGCCGAAAATATAATCGTAGCCAATCAATCCGGACAAGATGGAAAAGAGAACAAAACTTTCAGGTTTGAGTATGTGAATGGTTCTCTAGAACACTCTTTCCCATTTGATAAAGACAAAAAAGGTATATTATATCAACAAGGTATAAAAGAGCATGTTTGTGAAATCTTAGAGGGCGGAGTGGATGCTTTTGAAAAAAGAGAGCGGAAATATAATATAGACCACAGGAATTAAAAAGAAACACCCAATTTTACCTTTTTGGGTGTAAAATTGGACATTGTTTATGTAAGTTGGTGATTTTCAGACTTATTGACGGAGAGAGGAAGAACACCCAAATTTTAAACAAATATAAAGTAAGTACTAAAGATCTATTGGCGCCCAGTCCCGCTAAATTATTAAGGCAAGTTGATAGCTGTTTTGTAGTGAATGTTAAGCGCAAAGAGTTGTCGGATGCAGAATATCAAGTTGAAAAGAATAAATTTATAGAGTCCCCAGATATGAAACAGATATTTATTGTTTAGTAACAATAAAATCAGGAGATTCAATAAAACTCATTACAGAAGAAACGGAAGGTGCAAATGATAATAAGTTATTTCATAAAATTCCAAAAATCTGCAAAACGTTAGAAATTCCAACTATATCTATCCCGGATTTATTAACCGAACACGAAGAAATTCATCTCATTTTCAAATATTCGATTAAAGAAGTGATAGAACATGAACTTAGCTTATTTTAAGTTTTTTCTAAACTAAAAAAATTCCAGCTTCACAAAGCTGGAATTTTTTGTTTGTTTTAAAAATTAAATTTGTGCCAACAAAGTGCCAACGTCTAAAATAAAAAATGGCTTACAGATAACTGTAAGCCATTTTTACTGTGCCCAGGACGAGACTCGAACTCACACGACCTAACGGTCACTACCCCCTCAAAGTAGCGTGTCTACCAATTCCACCACCTGGGCAAATATTATTAATTCCACAACGAACCTTTTAAAACTAAAAAAAGGCGGGATGGAAGACCGAAGCCTTCCGTACCGTCTTTCCGTCTTACTAACTAAAACTACTAACTAACTTAAAACTGAACCTAAAAACTTTATGCAAATATAAATGATGTTTACCTTATTATGCAACTATTTTCATTAAAGTTAACTATTTCTTAACCTTAAGGAACATTTAATAATGAAGACAAAACTTTACAGTTCAAACATTTAGTGTTTCGCGTCTGCATTATGCGACGGGATCCGTTATTTCAAAAGAACTTTCACGAATGCAAATGTAACGCTAAATTTAAAATTTTCAATAGTTTTCAAATAAAAAAGAAAAATTAAGTATATTTGCACCTGAAATAATGTGATGGGGGATTCCTTTATAATGCGGACTCCTGAGTAACATTTAAAAAATTTATAAAATGAAAACATTTGAAATCAAAGGCCGGAAACGTGACGGTTTCGGCAAAAAAGAAACAAAAAAAGTACGTAGTGAAGGACAGGTTCCTTGCGTGATTTACGGAGAAGGCGACACAATCCATTTTTCTGTAGATGCGAAAGAATTGAACCAGCTTATTTACACTCCAAACTCTTACATCATTGAATTCGATATCGACGGTCAGAAGACTAAAGCTGTAATGAGGGAAGTTCAGTATCATCCGGTTAAGGACTACGTCCTCCATATAGATTTCTTCAGGGTAGTTCCCGGTAAAAAAGTAGCTATCGACATCCCTGTAAAACTCTACGGAAATTCCGAAGGTGTTAAAATGGGGGGTAAGCTCATGTTGAGCAAAAGAAACCTACGCGTTCTTGCTAAGGAAGAGGACCTTCCTGATACGTTGGACATAGATATTTCAGGACTCGGACTCGGCAAATCGGTATTCGTCAGCGATTTGAGTTTCGAAAATATGGATATTCTTACACCGGCTACTACTGCGATCTGTGCTGTTAAGATGACACGTGCGGCAAGAGGTGCTGCGGCAGCGGCAGCGGCAAACGAAAAGAAAAAATAGTTTCCGTGTTTAATGGCCGTACGGCGGCCGCTTAAAAACTTTACGGAATGAAATACTTGATAGTCGGGCTGGGTAACATCGGAGCAGAATACGTCAACACCCGGCACAACATAGGATTTATGGTTTTGGACGCTTTTGCAGAGGCGTCCAATGCTGTTTTTACGACAGCACGCTACGGCTTGATAACCGAGGCGAAATATAAGGGCAGGACATTCCTCCTGCTCAAACCGTCGACATATATGAACCTGAGCGGTAAGGCCGTAAACTATTGGATGAATGTCGAAAAGATACCAGTGGAGAATGTCCTGGTAATCGTGGACGATCTTGCATTGCCGCTCGGTGCCATACGCATAAGAAAAAAAGGCAGCGACGGAGGGCACAACGGACTAAAAAGCATATCGGAAGTACTTGGGAGATCGGATTACCCGAGATTAAGATTCGGTATCGGGGACGATTTTCCCAAAGGATTTCAAGTCGATCATGTTCTCGGGGAATGGACCAAAGAAGAAACAAAGGAACTGCCTGAAAGAATTGACTTTGCGATCGAAGCGATAAAATCATTCGGCACAGCAGGTATAGATTTCACAATGAACAATTTTAACAAAAAATAATATGTCCCGTATCGACAAGTGGCTTTGGGCCGTAAGGGTTTATAAAACACGCAGCGATGCGGCGGCAGCCTGCAAAAACAACAGGGTGACGCTGAACGGGACCGTTGCAAAAGCCTCCAAAGAAGTAAAGAAAGGAGACATTATCACGGTCAAAAAAATGCCTGTGGTATATACTTTGCGGGTTCTGGAGGAACTTAACAACCGGCAACCGGCAAAAAATGTCCCCAACTTCATGGAAAATATAACTCCTGAGGAAGAGTTGGGAAAACTTTACGGCATCAGCAATGATTTTTTTTTAAAAAGGGATCGCGGCGCGGGAAGGCCGACAAAAAAGGAACGGCGGGATATAGACGACATGATGGATACCTTTTTATATGACGATGATGAAGACCGATAAATAACGAAAATATAAAACATGGCAGAGGGTAAGAAAAAATTAAACGGCCTGAGTGAAGACCAGGTTAAAGAAAGCCGGAAAAAATACGGAAAAAATATCCTTACTCCGCCGGAAAAAGAATCGGCATGGAAATTATTTCTCGAAAAATTTCAGGACCCGGTCATCAGGGTGCTGCTTATAGCAGCATTTCTCTCTTTAGGGATATCTTTTGTCGAAAAAGAATTTGCCGAGACTATCGGAATATTCTGCGCGATCTTTCTTGCTACCGGAATCGCTTTCTGGTTCGAATACGACGCACAGAAAAAATTCGATATGCTGGGTAAAGTAGACGACGATATACCCTATAAAGTAATTCGTAACGGAGAGCTCAAACAAATACCAAAAATAGATATTGTCGTCGGGGATGTATTGTTAATAGAGACAGGAGAAGAAGTTCCTGCAGACGGCACCCTTGCAGAATCCGTATCCCTTACCGTAAACGAATCCAACCTTACGGGCGAACCCATGACATCCAAAGATGCGGATATGACTAAAACCGATCCCGAAGCGACTTACCCGAGCTATATGCTGATGCGTGGTACGTCGATTATGGAGGGTCATGGAACGGTTACGGTCACCGCTGTCGGCGATTCGACCGAATACGGTAAAGTTGCGCGGCAGTCCGCTATAAAACCTGACGAAAAAACACCTCTCAGCATACAACTCGAGAGCCTCGCAAAATTTATCGGCGTAGTAGGTTTTTCCATCGCGTTCCTGACATTTATAATTCTGTTTCTTAAAGACATTTTCCTATCAGAATATGAATATTCGTTCGCACAGATATGGACACTGGCATGCTCTTTAATTGCTCTCGCAGTAATGATGATAAAAGTATGGGTTCCTATAATTTTCGACGGACTCGAACTCGCAGAAAAAAAGAAAGACCTTCCTTTTCTTGTCGAAAAATTCGGATGGGTCAAATGGATACTGATCGGTGCAATGGTATTTCTAATACTTTGCGCCGCAGGATTTTTATTCGGAGTGGACCCTACTGAAGGAAGTTCATGGCTTACACTCGATTCGGCGAATAGGCTGCTTAAATATTTCATGATATCTGTTACACTGATTGTTGTAGCAGTACCCGAAGGACTTCCGATGAGTGTGACACTCAGTCTCGCGTTAAGTATGCGGCGGATGCTCAAAACCAACAATCTTGTACGCAATATGCACGCCTGCGAGACTATGGGAGCAGTAACGGTTATATGCACGGATAAAACCGGAACCCTAACTCAAAACCGCATGACAGTAGAAGAAACCCAGTTTTTTTCACTCAAGGATCAAAAAATAAGTGGTGATGGAATAAGCAAACTCGTAACTAAAAGTATTGCGGTAAATTCTACCGCGTTTCTTGAAAAAAGTGAAGATACCAAAGTTGTAGGGAACCCTACGGAAGGTGCACTGCTTCTATGGCTTGATTCATTCGGCATCTATTACAAGGATATCCGGGATAAAACGAAAATAGTGGACCAACTCACTTTCAACACCGAAAGAAAGTACATGGCCACGCTGGAAAAAAATAGCCAGGAAAAAATCTTATATATAAAAGGCGCACCTGAAATAGTTTTCGCCAAATGCACTAAAGTACTGATCGACGGAGATGAAGTTCCGGTCGAAGCATATGCGGAAAAAATAACCGAATTAACCCTCAAATATCAGAAGAAGGCTATGCGGACCTTGGGATTTGCCTATTGCCATCCTACTGAAAGTGCAAAAACATGCGAAGAAGCCATAGAGAACTGCGAACTGGTTTTTCTCGGTATTACAGCAATAATGGATCCGGTCCGGGAAGATGTACCGGCAGCTATTAAAGAGTGTACGGATGCAGGAATAGATATTAAAATAGTTACTGGCGATACTCCTGCAACGGCAACGGAAATAGCACGCAAGATCGGACTTTTCAATGAAAATGACGGAGACAGGAATATTATAACCGGTACTGATTTTGAGAATTGTTCTGATGAAGAATTGCTTCTGAGGCTCGACGAGATAAAAATCATGGCACGTGCAAGGCCCACGGATAAACAACGGCTCGTGCAGTTACTGCAAAAAAATGGAGAGATCGTCGCTGTGACGGGTGACGGAACCAACGATGCGCCAGCTCTGAATTTCGCTCATGTCGGCTTATCCATGGGAACTGGCACCTCCGTAGCAAAAGAAGCGAGCGACATAACTTTGTTAGACGACTCGTTCGGTAGTATTGCCACTGCGGTTTTATGGGGGCGGTCATTATATAAGAACATTCAGAGATTTGTGATTTTCCAACTGACGATCAATTTTACAGCCATCATAATTGTTTTCGCGGGTTCGATATTCGGCACGGAGCTACCTTTGACCGTAACCCAGATGTTGTGGGTTAACCTTATAATGGATACGTTTGCAGCCTGCGCCCTCGCATCGCTGCCTCCGGATAAACTCGTAATGAAAGAGAAGCCGCGGCGTTCCACGGATTTCATCGTGAACCGCGAAATGAAAAACAACATTTTTATTACCGGCTCTTTATTCGTGGCCGTGCTTGCGGGAATGCTATTTTATTTCGGATCGAGTGTAAACATTTACCAGCTGTCCGTATTTTTTACTGTATTCGTCATGCTGCAATTCTGGAACATGTTCAACGCTAAGGCCTTCGGAACACTGAGAACCGCATTTTGCACAATGTCGCAATCAAAGGTCTTCTTATCCATATTATTAGTTATACTCATAGGTCAGATCATCATTGTTAATTATGCAGGGGAAGTATTCCGGACGGTTCCTGTAAAACTTCATGACTGGGTATATATCATATTGGCTACTTCTATAGTAATGTGGTTGGGAGAGGCAGCCAGATGGTTCAGAAGAAGAAAAAAATATAAGTTCCTGATAAGATAAAGTAAGACAACGTTCACATTCTTATGAAAATAAGATAGGTAAACGTTGTCCGGAAAATTGTAGATTAAAAATTAAAACGCCACTCCTAAGCGGATCATAAAGTTGTTGGTGTACGATTCACTGTCATCAAAAGTTTCTATAAATCCACGCCTGAATGTAAAGTCAAGGTTGAACCGGCCGTACCACACGCCAAACCCGGCATTTAAACCCACATCATAGCGATTCCAATCATCCCAGTCTTTCATTTTATAGCTCTCCTCATAACCGTTATATTCTATCTTCATTTTTCCAGCATAATCGTAAGCCGCGAATGCCCCTAAGTGGGCATCGATTTTAAAGTCTTCCGTTATTCCGTATTTCCAACCGAATGTAAACGGTGAGATATGAACATTATGGGATATGAGGCTCTCTTCATAATCATATACTTTTTCTTCATATCCGGCGCCACGGGATGAAGCTCCGAACTCCATTCCCCAGTAAGCTCCCTTACGGGCTATCGATTTATGGAATCCCAAAGTTACATCATACCCTACCTTGCCCTTAAGGTCATCTCCTCCATCGCCGGCAAAGTTCATTATATTGAGTCCGGCACGAAGAAACCACTGATTCATAGCAATTACAGGCTCCGGTTCCGGCTCCGGCATGGTTACGGTAGTTATGCTTTTAATTGTGGAGGAAACGATATTCGAGCTTGAATTTTGCGCATTAACATTAAATGCCGCTATAAGCACAATTACCGAAAAAATTATTTTTTTCATAATAAAGTATGTAAAAATTTTAAGTATTATTTAATTATTGCAGCAACTTTATCATTGGTAGTGAATGTTTTATCCATTCTTATCCATTCATAGTCTTCCCTCGTGGCCGTCGCCCAGTTTGCGAATCTTGCCGGATATCCCACCACTTTAAGTTTATAATTATTTTGCGTTTTATCGTACCCCAGATTGAACATGGCAGCTACCAGCATATCGCACTTTATACCTCTTTTTCTGGAGGCTTCCTCGGAAGCAATGTAGACACCCCAGCTACGAACCTCTTCCAGTTCGCCCCTCATGCTTACTTCGACTTTCTCCCTCGACAGGACAAACGTTTCTTCAAATCTTACGGAATCCACTATAAGTTCTACGACCGTAGGTTTTACATAAGTACTCGATACGGGCTCCGGCACACGGGCCTGAGTATTCTGGTACTCAAATTCCGTAACCAAAGTTTTTTGTGCCACTCCCACGGGCACGAAGGCAAGAAAAATAAATCCAGTCAAAATCAGTTTCTTCATTTTTTATCGTATTTAATTACATAATTTCATCCAAGCAAGCCTTATAAAGTATAAATACACACGTCGGGCATACTCTTTATAACTTTATATAAGTATTATCGAACAGAATTTTGCACAAATGTACGCAAAAGAAGAGAACAGACTGACAAACAGTTAGTTCCAAAAAGCAAACAGAATTGTATCTTATTTGGATACAGTAGCATTAACTTCATTCCGGATATCCGATTTTATTTCATTGGAAATTTCATGGAAGAAATTATATTCGAGAATACGGGAGATGCGCCATAGCAGGGGAATATCGATACTTTCCTTTCGGAATATTTTATAAACGTTCGGGCGGGTACAGCATAACTGCGCAGCAAACCATGTAACAGTTCGCCCCTGTTCATGCAGTTTACGTTCGATAAGCTGTCCGGTATGAATCATATCCACACTCCGTTAATGAACCGCCTCGATTCCCTGTTAGGTGATAGTTTGAAACACAGATTATATATATACAGAAGCGTGGGAATCTTACCTTCGCCCGTTCCGTATTTCGAGGCCTTCGCATGCCCACCTTTCGAGAACGAGCAACGCAGAAAGCCCACGCCGATATGTAAGCACCAGCATATTTCTTTCCAGAAATAATAGCGGTGCATGAAAACACATATCAGGAGGACGTCTTTTGTTGCTATCCATCTATCGAAAGGTCAAAAATTTGCGAAGTTTTGAAATAAGAAAGACAGACGCCTGTAAACGTCTTCTATATAAACAGCACTACCCACTCCACCCGAGGGCCTTCTGCGAAATAGTGCGTTGTAAAGTTAGGAAAATATAGTTAAATACATAATAGAAACGGCAGCCTTGAAGCCGCCGTCACATACTTTTAGAGTAATGAGCAGAGTTTATCTATCCGAATATCTTTTTTCAACCATATCCCAATCCACGATTTTCCAGATATTATTAAGGTAATTATTCTTTTCATTGCGGTAGTCTATATAATAGGAATGTTCCCACATATCTATAGCAATCAAAGGAACTTTACCGTTCCTGAGCGGATTATCGGCATTCTGCGTCGTCATTATTCCCAGGTTACCATCGGCATCGCTTATCAGCCACGTCCAGCCGGAACCAAAAAGATTACCTGCAGATTCTCCAAATTTCTTTTTGAAGTCGTCAAACGATCCGAAATCCCGCATAATAGCATCGGATAACTCTCCTGACGGACGGCCTTTGGCTTCCGCCTCCGGGCATAATCCGTCAAAGAAAAGAATATGGTTCACAATTTGCGCACCGTTATTGAAAATGCTTCCGGTAGATGTCCTAACTATCTCTGTTAGACTTGCATTTTCATAATCAGTACCGGCAGTCAGTTGGTTAAGTTTATCGACATAAGCCTTGACGTGTCTGCCATGATGATATTCAACAGTTTCCCTGCTCATTACCGGTTCAAGAGCATCTGTCTTATAAGGAAGTTCAGGTAATGTAAAGCCGTAAATTGCAAGTATAAAACCAGTAGATACAATAAGATTTTTAATTTTATGCATTTTATTATGTTTTATTGATTTACGGCTACACCCAAGAATCATTCCATTAGAAGCCGGATAAACTATTTCATATTAAATCAGAAAGTTTTTTAGTGTTACATATCAACTTGGTTTTTATTTCATTATATCTTAAATCGATCACAGTTTCATACATTACAGCATTTCCATATTTGTCCCTGCATTCCACTTTTCTTTTTATGGAATGATCCGGAAGCATTCCCGGATTACCAATATTCATTATTTCCAATCCTGTAAATTTTAAAATTAATTTTTCGATAATCATTTTACTTCCGTGATCAATCATAAGAATTCCGTTTAATAAAACTTTTTTATTCATTTTAGCATTTTTGTAGATAGTTAGCCACCAACCGTATTTGGGTCGTATTAGTTTTTAAAAACATGCAGTTAACAAGTTTATCGGCAAAATGGTGGGGGCCTGCCATAAGGATAATTTAAGTCGTTAATCAATTTTACATTGCTTAAGAATCAAATTTTCCCAATAAAACTCAAAGATAGAATATAAATACGACTAAAAACAGTATTTTATATAGTAAAAATTATTATAGAGAAATTCTAAGACATAAAAAAATGGAACCTTTTACAAGATTCCATTTTTGTCGGGGAGACTGGATTCGAACCAGCGACCTCCACGTCCCGAACGTGGCGCGCTAACCGGACTGCGCTACACCCCGTATTGCGGTGCAAATATATTAAAATAAGAGATAAAAAATAGTGGTTATATTTATTTTTTTACTCTTTTTCCCAAAAGAGTGGCAGATGTGCAATCAGTAATTTCAACATATACATAATCTCCCGGTTTCTCATTATCGGCTGCAAACACTACTACTTTATTTTGAGAATTCCTTCCGGACATATCGCTGCTGCTTTTTTTAGATGTTCCCTCAACCAGAACTTCGAAAATTTTTCCAATATCTTTCTTATTGCTCGCGAGGGACAATCTATTCTGAAGATTTATAATTTCTGTTAATCTGCGGGTTTTAACGTCATCCGGCACATCATCTGCATAATTTCGGGCAGCCTGTGTGCCGGGTCTTTCGGAATACTTGAACATAAAAGCAAAAGAATATCCTACTGACTCCATTAACGATAAGGTACCTTTATGGTCTTCTTCTGTTTCTCCACAGAATCCAGCTATAAGATCCGTCGATATTTCACACTCAGGAATTATTCTTTTTATCGCCCCTATACGGTCGAGATACCACTCACGAGTATATTTCCGGTTCATGAGCTTGAGAACAGAATTACTGCCTGACTGTGCAGGGAGATGGATCGATTTACAAATATTATTATAATCACGCATCGCATAAAGTACCTCGTCGCTCAAGTCTTTGGGATGCGAGGTAGAGAATCTCACTCTCAGCTCCGGTGAAACCGAAGCTACTCTTCGAAGTAATTCCGAGAAGTCCGTTTGATTTCCTTTATCATCATTAAAATTATAGGAATTTACATTCTGGCCCAACAACGTGACCTCCTTGTATCCATTGCTGACAAGATCGTTTATCTCGTTCAGGATAGTTTCCGGATCACGACTTCTTTCCCTACCTCGTGTGTAAGGTACAACACAGTAAGAACACATATTATTGCATCCCCTCATTATGGATACGAATGCCGAGATTCCGTCTTTGCCGAGCCTCACCGGAGAGATCTCCGCATAAGTTTCCTCCTTCGAAAGTTCGACATTGACTGCCTTGCTTCCGTCCGATGCAGTTCGTATCAATACGGGAAGTTCGCGGTAAGAATCGGGACCTGCAATAATATCGACAAGTTTCTCTTTCTCGATAAGGTCTTCCTTAAGTCTTTCGGCCATACACCCGATTATACCTACGATAAGAGAATTATTGTTCTTTTTGTATTGTTTAATATCCCTGAGACGACCCCATATACGCTGTTCTGCGTTATCCCTTATGGAACACGTATTGATAAATATTATATCAGCCTCGGAGATATTTTCCGTATGCCGATAGCCTTCTTTTTTAAGTATGGACACCACGACTTCGCTGTCATTGACATTCATCTGGCATCCGTATGTTTCGATATAAATTTTCTGTCCGTTCCCTGTTCCCGGGCGCAATATTTCCATAAGACCGCAAAATATGTGAATGCAGGTGCAAAAGTAGCAATAAGAATGTAATTATTAAAAAAGAAATTATTCTCTTTCCGGATATGCAATTCTTGTGTGGTAAATGCTTTCGAGTTTATTTTTAAGGATCTCTTTGATTTTGGATATATCGTTAAAAGACAATAAAGACTGAGACAGTTCCTTGTCGTTTATTTTAATCTCGACCACCTTATCGACCAATTGATCTATAGTTTCATTGGTATATTCCGTAAGACTGTGAGAAGCAGCCTCGACCGCATCGGCTATCATACATATCGATACTTCTTTCGAAATCGGCTTCGGTCCCGGATAACGGTAATCCTTCTCGTTTGGACTTCCATTTGCCGCGCGCTCCTTACAATAAAAGAAGTACACCAGAGAATCTCCGTGATGTCCTGAAATAAAATTAATAATAACCTGCGGAAGCCGTTCCTTCTTTGCGAGCGCCACTCCATCCGTTACGTGCCTGAGAATAATTTTTGCACTTTCACGAGGTGACAGTTCGTCATGCGGGTTAAAGGTACCTCTATTATTTTCGATAAAAAACGCAGGATTATTGATTTTCCCTATATCGTGGTACATGGATCCGGCACGTGCAAGCAATGGATTTGCATCGATAGCCGTTGCAGCGGCTTCCGACATATTAGCAACCTGTAATGTATGCTGGAACGTCCCGGGAGCCTTATGCGCGAGCTCCAGAAGCAGCTTCTGGTTTGTGTCGCACAGTTCGAGAAGCGTTATATCCGAAACGAATCCGAAAATCTTCTCCATCATATAAATCAACTGGTACATTCCAAGGAACAAAATCGCGTTCACTCCGAACCAAACAAAATTTATCCATTCCAAACCGTTGATTTCACCGTATTGAATAAGGTTTATCGCAACATAACTGACACAGTTGCTTAACAATATTGCTCCGGCAGCCATAAAGATATTCTCCCTCCGATATGATCTGTTTATTATGAATATCGCAACGATTCCCGCTATAAAATTTATAAAGAAGAATTCTATAGGTTTGGGAACTATCAGCGAGCATAGGAGCAGGATAGTCGTATGTTCGTAAACCGACATCCTGACATCGAAAAATGTAAGTATATATATAGGAACGATTGCAAACGGTATTATATAAACGCTCAGGTGCTCGTTCTTGGAAACGATCGAACAGAGGCCAACCATTAATATGTACAGCATAAGTATAAAAAGAACATTTTTCCTTACGCTTATAAAAACATTTTTGAAGAAATAGAAAAAAAGGAAAGTAATTAAGAAGATAAGGAGAACGACCGTAAAATGGCCTGCAAGCATCATATAGTAGTTATTTGATCCTCCCAGCCTTTTTTCATATTCGCTTTTAAGGGAATTGAGCTTGTTGAAAACATCCTGATCGATCAACTGATTATGCGCAACGATAAGTTCGTTGGCATGCACCAGACCTCTGGTAGTAGCGACGTTTCTCAGTTCTCTTTGTTTTAAACTTTCCGTAAGAGACTCATTATAAACAAGATTAGGCTGGATAAAACTATCGCTGTTAAAAATCGTAGAATCTTCCGGGAAAAAACTGTAAAACTGTTCTCTGAAGTAACGTTTTGCCGAAGATACGGTAAAAATCTCTCCTGTAGATACCGTTTCGAGTAGCGAGCTCCTGTCCGTACGTATATAAGTAAGTCCGGTATCATCTTCTGCGGATCCCATATCAAGATTGGAAATAATACCCTTACCGTATATGAATCCGATTATATTAACGGCCCGATTTTCGACTGCCGGATCATCTATCGCATTCTTTAACGAAACAACCGCCATGTTATAAACACTGGTATCGTATGTATATACCGGAATTGTGGAACGTTCTATATTGCGGCGGTCATTGATTATTTCCGTCTCGCTTTTAGTTATCGGGAAATCGAACGGTGCGTTAAGGTTCTCACCCTGCCATACTTCACCGACGTTATAGCGCTGCATATAATGTCCTTCAGTAGGAATAAGCAACGTAATGATAATCGCGGTTATAAAAAACAGCATCCCGTTAATGAGTAGCTGCCGTGATTTACTCGTCATGATTAAAATGTATTTCGCCGTTAAAGATAATAAAAAACAGTAATATATTTAAAAATCCTGCACCGGACTTATTTTGCTATATCATACAACTTTAATACCTTTGCTGAAATCAAAATTTCGCGGTTTATGGATGTTAAAATAGCGGAGGACTGGAAACAGCACTTGTCCGGAGAATTTCAAAAGGATTATTTCCTCCGACTCGTCGAATTCGTAAAACATGAATACGGTACCAACACAATATACCCTAAGGGACGGAATATTTTCAGGGCTTTCGAAGAATCCACTTTCGACAATCTGAAGGTAGTTATAATCGGTCAGGACCCGTATCACGGCCCGGGACAGGCCAACGGTTTATGTTTCTCGGTACACGACGGGATACAATACCCTCCATCACTGCAAAATATTTTCAAGGAATTGGTGGACGACACAGGATGCCCGATGCCTGACTCCGGTGACCTGGACCGATGGGCGCGTCAGGGTGTGCTGCTTCTAAATTCTGTCCTTACCGTAAGGGCGCATCAGGCGGCATCGCATCAAGGCAAAGGATGGGAAATATTTACCGATGCTGTGGTTAATGTAATCGCACGTGAGAAAAAAGAGATAGTTTACATGCTATGGGGCGCCTATGCTCAGAAAAAAGGAGCTATCGTAAACAGGGCGGATAACTGCGTCCTTGAAACCGTTCACCCGTCACCGTTATCCGCGCATCGTGGATTTTTCGGGTGCAAGCATTTTTCTAAGGCTAACGAATACCTTCAGTCAAAAGGCAAAACTCCCATACAGTGGTAAAGATCGGGGACATCGAATTACCGGATAAACCGATCTTTCTGGCTCCGATGGAGGATGTCACCGATCCCTCGTTTCGTTATATCTGTAAAATGTATGGAGCCGACGTGGTTTATTCTGAATTTATCTCGGCAGACGGCCTGATAAGGGATGCCGCTAAATCCATGGCAAAACTGAATATATTCCCTTATGAGAGACCTGTGGGAATACAGATCTACGGACATGAAATAGCTCCCATGGTCGAAGCTGCCATAAGGGCTGAAACCGTCGATCCGGATATAATAGATATAAATTTCGGATGCCCTGTAAAGAAAATTGCAAACCGGGGAGCAGGTTCCGGCATGATGCGTGACGTGCCCAAAATGGTGGAAATGACGAGACAGATCGTTAATGCCGTCAAAAAACCCGTCACCGTTAAAACAAGACTCGGATGGGACGAAGATTCCAAAAATATTATGGATATCGCGGAGCAACTCCAGGATGTAGGGATCGAGGCCCTCACCATACATGGACGAACACGCAGCCAGATGTATAAAGGAACTGCGGACTGGACCCTGATCGGTGAGGTTAAGAACAATCCGAGAATAAATATCCCTATCATCGGCAACGGAGATATAGATTCTGCATTAAAAGCGGAAGAAATGTTCGACAGGTACGGTGTAGACGGAATAATGGTCGGCAGGGCTACCTATGGAAGGCCATGGATATTTAAGGAAATAAAGCACTATTTATCTACCGGTCAACTTTTATCGCCGCCTACTGTAAGCGAAAGAGTCAGGCTTGCCAAACTACACCTTAATAAATCGCTCGAATTCAAAGGGGAAAAAGTCGGGATACTTGAAATGAGAAGACATTTCTGTTCTTATTTTAAAGGGCTGCCTGATTTTAAGGAAACACGGATAAAACTCGTTACACAGAACTCCCAGAAGGAACTATTGGAAACCCTGGACTATATAAATGAACGTTGGGGCGATTTCGACACTTCAGGTGTCACTCAAACCGGAGTCTACGGAATTTAATCTTCCGCTTCCTGAAGAAAAAGTATCGAGCTGTCGCCGTAACTTAGAAATCTATACCCATTGGTTAAGGCATGAGAGTATATTTTTTCCCAATCCTTACCGGTTATAGCTGATATAAGCAGCAGCAAAGTACTTTTCGGCTGGTGGAAATTCGTTATGAGGGAATTTATTATCCTGAAACGGAATCCCGCAGGCGTTATCATTATTTGGGTAGAAGCCTTTAACTTTTGGAAACCATTTGAAACCATATGATCCCTGAGCGCGATCATCATCTGCCTGCCGTCGGCGTTTTCCGGAATATCAAAAGCTTCCCACTGCCCTACCGTGCGGGCCAAATCGGCATATTTATCACACATTACCCTGTACCCGAGGACAGTCAGGGACTCCAATGTTCTTACCGAAGTTGTGCCAACGGCTGTTACCTTACCGTATTTTTCAATAAGTTTTTCTATCGTTTCCAGATTTACCTCGAAATGTTCGGTGTGCATTTCATGGTCGTAAGCATTTTCGCTTTTTACGGGCATAAATGTCCCTGCACCTACGTGAAGGGTCACTTCCTCTGTACTTATATTTTTTCTATCGAGCGAACTGAGAATCGTATCGGAAAAATGCAGACCTGCAGTTGGGGCCGCAACCGAACCTTCTATTTTCGAATATACGGTTTGGTACCTCGTATTATCGATATCCTCGCTGTCGCGCCTGAGATAGGGAGGAATAGGAATTTTTCCAAGAGTTTCAAGGATTGTACCGAACGTTGCATCCGCGTCCCATGTAAATTCTATTAGCTGATTTTTGTCATCCGAGCCTTTTCTCTCCGCTTTCAATTCACAATCATTCCCGTTATGAAGAAATTTTATAGCTAACTTTCCTTCCTTCCATTTTTTCAGATTACCCACGATACATACCCATTGTGCACATCCTTTGATAGAGAAGGCTCTTTCATAATCGGCAGGATCATACGGCTCAAGACAAAATATCTCTATTCTCGCCCCGGTTTCTTTAAAGAACATTATTCTCGCCCTTACCACTTTGGTATTGTTAAACACAAGGAGAGAATCCTCCGGAAGATGCGATAAAAGATCCGAAAATTCCGAATCCATGATTTCACCGTTACGATAAACCAGTAATTTCGATCTGTCGCGTTCGGCCAAAGGGAAACGTGCGATTTTCTCTTCCGGCAGATCGTAGTCAAAATGCGACATATCCAGGAAATCCATTATTCTAAGAGTATTGGTATCAGATTAAAAACTATGGTAACGATTATTATAGCAATATACAGAATATTCCCGATAATACCTTTTTTCCTGTTAAAGAACGCGGGTATCATTATCGACAATGGCACAGCAGCCAATGGAATGGCCAGTGTAGGATTTTCTTCCAAGGATAGAACAGGAATGGTTAGTATCAGTATCCATACGAAAAGAATAAAGAGCCTTACAGCCCGTTTCTTCGTCCTTGCTTTTCCTCCCATAAACACGATTATCCCGAACACGGCAAGTAACAGATAAAATGTTGACATTATATAACCAGCAACACTGATATTTTTAATAATATCCCCGGCTCCATCTTCCAACACAGCAAAAATAGCTCTGTAAATAAACCCGAACTCCGGGCCTGTCGCCCACGTAATATAAGACAGCAAAAACAAAGGCACCGACAAACCAACTAAAGACAGAAACCAATCCCTCCATGTACGTGTAAAATATATCAACGATATCGGAAGCAATATAACGTAAGGAACTGTCTGCGGATATATCAAAACCGCTATTCCGATGCACATTCCGGCATTGAAAAAATAATTGAACCGATCGAGTCTTTTGTAGGAATTTATAATATTCTCTACAGCGGCAATTATAAAAAATGCGGCAAGAAGAGAAATTATATTCTGGGCAGGAACAGTATAACCTGCGCAGATCACGATATAAATTATCGCCGGAAGATAGGACCTGTCTACAAGTATCAAATTCCGGGTGGCAAGACGGGTGAGATAAAACGCATTGACAAACAGAAAAATAAAAGTCAGTATCTCATTCAGATAAGGTCGCGACACGGAAAAATCATATATCGATCTGCCCAGAAATGAAAAATCCGTAAGGTCGAATTGTACAGGTACGGTAAAAAGATATTCTCTTACTCCGAATATGGCATACATAAACAGGAATAAGAGAATTGTTCTGATTAAACTTTGACGTGTAATGTCAAATCCCATTATTCAGGCATTAGGTCTTTACCAATGTCCTTGCGGAAATATTTTCCTTTATAGTGTATTTTATCTATAGTTTTATAAGAATTATTCACCGCTTCTACGATGCTTTTACCATAAGAGGTAACGGCAAGAACCCTTCCGCCAGCAGTAACCACATCCTTACCTTTAACAGTCGTACCGGCATGGAATACCAGACTCTCTGTTTCAGTTTCAAGACCCTCGATAACAAGTCCTTTCTCGTAATCACCCGGATAACCCTCGGAAACACATACGACAGTAGCGGCCGTCTCTTCCGTTATATCCAGTTTACGTGACTTCAGGGAGCCGAACGCAATGCCTTCGAATAAGTCCACTATATCCGACTCGATCCTCGGAAGTACAACCTCGGTTTCGGGATCACCCATACGTACGTTATATTCGATAACTTTCGGGTCACCGCCACAATTCATCAGACCTATAAAAATAAATCCGTTATAAATTATTTCATCGGCTTTAAGTCCTTCGACCGTAGGCTCCACTATTTGGGTCCGGACTTTTTCCATGAACGCCTCGTCGCAGAACGGAACCGGTGAAACAGCTCCCATTCCTCCTGTATTAAGTCCGGTATCGCCTTCCCCTATCCTCTTATAATCCTTGGCCTCTGGAAGAATTTTATAGGTTTTACCATCAGTAGCCACAAAAACAGACACTTCTATACCCGAAAGATATTCTTCGATAACGACTTTCGAACTTGCCGCTCCGAATTTTCCGGTAAGCATATCGGACAGTTCTTTTTTCGCTTCTTCTTTGTTTTCAAGTATGGTGACACCTTTGCCCGCAGCAAGTCCGTCCGCCTTGAGAACATATGGGGCGGTTATAGTCTCTATGAAATCATAGCCCTCTTCAATATTACCTTTCGTAAAAGTTTTATATTGCGCAGTAGGAATCCCGTGTTTTATCATGAAATTTTTAGCAAAATCCTTGCTTCCTTCCAACTTGGCTCCCAATGCAGAAGGTCCGATAACCGGAATATTTTTTATGTCGTTATCGCTGACAAAATAATCGTAAATACCCTTAACCAGCGGGTCCTCAGGTCCGACTACCACGAGATTTATGTTATTGGATATTACGAACTGCTTAACAATTGCAAAGTCGGTGGGATTCATATCCACATTTATCCCGCAACTTTTCGTTCCCGCGTTTCCGGGAGCTATGAACAATTTAGCGACACGTTTGCTTTGGGCGATCTTCCACGCAAAAGCATTTTCTCTACCGCCGGAACCCAGCAACAAAACGTTTACCGATTTAGGAAATTTCATTATTACATTCTATTTGAAAAGACCCACAAAATTATTAATTTTTGATTAAAGGACAAATAAACCGTCTTACTTTATTACCCGAATAAAAAGTTACGTCATTCACCCTGCCTGAGCGGCTTGTCTACAAACGGCTTCAAGATATCGTTTAGTTTCTCGTGTTCGACAAGAAATCCGTCATGACCGAAATCCGATGTTATTATATATATCTCCGAATCCGGAATATGTCTGTAAAGGAATATCTGCTCACACACAGGCAGAATTATATCCGAAGAGATCCCGATTACAACAGTCCGTGCTTTTATCATGCCTAATGCGGTCTCCACACCACCGCGGAACCTGCCCACATTATGGGAATCGAACGCCTGCGACAATCTGTAATATGAATAAGCATTGAATCTGCGGCACAATTTATCTCCCTGATACTGTTGGTATGTAGCGGCACGGAAACCGGTGAGTTTGTAAAGATTATCGTTCTCCTGCTGGGTTTCGTTATAAGCCATGCTTCCCCGGTAGCTCAACAGACCTATGGACCTCGATACACGCATTCCTTTTTTTCCCGCCTCCGGATCATTCTGTCCGTAAGAAGGGTCGACTTCAATAGCCATTCTCTGCGATTCATTCAACGCTATAGTCCATGGTTGACTTTTAGCCGAAGTGGCTATCAGAACGAGCCTCTGCATAAAATCCGGCTGCATTATAGCCCATTCCATCGCCTGAAACCCTCCGATAGAACTTCCTATCATCGCACGGACACTCTTTATGCCCAATTCTTCCGCCAGAAGAATATGCGCCCTCACCATATCCCTTATAGTTATGAAAGGGAAGGATTCGTAGTACGGCTCCCCTGTCTTCGGATTGATGTCGAGAGGCCCTGTAGTACCGTAATGCGACCCTATTATATTCGCAGAGATAGTAAAATATTTACCAGGATCGAGAAATTTTTTCGCTTTGACCGTATTTGGCCACCAATCGGCTACTTCGGAATTTGCCGTAAGGGCATGACAGACCCATATCACATTATTCTTGCCGGGCTTCAACCGGCCGAACGTATGATACGCGATGGTGAGATCGGTTATTACCTCCCCGTTCTCCAGCGTAAACGGTTTATCGTATTTAAAATATTTAACTACCATACCGTATTATGAACCAACAAATAAACGAAAAAAATGTATAAAATAAAAACCACGCCTTTATTCAAACTATATTATATCGTAGCACAGAATATTTCAGGAATGTTTTCGTTTATAATATCATCCGGATCATACGGGAAAAATGCGGGTTATTGAAATTTAAAAAAATACAATATTTTTGTAACCCGTACGTTAAAAGACAAAAATCAAAAATAATATGAACGAAGCAGTAAATATCAAGGAACTTAATGAACGTATCGAAAGAGAGAGTTCATTCGTGGACCTTCTTAACATTGAAATGGGCAAGGTCATTATCGGACAAAGGCATCTTGTGGACTCCCTCCTTATCGGGTTGCTGTCGAACGGACATATTTTGTTGGAAGGTGTTCCCGGACTGGCTAAAACCCTTGCCATTACAACTTTGGCACAGGCGGTCGACGCTAAATTCAGCCGCATCCAGTTCACTCCGGATCTCTTACCTGCCGACCTTATAGGTACTTTAATATATAGCCAGAAAAACGAAGAATTCGCAGTCCGCAAAGGACCGGTTTTCGCCAATTTCGTACTGGCGGACGAGATTAACCGTTCACCGGCAAAGGTACAGAGTGCATTGCTTGAATCCATGCAGGAGAGACAGGTAACCATCGGGGATAATACGTACAAACTTCCCGAACCGTTCCTCGTCCTTGCAACCCAGAACCCTCTGGAACAGGAAGGAACATACCCGCTTCCTGAAGCACAAGTGGATCGTTTCATGCTCAAAGCCAAAATCGGTTATCCGTCGAAGAACGAAGAGATCAACATCATGCGGATGAACCTTCAGGGCGAATTCCCAAAGGCGAATAAGATCATTACTCCAGAAGATATCCTCAAGGCGCGCCAAACGGTAAGCGAAGTATACATGGATGAAAAAATAGAAAAATACATAATAGATATAATTTTCGCCACACGCCAGCCGGAAGAATACAATCTCGACTCTCTTAGACATTTTATAAGCTACGGCGGTTCGCCGCGTTCCACGATAAGTCTTGCCAAAGCGGCGAAGAGCTATGCCTTCATAAAAAGAAGGGGGTACGTGGTTCCGGAAGATGTCCGCGCGGTTTGCCACGATGTCCTGAGGCACAGGATCGGTATAACTTACGAAGCGGAAGCAGAGAACATAACTTCCGAAGAGATTATTACTGAAATACTTAACAGCGTGGAAGTACCTTAATCACCGGGATTATGGAGGGAAACAGCAGCGATATTCTAAAACAGGTTCGTAAAATCGAAATAAAGACCCGCGGTCTCAGCAATGAAATATTTGCAGGTAAGTACCACACGTCCTTTAAAGGTCGCGGTATGGCGTTCAGCGAAGTACGTGAATACCGCATAGGCGACGACGTGAGGGATATAGACTGGAACGTTACCGCCCGCATCCGTACGCCCCATATAAAAACTTATGAAGAGGAACGCGAACTTACACTGATGCTTTTGATCGATGTAAGCGGTTCGCGGCTGTTCGGAACTGCGGATAAAACAAAGAAAAATCTTATCACCGAACTTGCAGCAGTACTTGCATTTTCCGCAGCATCGAACAACGATATGATCGGATGTATATTCTTCAGCGACAAGGTAGAAAAATTCATTCCTCCCAAAAAAGGGAAGAAACATATATTGCTTATAATCCGCGAACTTATCGAATTCGTTCCGCAAAGCAACGGTACGAATATCTCCGAGGCCCTGCGTTACTTTACGAATATAATAAAGAAGCACTGTACCGCATTTCTTATTTCAGATTTTATGGATACTGGCAAGGATGGCAAAGCTAATTTTTCAGATGCGCTGTCGATCGCTTCCGGCAAACACGACATCATAGGAATAAGAGTTTACGACCAGCGTGAAAAAGAGATTCCCGATGTCGGAATCATCGAATTCACCGATGCGGAATCAGGTGAGAAAGTGTGGTTCGACTCATCGTCCAAACGTGCCCGTACGATTTACAGTCGGAATTGGGAAAAATACGAGGAAGCCGTAAATACGGTTCTTAAAAAATCCCGTGTCGACAATATACCTATTTCGACGGATGACGATTACGTAGCACAGTTAATAAAACTTTTTTCATACAGATAGTTATGAAATACTCAGGTTTCAGATTTGTTTTCATAGTAATAGTATGCGGTCTTCTCGGACTGTCCGTCTTCGCCCAGAACGAACCGCCTGAGATAAAAGCAAGCATAACTCCCGATACATTAATGATCGGCGACAGGTTTACGCTGGATATCGAAATCGAGAAAGATGTGGTCCAGCTCGTGGAATTCCCCTATTTCAACGAAGAGAAGATGGACCGTTCGCTGTCCCTTATAGATGAAGGGCCTGTAGATACCGTAAAACTCAGCGAGCGGAAGGTACTGCTTAAAAAGAAATATACCCTGGCCGTATTCGATGAAGGACGGTATTCGCTCGGGAACCTTCCGATATTATACATCGACAAAAATATAACGGATACACTCTACACTACGGATTCACTTCATATAATAGTGGATACGTACGTTATAGACCTTGAAAACCAGGAGATATACGAGATCAAAGATCCCAAAAAAGCTCCGCTCCTATTCTCGGAAATATCCGGTTATTTATTGATGGGACTTCTGGCGGCACAAATAATATTCGCATTATTTTATATTCTGGTGCGCACTTTAAGAACCAGGGAGAGCAAGCCATTAGCTCCTCTTAAGCCTGCCATTCCGGCGCATATCCTCGCCATACGCGAACTTGAACGCTTAGGAGAAGAAAAATTATGGCAGAACAATAGGCATAAGATGTATTACACGCGTCTTACGGATATCGTAAGGGAATACATCGAGAACCGCTACGGAATAAATGCAATGGAGATGACCTCCGACGAGATCACCGAAGCACTTGAGGAATTTAAACTGAACCAACGTACATCGACACAGCTACGAAGGCTTCTTTCGACGTCGGATTATGTAAAATTCGCAAAATATATTCCGAGTGTCGAAGATAACGAAATGTCGTTCAACGACGCTTATTATTTCGTTGACGACACGAAAGAAATATTGTTGAAAAAGGAAAAAGAAAAAGATGAACAGGATTAACCGATACATACAAACCCTAAGACTACCGGTTCTGTTGCTGTTCCTTTTAGGGATGACCGCGGGCGTTTCCGCGCAACAGCATCCCGAAAGAAAAATGATCCGTTCCGGTAATAAAAATTTCAATAAAGGGAGCTATGAAGAAGCCGAACTCGACTATCTTAAGGCGCGCCATGCTAATCCGGGATACTACGAAGCTGCCTTCAATCTCTTCGATAATTATTATATGCAGGGACGCTACGAAGATGCCGAAAGAGGATTTGAAGAGATATCCGAGAGTATGTACTTTATGGATGAGAAGGAACTTTCAGAAATATACTTCAATAAAGGTAATTCGCTGTTCAGACAGGAAAAATACGAAGAGGCGCTCGAAGCGTTCAGAAGCGCGATGAGATATGATCCTGACGACGAGGAAGCTAAATTCAATTACGCATACACAAAAAAAATGCTGGAAGACGACAATCAGGATGATAACCAAGACGATGAAAACGACGACGACTCCGACGGAGAGGGCGACGACCAGCAGGATAACAGCGACGGAAATAATGACGGTAATAACAACGATCAAGATAATTCCGACAACGACAATAACGACCAGAACCGCGACAATGATCAGCAGGAACAGCCGCAAAGCGGAATGAACCGTGACGATGCTGAACAAATGCTCGAAGCCATCCAGAACAGCGAGGATAATACTAGTGAAAAAATGGATGCAGAAGAACAGCCTGCCGCGGCGCTAAGCGGAAAAAATTGGTAAGATATTTATATTAGAAGATATAGATATGATTGAAAGATTTGCAAATCCCGGCTATTTATGGTTCCTGTTTATTCTGGTGCCGATGATTGGGTATTACATATACAGAACGCTGCAAGGCGGGGTTACGGTGCGGATTTCCGACACCAAAGGATTAATGAAGGTCCCTAAATCCGTTAAATACTACTTGCGACATCTGCCGTTCATTTTAAGGTGTGCGGCGGTAGCACTCCTGATTGTGGCGCTTGCCCGTCCGCAGAGTGCGGAAACGAATCAGACTTCCACTACGGAAGGTATCGATATAATACTCTCCATCGATATTTCAGGAAGTATGCTTGCGCGCGACTTCAAACCGAACCGAATGGTAGCGGCGAAAGAAGTAGCTAAAGACTTTATTCTCGACCGGCCCAACGACCGGATCGGACTGGTAATATTTGCCGGAGAGAGTTTCACCCAAAGCCCGCTTACCACGGATAAGGCCACATTGATAAATCTGCTCAATAAAGTAGAAGCAGGTATGATTGAAGACGGTACCGCCATCGGAACCGGCCTTGCCACAGCGATCAACCGCCTGCGCGAAAGCGATGCAAAGAGCAAGGTTATAATCCTGCTTACGGACGGTGTGAACAATATGGGGCAGATAGCTCCGCTCACAGCCGCAGAGATCGCGCAGATGATGGACATTAAAGTTTACACGATAGGCGTGGGCACCATTGGCACAGCACCCTATCCTGCGTTCGATATGTGGGGAAATATCACATACCAGCAGGCACCTGTAGAGATCGATGAAGAGGTACTTATACAGATAGCCGGTATGACTGGCGGGCAATATTTCAGGGCCACGGACAATAACAAACTCGAAGAGATATATGATATTATAAATCAACTGGAGACTACAAAAATCGAAGTCGATAACTTCACCCTATACAAAGAGAGATTTATGATCTTCGCTTTGACAGCTTTGATAATATTGATACTGGAGATCTTGATTCGTTACTTCTATCTTAAAAAATTACCACAATAATGTTAAGATTCGGAACACCGGAATATTTATATCTGTTATTTCTGCTGCCGGTTTTAGCAGTAGGGTATATATTTTATCTTTATAACCGTAATAAGCGCCTGAAAGAATTCGGCAGCGATATCACGGTCAGACAACTTATACCTTTATTTTCGCCAAAGAGAGAGATCTGGAAGTTTGTCTTGATACTTCTCGGTGTTTTGTCGATAATATTCAGTCTCGCTCGACCTCAACTGGTATCCAAATTGCGGGAGGTCAACCGTACAGGCCTGGAGATTATGATCGCCGTGGACGTATCAAACAGTATGCTCGCACAGGATTTCGAACCTACCCGCCTCGAACGGACAAAATTCGCCATCGACCGTCTTCTCGAACAGCTTAAGGAAGACAGGCTTGGTGTGATAGTTTTCGCCGGAGATGCTTATGTTCAGCTGCCCATAACGTCCGATTATCTCGCAGCTCGTGCATTCGTTAAACAATTATCCACTACTATGGTTTCCCGGCAGGGAACGGCAATGGGTGCGGCCATAGACCTCGCCGTAAATTCATTTTCTTCCGGAAGCGAGGGCAGCCGCGTCCTGATAATAATATCCGACGGAGAGAATCATGAAGACGATCCGATAAGATCGGCTCGTAATGCAGTAGAAAAAGGTATTACGATTTATACAATAGGAATCGGAACACCCGAAGGGGCCCCTATATTCCTCGGCAATGATTTTATCCGCGACGAGAACGGCAATATGGTAGTCACCAAATTGGACGAAGCCATCCTCGAGCAGGTGGCCTTCACCACAGGAGGCTCATACGTAAGGGCGACCAACAGCAGTCTGGGACTGAGTGAAATAATCGACCATATAAACGAGATGGAGAAACAGGAGATCCGCGCGATGGTATTCGAAGACTACGACGAACGCTACCAATACGTTCTCGCCTTCGGCATCTTACTACTATTAATAGAATTTCTGATATTGAACAGGAAGAACAGGCTCTTCTCAGGAATCAAAATTTTCGATAAACGTTAAAATAAAAGCACTCTCCACAGGGTGCTTTTTTAATGAAAAAAAATCTCTTTTCGGAAGATGAAGCTTTACTTTAATTTAGAAATAGTTTACGAATAAACTAAATTTGCCTGTCCAATATTTAAAATATGAGTATTATAGAAAAGCCCGACGATCAGCTTGGCTTCCTGTTAATGCAGGTCTCGCTTCTTAAACAGCGTTTTACCAATTCCGTATTAAGAATTTACGACATTACCTATATCCAGTTCGTTATTCTTGCCGGAATACTCGAACTCGGGGAGTCCGGTAAGCTGGTCACACAACAGACGATCTCTTTAGAGAGACTCCTTGATAAAGCAATGGTCTCCAACGTAGTCAAAACTTTGATTGCGAAAAATCTGATAACCAGGGATACCCATCCAAGCGACAACCGTGCCTACACCCTCGGGCTTACGGCGGAAGGTCAAAAACTCGTCGTAAAATGTAAAACCGAAGCGAAAAAAATAGATAAGATGTTTTTTTCATCCATAGATGAGGATCACTTCCGGGAAACATTAAAAACACTGCAGACCAATAATACAAATTAAATGAAAACAAATAACGGTCGTCCTGCCTTATGGACAAAAGATTTTATTCTGGCATTCTTATCGAATCTGTTGATGTTTTTTTCGTTTTATATGCTGATCCCTGTTCTTCCTTTTTATGTGATCGGAAATCTGGGAACATCGGAAACGATAGCAGGGGTAGTCATAGCCTTATATACAATCTCCGCATTGGTAATACGTCCATTTTCAGGATACCTTGTGGATAAATTCAGCCGTAAACCGCTCTACTTACTTTGCTACGGTTGTTTCTGTGCAGCATTCGCAGGTTACGCTGTAGCCGCATCATTGATGCTGTTCATTCTTATTCGGATCTTTCACGGGTTCGGATTCGGAATAAGCACCGTAAGCGGAAGCACGGTCGCCGTGGACATTATGCCGTCGGAGAGGCGCGGGGAAGGGATCGGGTATTACGGTATGGCGGCGAGCCTCGCAATGGCCACGGGACCTTTCATCGGACTTTGGATGTTCGGACAATACGATTTTATGGTTATTTTTATGGCATCGTTCATAGCCAGCCTTGTAGGTTTCATATGTATACTTTTCATAACCCCTATTAAGAAGCCTATCGTCCATGACTCCGAAAAACCAAAAATGTCCCTCGACAGATTCATCCTTGTAAACGCCCTTCCGTGCGTAATTTTGTTGTTATTCCAAGGGTTCGGTTACGGTGCCGTATCCAACTTCATAGGGTTGTACAGCGAAGAAGCCGGAATGTCCGGACACGCAGGATTGTTCTTTCTCGTATTCGCTATCGGAATAGTCTGCGCACGTCTTCTGACTGCGAAGTCGATTAACAACGGGCGGGTCGTAAAAGTAATTTTTATAGGCAGCGTTCTATTGATCGTATCTTTTATACTATTCACAGTTGACACAATGAATATATTCCTGTTCTATTCCATAGCCCTGATTTCCGGAGCAGGCTACGGACATATAAATCCTGCGTTCCAGAGTATGTACATAAATATGGGGGGGGCACAATCAAAGAGGCACGGCAAACGCCACATACTTCACGTTCTGGGATATTGGAATCGGGGTCGGAACTGCGGCGGGAGGATTCTTTATCGAAAAATTCGATTTTCACCTGCTTTTCATGATTTGTGTGGCTCTCAACATATTAGGCACGATTTATTTCGGACTCGTGTCAGCACCTTACTATAAAAGCCACAAAATTACGCGGTAGCTATCCCGCTCTTACTTTTCGATAAACGGTAGTTCTGAGGAGACTCGCCTGTATACCGTTTAAAGAAACGTCCTAAATAAGACTGGTCGGGGAAATTCATCGTTTCCGCGATCTTTTGTACAGGAATATTAGTAGTTTCCAGTAAGATTTTAATTTCAAGAATGACCATCCTGTCGATAATTCTTTTCGCGGACTCGTTGGATGTAGTTTGTGTACAGACGGCGGATAGATATCTGGGCTTATACAAAGTTTATCGGAATAAAATTCCACATCGCGTTTTGTTTTACAATGAGTTTTAACCAACGCCATAAATTCACGGAACAGTTCGTCCTGTCTTTTGGTTTTAGGATTGCCTTTTACAAAGAACTGGCTCATTTTTTTATAACAATACCAGAAAAAACACTGCATCTGATTTTTTATCATAGAATATCCGATCTCAGTATACCAGTCCGTATCCATCAATGTAAGCAGTTCCACCCATTTGTTCATAAAGATCACATTGTCCTCGTCCAGGACCATTACAGGATGTTCTTTTACAAATCGGAAAAATTCCACAGGAAGGTTAAATACCGCCTCGCTGAACAGATTCTTCGATAAATAAAAGAAAGTAAACCGCGCATCCTCGGAAACATTGTTGACGGCAAGTCTGGATTCGGGAAATAATATACTGACACCACCCTTCCTTATCCTGTAATCAAGTATATCTATACTCAGTTCCGCCGAACCTTCATGACAGAAAACGATCGCACTTCCTGCCATCTTTTTCGGACGGGAATTGAATGAAGCCATGTCCGTATTTTCCATCATAAACGGTTCCCTAAGAACAACTTTACCGTGCCTTTCCATAATAATTAATCCGATTTTCAACCACGAAATTAACTCTGTTTTAACAAAAGACAAAGAATCGTTCCGAAAATGAACAATCAAAACTACCTTCTGAAAATGAATAACGGATTTTTGTGCGGTACTTTTGCCACGTTAAAAACATATAATAAAAGATGAGAGCAAGGTTAATTGTATTTTTAGTTGGTTTAGTTGTTTTATGCGGTTGCTCGGGCAGCACACCGGCAACCAACATGGTCAGACAGTACGAGGTCATCGAGATCAAGCCGTCGGACATCAGTCTGCAATCTTCTTACCCTGCGTCTATAAACGGCAGACAGGATATCGACATTTATCCGAAAATAACGGGATTTATTGAAAAAGTCTGCTTCAATGAAGGAGAACAGGTGAAAAAAGGACAGACCCTTTTCATCATCGAACAAGTACAGTATCAAGCTGCGCTTCAAACGGCACAGGCTAATGTGGAAGCTGCCAAAGCTGGGGTCGCAACAGCACAACTCTCGTATGACAGCAAGAAGGTACTTTTCAACCGTGAAGTAGTTTCACAGTTCGAACTCTCCATGGCAGAGAACCAACTTCTTACTGCAAAGGCACAACTCTCGCAGGCAGAGGCGCAGGAGACAGACGCCAAAAACAATCTTTCATACACGCTTGTGAAGAGTCCGGCTAACGGCATTGCAGGAACGATACCCTTCCGTGAAGGAACACTGGTAAGTCCAACCATGCCCAAAGCTCTAACTACCGTGTCGGATAATTCGTCAATGTACGTCTATTTTTCTATGGCCGAGAGCCAGCTTCTAAATCTACTCCGAGATTACGGAACTACAGCCAGAGCACTCGAAGAGATGCCGGACATAAGTCTCAGATTGACCGACGGAGATATGTATACCCATACGGGACGTATTGAAACTATAAGCGGTGTAATAGACCAGTCGACCGGTTCGGTCTCCCTCCGCGCTGTTTCCCCGAACACGGAAGGACTTTTACGGAGCGGTGGTTCCGGGAATATTATCATGCCGTTTCAGTATGAAAATGCTATAGTCATTCCGCAAAACATCACTATAGAAATACAGGATAAGAATTACGTATACAAAGTAATAGACGGTGTAGCTACACAGGTACCGATAACCGTATCCAAAAATTCCAACGGTGTAGATTACATAGTGGAATCAGGCCTTTCATACGGCGACATTATTATCAGCGAAGGTGTCGGAATGTTAAGAAACGGTACACCTGTCGAAATAAAAAAATAAGGAGAAATAGACAATGAATCTTAAGTTTTTTATAGACAGGCCGATATTTTCGGCTGTGATCTCCATTGCCATCGTGGTACTCGGGGTCATAGGGCTGTTTACACTCCCCATCGAACAATATCCGGACATCGCACCTCCGACCATCACCGTTACCACCCAATATACAGGTGCGAGTGCGGCAACGCTTCAAAACAGCGTTATAGCACCTCTGGAGGAAGCGATCAACGGTGTCGAAAACATGACATACATGACCTCGTCGGCAACCAACTCTGGACAGGTAACTATCAGTGTATACTTCAAACAGGATACCGATCCCGATATGGCGGCGGTAAACGTTCAGAACCGTGTCTCCAAAGCGACAGGATCCCTGCCTGCCGATGTAACGAGAATCGGTGTTACGACAGCAAAACGCCAGAACAGTATACTTAAAATATTTTCCCTGTACAGCCCTGACGAAACATACGACAACAACTTCCTGAGCAACTATATTATGATCAATATAGAACCCAGGATGATGAGAATCACCGGTGTCGGCGAGATGCGGACACTCGGTTCGGACTATAGTATGCGTATCTGGATGAAACCGGATATCATGGCTCAATACGGGATGATTCCATCCGACATAACATATGCACTCGCTGAACAGAATATAGAGTCCGCAACAGGATCGTTCGGGGAAAATTACGAACAGACGTTCCAATACAGTATGGTTTACCGGGGACGTCTCGCTACTCCGGAAGAATTCGAGGAAATAGTGATCCGATCCTTACCGAACGGAGAAGTTCTCCGCCTCAAAGATGTTGCAGACGTAGAATTGGGACAACAGTCATACGCATTCGAAGGGACTACGGACGGCAAACCGGGTGTAACCTGTATTGTTTTCCAGACAGCAGGAACAAATGCGACAGCGGTGATCAATGAAATAGATAAAATGCTTGCGGAGATCGAAACGGAACTTCCTCCCGGAGTTGAAATAGTCGAATTGAGAGATGCCAACGAATTTCTCTTCGCTTCTTTCTGGGAAGTAGGTAAATCACTTCTTCTGGCGATAATTCTCGTGGTGATCGTCGTTTACCTGTTCCTGCAGGATGTACGGGCGACAATTATTCCGACACTATCCATAATCGTATCGCTTATTGGCACATTTGCCTTCATGGCTGTGGCAGGATTCAGCTTAAATCTTCTTACCCTGTTCGCACTCGTGTTGGCCATCGGTACGGTAGTGGATAATGCCATTATCGTAGTGGAAGCGGTACAGGCGCGTTTTGAGGTAGGATATAAATCCTCTTACATGGCTACTCATGATGCCATGAAGGGTATTACTCCGGCAATCGTATCTTCTACTATCGTGTTTATGTCGGTATTTATACCGGTATCCATGATGGGAGGCACCTCTGGTAAATTCTACACACAGTTCGGTATTACGATGGCAGTAGCGGTAGGTTTGTCAGCTCTCAACGCCTTAACCCTATCTCCTGCGCTCTGCGCCATATTGATGAAACCTTATATCACCGAAGACGGCAAAGAGATCAAAAATTTCTCAGCACGCTTCCGCAAGGTATTTAATACTTCATTCAACGCACTGGTAAAAAGATACCAGCATGCAGCACTCGTTTTCATTAAACGTCCATGGCTGACGTGGGCGATCATAATAGGCTGTTTCGCCGCATTGATTTTATTGATGAACAATACTAAGACAGGGCTCGTACCTCAGGAGGACCAGGGATTTATATTCATGGATATTACTACCGCACCAGGAAACACGATCCACCAGACTAATCTTATAATCGACCAGATAGAGGAACGTCTCAAGGATATCCCACAAGTCGCACATTATTCCAAAGTGGCCGGATTCGGACTTACATCGGGAATGGGTAATTCTTATTGATTGTTCACTATAAAACTGAAACCATGGGATGAACGGAAGAATAAAGAAGACTACGTAGACGAGATAATAAAAGACATATACAGACGTACTGCGGATGTAAAAGATGCGAGCGTATTTGCGATGGCACCGCCGATGATCATGGGTTACGGAACAAGCAACGGATTCGAAATGTATGTTCAGGATCGCCTCGGAAGGGATATCCTTGATCTTTACGGATATACACAGGCATTTATCGGAGCGCTGAATCAACGCCCGGAGATCGGAGCGGCATTTTCTTCGTTCAATCCTAATTATCCGCAATGGAAGGTGGAAGTCGACGCTGCTAAGGCTAAACGTGCAGGAATCTCTCCGGCGGACATTCTCAGTACCCTTTCGGGATACTACGGCGGACAATACGTATCTGACATTAACAGGTTCTCGAAAATCTACTATGTAATGATACAGGCGGATCCTAAATACCGCCTCGATACCGAATCGCTCGATAAAGTATTCGTACGCGGCGGGAACGGGGATATGGCACCTCTTAGCCAGTTCGTGACACTCACCAGAACTTACGGTTCCGAGTCTCTCAGTCGTTTCAACATGTACCAGGCTATTGCTGTGAATGGTGTTGCAGCTGACGGATACAGCTCCGGTGATGCGATCCGCGCAATAGCGGAAGTCGCTGCGGAAACTCTTCCTCAGGGATATGGTTATGAATTCGGCGGTATAACGCGTGAAGAGAGCGACAGTTCGAATACGACTATAATTATCTTCGGTATATGTACACTAATGATATATCTTATTCTAAGCGCGATGTACGAGAGTTTCCTTATTCCGTTAGCGGTAATTATTTCAGTTCCCTGCGGACTTATGGGCAGCTTCCTGTTCGCGAAAATTATGGGACTCGATAATGATATTTATCTTCAGACAGGGCTTATAATGCTTATCGGCTTACTTGCCAAAACAGCGATCCTTCTCATTGAATATGCTTCCGAGAGACGTAAGAGCGGTATGAGCCTCGCACAATCTGCGGTATCGGCAGCTAAGGCTCGTCTGCGTCCGATCCTGATGACGGCTCTTACGATGATATTCGGTATGATTCCTCTGGTATTCTCCAGCGGCGTAGGGGCAAACGGAAACAGTTCCCTGGGAACGGGAGCAGTCGGAGGTATGATAGTAGGCACCCTAGCGTTATTGTTCCTTGTGCCGTCGCTATTCATAATTTTCCAGTTTATAGAGGAAAAATTCAAACCTATGCAGTTCGAGAAATCCAAAGACTGGGCTATACAGGCAGAATTAGAAGAAAACAAAAATTAAGGAGTACTTCAATGAAAAAATTAATCATCATATTAACGGCGGTAATACTGATCGGATGCGGTGTAAGGAAACAATACGTAAGTCCGGATATAAATACTGACGGTCTCTTCGGGATAGAATACGGCTCCCGGGATAGTTCAACCATCGCAAACATGAGCTGGGAAGAATTATTTTCCGATCCGTATCTTAGAACGCTGATAAATCAGGCTCTCGAAAATAATTCGGATATGAACATTGCAAGGCTCCGTATACAGCAGGCGGAGTCCTCACTGAAATCCGCAAAACTCGGATATTATCCCTCATTTAATTTCGCTCCTGATGGTAGCCTGAGCAGTTTCGACAACAGCAAAACTTCAAAAGTTTACAGCATACCGATGGTAGCAAGTTGGGAACTGGACATTTTCGGACGGATCGATAACTCCAGAAAAAGAAGTCAGGCTGCATACGAGCAAAGTCTGGAATATCAACAGGCTGTACAGTCGAGGCTGGTTGTAACCGTAGCGAATATGTATTATACGCTGCTCATGCTCGACAAACAGTATGAAATATCCAGGAACACCGCACGTAACTGGGAAAAAACCGTCGAACTTATGCGTCACATGAAAGAAGCGGGAATGTTCAATCAGGCGGGTATATCCCAGGCAGAAGCAAATTATTATGCGATCGAAGCATCCTTGTTCGATTTGCAGGAAGGCATCAACCAAGTTGAAAATTCACTTTCGGTACTCCTGTTTCAAACACCGGGAAGAATCGAAAGGGGGGAACTCGATCAGCAGTATTTTCCGGATAATATCTCATACGGTATACCTGTGCAGGTTCTTTCAAACAGGCCGGATGTAAAAAGTGCCGAACTCGATCTCATTCAGGCACATTATTCGACCAATGAAGCAAGGGCCAATCTTTACCCCTCGTTGAGATTGAGCGGAAGCGCGGGATGGACAAACAGTGCAGGTTCGTTCATCGTTAATCCGGGAAAATTGCTGCTGGCAGCTGCGGGATCCCTGACCCAGCCGATATTCAACCAAAGGCTCAATAGGACGCAGCTCGAAATAATGAAAGCACAGCAGGAACAGGCACTGATACAATTCGAGCAAACTGTATTAAATGCAGGAGCAGAAGTCAACGATGCGCTGACTCAAATACAGACATCCCGTGATAAAACAGTTTTCATAGAGAAACAGGTCGCATCACTCGAAGTCGCAGTATCCAGCACCGAATTACTCATGGCTCACGGATCGACCACTTACCTCGAAATTCTTACGGCGCAGCAGGCCCTTCTGGGGGCACAACTGTCGGAAGTAGCTGAAAAATTCAATGAAATCCAGGGAATTGTGAATCTATACCACGCTCTCGGAGGCGGAACGGAACAATAATATTTATGAATTCTAAAGGAAGAGCTGGAAGATTAATTCTTCCAGCTCTTCCTTATTTTAACAAATAACAAAATTATCCTGTTGGTATCATTTTTGGATTTTAATCATAAAAAAGTAAACGACTATGAGCATAATCGAATTTCCCACAGACCGAATCATCGACTCAACGGAAAATAACGAGTTCGCGGAAGGCACAAACGATGAAAACCTCTGGAAGGAAGATATCGTGGATACCCAAATTTCTTCCGATGACCGGATTCCGGACGTAACGAATGAAACTGGTATCGAGGATACTCCGGTATATAACGAAAACGGATATAAGCATGTGAACCACGACCGTTGATTATTTCGACTTCATACTCCGGTTAACTTAAAACACGTTAGCCGGATTTTTCATTTTCTGCTGTCGCTCAACACTTAATAAATACAATATTAATACAATAATTATTAAAAAAAACACTTTAACTGAAATAGTAATAAAATTGTCCGTTTGAGAAACTGTTAAAAATTGCCGGGATAAATTTTAATAAATAACTTGCGGCAGTTTATTATAGTAATAGGAAAACCTAAACAATTTTACACATGAGAAGAAATTTTTGGTTAATGTTCATTTTGCTCTTTACAATGAGCTTTGCAGTCGTATCGTGTAGCGACGATAAAGACGACGAGATCGACAATCCGACTCCTAACCCAAATCCGGACCCGGATGAAGATGAGCCTACATGGGAAGATCTCATTACGACCTATTCCAGTCAATCGGATAATCTTACTATCGGAGGTGTAACCGCATCAGAAGGTAAAACCATAAAACTTGCGACTTCAGGCAAAGATCAGGTAGTCGATATTACTTTTACAAACCTTATACCGGAGAGGGCTTCGCTTATAATCACAGGAGTAGAACTTACAAAAAACTCGAGCAACAAATTCTCATTCGTTGCAGAAGAAGAAGTATCCGGAACCGAAATCACGGTTACGGGCAGCCTGTCGTTCGACAGTGAAGATAACCCACAGCTTAACATTGTAGTAGTGCGCAATATCGAGTCTGCAATAGTAAACCAGTGGCATCTGAATCCGGCAGGATTGATATCATTCGACGTATACCCTGCTGATAATGCATTGATGTTCACTATGATTTCAATGGTCATCAACCCTATGATTACTAAAGAAGTCCAGGACGTAGTTATCGATTTTACTAAAAACGGATCAGTCGAGATCGAATGGACGGACATTGAAGGCGTCGAGTCCAACATCTACAAAGCGATCGCAGTTTTAATACCAGGCGGATTCCTTGACGAGACAGTTATCAGGTCATTAGTGAACATCGAATATTTTATCGACGAACAGAACGGAACTGTAACATTAGCTATAGATAAAAGTATTTTGAATCTCCTCGACCAATTCGGTGATCTTTTGGGAGATTTCGATATAGCCTCTATTATCGCATTGATGGATGACCTCGGCGGATATTACGGACTGAGCCTTGATGTAGAGATCGACGGAAACGACGTTAAATTCATCGCGAATACTGAATTAGTAGCGAAAATCCTTCCTATAGTATCGATGCTAATCGCAGACGTTGATATACCGGAAGAATATGAATTCATCATAGAGTACCTTGGTGAACTAGCTGGATGGATCGAAGAAGGCGTATTAATTCAGAGATTAAACATCGAACTCAATTTTGTTGCGGAATAAGCAAACTTTAACTGAATAAAAAAGCGGATTTACATCCGCTTTTTTCGTCTGATTCCGTTGGTCGCATTTCGGACTATTACAATAAATTCATATTTAACGCGCAATATCAAGAAGGCATTTGCGTTAAATTGCTTCTTTTTACCGAAATAGTACTAAAATTGTCCGGTTCGGAAACTCGAAAAAATTGCCGGGATAAAATTTAATAGATAACTTGCGGCAGTTTTTTATCCATAAAAAGAAGAAAAAAACCGAAACAATTACAACATGAGAAGAAATTTTTGGTTAATGTTTATTTTGCTCTTTACATTGAGCTTCGGCATAGTATCGTGCAGCAATGACGACGATGACGATATTATTGAAAATCCTGACGACAAAGACAAGGATAAAGATAAAGACGGCGATGAAGACGATGGCGAAGACGGTGAGGGTGATGAAAATGGTGACGGTGACGAAGACGGCGGTGACGGAGAAGAAGAAGAACAAAAATACACCTGGGAAGATTTCGTTACGGCGTACTCGAACCAATATGACAACTTTAAAATCTCGAACGTAATAGCTTCTAACGGTAAAACCGTAGATATTACCGTTGCAGGCGAAGGAATCGTAGATATTCCCTTTAATAATATTGTCCCTGAGAGCGAATCTTTCGAAGTTACGGGAGTTGAACTAGAAGAAGATGAGAATAATAAATTTTCTTTTGTAGCGGTTGAAAGATTTTCAGGATCGGAAGTAACGGTTATAGGTAATTTCTCGATGACAAAAAATGACGAACCTCAGCTTAATATCGAGATCGACCGCTATATGGAGTCGGATATCGTAGAAAAATGGCACATAAAAGAGAGCGGATTGTTATCCGTTTACGCAAAAGGGCTTTTTAATGTAGATTTAAGCAGCCTTTTTACCTCAGTTATGGGCATGTTCAATCCGATGATAACAGAAGCTGTAGAAGACGTGGTTCTGGATTTCAACCAAAACGGCTTACTTGAAATCTCCTGGACGGATCTGGAAGGCAATAACTCCAATCTTTATCAGGCACTTGCAGGTGCGATCCCGGGCGGTTTCATTAATGAAGCGGCGATAAGATCTTTATTGAGTATCGAGTACATTACGAACGTAGAAGACGGAACGGTAACGATAGCTATTGACAAAAAATTAATGGAACTTTTCAGCAATCCTTTGATAGGAGGCATGCTGGGAGATTTTAATATAGATGAGATCCTCGAACTTCTCGACGATATGGGAGGTTACTATGGCTTAGCTCTCGGATACACAATAGCTGGTAGCGACATACAATTCCGTGTGGAAAAAGAACTTGTAAATCAACTTATACCTCTGGTTTCCTGATTTATTGAAGATGAGTCTATTTCTTCTGGCATTGATATAGCTCTCGGCATTATTAACGGTAATTTAGTAAGAGAATTCGCCCTTCTTCTCAACTTTACGGCAGAAGGAACAGCAGAAGAATAAAAACAACAAATAAACTAGAAAAAGCGGTCTTTCGACCGCTTTTTTATTTATAAAACCCTTGATAAATAATCCTTAAGTTCGGATACGTCTTTAAATAATTCATCCGGTTCGAGTTCTTTCAACTGATCGTAATCCGAGGTTTCCGCCCATGCTGCTGAAATTATCTTAACACCTGCCTGCCTGGAATAAGTAATGTCGCTCGGCGCATCGCCTATATATATCGCCTCATTTGCCGGAACACCGAATTTCTCGAGTACGGTTTTTATACCGCAAGGCTTACGCGGACCCTCTGCGGATCCGACCTCCACTGCATCGAATATATCCGTCATTCCGTACTTTTCAAGGGTAATGTCGCAGCTTCTTTGTCCCTTGCCTGTTACCAAACCCAGTTTTATTCCTTTGGCTTTAATATCATATAATATTTCCCTCATCCCTTCGAAAGGTTCCGGATACATATCATGCATTTCCCTATAATTAGTAATATAAGCCTCCAGCGCTTCTTCGTATTTTTGCGGGATGATCTTCATGACCGTCCCCTCTTCGCTGGGACCGAAGGTTAATTTTATTTCTTCATCGCTGTAAGAACGTCCGGGCAAAGGCTCTATCGCCTTTCTAAACGCCTCTACACAAAGTTTCAATGTATTTCCTATGGTACCGTCCAGGTCGAAAATAACTGCATTTATCATATCACACAATTTTTGTAAAGTTAGGGAATTGCAAGATACAAAAAAAGCCTGCATTACATCAGGCTTCCCAATATTACAAAATCTATTAAACCGTAACTCCGATAAATTCTATCGACCAGTTTTCACTGTGTTCGGGCCATACAAGTTTAGAAATATCATAACCTATTTCCATAGCTTTACGCAGAAAATCCTGTTTTATTTCTTCCGGCATGGTCTGCTCTCTCGACAACAACCAAAGATAATCCAGGTTACGTCCTGCAACAAGGGCATACCTATAATTGTTATCCACTGCTATAACATTATAACCCGCGTAGAACGGTCCGAAGAAAGAAACTTTAAGACGTCCTTCCGTAGGGTCTCCAGCGAATACGGCCTTACCTTTCGATTCAACCCATTTACCTTTTTTAAGATCGAACCCACGATTTATCACTTCCACACTGCCGTCGCCTTTAAGGGTATAGTCTGCTGTCGTATCGGTTACATTTTTTCCCCACATATAATCAATGCGTGCGATTTCGAACCATCGTCCCATATAACGGTTAACGTCGAAATTTTTAACGGCTTCGGCATTTTTAGGAATGCTCCTTCTCATTTTATAAGTTGCGGCGAGTAGTCCGCCAACGGCAAGTATCGAACCGCCGATAATATAGTCACGTGTCTTCATAAACTGTAATTTTTAATAAAAGCAAATATATTCAAGCAATAAAAATGCCAGCTAAAGCCCTAAATATTACATTTTTACAAAATAAATCCTAATCCCCGGAGCCATCCGTGAATTATCCATTTCGAGGTTAAAGCAAAACACAGGCATCCTAATTGTTGGAAGAGTAATAAAAACATTATGGCACTTAATGAGTATAATAAGAAACGGGATTTCAGCGAAACTCCCGAACCGATAGGACGCAAAAAGAAAGACCACAAAAAACTTATCTTCGTCGTCCAACGCCACCAGGCCAGACAACTTCATTTCGATTTCAGGCTCGAAGCGGACGGAGTGCTTAAAAGCTGGGCTATTCCCAAAGGACCATCTATGAATCCGGCTGAAAAAAGACTGGCGATCATGGTAGAGGATCATCCTCTCGACTATGCCGGTTTTGTGGGAGAAATTTCCGCGGGGAATTACGGAGCGGGCGACGTAGAAATCTGGGACCACGGCACATGGGAGCCGAAAGCAAAATTCAGCGATATCCGCAAAGCACTCTCCGGAGGACTTATCGAATTCACTTTACATGGTAAAATACTCAAAGGCGAATTTGCCCTTGTGGAGTTTGAAAACTCCACTGCAAAGAACGGATGGATACTCGTCAAAGCCCGCGACAAGTATGCCCTTGATGAAGAATATCATGCGGAAGAAATACCCGGCAGGGGATAACGTTACAACTTTTTTTGCAAGGCCGTCAAGGTTTTATACTGGTGAAAAAATAACTGCTGAAAAAACTGATTATTACATAATTTTGATATAATTTTGGATAATTGCATCAGGTCTCAATTCACCGTTCATGAACGAAAAAACTCTTGAAAAACTCACCGTACTCGCAGAATCGGCAAAGTATGACGTCTCTTGTTCATCAAGCGGAACCTCCCGCAAGAACAGCCCGGGAACGTTAGGCAGTGCTGAAGGCTGGGGTATTTGCCATAGTTTTACGGAGGACGGAAGGTGCGTGTCGCTCCTTAAGATAATGATGACGAACTTATGTATATATGACTGTGCTTACTGCATAAACCGCAGAAGTAACGACATATAACGCGCGACATTCACAGAGAAAGAACTTGCGGACCTGACCATAGAATTTTACAGAAGGAATTATATCGAAGGATTATTCCTTAGTTCCGGGGTCATCAAAGATCCGGATCACACCATGGAAAAAATGGTGCGAATCATCAAGAACCTGCGTACCATACATCGTTATAACGGCTACATCCACATGAAGAGCATTCCGGGCGCAAGCAGGGAACTCGTTAACGAGGCAGAAATGTATGCTGACAGGTTGAGCGTGAATATAGAAATTCCCAGGGAAGGAAATCTGCGACTGCTGGCTCCGGAAAAAAACCACGAGAGCGTTTTCATGCCCATGAAATATATCCATCAAGGTGTATTGACAAGCAAAAAAGACCGGAGGAAATTCCGGCATGCCCCACGCTTTGTTCCGGCAGGACAAAGCACGCAGATGATTATCGGTGCTACGAACGAAAACGATAAAGACATATTAACGCTGTCCTCAGCTCTTTATAAACGCGAGAGCATGCGGAGGGTCTATTATTCCGGATATATTCCCGTTAACAGTTACGACAACCGGCTCCCCGTAATAGACAGGGCGCCTCTGGTTAGGGAGAACAGGCTGTATCAGGCAGATTGGCTTATGCGTTTTTACGGATTCCGGGCTAACGAGATAGTAGACGATTCTTACCCGAACCTCGACCTGGAAATCGATCCGAAGCTCGCATGGGCGCTCAGGCACCCGGAGGCATTCCCGGTGGACCTCAACAAAGCCGATTATCAATTGATCCTTAGGGTTCCGGGAATAGGAGTAAAATCTACAAAACTTATTGTCACATCCCGTCGTTACGGACGCATAACTGTTCCCGTACTGAAAAAAATGGGCGTCGTACTAAAGAAGGCGCAGTATTTTATCACATGCGGCGAACTCCCGTTTCTTACTGTCAATGAACTCAATCCGGAAGTGGTGCGTAATTTACTGGTACGCAAAAATCCTAAAAAAGATCCACGCACCCAGCTATCATTAATTTTTCCGGAATAATCATGGTAGTTTTCACTTACGATAAAACTCTGGAAGGGTTGCTTACGTCGATATTTTACGCCTATGAATGGAAGACGTTCCCTGAAAAACTTATCGCCGAAGGAGAGCCTAAACCGATGTTCCCTTCCGAACATTACCATATAGTAACCGATCCTTCAAAGTCAGCAAGAGTATGGAAGGGGCTGACCGCAAAACGGCCCAAAAATGTATGCAACATGCTTATGCACGTGTGGCTGTCAGAAGAGAAAGGCCGCGATGAACTGCTGTTCCGGTATATATGCAAGGTATTCGATTCCCGTGAACTGATAGTCATGAATTTTACTGATCCCGATATACTCGATGCGAAACAAACGGCAAAAAGAGTCTCTCGTGAAGCGCGTTATCTTATTCAGTTTATCAGGTTCCAGAAGGCTGCGGACGGTACATTTTTCGCACCTGTGGAACCACGGTATAATGTTCTTCCGCTTATCCTCTATTATTTCAAGGATCGGTTTGCCGATCAGAAATGGCTAATCTACGATACCAAACGCAGTTACGGATATTACTACGACCTGAACGAGATCACTGAAATAACCCTGACCGACGAAGATTTTCTGGAGGGCGGCAAGCTGGATGAAAAAATGCTAGCCGAAGATGAAAAAATGTTCCAGACGATGTGGAAGTTCTATTTCAAAGCTCTTACAATTAAAGAACGGATTAACAGGAAGGTGCAAAGACAGAACATGCCAAGAAGATTCTGGCATTATCTTACTGAAATGCAGGAATGATCGGGTTGCTGTTTTACCTGCAAACTACTTAAACGATAGTCATTTTCAATTTGATTCCGATATTTTTATTTCATGGCTCTACTTTTGTTGTCTTTAATTTTACAAAAATTAAATATACCGGATAACGTTTTACGGGATAATTTCGTACCTTCGCCTCCGATATGTTCGGATTGTTGAATAATACTATTGAAAATATGGACGATGTGCCGGGTGAGAGTTGCAGCAGTGTCATACCTGAACACTATTCCGTTCATTTATGGAATAGAACGTTCCGGATTTTTCCCGTATGCGGATATATACCTGTATCCGCCTGCTGAGTGTGCGGATGCCATATCTTCCGGCAGAGCTGATATCGCCCTTATACCCGTCGCAGAAATACCTTCAATATCAAACATAAAAATAATAGGCGGCCATTGCATTTCAGCAACCGACAATGTCAGGACCGTCGTATTATTATCGGAATCCCCTGTAAGTGAAATCAAAAGAATTTACCTCGACCCCCATTCAAGAACATCCGTAAGGTTGGTAAAAATTCTTGCCAAAGAATATTGGAAGATAATTCCAGAATGGATCGACCTCACGGATTATGAATCTGTAACTCCTTCCGAAGGTGATGGATTTGTGCTGATTGGAGACAAAGTTTTCGATTACGAAACAAAATTCCGACAGAAATACGATCTTTCCCATGAATGGTACAAATATACAGGGCTGCCGTTCGTATTTGCAGCATGGGTTGCAAATAATAGTGTACCTGAAACAGCCGTGGCAGACCTTGAAAAAGCGCTTGACTACGGAATAAAAAATATCGAAAATGCTGTCAACCAAGACAGGAGAATTGATAGGAAAACCGCTTATAAATATCTTACTGAAAACATAGACTTCAACTTCGACAATGACAAGCGGGAATCCATGAGGTTATTTTTCCGCAAACTGGAGAAATTAGAGGAAAAAACCGGTCCGGGCTAAGTACACAGGGTTATGACCGCCAATTACTACAGGTTAAAAATCTTATTACCTCACGCCTATGATCACTATTTACCTCAAAGATTATAACAAAATCATCCGCAACGCGGACATAAAACTTTTCGAAGATCTCGGATGCGATGACATTCTATGGATCGACATGCTCTCTCCGACCATTAAGGAACAGAAAGCGGTTGAAAATTTTCTGGAGATAAATCTTCAGACACGCCAACAGGTGGAAGAAATCGAAAGTTCATCTAAGTATTCGGAGACAGAGACGTCTATAATATGTAACTCCAATTTCTTTTCTCCTACCGAGGACGGTTTCATTATAGAACCCGTATCTTTCATCGTGGCGGAAGGCGTTCTCGTGTCGGTAAGGAACACTGAGTTCCGGACATTCAACGAAGCGGCAAAAAGACTACAGATACATGCGCGCGCTTATCCGACGGGACACCATCTGCTTATTTCAATTCTCGAGATCAGGATCGATTTCGATGCCGATCTCCTCGAATCACTTGCACGGCAGATTGCTGTTCTCAGCAAACATATCTTCGTATCGGAAAAGATCGACCAGGTAATCCTAAAAAATATCAACAGCCTTCAGGAAAAAACAATGCTGTTAAGGGAGAATATATTCGACCGTCAGAGGGTTCTCTCAGGAATCCTGCGAAGCGAACGGTTCCCTAACGATATTTATCCCAAGCTCGGCTTGATGATCAAGGACGTAAACTCACTTATCAATCATGCCGATTTCAGTTCCGAACGTCTGGATTATATGCAGGATACTGCTTTGGGGCTTATCAATATCGAACAGAACAACATTACAAAGATATTCACTATCGCATCCGTATTCTTCATGCCCGCAACGCTTATCGCTAGTATATACGGTATGAACTTTGATGTAATGCCCGAACTGCACAAAGAATACGGCTATTATATCACATTAGGAGGAATGGCCCTTATATCCATTCTAACCTATGTTTACCTGAAATGGAGGAAACTAATGTAATACAACAAATTAGTTTTGGGAGATAAAAATTTTTATATAACTTTGTATCCGTGAAAATAACAGTAGCACATATAGGACATCATCACCATCTCTGTAATGCAGGGTAGGCTCGGTGTTGTTTTATTAAATAAGAGAAATAATAAACCAACAGATAAGAAAAGCTTACCGCACAAGGTAGGCTTTTTTGTTTTGAAAACATTTTAAAATTATGATAAGAATAGCCATCCAGGCGAAAGGACGCCTTAATGAAGACAGCGTGAAACTCCTCAGGGAGGCAGGAATAACATTTGAAGACAGTAAGCGCAAGCTTCTTGCAAAATCGGAAGACTTCCCGATCGAGATACTTTACCTCAGGGACGACGATATTCCACAGGCAGTAGCCATGGGTGTCGCTGACATCGGGATCGTAGGATTAAATGAAGTGGAAGAAAAAGCGCAGGAAATAAACGTGGTCCATAAGCTCGGATTCGGGAAATGCCGTATTTCCATCGCCATTCCAAAGACAGAGGAATATAACGGAGTCGAAACGCTCGCAGGAAAAAGGATCGCTACGTCATATCCGGTAATCCTCAAAAAATTCCTCGATGAAAAAGGCGTATCAGCTGAGATTCACGAAATAGCGGGATCAGTAGAAATCGCACCGGCTGTAGGAATGGCAGATGCAATATTCGATATTGTAAGCAGCGGAGGTACATTGATAACCAACGGGCTAAAAGAAGTCGAAAAAGTAATGTATTCGGAAGCGGTACTTATCACGAATAAAAGTCTCGGTGAAGACTGTAAAAACATTCTTAACCAGTTGCTTTTCCGCATAGAATCGGTAGAACGCAGCAGAGGTATGAAGTACGTACTCATGAATCTTCCGGAAGGGAAAGTCGAAGACGCCATATCGATACTTCCTGCCTTGAAGAGTCCTACTATTCTTCCGCTCACCCAGAGGGGTTGGTGCGCCCTTCATGTAGTGATAAATGAAAAAGAACTATGGGGAAAAATAGAACAACTGAAATCCATCGGTGCGGAAGGAATTCTAGTTCTCTCCTTGGAAAAAATGATTTTATAAAATGGAAATAATCGTTAAACCCGGCCGCACAGAGTGGTCCGGTTTACTTAAACGCCCTCAAATAGACAACTCGGTAATCGTTCCGCGGGTAAACGAGATCCTGAATGCAGTAAAGACTGAAGGGGATGAAGCCTTACGTCGATTTGCAAAACAGTTCGACAACTGCGAAATATCCGATCTCAAAGTAACGGACGAAGAAATTGCCGAAGCAGAAAAAAATATCACTCCGGAGCTTGCGGATGCCATAAAAAAAGCGGCAGAAAATATTCGTAAATTCCACTCGGCACAGGAATATAAAGGTATCGAGGTAAATATTGCCAGCGGCATTAAATGTATCCAGAAGAGCGTTCCGATACAAACAGTCGGCATCTACATTCCTGGCGGAACAGCGCCTTTATTTTCTACCGTACTGATGCTTGCCATTCCGGCAAAGATCGCGGGGTGTCCTGAAGTGGTAATGTGTACACCGACTAACAAAGAAGGAAAAATCGCGCCTGCAATACTTTACGCGGCTAAACTCTGCGGCGTAACTGAAATATTCAAAACAGGAGGGGCACAGGCGATCGGAGCTATGGCATACGGAACGGAATCGATCCCTAAAACCGAAAAAATATTCGGCCCTGGAAACCAATACGTGACAGTTGCCAAGCAGCAGGTAAGCCTGATCAATACCGCTATCGACATGCCGGCAGGTCCGTCGGAAGTTATGGTGCTCGCTGACAAAACTGCGAATCCTTCGTTCGTTGCAGCTGATCTCCTCTCACAGGCGGAACACGGCGCGGACAGCCAGTCCATCCTTGTTACGGATTCGGAAGAGTTTGCCAAAGCAGTGGATATCGAGGTTACGCAGCAACTCACGTACCTCAGCCGTAAGAATCTTGCGGAAAAGTCCGTTGCCCATAGCAGGCTGATCGTTCTCAGCGGAAGGGATGAAATAATAGAAATGGCAAATCTATATGCTGCCGAGCACCTTATAGTTTCAATGGATAATCCGTGGAAAATAGCAGATAAAATAACTTCCGCCGGAAGCGTATTTATCGGCAATTATACGCCTGAGAGCGCGGGAGACTACGCATCGGGGACGAACCACACTTTGCCGACCAACGGATGGGCTACTGCATACAGCGGGGTAAACCTCGACAGCTTTAACAAAAAAATAACTTATCAGGAAATTACACGGGAAGGATTGGAAAAACTGGCTCCGGTTATCGATACAATGGCGGTAACGGAAGTCCTTGACGCCCATGCCAATGCCGTACGCATAAGATTAAAATAAACAAAATGGGTAAAGTACGCCCCAAGAAACACCTCGGCCAGCACTTTCTGACCGATCTGAATATAGCACAGAATATTGCGGAATCGCTTCGTGCGAAAAAATGCCGTTCAACACTCGAAGTCGGTCCGGGTATGGGCGTGCTTACGAACTTCCTAATAAAAAGAGAGGATATTGAATTATACGCGGCAGAGATAGATGCGGAGAGTATCGGATATTTAAAGGGAAACCTGCCACAGCTGAACGACAAACTTATAGAAGGCGACTTCCTGCGAATGGATCTCAGGGAAAAATTCCCCGAAGGAGTGAATATAATAGGGAACTTCCCGTACAATATATCGTCGCAGATATTCTTCAAAGTCCTCGATAACAGGGATATTGTTCCGGAAGTGGTGGGAATGGTTCAGAAAGAAGTCGCGGTAAGAATAGCGGAACCTCCAGGAAAAAAAGAGTATGGAATACTCAGCGTGATGTTGCAGGCATTTTATGATATCGAGTATCTGTTCACTGTCCACGAGAATGTCTTCAACCCTCCGCCTAAAGTAAAGAGCGGGGTTATAAGGCTCACACGCAACAGTACGGATAACCTCGGATGCGACGAGAAATTATTCTTCAGAATCGTCAAGGCAACCTTTAACCAGCGTAGAAAAACTATCCGTAACTCTTTCCGGGCAGGATTTCCACAAATCAGTGCAGAACATCCCCTTTTCGGAGAAAGACCTGAAAGGCTGTCGGTGGAGCAATTCATCGACCTGACAAAATGGGCGGAGGAGCATTTGGGAAACTAATTCTCTCGTCTTAATTTATTAACAACATAACAATTAAATAAAATGATATCCGTAAATAATTTAACGGTGACATTCGGGGGCTGGGACCTCTTTAGCGATATATCATTCATGATAAACCCCAAAGACCGTATTGGTCTTGTGGGTAAAAACGGTGCGGGAAAGTCCACGATGCTTAAAGTTTTGATCGGGGAACAACCTGCAACAACCGGCGGCGTTTCAAAAAATTCCGACTGCACATTAGGATATCTTCCGCAGCAAATGAAAGTTTCGGACGGTAAAACCGTATTCGAAGAAACGGCAACTGCGTTCGAAGAAGTAATAAGGCTAGAAAAAGAAATAGAATATGTAACGGAACAGCTTTCCATACGTACCGATTACGAGAGCGATGAATACAGCGAACTTATACTGAGGCTCAACGATCTTAACGACCGATACCATATCCTGGGCGGTGACAACCGCGAAGCAGAGATTGAGAAAACCCTTTTAGGACTTGGGTTTGAAAGAAGCGATTTCGACAGGAAGACGCAGGAATTCAGCGGAGGATGGCGAATGAGAATCGAACTCGCTAAAATTCTTTTGCGAAGACCATCGGTGTTTCTTCTGGACGAACCCACGAACCATCTGGACATAGAGAGTATACAGTGGCTGGAAAATTACCTTAAGGATTACAACGGAGCCGTAGTTCTTATATCCCACGACAGGGCATTCCTCGATGCCGTTACAAACCGCACTATCGAGATTTCTTTGGGTAAAGCGACGGATTACAGGGTGTCGTATTCGAAATACGTAGTATTGAGAAAAGAGAGACGCGAACAGCAGATGGCGGCCTTCGCCAATCAACAGAAACTTATCGAAAAAACTGAGGATTTTATCGAGAGGTTCCGATATAAGGCGACCAAATCTAATCAGGTACAGTCGAGGATCAAACAACTCGAAAAAATCGACCGCATCGAAGTCGAAGAGGAAGACACATCGAGACTTAACATAAAATTTCCTCCTGCTCCCCGCTCGGGACAGATCGTTGTAGAATCCAAGGATGCAGAAAAAAGTTTCGGGGATAAACACGTATTTTCAGGTGCGGATATCATTATCGAAAGAGGTGATAAGATCGCACTGGTTGGACGAAACGGCGAAGGTAAGACCACATTTGCAAGAATGGCCGTGGGTGAAATCGAAACTACACGCGGAAGCATCAGGCTCGGACATAATGTAAAGGTGGGGTATTATGCCCAGAATCAGGAAGATCTTATGGACGGGAACTTCACAGTCTACGACACATTGGACAGGGTGGCTGTGGGAGATATCAGAACAAAGTTAAGGGACATACTCGGTGCGTTCCTGTTCCGTGGCGAGGACATCGATAAAAAAGTAAGGGTTCTTTCCGGCGGGGAACGCTCAAGGCTGGCCATGGCAAGACTGATGCTCGAGCCGTACAACCTGCTGATCCTCGATGAACCGACCAACCATATGGATATGCGAAGCAAGGATATCCTTAAACATGCCATACAGAAATACGACGGAACTGTTATAGTGATTTCCCATGACAGGGAATTTCTCGACGGATTGGTGAATAAGGTATATGAATTCAGACACGGGAAAGTGAAAGAACATCTGGGGGGGATCTACGATTTTCTGGAAGCGAAAAAAATGGAAACTCTTGCCGAGTTAGAGAAAAAAGAAGTACCCAGAACCGCAAAAGAAAAAATTATTCAGCCCGGTAAAACCGTAGATTATGCTGAAAAACAGAAGCTGGACAAAGAAGTCAAAAGGATAAAAGTCCTTATCGAAAAAGCAGAAACGGAGATCGAAAGGCTGGAAGCGGAGATTAAAATAATGGATGAAAAACTCGCCGAGCCCGAAAAGTTCGGGATCGACTTGAGAGATCCGCAGCATTTCACGGAATACAACGGCATGAAGGAAGCCCTGAATAAAATATTTTCAGAATGGGAATCCCACAACGAAAAACTCTCTGAAATGGAATAATTAAATTATGGCACTGAAAATTCTTCTGGTAATATCGATTGTACTCCAGCTTTTTGCCGCTGCAGTCGCAATAAGGCTCACACGGGTGACCAAATACAACCTGTCATGGATGTTGATATCCATAGCTCTTACTCTTATGATCGCCCAGCGAATCGTCGAGTTAGTACAAAGTATCGGAGAAAGATTCGAGATTCGGGAAGATGTATTCGTATGGATCGGGGTCATAACTTCTCTATGTTTTGCCGCAGGAGTTTTTCTTATAAGGGAGATCCTGAATTATACCGCAAATATGGAGGAAAAAAGAAGACTTTATGAAAAAAGGATACTTAACGCCATAATACAAACCGAAGAAAAAGAACGTCTGCGGTTCTCCAATGAGATACATGACGGGATCGGACCACTCCTCTCATCGGCCAAAATGTCCGTATCGTTACTTGCAAAACTCAGTCCGGCTCCACAACAGAGAGAAATTATCGAAAATATAAGTACGGCCATCGATGAATCCATCAAATCCGTGAAGGAGATTTCGAACAATCTCAACCCACACATACTTATGAATTTCGGACTGATAAGGGCATTGAACAATTTTATTAAGAAGATTTCCGTTTTTCATGCGGTTAAGATCTATATTAATACAGATCTACATAATACAAGGCTGGACCCGGATCTCGAAGTGATTCTTTACAGGGTTATATGTGAAATGATAAATAACACTATGAAGCATGCCGAAGCAAGCAGGGTAAATTTAAACATCGAGCTTAAAAACGATACTATCTACGTCGAATACGAGGATAATGGCATCGGATTCATACCGGAAGAAGTAATGGATGCGGAAGGCGGCGGAATGGGTTTATCCAATATCGTTTCCCGAATCGGTTCTGTAAAGGGCATTGTAGACATTTTAAGCGCGCCAGGTAAAGGTACGCATATTACGATCAACGTAAACACGAAAAACTTATGGAAGAAAAGCCATGCAGGATTATCTTAGTCGATGACCACACATTATTCAGGAACGGACTCAAAACCCTTCTGAATATAAATCCTAAGTATACGGTTATCGCTGAAGCGTCTAATGGCCGGGAATTTCTCGATTGTCCGGAGATCAACAGCGCGGACGTAATACTTCTCGATATCGATATGCCTGAAATGAACGGTATCGTTGCGGCGGAAAGGGCCTTGGCCATTTATCCGGAACTCAAGATCATAACTTTATCGATGTTCGGAGAAGAGGATTATTATTTCAGCATGGTGTCAATAGGGGTCAAAGGATTTCTCCTGAAAAATTCAGATATCGACGAAGTCCAGGGTGCCATCGATACGGTAAACGACGGCGGTTCTTATTTCTCACAGGAACTTCTTTATAATCTGGTGAGCAATCTGAGAAACACACCCATCCATAATACCGATGAAGAACTGTCCGAAAGAGAAAGGGAAGTACTGCTGATGATATGCAAGGGATTGTCCAATCAGGAGATCGGGGATTTACTGTTCATTTCCAAACGAACGGTAGATAAGCACAGGGCAAATATTCTGGCTAAAACGAATTGTAAAAATACTGCCAATCTCGTAGTCTACGCGATAAAAAATAAATTGGTAGAGATTTAGTCAGTTTATTATTATCCGGAAAAGAATTAATTTGCGTAAATTGCACCAAACAGACCGTACCGATGAGGATCATATCCTTTTACTTATTACTTATAGCCCAAATATTAATTGTTTCATGCAGTGTCACTCGTAAACTGCCGCCGGAAGATTATCTTTTGGCGAATAACGATATCGTTATACATGAAAATCCGGAAGACAGGCTCTCCCGTTCGGAAAAGATCAAAAAGAGCGAACTGTCCCCCTATGTGAAACAAAAACCTAACAGCAGGTTATTGGGATTGAAAGTAAACGCATATATTTACAACCTCTCAAATCCTGAAAAAAATAACCGTATCAACAGATGGATAAGAAAGATCGGGGATCCTCCGGTGGTATATGATTCGACTTTGGCCGTCAAGAGTGCAGACGACATGGCGGTCTATCTGAGAAGCCGCGGTTATTTAAACTCGGGAGTCGATTTTTTCACCGATACGGTCGGTAAAAAAATAAATGTAGAATATTCCGTAAGAACAGGTACACCTTACAGAATCGGAGATGTGCGGATGATATTCCAGGACAGGTTCCTCGAACCTATAATATTGGAAGACAGTGTGAATACGCTAATCCATACCGGCGACCTGTTCGATGTAAACACGCTACAGGCGGAACGAGAAAGAATAACATATTACCTTAAAGACCTTGGATATCATGATTTTACGATCAACAATATAAGCTACATAGCCGATTCCGTTCCGGAAGATATGGTTATAAATTTACGAATGCTGGTAAGACAGCATATATCCGGCTACGATGAAGAGGACAGACCGATACTTGAAAATAATGCTGTTTTCAGGATAAGGGACGTATATATTCAACCTGATTATAATGCTTCGTCTTCCGTAAGGGACCGCGATTATTTTAGAAGGCTCGACACGTTGGAGTACAGAGGGGTTAATTTCATTTATAATAATAGCCTCAATGTCAAACCGGACGTACTTTTAAGAGCCATAAACCTTTATCCGAATTATCTTTACAATCAGACCGATATAAGGAGAGCTTACGATAACCTCTTTAACCTGGGTTATTTCAGGAATATTAACATCATATTATCGAAAGTCGAGGAGGATACCGCATCCGTCAATGTAGTGACCTTCATCGGTGACGAATCGGGGGATTTCACGAAGGAGAAACTTCTGGATTACCACATAACAGCGACTCCCCGTCCGCGCCAGAGTTACAGCATAGATATGGAAGGAACGACTACTTCCAATTATTACGGACTGTCACTTACGGTAGGATACCAGCACAGGAATATTTTCCGCGGTATAGAATTATTCGATATCAGCACAACAGGTGGTTATGAATTTATGAGATCGAATACAAAGAAGAATTCTTACGAGATCGGTGGAGCCGTAGGTTTTACCATGCCGCGATTCGTAACCCCATTCAGGGTAGACAGGTACAATAAACAAAATAATGTTAAGACGCGGTTCGATCTATCGATAAATCTCCAGAACAGGCCTTATTACAAAAGGACACTTTCGTCAGGTTCCGTCGGCTATTCGTGGACAAATAATAAGAACAGTTCTTTTATTATACGCCCTATCGATGTAACGTTGATAAAGATGCACTCCGTAGACAATAATTTCAGGGATAGTATTAAGAATGAATTTTTACGGAACAGCTATACGTCACAATTACTGGTCGGTATCTCAGGCTCTTATATTTACAACAACCAGGTAAGCGGTGTAAATAAAAACACATTCCGTGTAAGAGCAAACGCAGAGAGCAACGGTAATTTATTCAACCTGATAGCACACACTTTCAATAACAAAAAGAACGACGATAATATTTACAAACTCTTCGGCATACAGTATGCTCAATATGTAAGAGCGGATGTGGACGCGAGTTACAGGTTTGTCCTCGGAAACAGTACCAATCTGGTTTACAGGTTTTATATAGGTTCCATAATTCCATACGGCAATTCAAAATTGGATAACCTACCCGTAGACCGACGCTTCTATGCAGGAGGTCCGAACAGTATGCGTGGATGGCAGGCTCGGACACTCGGTCCGGGAGGGAGTCTATATGATCCTCAAGATGACCCGTACCCTATGCAGTACGGAAATTTTAAACTTGAAACCAATTTGGAGTTCCGGTTTCCTATATATAACTTCTTCCATGGAGCGTTTTTTACAGATATCGGAAATGTCTGGTACACGGAAGGCGATGACAAAGATCCTTTAGCGGTATTTAAATTCGACACCTTTTATAAACAGCTCGGCGTAGCAGGAGGATTTGGATTAAGGCTCGATTTCAATTTCTTTATTTTCCGGCTGGATTGGGGCCTAAGACTTCATGACCCCAACAAACCTAAGCAGTATCGTTGGATACAACACCTCACATTAAGGCAGTCTTCATTCAATTTCGGGATCGGTTATCCGTTTTAATCCGGGTTTCAATAGAAGACAAAATATAAATGGCCCCTTCAGGGCCATTTACGAATATATATCGAACGAATTAATATACTTTCTGTCCGTTGATGGTTATGTTGCTGAGTTTAAAATCCTCAACGTAATCCGCTTTTATTTTAGGATACTTCGAAGCCTTGATATTAAGGTTCTCGAATGTAAAATCCTTAAGAATATACTGATCCGAGCTGCTGACATTAAATACCGTCGAACATTCGAAGTCGATATTACGCATAGTTACGTTGCTTGCATAAGTCATCGGAATCTCCGTATGACCCTTAAGATCGAAAAACTGGGTCCAAGGCTGGATATAAATGAAATTCGACGCATTACCCGTAATATTTTCAACGGTTATATATTCGTAATTCTGCGGCGTATCCGGACGCATCTTAAGCCATAAGAGGCGCTGAGCGCTATCGACGCGGATTCTTCTGAGAATAATGTTATGATTAAATATAGATTCGCTGCCCAGAGTAAGCGCACCATGACAGAATCCATACACGCAATCTTCGATTATGATGTTCCTGTTTCCTCCGTTGTTAGTATCCTTATCAGCCGCAGGACCCTTACCGCCCTTAAGAGCTACAGCATCGTCGTTAACTGACATGTAGCAGTCCTTGATGAGTACATTCGTACATGCGTCCACGTCTACTGCATCCGTACTCGGAGCCTTAACTGGTTTTTCCGGGGAATAAATGTAAAGATCCAGAAGTTTTACATTCTCGCATTTGTATAGGTGAGTCGTCCAGAAAGGAGAATTTTGAAGCCTTACTCCTGATAACTGCACATCTTTGCTGTTCGAGATATAAACCAGACGCGGACGTTGTTCATCCATATTCGTACAGGCAGGGTTCCAATCCCTTCTCAGCCAGAACGCCCTCCAGTAACGTAGTCCGTTCCCGTCTATGGTACCTTCGCCTGAAATAGTGAATCCGTCGACTTTATCCGCGTTCACCAATGCAGCAAAATATTTAAGCGTCTGCCCCTCGATACGGGTCATAACTATAGGGAAGTCTTTTATATCGTCGCTTCCTTTGAGCATTCCTCCTTTTTCCAGATACAAATGTGTTCCCGGTTTAAAGAAGAGCGCTCCGCTGAGATAGGTCCCCTGTGGGATCACAACGACACCTCCGCCTGCGGCATTTGCCTTATCGATAACGGCCTGAAGCTGTTTAGTCTGGATAATATTGCTGTCATTAACAACCCCATGGTCGGTAACAACATATTTCTGGCCGAGCTTCGATATATCGGTTTTTTCATTTTGGCGGAACCATTCCGGAATCGGGGTACCGTCAGGCCAGAGATCCTGCGCCTGCACCATAGAGCCAAGGCTGAGAAATGCAGCTACAAAAAGTAATGTTAAAAATCTTAAGTTTTTTCGGTTCATAGCGTTTTAATATGTTTTACAAATATAATATTTTATTAATTGTCGAGAAATCCGTCGATACCTGCACCGAAAAGTGAAAAATCGTATTTTACCGGATCTTCCGGATCATATTCACGGAGACTGCGCGTAACTTCGTCAACGGCCTTCCAGTCGTTCTGTTTTCGGGATAAGAGTCCGAGTGCACGGCTCATATTTCCCGCATGAACATCCAGCGGAAGATATATAGAGGACATCGGAATTTTTTCCCACAACCCAAAATCCACACCTCTGTCATCTCTTCTGACCCTCCACCGGATATACATATTTAATCTTTTACAAGCTGAACCCTTATCAATTGAGGACAGATGCCGCCCTACCCTCTGAGGGTGTCCGGGTTCAAAAAAAGATCTGCCTGAATCCTGAAAGAACCACGGGCATCTCGCCTCACTCCGAATACCTGTTTTCAAAGTATTCACCGATACCGCCGTAATTAATGTAAATGTGTTTCAGGGATTTTACAAAACATTTAAAATCTTCCCCATTGAACGTACGGTGTACGAATACCATTAACCGATCCAGATCGCTATCGGTACAGTTAACGACAAAATCATACGGGCTGCCATCCATAAGATCGAGCATGCGATGCGCATTTTTAACAATTGCCTTGCGGTTTCCCCAAGCTATTGTAGCTGCAAGAAATCCTGCGATCTCGATATCTTCCTTGGATGAGAACCGGTGCGGTACAGAAATCGGATCATGTTCTATAAAATCCGTGTGGTTATATTTATCGTGTAGTCGTTCGAGCAATTCTTTAAGTTCCTGTTTCTCCATCCGTCATTCGATTATAAGTCCGTCGCGCATGATTATCTTCCGGTCCGCCATGTCCGCGAGTTCTTCGTCATGGGTAACGATTACCATAGTTTGTCCGAGGCTGTCGCGAAGATCGAACAGCAGTTTATGAAGTTCCGCTTTGTTCTGACTGTCCAGATTACCAGAAGGTTCATCCGCAAGAACCACTGCAGAATTATTTATCAAAGCACGGGCAATGGCCACGCGCTGCTGTTCCCCACCCGAGAGTTCCGTAGGTTTGTGTGCAATACGGTGACTCATGCCTAAAATATCGAGAAGCCTTCTGCCTTCTGCTTCACATTCTTTTTTATCCCTTCCTGCGATAAATGCGGGAATCATCACATTCTCCAGCGCGTTAAACTCGGGCAAAAGATGGTGAAACTGGAAAACAAATCCGATTTTTCTGTTCCGGAACTCCGACAATTTCTTTTCGGACATTTTATCGGTCCTGACTCCGTCGATAATAATTTCTCCGGCATCCGGCCTGCTGAGAGTACCCAGTATCTGGAGAAGGGTCGTTTTACCGGCTCCACTGGCTCCTACAATCGAAACGAGTTCCCCCTTTGCCACATCGAGATCGATTCCCTTCAGTACCTCTACTGTCCCGAATGCTTTTTTTATACCTTCCGTATGTATCATCATATTCTTCTTATATCCGCTCCTATGGCATTTAGCCTTCCATCGATATTCTGATATCCCCTGTCAATCTGTTCTACATTTTGAATAATACTCTTACCTTCCGCGGATAACGCGGCGATAAGAAGCGCCACACCCGCACGAATATCAGGAGATGTCATAACAGTCGGCCGCAACTTCATCTGCTTATTGTGTCCTATCACCGTCGCTCTGTGAGGGTCGCAAAGGATGATCTGCGCTCCCATATCAATAAGCTTATCCACAAAGAAGAGACGGCTCTCGAACATTTTCTGATGGATAAGAACAGCTCCTTTCGCTTGTGTAGCCACTACTACAAAAACGGATAAAAGGTCGGGGGTCAGCCCCGGCCACGGAGCATCGTCTATGGTCATTATAGAACCGTCGATAAAGCTCTCTATCTGATAATTATCATGATGGGGAATATATATATTATCCCCTGCCCGTTCAATTTTTATACCCATCCTCCTGAACTGTGAAGGAATTATTCCCAGATTGTCGTAAGATACGTTTTTAATGGTTATTTCGGAACCTGTTATCGCCGCCATTCCAATAAAACTGCCTATTTCGATCATATCCGGCAGCATAGTATGTTCCGTACCTTTCAGTGAAGTTACACCTTCAATGGAAAGCAAATTCGATGCTATCCCGGAAATTCTGGCTCCCATACGGTTCAGCATCTTGCATAGTTGCTGGATATAAGGTTCACAAGCGGCGTTATAAATAGTAGTCGTACCCTCAGCCATAACTGCAGCCATTATAATATTGGCTGTTCCGGTGACAGAAGCTTCGTCCAGAAGCATATAGCATCCTTTGAGTTTATCTGCTTTAACAGTGTAAAACGCGGCATCCGTATCGAAATTAAATTTCGCTCCCAGTTTCTCGAACCCGATAAAGTGGGTATCGAGCCTTCTGCGTCCGATCTTGTCTCCTCCCGGTTTGGGAATAAAGCCCACACCGTAACGCGCAAGAAGCGGACCGATGAGCATTACCGACCCCCTCAGCCGTGAAGCCTTATTACTGTATTCCACGGTCTTAAGAAAATCCAGATTTACCTTCTCAGCCTTAAAGGAATAGGTCGTTTCACCCAATTTCTCTATCTCTACGCCAAGATCGGCAAGCAGATCTATAAGTTGAAGGACGTCCGAAATGGCCGGTATATTATCTATAATAATTTTTTCGTTTGTAAGGAGGACAGCACACAGTATCTGAAGAGCCTCGTTTTTAGCTCCCTGCGGCACTAGTTCGCCTTTGAGCGGATTCCCTCCGCGTACTTCGAATGTAGCCATAATATAACTTTTAGTCTATAAAAGTATAAAAAAGTTCCATAATCCCGAAAGAACGGAGAATCTAATTATTAATTACTAATTTTGCAACAGATTTAATACTTTTTCAAAGTGAAAAGAAACAAAAAAACAAAAACAATAAATACCGAAGATACAAGGTCGTATCTCGAAAACTTTTTCAGGAATAACCCTTTGAGGTCATATACACTGAAAAATCTATGCACGCGCCTTAAAATATCCACCCAAGAGGGACGGGAAGCAGTTCATGCAATACTTGACAATATGGCTGACGAGGGAATTATTTCATCGATGGGCAAAGGAAAATACCAGCTTAAGCTGGACGAAGAATACGGAGTAACCGGTATAGTCGATATGACTTCTTCCGGAATAGCATATATCGTTGTGGACGGACAGGACAAAGACATTCTGGTAGAATCTAAAAATGCCCTCCATGCCCTTAACGGAGATACGGTGAGAGTGGTTCCGTTCCGTAAAAGGCGCAACGGAGTTATCGAAGGAGAGATCGTAGAAATAGTCCGCAGATCCCAGAAAAAATACGTTGGAGAACTGGAACTGGCAAATAATCATGGCTTCGTGAAGGTTGACAGTAAGAAGATGCCTGACGACACTTTCGTTCCTCTTCGCGATCTCAAAGGAGCGGAGAACGGATACAAGGTGCTTGTAAAGATAACGGACTGGCCGCTTACCATGAAGAATCCCGTAGGCGAAGTGATCGATATACTCGGCAAAGCAGGTGACAACGATACTGAGATGCACGCTATTCTCGCGGAATACGACCTGCCGTACCGTTTCTCTGAAGAAATAAACGATGCGGCAGAAAAAATCGACGGTACCATAACCAAGCAGGATTATGCCGAACGACGAGACATGCGTTCAGTTCCCACATTTACCATTGACCCTGCTGATGCAAAGGATTTCGACGACGCATTATCGATAAGAAAAATAAAAAACGGAGTTTGGGAAATAGGCGTCCATATAGCTGATGTAACACATTACGTAAGACCGGGAAGCGTAATAGATACCGAAGCTACCGAGCGTGCGACTTCTGTCTATTTAGTAGACCGCACAATTCCGATGTTACCGGAAAAATTATCTAACCAACTCTGCTCCCTTCGTCCCAATGAAGAGAAATTATGTTTTTCCGCCATATTCGAGATGGATGAAGAAGCGAATATAGCTAGAGAATGGTTCGGAAGGACAGTGATATATTCGGACAAAAGATTCACATATGAAGATGCCCAGAAGGTTATTGAAACCGGCGAGGGGGAGATGAAAGAAGAGATACTTACCCTTAATAATCTGGCCCAGATTCTCAGAAAAGATCGCTTCAAAAAAGGATCGATCGCATTCGAGAGGGACGAAGCCAAGTTCGATATTGACGAGAACGGCAAACCTTTGAGCGTCTATTATAAGACGATGAAGGAGTCGAACCAGCTTATCGAAGAATTCATGCTTCTGGCAAACAGGAAGGTCGCGGAATTCGTCGGCAGGAAAAAACGCGGACAAAAACACGAAAAAACATTTGTTTACCGTGTCCATGATGACCCATCACCAGAAAAACTCGAAGATTTTAAAAGTTTTATTACCCGGTTCGGATATTACATGACAGCTGAAAAAAGCCGTGCAGTAGCAAAAGAAATGAATAAACTTTTGAAAAATATCCATGGCAAACCGGAAGAGAATCTTATTTCGATCCTCGCTATCCGCACTATGGCCAAAGCTGTGTATACCACTGACAATATCGGACATTACGGACTGGCTTTCGATTATTATACGCACTTTACGTCTCCTATCAGACGTTATCCTGATATGATGGTTCACCGTCTGCTCGCGCAGTACCTCGACGGCGGTAAATCCGCAGATAAAGAATACTATGAGAACCAGTGCGAACATTCCTCCGCAATGGAAGTAAGAGCAGCTGAAGCAGAACGGGCATCGATAAAGTATAAGATGGTCGAATTCATGATGGATAAAATCGGAAATGAATTTACCGGAACAATATCAGGAGTTACCGAGTGGGGAATTTATGTCGAACTGTGTGAAACGGGGATTGAAGGAATGATTTCTCTAAGGGATATGAACGACGACTATTATTACTTCGACGAAATGGCTTACAGCGTCGTAGGGCGAAAAAGTGAAAGAAAATTCACTCTGGGCGATTCCGTAAAGATCAAAGTCCTCCGCGCTGATCTTCAACGCAAACAATTGGATTTCGAATTGTCGGAATAACATATCTTTTTGTAAGATTATTGCATATCAGAATATGCGGTATTATTTTTTCCGCTGGTTTTTATTAACTTTAAAGAAAAAAGTTTTATGGCTGTGGAAAAAATTTCTCAAGGACATCTCGGAATCGTGGAAAAAGATTCCTGGTTACTACCGGACGAGCCGGAACTTCGTAACAGATATGAACGCTACAGGCAGCGTCTTGCGGAGATAGAGCAGGGATCTGGAAGTATAATCGATTTTGCCAACGGATATAAATATTACGGCTTCAATTATTCAGAAGAGGATAAAGGATGGTGGTTCCGCGAATGGCTCCCCTCGGCAAGGGAAGTTTTTCTTTTCGGCGATTTCAATGGATGGAGCCGTACGGAAGTCCCTCTGGTGAGGATGTACAACGGCAACTGGGAGGTTTTTCTACCGGACAGCGAATATGCGTACAGGTTGGTGCATGGGTCACAGGTGAAACTATTGGTCCATGGCTGTGACGGCAGTTGGCTCGAAAGAATACCTTCATACATCAGAAGGGCGGTCGAAGATACCAAAACACATAATTACAACGGTCAGTTATGGGCTCCGGAAGAACCGTTCGACTGGAATGGAGATAATTTCGACATCGGATCTATCGGATCCCTACTTATATATGAATGTCATGTAGGTATGGCACAGGAAGAACCGGGCATTGGCTCTTATACACAATTTACAGAAAAAATTCTTCCTCGTATAAAAGAAGAAGGCTACAACGCAATTCAGCTTATGGCGGTAGCAGAGCATCCCTATTACGGAAGTTTCGGGTATCATGTTTCAAATTTCTTCGCACCGTCGTCGAGGTTCGGAACTCCGGAAGAGCTTAAGAACCTCATAAAAACGGCCCATAGTATGGGGATTGCCGTTATTATGGATCTTGTACATGCGCATTACGTAAAAAATATTAATGAAGGACTTAATAAATTCGACGGAAGCGATATCTATTCCCCGAAAATTAAAGGGGATCACCCGCATTGGGATTCGAAACTTTTCGATTACGCCAAATGGCAGGTACAGCATTTTCTTCTATCGAACATAAAATACTGGCTGGAAGAGTATCGGTTCGACGGATTCCGGTTCGACGGTGTAACGTCCATGATATATCATCATCACGGCTATACCGAATTCGATGACAGGACAAAATTTTTCGACGACACAGTGAACCGCGACGGACTTTTATACCTCACCCTGGCCAATAAGCTGGTACATTCACTTAGACCAAACGCGGTGACCATCGCCGAAGATGTCAGCGGTATGCCGGGAATGTGCTTCCCTATCGAAGAAGGAGGCGTAGGATTCGATTACAGGCTGGGGATGGCGATTGCGGATTTCTGGATAAAACTCCTTAAGGAACAAAGAGATGAGGAATGGAGCATATGGGATATGTGGGAAATAATGACAAACCGCCTTCCCGAAGTCAAAACTATCGCTTATTGCGAATCACACGACCAAGCTATGGTAGGAGATAAGACTATTGCCTTCAGGTTAATGGATAAGGAGATGTATTTCGACATGAATCGCACTTCCAAAAACGATGTGATAGACAGAGGTATCGCCCTTCATAAAATGATACGTTTATTTACCGTTTCACTCGGGGGCCAGGCGTATCTTAACTTCATGGGAAATGAGTTCGGCCATCCGGAATGGATAGACTTCCCACGTGAAGGCAACCACTGGAGCTATGACCATGCGAGAAGGCAGTGGTCTCTTGCAGACAACGGGCTCCTAAGGTACAGCTATCTGGCGGAATTCGACAAAGCCATGATAGCTATGATAAAAAAATATAAGATCTTAAATCTGGGTTATGCATGGAACCTGCAAATGGACGAAAAAAACCATACCATAGTATTCAGCCATGACGATCTGCTATTCGTTTTTAACTGGTCGCCATTTAACAGTATTCCGGATTACGCTACCGAGGTGTTTTTCCCCGGACGATACAGGATAATACTATCTACCGATGAACAACAATACGGAGGCCCCGACAGGCTCGATAAAAAAGCACGATTCTTTACCTATCCTCACACATTCCCTGACGGCACGATCAAACACTACATGCAAATATATAATGTGAACCGCTGCGCAACGGTTTACAAGAAGATGAAGAAATAAATACACAGGGGAACAGAAAAGTTCTCCTGTTCCCATTCCATTTTTAAACGGATTTTAATTCCTGCCGATTCTGATATCCAGCATATTAATTTATATTTGTAAAAATATTTATTAATATGAAAAAACTACTGTTAGCTTTATTCGTAATAATCCTTTCTGGGACGTGTTTATCTGCGCAGAATACAGAAAGAGCAACATTCGAGATCGGTAAAAATACTTTTTTAGTCAACGGGGAGCCCATAGTTATCAAAGCTGCGGAGCTTCACTACTCCAGGATTCCACGTGAATACTGGGAGCACCGCATTATGATGAGTAAGGCTCTTGGGATGAACACCGTATGTATATATATATTCTGGAACATTCATGAGCAGGAAGAGGGCAAATTCGATTTTAGCGGACAGAACGATATAGCTGAATTCAGCAGGCTGGTTCAGAAACACGACATGTTTCTCATCGTAAGGCCCGGACCATATGTTTGTGCGGAATGGGAAATGGGTGGACTCCCATGGTGGCTTCTGAAGAAAAAAGACATAGCCCTGCGTTCGCTCGACCCGTACTTTATGGAGCGTACACGCATATTCATGAACGAAGTGGGTAAACAGCTTGCCGACCTTCAGATAACACGCGGAGGCAATATTATTATGGTTCAGGTAGAGAATGAGTACGGTTCTTACGGCATAGACAAGCCTTATATTGCAGAGATACGCGATATCGTTAAAGATGCGGGATTCAACGAGGTACCGCTTTCCCAGTGCGACTGGAGCTCCAATTTCGAGAGAAACGCTCTTGACGACCTGTTGTGGACGATAAATTTCGGAACAGGCGCGAATATAGATCAGCAGTTCAAGAAACTTTCTGAAATGCGTCCTGACATACCGCTCATGTGCAGCGAATTCTGGTCGGGATGGTTCGATCACTGGGGTAAAAAACACGAAACACGAAACTCTACCGCAATGGTCAACGGACTAAGGGAAATGCTTGAGAAGAACATATCCTTCAGCCTTTACATGGCCCACGGAGGCACTACTTTCGGACATTGGGGAGGCGCAAACTCCCCTGCTTACTCGGCAATGTGCAGTTCTTACGACTATGACGCGCCGATAAGCGAGTCCGGCAAAGCGACTCCGAAATTCTATGAGCTTCGTGAACTTCTCTCCCGGCATCTGGACAAGGGACAGAAGCTTATCGATATCCCGGATTCCATTCCTACGATATCCATTCCTCAATTCAGCCTTAACGAAGTCGCACCATTGTTCCACAATCTCCCTGAAGCAAACTACACGGAGAACATTAAAAGCATGGAAGAATTCGATCAGGGATGGGGAAGCATTCTTTACCGCACAAAACTCGATGCATCCAACGAGGAGCAGCTTCTTATAGTAACGGATGTGCATGACTGGGGTCAGGTTTACGTGGATGGAAAATTTATCGGTAAAATGGACAGAAGGAAGGGTGAAAATTCCGTTATACTGCCTCCCGTAAGACAAGACGCAGTTTTAGATATTTTGGTCGAGGCAATGGGACGCGTTAACTTCGGTGTTGCGATACACGATTTCAAAGGAATTACCGAAAAAGTCGAATTGAAAACCCAGAAAAAAAATATAGAACTGAAAGGATGGGAAGTGTATAATTTCCCCGTGGACTATGCCTTCAGCAGTGATAAACAATTTAAGAAACTAAGTGGGAAAACCGACATGCCAGCATACTACCGCGGAACCTTCAACCTTACAAAAACAGGGGATACCTTCCTGAATATGACCACATGGGGCAAGGGACTGGTATGGGTCAATGGTTATGCGCTGGGTCGATTCTGGGAGATAGGACCTCAGCAGACCCTTTACGTTCCAGGATGCTGGCTTAAAGAAGGGGAAAATGAAATAATCATTCTCGACATCGTTTCTCCGGAAGAAAATAAAATAAGCGGTCTAAGATATCCTATTCTGGACCTGTTGAGAGAAGACGGTATACAGACACACCGCAAGGAAGGAGAAAATCTCGATCTCAGTGCAGAAAAACCAGTACTGGAATCGACATTCGCACCTGGCAACGGATGGCAGACGATAGCATTCGGACAGAGTGTTCAGACAAGATATTTCTGCCTCGAAGGGTTGAATTCTTACGGGAATGACGACATGGCGGCTATAGCAGAACTGGAAATCCTCGATGCGGACGGGAAGCGTATTTCGCGTCAGAACTGGAAAATAGTTTACGCGGACAGCGAAGAGATTGTAAAAGCCAACAACACCGCGGATAAGGTATTCGACCTTCAGGAATCGACCTTCTGGAACAGCAGATACAGTCGATCTGTGGCCAAATACCCACATCAGATAGTTATCGACCTCGGTGCGGAATATAGCATCAGCGGATTCCAGTATCTCCCGCGGGCGGAAGCGGATGCTCCGGGAATGATAAAAGACTACCGGATATATTTGAAAAAAGAATCGTTTAAATATTGATCCTCTAATCCCCGGCAATCCCGGGGATTATTTTTCAAACGTCGACAAAAATCATGAATCCGTCTCCGGAATTCTGCAACCCGTCTATATTCCCGCAAACAGGCTATTCCTGACTCTACATTTGTATCGTAATCAGAAACAAAAAAATATTACGATAATGAAGAAAAAAGGAATTATTGCAGCGGCGTTTTTAAGTTTTACTATGGCTTTTAGCGTATCCGCACAAACGACATTCGGTCTGAAATTATCCGGAAACCTTACAAATGTCAGTTTAACATCCAAAGACGAAAGTAACGGGAAGTTCCATCCGGGAGTCTCGTTCGGCGGATTTGTTAAAACCGAAATAGGCAGGGGATTTTCTGTACAGCCTGAACTATCGTTAAAATACACTGAAGCAAAGCTCCGCACCTCCTACGAGAAGACAAAATACAAATACGCGGCAGTGGAGATACCGGTATACGTACAAAAAGAATTCCGGGCAGGAACAGGTAAAATATTAATCGGTGCAGGTCCGCACATCGGTTATGGATTAAGCGCCGATATAAGAACGGAGAAACTCCCGGAAGGTTCCCCGTTTGAAAATGTTATCGAACTGGACCATTGGTATGCGGGTGGAGGAATAAGTACTGGTTATGAATTTAAAAACAAGATATCCGTAAACGGGGGATACCAGTTGAGCTACGATTTCAGTTCCAGGAAGAAGACCTCCCGTATACGCACACAGACAATATCGCTCGGAATAGGTTACCGTTTTTAATACTTAAACCTTCATTATCATGAATCATACGGAATTAATACTCGAAATTTCAAAACGTACAGGAATAGCTCCGGAAGACTGCGACAAAGTTATGAAGACATTCGAAGACGTTATTGCGGGCGAATTATCGATGAAAGGCTGGAAAAACGGCATGTTCGATACAGCGTTTAAAATTATGAACTCTGTAAAAGTGAAAAAAGACCGCAAAAAATGCAATGGAGAAAATAACTAAACTCTCAATAAACGTTATCTTCGGGACAAAATACGATCCAGATGCCTTTCATAAAAATTAAAACAATGCCTTACATGATGCTGAGGAATCATCGAATGAAACTCGTAAGGCATTTGTTTCTTATATCCGTATTTTTTATAGTATCGTTAAGCCAGAACCTTAGTTTCTACGATTCGTACCCTGAAATCGGTAATAAAGTCAACTACCTGTTTACGGCCATAAATACTGTAGTTTATCTTGCAGTTGCCTATTTGCATATATATAAACTCGTGCCTCAATATCTGGCACGGAAAAAATATTCTGCCTACCTGGCAATATCATTTCTTTTGATTCTGTTGGCTATGCTGATAAGATATTGTGAAAGCGTTGTTGCAGGCAACATCATTAATTCCATTTCATTAAAAGAACTCGACACAGCGGCAATCTGGAATTATATCTCTGACTCCGCACTTACGTTCCTATGTATGACAGGAGTTTCTTTAACTGTACTGATGAAGAATTTAATGGAAGAGGAAAAAACCATTTCCGAGTTAGAAAACCGTTTGCTTTCACACGACATAGAATCCATTAAAAACATTATCGATCCTCAGATACTTCTCCAATCGCTTCATTTATCCGGAAAATTGTCTTCTGAATGTGCCGAACGATCTGCTGAACTACTGATTAAATTGAGCACACTGCTCCGGTATCAACTATACGAAACTTCTAAAAATAAAGTTCCTTTAAGATCCGAAATAGATTTCCTGGAAAATTATCTCGGACTTATGAAAAACATAGATACCTCCCTTGAATATAAAGTCGAGGATGAAGGAGAGATATGCAGTTGTTTTATTCCACCGCTGTTATTTATACCATTTGTTAAAACCATATTGTCGGGAGGAGAAAACAAAGCAATATCCGTGAAATACGCTGTCAGCAATAACATACTTCAATTTACCTGCTCGGGAGATATAAGTCCTGCAGATACCGCCATCATGGGCGCAGCAAATCGTCTCAGCACTTTATACGGGGATAAATTTACTTACACAATCAACGACAGAATTCTGAATATTTCTCTGGAACTATGAACCGACCTGACGACATAATATCGGAGATAATAACTTCTCCACGTAAAAAATGGTTAAAGCATATTTTTATACAGATATTCGTCGCGCTTGTAACCATAAATATTCTATTCGAACCATCGGAAGTTCGTGGGATCAATAACGACCGGTTATTAATATGGTTTATTTATTTTATTCTGGTGGATATTCTCGTTTACACAAATATATATCTGCTTGCCAAACCTTTGCTTTTGAAAAAACGATTCCTTACATACGTATTATCCGTTACGGGACTTATCGCTGTACTTTTCATTGCCAACGGTATTCTACAAGGCGTTGTTTCGGGTAACCAGAGTTCAGATACAGGGTTTACATTTTTAGCGTTATTTTCCTCCTCTGCTACGATCGGTTTACTTTTTGCGGGTTTTTCCGCATTAGTGATATTTTCAGAATGGATCAACACTTCCAAACGGCGCGGCGAACTGGAGAAAGCAAATATGGAAACAGAGTTACAGATGCTTAAAAACCAGATCAATCCGCATTTTCTTTTCAATACCCTTAATAATTGTTATTTACTTGTACGCAAGCAAAGACCGGAAGCTGCTGAAATAATATTTCGTCTTGAAGACCTTTTACGGTATCAGATCGGTGACAGTTAAAAAAATAACGTAACTTTGGGAGAAGATATCATATTTCTGAATGATTATCTAAAACTGGAAGAGATACGCAGGGATAATTTCAGTTTCTCAATTGAAAGCAACGTAAAGGACGACATAACCATTCCTCCGATGATTTTTATTCCCTTTGTGGAAAATGCAATAAAACACAACCACGACAGCAACAATCTTTCTTACATACGGATAGATTTCGGTAAATGGGATAAAGGAATTGTATTCCGGTGCATCAATTCTAAACCTTTTGAAAAGAAAGCGGGAAAAAGTGCAGGAGGAATCGGACTGAACAATATCCGGCGAAGGCTCGCACTACTGTATCCTTCATCACACGAACTGATAATAAATGAGTCAGGGAACGAATATTCAGTGACTTTAAAACTTGAAATATGAGATGTATAATCGTAGATGACGAACCACTAGCCAGGGAAGCCATAGAATTACCGGCAGAAGATTTCGAACAATTAACCATTACCGGAAAATTCAACAACGCGGCAAGCGCTGCAGAATATATTGAAAATAACCGAGTGGATCTCATTTTTCTCGACATATGCATGCCCGGAACGACAGGGCTGGAATTTGCACACGCGGTTCCTAAAAACACATTGGTCATTTTCACCACAGCTTATGCAGAATACGCCCTTGACAGTTACGAAGTGGATGCTGTGGATTATCTCGTTAAACCGGTACTTCCGGAAAAATTCAAACGTGCAGTGGTAAAAGCCGTATCTTATCATGATTTATTGATCTCGGAAGAAAAATCGGAAGCGGATACAGTTGAAGAGGATTATTTTTTCGTCAAATCCGATAGAAAATTTGTAAAAATCGGATTCACAGACATCCTCTTCATCGAAGGGCTAAAGGATTATATCGTATTACAAATGACCAACCGGCGGATAATAACAAAAATGACCATTAAATCGGTATCCGAAATACTGCCTCAACGTAATTTCATGAGGGTCAACAGATCCTACATTGTAAATACCGACCATATCGAATCATTCGACGCGAACGATATTTTTATAGGAAAATATGAGATCGCGATCGGTATCAGCTACAGGGAAAAATTTTTCGAAGAATTTCTGCATCGGAAAAATAATCGATAGATATTCCGGGCACCATTATTTTGTCATAGTAATTATTTTCAGTACCTTTTATACGTCCTTAACTATGGATATTCCGAATTGGAAGTATTTAATTTCAAAATATAGATAATGAACGTTGAAGAACTACGGGAACAATGCCTCGCAATAAAAGGATCGACAGAGAGCCTTCCATTCATTCATCATAACGTACTCGTATTTAAAGTAATGGGGAAAATTTTCTGCATGGTTCCGCTCGAACCAGCGAACGGTGTTTTTACTGCAGATATGAAATGTAACCCTGAACGGTCTTTGGAATTGCGGGAAAAATATGCGGGAATAAGCCATGGACATCATCCTAAGTCACTCCAAAGGAACAGGATTATTTTCGAGAGCGATGTTCCTGTTGAACTCATACTGGAACTTATCGAGCATTCCGTACAGGAAGTATTACAAACCTTATCCAAAACCAAAAGAAAATTTTACGAGGAAATCTGATGGCAAAGGAATTAAATGAAATGAGCAATGAGGAGTTATGGAAGCTGTTCCCTATTATTCTCACGGATTACGACCCTGAATGGCCATCGGTCTACGCAAAGCAGAAAGCAATACTAAAAAATCTTATCGGAAAAAATATCTGTCGGATAAGGCATATAGGAAGTACTTCCGTACCCGGACTGAAAGCAAAACCGACCATCGATATACTGATGGAGATAAACGAAACGACCGATATAACGGAAATGTCTGAAAAACTCAAAAACAACGGATGGATTTTAAATGATCGACCTCAACAACATGCGCCTCATTTATTGTTCCTGAAAGGTTACACCCTTGACGGATTCGAAAATGAGGTATTTCATCTTCATGTCAGATATGTCGGAGACTGGGATGAGATACACTTTAGAAACTCCCTTGTGAATCATTCTGAGACTGCAAAAGAATATGCGGAACTTAAAAGCGTACTTGCCAATAAATTCCGTAACGACAGAGACGGTTATACCGAAGCCAAAACCGATTTTATGAAAAAAATAACGGCTACCGCAAGAGGGAAATAGGATCGGCAGGTTATGGGCAACCCGCCATTCCCGAAAAAAAAATAATCAGAACATTCCAGTCAATGAAGTTTCCATAAAACTTTAGCCATTGTAGGCTGGATTGACTATGGATATCACAAGATTTCCGACACGAGGAGTTTGCCTCGGCTTAAGGGTAGCGGTAATTACCATCGGCAGCCCTTCGTGAGATATCTGACTACTTCTCTGTAAACTAATATATTTTTTATATCCAAATAGTTAAATAAGCCACAAATGGGCTTCGTTAAAACTACTATCCAAAAAAGGAAAAAATAAGGCAAAACGAGTAAGAAAAAAATATCTTTTTCTGAATAAAAAATAGTGAGTTATCAAATTTTTGCTTTTTCATGCATTTTAATAAACTCCCTTAAAATAGCACTTTTTAAGAGGAGTATATTGAAACAGTCTCCGTATCAACAACTCGATTTTACAAAATTGACTTTTTTGGTCGAAAAGGATTTAATTCCATTATTTATTGGCTAAACCGGACGTTAATAATAAAAGCCGTCTTTACAGACGGCTTCATTTTATTTATGTGAAAAATCTACACCGTTAATTGACAGCAACGATTTTCCTGATCCATTCGAACACTTCGTCGAGGTCGTAATCACCCATATGTCCGCGCCCCCATGAAAGATCGAAATCGACATTATAACCGATATTCTGTAGTTTCAGGGCAAGGTTTACCGGAACCTGGAATGCAGTATCCCTGTCGACAGCACCATGACGTATATACCAGTTTTCTGCTGTTTTAGCTCCAGCTTCCCCGATGTAATTCATAGGATTCATCAGATATACTCTTTTTTTCATTTCCGGAGAAACAGTCAGAGAAAAGTCATCTTTAGCCAGCTTCAGGCCCATATCGGTAAAATTTGCAGGTTCTCCCTTACTATTTCCGAATAATTGATTTTCCGGGGTAGCATCCTGTTCCAAAACTCCCAGTTTATCGAATGCAGGTGGAATTTTCAACGACCTGATAGTGGGAATATAAGCCAAGTAAGCATCCAGATCCACCACTATTTCATTATCTTTAATTGTTACACCTGTCTGAGTATCTATCTGTTCACCTTTATCTAACGCTTTTTTTGCAGAATCTGCAATAAGGGTTTTAAGGTACTCCAGATAATTATTTGTCGTGAGCGCAGTACCGTCCGGCAATTTAATGCCAAGGTTATTCTGGTATTCCGGATATCTCTGGTCCAACTCTTCTGCAACATCGAAATGATACGGAGAGAGTCCGCGAGGCTGGATATTTGCCCAACTGTAGATCCATTCGTATGCCATGTCCGCATGTTCAAGATCGGTAATAGGGCAAAAAGAAATTACAGCAAATACATCATCTCTCTCTTTGGCCGCACCGAGCTCACTCAAATACGGCTCGTAATCAGAACTGTTTCCCGAAGCTCCGAGTAATGCAGATAGAGCACCACCGGCACTTGTCCCGTCGGTAATTATCAGATCGGTATTTCCCGGTATGGTTTTCTTATTGTAACGAAGATAACGTATAGCAGCTTTAAGGTCAACTATCGCCGCAGGAGCTCTCCCTGTGTAAAGGTTGTTACCTTCCGAATCCTTAATTTTTGAATCGGAACCGCGCGAACCGGGAATCACGACAATATACCCTTCCTGCAACGCCCTTCCGGTCGCATCTTTTGCTGACGGTCCAGAGGCCTTCGAAGCACGGTAACCGCCCACATTGGTCTTCAGGAAGATCGGTGTGTTCTTGTTGTTCTTAAACGCAGACTCCGGAACAAATATATTTAGGGTCTGGCAAACCGAATCTACCACATTACCGACATAATAAATATTCTCGTAAGCGCGATATTTTACAGAAGCTCCATCGTGTAATTCAAGAGTTTTATCCACAAATTTTTTTGCATCGAATTTAATATTTCCTGCTGCCAACAGTGTTCCGAACGACATGAGAAAGCATAAAAACATCATTAAAATGATCTTCTTCATATTTTTTATTTTATAGTATTTTAACCATTCAGCTACGCAATATAGTATTTTTTTTTATATAATCGAACCGCACATATAGTACTATATAAGCAGCATTCATATTTTTTACGAAAATACAACAAAAAAATGCGGGAATATTCCCGCATTATCCACAATAAATAATCTTACTACTTCAAAACATCTACTACCTTATCTATCAGTTTATTTAATGAATTTTCATTTTTAGCAGTAAAGAAATTCCCGTCAACCACATAATCTTCATCCGTAGCAACAGCGGTATTTACCGCTGATTTTACAAAAGGATGCAGTGCGAGTTTTTTGCCGGCAGCAATGCCTGCAAGATCGAATAACAGTCCACCAACGCAGTGTCCTATAATAAACTTTTTTTTCTTTCCGAATACAGATATAACCTCCATTAGATCCCGGTTGTATTTTTTATCTGCATTCTCATTGAACATGGGCATCGCGTCTCCGCACGCAAAAACTAACGCCTCATATTCATCTTCTATGCCCTTGAGATCGGCAATCACTTTATCTGCCACCAGTTCGATACCGGAATTAGTTGTTATTTCTTTAGTATCGGCCACTGCAAATACAGTGAAAGGAACGTTGTTTTCATAAAATGATTCCAGATATTGGAATAACCCTGATCCGTTGACCGGATTTACCGCTAAAACCGCTGTTTTCTTTGCCATGACAATAAATTTTTAAATTAATACTTTTGTTACTTTAAGTAACTTTATTACTTTTATACAGCAAAGCTACTTCCGAAAAAACTCAAAAACAAGAACGCACTTGATAATAAGATGGTTACCTATATGCAACTATTATTAAAAATCAAAATGTTATAAATGAAAAAAAATGAAAGAATTTTTAAGTAACGATACCTGTCCGATACGGAGCATTCTGGATCGTTTAGGAGACAAATGGTCCATACTCATATTTCTAACGTTAAGCACAAACGGCACGATGCGCTTCAATGAGATCAACCGTTCGATCGGAGACATTTCACACCGCATGCTCACCGTTACACTTCGTACACTTGAAGAGGATGGTTTGATATCGAGAAAAATATATGCCGAAGTGCCTCCTCGGGTTGAATATAAGCTCACAGAACTTGGATGAAGCCTGCTGCCTCATATAGAAAATCTCGTAGAATGGGCGGTAACCAATACGAATAAAATCAATGATAACAGAACCCGCTTCAGCAGAACATAGAGTTCCGTATTATTTTACGATATGATCTTTTTTCCTGCGGCTATAGGCGACATAATATAATATCCCCAGAAGAAACACATAACAAGCCAACCGTCCAGCCATATCGCCGTATTTGGCATAAAATGTAATCTTATCGTTTAAATTGATACGTCCGGTCTGCGAGGTTCTTTCATCCCATCGTGTTCGGGAAATTATATCTCCGCGCTGATCGATGAATCCGGATATACCGGTGTTGGCACTTCTCGCTATCGAACGGCGGAATTCGATGGCCCTGAGACGCGCGAAAGCAAAATGCTGCCTGTGCCCAGCAGTGTTCCCCCACCAACTGTCATTAGTGATCACGAATAACGACTCCGCTCCGTTATCGATGAATTCTCCGCAATATTCTCCATAAATGGATTCATAGCAAATCGCTACGCCCACCTTTTTATTATCGTCTTTAACGAATACGGTGCGCTCCATGTCGCGCCCCATAAGTCCCGTAAATCCACCCAGATCGAGTGAAAATTTCTCCAGGAATTTCAGTTGCTCATAGAAGGGCATTGTCTCTGCTCCGATCACAAGTTTATTTTTATGGTAAACTCTTATTATATCGGTAGTATCGATAAAAAGCGCAGTATTGTACGCATCGTACCAGAAATCTATATTAGGGTTTGTACGCGAAGTTATCGACCTGTTATTCTCGTCATATCTTCTGTAAGTCGTCGCACCCAGAACAAAGGAAGATGAAGGATAATTATCGAAAAGAAATCTTTTGAACCAGCCCAGCGTTATATTTTCCTCAAGCTTATTTTCCCATATTCCATGATCCACGGAAGTCTCGGGGGTAACGATAAAATCCACGTTCTGAGGGGCATTTTGAGAAAGTTCGAGTATTATATTTATCTGTTCGCGCTGGGTCATCGTCATAAATTTTTCTTCCTCGAATATATTAGGCTGGACGACCTCGACTACAATAGGCGCCTCCTTCTCTTCGTAATTGTAATATATCATTAAAGAGATTGTAACCGGTACGACAGCAACCAGAACGGGTAATATAAAGTGTAGGATATTCTTAGCATTTCTATATTTTTTTACCGCCTTAAAAATCAAAAGGTTCATAATAAGCACCCAAATACTTCCACCGAACAATCCGGTGTATTCGTACCACTGAACAGCCTTTACATCGTTTGCAAAACCATTACCCAGCAATATCCAGGGAAAAGAAATTTCTCCATGCAGATAGATATATTCCGCTGCGATCCACGCAGTGACGAATAAAGTATATGCTAATGCCCGGTGCGCTCTTTTCCATACATAATGATATATCATGAACGGAACTACCATAAGTATGGTGTTGATAATTATGGCAGCTATCGCACCTATCCATACTGCATTTTTGATCCAGTAAACATTTACGATATTCCAGCACAGAAATGTTAGTGTGTACCACGTAAAAAATCTGTTTTTAATTCCTTTTTTCTTCGGACCGTTAAATTCCTCCTGAATTAAAAGCATGGGAACAAACGCTCCGAAAAGAAAATATCCGGGTCCTCCGAACCACGGAACAGAGAATAACAGTATCGATATAATGGGGTATAAAACTCTCTTAGGCATAACTAAAAAATATTATGTAAAGTTAACAGTTATATTTTATAAAACAGTTTTTGTACATTCGTAAAATATTTAAACACGATTACTGGATAAATAAATGTGGTTCGAAATATTATGCACGGGAATTATCATAGGCTTCACAGCATCCATACCATTAGGTCCGGTAGGCGTCATTTGCATCCAGAAAACCCTGAGTAAGAGCCATAAATGCGGAATTGTCGCAGGGCTGGGAGCCGCATCGGCAGATTTAATATTTGCCGTAATCGCCTCGTTCTTTCTGGGAGTCGTGGGCGCCTTCATAAACGATAATATATTCTACCTGAAATTAATCGGAGGAACGATCATTATTATTGTGGGTCTTCGGATTTTTCTGCGGAATACGGTGGTGCAGATAAAAAAAATACGGTTGAACAAGGGGAGTTTGTGGGAAGACTTTATTTCCGTTTTCTTTTTAACGCTCTCCAATCCGGCATTTATCCTTATGTTTGTCGCGTTATTCGCCGCATTCGGGGTACCGACCGAAGAACTGCGCCACATAGAGGGTGGGATGCTTGTAATCGGAGTTTTCGGGGGAGCAGCCATATGGTGGACAGTATTAACGTTTTTTATCAGTTTTTTAAGAAAAAATTTCCGCCCGAGGCATCTTTTATATATTAACAAGGCTTCCGGTGCGTTAATAATAGGACTGGGGGTGGCAGCTATAGTGACATTATTTGTTAAAATACCTTTAATACCATAAAAATGCGTAAAATAATAATAGCCATAGACGGTTACTCATCATCGGGTAAAAGTTCGTTCGCAAAAAGTATAGCGAAAAAATACGGCTATATATTTATCGACACCGGAGCGATGTACCGGGCAGTTACCTTTTATGCCATGCAGAACGGTCTGATCGATTCGACTGGCGCTGTGGACACGGCAGAACTAATAAAGAGCCTTCCGCAAATAAAAATAACTTTCAGATATAATCCTGATATAGAAGCGAGCAGCATCTACCTAAACGGACAAAAAATCGACGAACAAATAAGGGAAGTCACCGTTTCGGACAATGTTTACATTATAAGCGGAATTCCGGAAGTACGCGAACATCTTGTGGCACTGCAGCGTGAAATGGGTAAAGAGAAAGGAGTGGTTGTGGACGGCAGGGACATCGGAACAGTAGTCTTTCCGGATGCCGAATTGAAAATTTTTATGACCGCAGATCCGGAGATACGAGCTATGAGAAGATATATGGAGCTGTCCCAAGCCGGGAAAAAAGTTTCTCTGGAAGAAATTACTCAGAACATCCTTAAACGCGACAATGCAGACATTACGCGCACCGTAGGTCCGTTAAAAAAAGCAGAAGATGCTCTTTCCCTGGATAACAGCAATCTCAGCGTGGAGCAGCAGATGATGTGGGTATCGGAAAAGATAGACAAACTGATAAAATGATCGTCGAAATAGATGAAAAATCCGGATTCTGCTTCGGTGTGGTAAATGCAATCACTCAGGCTGAAGACAGTCTTGAAAAAGGACTGAAAGTTTTCTGTCTCGGCGACATCGTGCATAACCGGGTGGAAGTATCCCGGTTGGAACAATCAGGACTCGGCTTTATTAAATCACGCGATGTTTTTCCGGAAATCGCCGGAGAAACAGTTCTTATACGTGCACACGGCGAACCTCCGGCCACATATCGATTGGCTGAAAAATACGGAATAAAACTTATCGACGCAACCTGTCCCGTAGTTGCGGGGCTGCAGAAAAAAATAGTCTCTGCCCATAAACAAATGCAGGAAGTTAACGGGCAGGTGGTTATTCTGGGAAAAAAAGGGCACGCGGAGGTAGTAGGCCTTACCGGACAGGTAAACGAAGATGCACTGGTTACCGAAAATTTCGATGACCTCGAGGCCCTCGATTTTACTCGGCCCATATATCTCTTGTCTCAAACCACACAGAGTTTAGAACTCTTCAGCACAATAAAAGATGAAATAACCAACCGTTCGCAAAGCACAGTTATCGTTAAGGATACCATTTGCAGAAACGTCTCGGATCGAAATCCTCATCTAAAGGAGTTCACATCTAAATACGATGTCATAATATTCGTGAGCGGAAAAAAAAGTTCTAATGGACAGGCACTGTTCGAAACATGCCTCGAAGCGAATCCCCGGTCCTATAAAATCGAAGACGAGACCGAAATTCAAACTCCGTGGTTCGAAAGTTGCTCATCAGTAGGAATATGCGGCGCTACATCCACGCCTAAATGGCTTATGGAAAAAATTGCTTCCTATATTAAAGATTTGCACCGGTAAATTAGTATTTTACATTTTATTTTATTAAATTTCGTACATGTAATTTGTTGATGTTATGGGAACATCATTGTTCGGTTCCGTAATTTTCGGACCGGTTAAAAGCCGTCGGCTCGGCATATCTTTAGGCGTAAACCTTCTGCCTGTCGACAATAAACTATGTTCTTTCAATTGTATTTATTGTGAATGCGGTTGGGCGAAGAGCGGAATGAAGCCTCGTTTCGCACCAAGAGAGGTGGTTAAAGAAGAGCTGTCTTCCAAGCTGGCCGAGATGCGTACGGAACATTTACTGCCTGACGTGATAACTTTCGCAGGCAATGGCGAGCCGACGATGCACCCTGACTTCTCAGCCATTATCGACGATACCGTAGAGATACGGGACCGATTCGCTCCTTCCGCAAAAATCGCGGTTTTGAGCAATGCCACGATGATAGGCAATGAATCGGTAAGAGATGCGTTAAACAAAATAGACCGCAACATACTGAAACTGGATTCTGCCTTGGAAGAGACCGTAAAACTGATTGACGATCCGCTCGGAAACTATGATTTGAGGCGCACCGTAGAGAATATGAAAAAATTCCACGGCAGCCTTATAATCCAGACAATGTCCCTTAGAGGGGAGTACCAAGGACGGAAGATCGATAACACGACAGAGGAAGAAGTCGACGCATGGCTGAAACTGGTGGAAGAAATAAAACCTCGACAGGTTATGATATACACTATCGACCGGGAAACTCCGGCGAAGAACCTGCACAAGGTAAGTATCGAAGAACTTAACGCGATAGCGGAAAAAGTAAGAATGAGAGGAATAGACTGCAGCGTCTCGGGATAATATTCTATTGGTAGAATGGACTGATTATTGCATGACGTTGCATAATTGAAAATAACCAAATTGTATAACAATTAAAAGAAAAAGTTATGAAAGGTCATTCATTCTTAGCATTCGTAAGCGGTGCTGCTCTCGGAACAGCTGTAGCACTACTTTTCGCTCCTGAAAAAGGACGCAAAACCCGCAGAAAACTCAAAGACATGTATCACAAAGAGCAGGAGATGCTCATGCAGTCGTTGAAAAAATGCAAACGCGAACTACCTGAGGAAATTCAGGACATAATCGAATAGTATTCCCATGGAAGAAAACAAAGGCAGTGTAATAAAACAGCTCATCACCGATTTCTTCGAATTCATTAAATTGAAATCCGAGAGTCTGGCATTGGGCATAATCGAGAATTCATCGAAACTGGTAAGTACCATTTTCAGTGTCTTTGTTTTTGTTATCTTACTTATATTTGCCTCTGTTTTTCTTTCTGCCGCGTTAGTATGGTGGCTCACCCAGGTATTGGGATCATTCATCTACGCATCGCTACTATTGGGATTCATATTCCTCGTTATCGCGCTTATCGTCTTCGTGCTGAGCAAGAGGCTTATAGCAAGCAGCGTAGTGAGGATGTTCAGCGACATGATAACTGATATATTGAATAATCTCAGACAAAAATGAGAAAGAATCAAAGAGTAGATTTCACACGGATAAGAACTCTTTCCGAGCTTCATGCTGAACGCAGGCGGGTCTCTGAGGACATCGTCGCTACAGGCACACGGATAAATGTGAATACAGAAACCGTCGGAAGCATGTTCCGTGTAAGCTCATTCTGGAGCAAGATCGACAGTGCCATTGCATTCGGACATCAGGCTTATTCGGCATTTTCAGTTTTCAATGACCGTATACGCAGAAGGAAAAATAAAAAACGCAGCAAAAAAAGAAAGAAAGATTGCGAAATAGATTAAGGGTGCCGGATTAGGCACCTTTTTTTTATTTAACGGAGAAAACTTTTAGCTTCGCTGAGCTCCACCAATGCTGACGCACAGAG
>JAJQEF010000015.1 GCA_021201795.1 Rikenellaceae bacterium
AGGTATGGAATAGTTCCGGGAAGGTTAGGTTATCTATATCCTTTCGTCCGTATGGGATAAATCTAATTTTTAGCCGTATTTACTTTTTTGCGTAAAATTTTCTTATATTGTTGTGTTTAATAGATTAATTGAAAATAAATATGATTGAAAATCAGACAATTATAGATAGAGTAAATGTTTTTATAAAATCTAAAAATATTAGAAAGGCACAGTTTGAAAAAATGTGTGGTCTATCAAACGGCTATCTAAATAGTGTTAAGAAAAAAATAGGCTCTAAAAAGTTAGAAGATATATTGAGCGTTTTCCCGGAATTGAATAAAGATTGGTTGTTGACCGGTGAAGGTGAAATGTGCTCGGAAAAAAGAAAAAACAGGGATGAGCCTGATATGAAGGATTTCTCAGCCATACTTGATTCATATACTAAAATAGCCTCGGCAATGGAAAAAATTGCAGATTCCAGCTATAATGTTTCCGAAGCAAATAAGATACTGGCTCACTCTAATTCTGAACTTGTAACAAAATTAGCTCAATTAATGGACGAAATAAATGAACTAAAAGAATCCCGTATAAAGAATCTTCCTCCGCAGAAAGGAGCATTAGCGAGTGATAACAGCGGAGAATATAAAACAAAATAATTCTACGATCTGGAAAAGATCAGATAAATAAAAACCGTTTTATTCTTGTTGTATCCTTTTAGTTAAATATTCAATGGGTTTGTAAGTGAAGAATGTTCTGAAAAGGGCATATTATTTGACAAAACAAACTATTATATTTTTAACTTAAAGGATTATAAAATGAAAAAAGTATTATTAAGTGCTATGTTTGTACTATTTGTGTTTACAGCCGCAAATTCACAATCAGGACATTATTTTGAAAAAGATCGGGTTAACGATAAAATTGAGAATCGTTACGATGTTAACGGAAAAAAAATAGGTTATAGGGAAGTTGACCCTAGGAATAACGAAATCGTAAATGAATACGATATCAATGGAAATAAAACCGGTTATCACAGAACCGATGTGAATAACGTTGATAGGGTTAACAGGTATGACATCAACCACAATCTTATGGGTTATACTGAAAATGATCCTAATAATTCCCGCATGAAATACGAATATGACAATTTAGGAAAAAGAATCGGATATTATGAAAAATCTTTGAATAATGATCGATGGGTTTATCATAAATATTAATAAAGAAGTGACTAATAAAAAAAGGGAATAAAAATTCCCTTTTTTTATTTCCCGATAACTTGTCTATGGCCTATTATGTTCCTTTCGCTAAGGTTCTCAATTTTTAATAGATATGGAACTTCTGTTTAAGAATTCGACTAAAGAAGTTCACATCAGTCAATTATCATTAGCCTTTTTCTTCATCCCAGTTTTGTTGTCCTCCGCCAAGGGCATGATAAAGATTAATGGTTCCCTGTATCATTTCGAATCTGTCTGCTATCTGCGACAGCTCGGCATTCAAAAGTGCCTGCTGCGCTGTAAGTACTTCGAGATATGTGTTGTTTCCATGATTCATAAGAAGTTCCGTACTAATCACAGCGGTTTCAAGCAGGGCGATCTGTTCCGTGCGGTATGATGTTTTACAGGATGCCGTTTCTATCTGCTTTAAGGCATTTATCACTTCTGCGCCGGCATTGAGGACTGTTTGCTCGAAATTAAGGTAGGTTTCTTCCAGTTGGGATTCGGCAATTTTAACCCTTGCTTTATTTGCTCCGGCATTAAATATTGGCGCAGTTACTGAACCTACTGCTGCGGCTAGAAATTTCCCAGGATTAAGGATCATCGAACCGGCCTCGTTAGTCCAACCTGCACTTCCGCTGAGTGTCAGGGAAGGCCATAATGCTTCTTTGGCTTCACCAAGACTGTAAAATGATTGCTGTAATGTAAGTTCCGCCATCCGTACATCCGGTCTGTTGGTAAGAAGTTGTACCGGAAGTCCCACAGTCAGATCGTGTTCGAGCGTGAAGTCACGGATGTTTCCGCGCTGTATACTGTGAGGTGATTCGGCAAGAAGCAGGCAGAGGGTATTCTCGATCTCATATATCTGGTTCCGTAACTCGAAAAGCGAAGTTTCTACCGCCATATAATTGGCTCCTGCTTGGGCTACTGCCGCTTCGGTAGCCATACCGGCAGATTTCAGGGCCTTCATCACTCTTACGTTCTCTTTCCAGCTCTCAGCCGTCCTTTCAGATACTTCGTGCTGTGCATCGAGCATCAGTAGGGTGTAATAGGTATTCGATACCGTTGCTATAAGCCATGTCCGGACGGCCTGAGTGTATTCCATACTTTGTTCGTGTACTGCTTCAGATCTCTTCTTTGAATTGCTGATCATTCCGAATACGTCTATCTCCCAACTTGCAATGACAGGCAGCGAATATGTGTGGTTGGCTTTGCCGGTATCCCAGCTGCTTACGGTTCCCTGAGGGGAGAGGTTGAAAGAGGGCAAAAATGCGAGCCTTGCGGATTTCAACGCTGCTTCAGCCTGTTCCACCTGAAGTTGGGCCGTACGCATATCCGTATTGTTCGACAATGCCTTGTGTATTAATTCTTGCAGGTTAGGGTCGGTGAAGAGTTCATCCCATGCGAGGGTACTGAAATTTTCTCCGGTTGCGACTGCAACCGTATCATTGTAATCTCTATATAGGTTAGCAGTCGGGATATCAGGACTTTTATACTTCATCCGTGTACCGCAACCGCCGAGCATCAAACAGCTCAGGACGGTAGATAGAATTATTATTTTATTTTTCATGACTGTTTCGTTTCTATTTTCTTAACCTCTTTCCTTATAACCCTATCCCTGATTCCGCGGGGAAATTTGATCGGCTTGATCTTTTCCTGTAGGAATTGGAACGTGACATAAAGCGGCGGCACTATAAACAATAATGCGATTGTACCTACCAGCATACCGCCTATGGCTCCTGTTCCCAATGCGCTGTTTCCGTTGGCGCCCACACCCGAAGCAAACATAAGCGGCAGTAGCCCGAAGATCATCGTAAGTGCTGTCATAAGTATCGGGCGCAGACGAACCTTAGCAGAAACGAGGGCGGATTGTATGATCGTCATTCCTGCCTTGCGGCGTTCGACAGCATACTCGGTCAGTAGAATAGCAGTTTTAGAAAGTAGACCGATAAGCATTATCATACCGGTTTGCAGATAGATATTATTCTCCAGACCGAACCACTGTGCGAACAGGAAGCTGCCCAGCATACCGAACGGTACCGATAGAATAACTGCAAGCGGTATCATAAAACTTTCATATAGTCCGCAAAGTATAAGGTAGGTTAGAAGGATGCAGATACCGTGTATTATCAATGTATTACCGCTCGTCTGGCTCTCTTCCCTGGTCAGACCGCTGAAGTCGTAATCTTAGCCCTGCGGCAGATATCGAGCGGCAGTTTCTTCGATGGCCCTGATAGCGTCTCCAGAACTATATCCATCTGCCGCCATACCGTTAACAGCTATACTGTTGAGGAGGTTAAACCGGTTCATAGTCTCGGCGCCGTACTCTTTCTGTATGGTAAGGAACTGGGAGATCGGAGCCATTTCGTTTCCGACACGCACGAATATATTATTCAAAGATTCCGTGTCCATACGGTATTCCGGGGAAGCTTGTATCATTACACGGTAAACTTTGGAGAACCGTGTAAAATCCGAAGCGTACATACCTCCATAGTAGCCTCCGAGTGTTTGCAGTACTTCGGCCGGTGATATACCCGCGCGTTTGCATTTTACAGCATCCACATCTACCCTGTATTGCGGGAAATTGACGTTGTATGAAGTTAGTGCCGCGAGAATCTCAGGTCGCTGATTGAGCTCCATCAGATAATTTTGCGCTACACCGAAGAATGTTTCGATATCACCGCCGGTGTTATCCTGCAAATGGAACTCGAACCCGTTGCTCATACCGTAACCGATGATCATAGGTGGTGAAAAAACGAACAACTGTGCGTCCTTGATATCGGCTGTTAGTGAATATATTTGCCCCTGTACCGCCTCTACGCTGCTTCGCTTATCTTTTCTTTCGCTCCAGTCTCTCAGTCTTATAAAGTATGTTCCTGAAGAAGGCGCCTGCCCTGAGGTTATACCGTATCCTACTACCGAACCGTAAGTTTCTATGGCGTCTATCTGTCCGATCCGACTCTCTATTTCTTCCAGGATTTCAGCTGTGCGGTCGAGGGAGGTTCCCGGTGCTGTGGTTACTTCTACGAAAACTATACCCATGTCTTCCTGCGGAACAAGCCCTGTTTTGGTATTATTCATCAGAAGTACCAGTCCGACAATTGTCGCACCTACGATAAGCCATGCGAGCCATCTCCGCCTTAAGAAGAATGCTGCCCCGTGTTGGTATCGGTTCTGGATAGCTTTATATGTCGAATTATAAGCATTCCGTAATTTGTCCTCGAAGGTCTGTTTACGGGGAAGGTTAGTCTTCCTGTGCGGTTTCAGGATCAATGCACAAAGAGCAGGACACAACGTAAGCGAATTGATAGCCGAAATTCCGACCGACACAGCCATGGTTATACCGAACTGAGTGTAAAAAGTTCCGGAAGTTCCGCCCATGAAAGATACTGGAATAAAAACCGCCATAAATACCAGTGTGGACGCCACGATCGCAGATGTGATGCCTTTCATCGCATCCACGCTTGCGAGGTACGCTGCCCTGTATCCCTCGTCGAATCTGGTCTGTACCGCTTCTACTACTACTATGGCATTGTCCACCACCGTGCCGATCGTAAGTACGATTGCGAACAGTGTGAGCAGATTTATGGTAAATCCTGCCACGGCCATGAAAGCAAATGTCCCTATAACCGATACTATCATGGATATAGCCGGAATAAGGGTAGCCCTGAAATTCTGCAGGAAGACGTAAACCACTAAAATCACCAATAGGATAGAGAGTATCAGAGTCGATATTACTTCCTTTATCGAGGCAAAAAGAAAATCGTCCGTACTCATAAGGCAGCTTATCTCCACATCGGGAGGCAGATTCAATCGTGCTTCATCGAGAAACGCATTTATCTTGGCATTGATCTCGGTCGCATTCGATCCAGCTGTCTGAGCAAGCATGGCAATACTTCCTGGCGATCCGTCGACACCCGAACTGAAACTGTAAGTTTCTTTACCGAGTTCTATGTCTGCAATATCCGTAAGTCGCAGTACTTCGCCGTCGATATTCGTTCGAATAACCATCTGTCCGAATTCTTCCGGTTTTTCCAGTCGTCCCTTGTATTTCATAGTATATTGGTAAGTCTGACCGGAATTCTCGCCGAATGCACCTGTCGATGCTTCGATATTCTGTTCCCCGAGAATAGCCACGATATCCGAAGGCACGATCTTGTATTGCGCCATTACATCAGGCCTTAGCCATATTCTCATACTGTAACCGCCGCCGAGGACATTGACCTCTCCGATACCGTTTATACGCGACAGTTCCGGTTCGATATTTATTTTAAAATAATTCGTAAGGAAACCGTCGTCATAGGTGTGATTCGGACTGGAAATAGCAAGGATCTGGAGGATGCTGCTCTGCTGTTTAGAGGTTACCACACCGATCTGGTTCACTTCCGTTGGAAGAATACCTGCGGCCTGCGCAACTCTGTTCTGCACGTTTACCGCAGCCATATCCGGATCGGTACCCTGATTGAAGTATACGCTTATGGATGCGGTACCTTGATTAGTGGACGTAGATTTGATGTAGGTCATGTTCTCCACTCCGTTGATGGCTTCTTCCAAAGGTGCGATTACGGTTTTCTGTACGGTTTCAGCATCTGCGCCCGGATAAGTAGCGCTTACCGCAATTGTCGGAGGGGCAATGTCAGGATATTGTTCTACCGGCAGCGAAGACAAGCCTATTATACCAAGTACGACGATGCCTATCGAAATTACTATAGACAAAACCGGCTTGTCTATAAAGGTTTTTACATTCATGATATTACCTCCTATCTTTAATGTTGACGTGCATTCCGTCACGAATAAAACCTACACCCTCGGTGATTATGGTATCTCCTTCCGTAAGGCCGTTCTCTACTATGTATGAATCGGAAAGGCTGATAGTATTGACATTTATAAGGGAAGACTTGGCGATGCCATCCACGACATTATAAACATATACCTTATCCTGTATTTCGAATGTGGAAGATTTGGGGATTACGAATATGTCGTTTCTCTGAACGGGAATAATCACTCTTCCGGATCCACCGCTGTGAAGCAAGCCGCCTTTGTTCGGAAATACGGCCCGAAGCGATACGGCTCCGGGTGCCTGATCGATCACACCGCTGATGGACTCTATCCTTCCGTTTTCGCTGAACGTGCTGCCGTCGCTGAGCTGAAGCCTGACGACAGGCATTGAGGATAGAGCTGTTTCAACGGATTCGTATTCACGTATGAGACCCAGCAGTTGATTTTCGGTCATGGAGAAATAGACATACATTCCCGTATTGTCCGATACTGTCGTCAAAGGTGACGCCAGGCTGGGCCCTACCAGAGCGCCGACCTTATAAGGCAATGTTCCTACGACACCATCGGAAGGGCTTTTTACAACCGTGTAAGAGAGGTTATTAGATGCGCTTCGTTCCTGTGCCTAGGGCAGCTTCAATTGTGCCTCGGCGCCTGCAAGAGCATTCTCGGAAGTGACCAGGTCGAAATGTGAAATAACGTTCTGTGCAAACAGTTCTTTTTTACTCTCATAAGTTATTCTTGCTGTCTGAACGTTAGCCTCGGCGATACTGACATTCGCCTGAGCTGTTTCATACGCGGCCTCGTACGATACCTGATCGATTATGAATAACTGCTGTCCTTTGCGAACTTTCTGCCCTTCCGCGACGCATACTTTAGTCAGATAACCCGATACCTGCGGCATAACAGCGATATCGGATTTGCCTTTTATACTAGTACTATATTCGCTGGATATTACTTCGTTGCTTTTGACAACTGTGGCGACTTCATATGAGGCTGTATTCTGTATCTGCTGTTCACTGCCGCATGAAACCGCAAAAAAAGCTGCGGACAGCAATAAAATCAATTTTTTGTCCATCTTATGTTTGATTTATATGTTAGAAAACGGTTATGCTATTCCGGCCATGTGTTTGTATTTCACCGGTGAGATTCCGGTAAGCCTTTTAAAATATTTCCCGAAGAAGGATTGGGATGAAAAATTCAACAGGTCGCTTATTTCCTGAATATTCTTCCCGGGATGTTTCAGATGTTGTTTTGCTTCCGAAATCACGAACTCCTCTATCCAGTGCCCTGCTGTTTTACCGCTGGCACATTTCACTGCTGCCGAGAGATATTTCGGCGTTATACAGAGCTTATCGGCATAAAAACCTATGTTGCGTTCTTCCCGGCAATGTTGTTGAAGTAGGGTAAGAAAATTGGAGAAATGATAGTACTGCCGTTCTTTTTTATCGAGGGATTCTTTTTGCAGAACCGTACAGCCCTCCTTAGCTGAAGCTTCACAGATAAAATAAACCAACGATAAACAAATATTAATAATACACTTTTCACAGTATTTCCCGTGCATATACTGCATATTATTATAGAGTTCGGCAATACGTGTGAAATTTTCCTGTTCTGCCCGGTCTAAATAAAACATCGGTCGTGTCGCTAAAAGCGCCAGGTCAGAGGCTATATTATTTATGGAGATATGCTCTCTGACCAAATACGGTAAGGTAACTTCGATGGATGTAAAATCCTCCGATTTATCTCCTAAACAAAAATAAACACCTTGAAAAATAACAATTCCATGACTGTTTTGAAGTTTATATATTTTGTCGTTGATGTGAATGTCGGCATTACCTGTAAGACAGAATAGAACGGAGATATCGTCTTGCTTTATATATATTCCGTTTTTTTTGCCTGCTATGGATATCGTTTCCATTATTTGGTCCGATGCCTTGAATCATTGACTTCATAATTTGTTCTTTTTGTGTTTTAATTAAAAAGTGGAGATCACATATCTCCACTTTAGGCTAATAATTGTAAGATTATCAGGCATGTTTAGAACCGGTAGCCTAATCCAAGCGATACGCCTTGTGAATACAATCTTCCTGGATCCTTATCGTTCGCATTCACAACACCGATCTTATAACCGGCATTTAGCTGTATACGGTTTGAGAATTCATAACCTACAAGAGCTCTGAAGCCGAAGTCCAACTGATTGTGGGCATTTGTTTCGTACAATTTTACCATCGGTTCGTAATATTTGGATTGGAACCCAAGTCCTACGTACGGACCAAACCCTGCATAGAACCGGTTGTTCGAAGGAGTATACCATTGTCCCATTGCATATACCGGAATTTCCATTCCCCAATATTCATAGTTTCTGGCAACACCATTTGTTTTGCGTTCTGCGGAATAGTAATGGAACAACAATTCCGGTTGGATTGCAAAGTTTTCGACAACGTCGAATTTCGCGAATCCGCCGACGGAGGCACCGAACTTCATGTTGGTTTTACCAGGTGCCTTGTCGTTATGCAGGAAATTAGAAAGGTTTGCCTCGGCTTTTATACCGCCGCTGATAGTTTGTGCATTTGTCTGAATGATTCCGAATGTGAGGAGTATCATGACTCCCAATAATGTCTTTTTCATAATTCTCGATTTTTTTAAGTTATTACTATCAGAAAACTGTTTCTGAACTTTTCTAAGACAAATCTACTTCCTGCAAAGTAGATAAAGAAGCATGATCTTACCGAAAAGAACAATCCGTCTACCGAATGCATTGGGAAATTATACCGAAATATACCGGTATGTACCGGAAACTCTAATTAAAAAATGCCGGACTATTGCGGTCCGGCATTTAAGGAAAACTCAATTGCTAAAAATCGCGTGTGAACCACGCTTTGAACTCAGCTACCTTTGCTTTACTGACCAATATCCTTTCATCTACCGATACAGTAAGGTTAACGGCAAGCTTTCCTGTAAACCATATGGAGAAATCTTCTATTGCATTATGGCATACGATATACTGCCTGTTGACCCGGAAGAACCGTTCTTTATC
>JAJQEF010000049.1 GCA_021201795.1 Rikenellaceae bacterium
GCAGGGACGGCAGTATATTTAAAGAGACTGCAAGAGGACGTTCCTGCGCTGTTTAAGGGAAACATTATCGGTTAAAAGTAAGGCAAAAAAAAGCAGGGACAATGAATGCCCTGCTATCTCTGAATTACATTATTTACGTTTAATTAACCGATAGAACCGTTGATAAGGAACACTGTAGCAAACGCAAGGATAGCGTAAAGTTCCGGGAACGCAGCAAGGATAAGAGTGTTACCGAATACATTGTTACCGTTCGAAATAGCTACGATACCGTTAGCACAAACCTGGGCTTGGCGTATCGAACTAAATAGACCTACAACTCCCATCACTATACCAGCTCCCAGTATTCCGGCTCCCTGTATCATTGTGATATCCGGAGTAAGCAAACCCGAAATAACGAAATAAGCGGCGAATCCGTAAAGTCCCTGACTGGACGGTACAGCAGATAGGATCATATAGCTACCGAACGCAGAACTATTTTTTCTCAAAGCTCCCATAGCGGCATTTGCAGCGATGGTAACACCATAAGCACTACCTACTCCTGATAATCCCACCATAAGCCCTACACCGATATAAGCCAACAAAATAGGTGTCATAATTTAAATTTTTAGTTAAACATTATTATTATTTTTCTCTTTTTTCAACGGATTATACGGCCTTCCACCGTCAACGAACCCGGCGTTGTTGTAAAATTCCACGAATGTCAGACGAAGCGGGTGCACGAATGCACTGAGCGAGGCCATGAAGATCGTGAGCCCCTGTCCGAATACGATTATAAATACCGTCACCAGCTGGCTGACAACAGGGATACCCAAAGTGTCCCCAATCTCCAGTCCGAGTTTGTTGAACACCAGCGCAAGGATACCTCCGGACAAACCGAGTGCGAATAGCCTTATATAAGACAATACGTCGCTCAGCAATCCCGTAACATTGTTATAAGTGTTCCATAAACCGGAACCGAAGTTCACGAATATATTTTTTCCCGGCGAATTCAGGAATAACATCAGAACCAGCCCTACACCCATTAGTATCCAGAAGGGAACGGATGATGTACCAAAGTTTGTGATACCGAGATTCGGCAGCAGGAATGCGGCAAGACCAGATAGTATGATTATGACCCACCCCAGCAGCCCCAGCGAATATCTGAATCCCCGGTATTTAGTCGTGAATATTATGTTCAGGATCATAGCATATAGGATATGGAATATTCCCACACCTATGGCAAGCATAAACATATTATCCGCGGTAAGGAAATAATCCCTGTAATTGGCGAATATTCCAAGTTCCGGAAGCACCACACCGAACATATTGCCGGAAATAAATCCGAAAAATATGGTCGAGAAACCGCAGTACATCACCAACTTTGCGAACGGTTTATATTTTCCCGGAAGTTTTGCAAGTCCGATCAGGGCTGCGATAACGTACAACACGCCAACCCCGGCATCCGCAAGGCAGAATCCGAAAAATATCATATAGAATGGCGCAAAGTAAGGCGTAAGGTCAGCAGTTCCGTATTTAGGAAGCGAATAAAGATTGCCGATAACCTCGAATAGCCTCGCAAAACGGTTGTTTCTCAGAAGCACCGGTGGGTCGTCATGTTCCTGCGGTTCATCCTTAACGGCAAACACGGAAGCTTTTTCTATCAACGAATCCACCCTTCCCTGTTCTTCCACCGGACTCCATCCCTCAAGTATTACAAGTGTATCCTCTGCTGCCTTCGTAGCAGTCGTAGCCGCCTGGCTCAGGTGAAGGTTTTCCTTCCATTCCTGCTGGAGAACCTTCATTTCATCCAGATTGCCCGAGGCACGGAGAAGTATGTCATTCTGAGCTTTTATTTCAGCTTCTATCCTGGCAAGAAGCACTTCCTTTTCTTCAACCGTTTCATCCGGCGCCTTGACTTCGATAGCATCGATACGTACAGGCTCACCTTCCCTGCCTACGACAACGAAGTAAGTGTTGCCACCGACGGTATTTATCTCCTCTACTATGTACTCCTGCTGCCACTGCGGAAGAATTTTCCGGAATTCGTTTGCAGGTTTGGTAAAGAAATGAAGATCGACATTATCGTTCTTTAGCCAGATCAATGTCGCAGGCGAGAAGTCTCCCCACGGCGCTGTATCTTTTATCTCTTTTTCGAGGCGCGCCTGTTCCGAACCAAGGCGGTTAAGTTCCTCGGTCGCTCCGGTATATTTATGCAGGGCCTCTTCTGCAGAAGAATACGGGATAACTTCAACTCCTTCATCCTTTTCTTTGGCAAGTTTAGACAGGGCATCGACAGTCTTATTCATCTGTTCTATGGAAGAGACCATTTGCCGTTCTTTATCGTCAGGTTCCCAATCCTTTATGGTTATATCCACCATGCCCAGTTCCTGTAGTTTTTCCAGGAAACTTTCATACTCCTTATGGTAGAGCACGAAAGAGTATTTTACCATAGGTACTATCATACGCTGTCCTCCTGATTTTGCTGGCGTGATTTTACGATTTTCTGTGAAGATTTGGAGAGATTCTCCTCATCCTCCAAGAACCGTTTAATCTTCCTTATGGCGTCCTGGTACCCGGGTATCTGGACTTTTTCGTAAAGGTTCACCTTCTGCGTGGTTTTCTTGCGCGCATAATCGAGAAGCTCCATCTTTTTGTTGAAGAATTCTCGTTCCAAACCAAGCTTGGCGATTCTTTTCATTAAGTCTACTCCTTCCGGTATCCACACCGGCGAACTGAAAAGATCGTAAGGTTTTTCCTCGAAGATTATATTCTCGAGGACCGGTATCCTCACGCCTGCTATCTTGGACACATTAAATTCCACATCCTTCACGCTGATAAGGTCCTTATCGAATTCTCCCCATAAAGCTGCCATATAATCGTATTCCGCGGCAAGCTGATCGACTTTGCCGGAATACTGCGACGCTTCGTCCCGCGCCTTTTTGACTTCCAGCCTCAACGCAGACTCCTTGCTCTTTATAGTGGGCAGGGCTCTCTGGCGCATCTTCAGCTGTTTGTCCATGTCGTTCAGGGACGTCTTGTTATATTGAAACTTTATAGCCATTATCGAATATTTTACTGATTTGCAGGCCAGTATTTCTGTGTGAACTCGTCTTTGATCGCGACTTCAGCTTTAGAAAAATATCTGGCGAACAGTTCCCACGCAGTATCGAGCATCTGAGTGATCTCAATGTTTACATCGATAGCAAGCAGATGTTCCGAATAATCTTTAGCAAACGCAAGAGTTCTTTCGTCGTAGTCCGTCAGGTCGAAGCCATTTTCGAGTTTAGTTCTCGCATTAGCCGCATCGGCATACAGACGCACGGCGGCATTCATCACCTGAGGATGATCCTCGCGCGTTTTCTTCCCTATAACCAGCTGTTTCAGACGCGACAGGCTTCGGAACGGATCGACGATAACTTTTCCCGTTTCGCTATCATTACGGAGGAACAACTGTCCTTCCGTGATATATCCTGTGTTATCCGGTATTGCGTGGGTAATATCTCCACCATTAAGAGTCGTTACGGCAATCAATGTTATCGAACCTCCGTTTGGAAGCTGCACCGCTTTTTCGTAAATTCTCGCAAGATCGGAATAGAGCGATCCGGGCATACTGTCCTTAGACGGTATCTGGTCCATACGATTCGATACGATGGCAAGAGCATCCGCATACAGGGTCATGTCCGTAAGAAGAACAAGGACCTTCTCGCCTTTGTCCACCGCAAAATATTCCGCTGCAGTAAGCGCCATATCCGGGACAAGAAGCCGTTCCACCGGAGGATTCTCCGTGGTATTCACAAAACTGACGATACGGTCGAGCGCACCTGCGTTCTCGAAGACGTTCTTGAAGAACAGGAAGTCGTCGTTCGTAAGCCCCATACCTCCGAGGATAATTTTATCCGCTTTGGCTCTCAGCGCCACCATCGCCATAACCTGATTATAAGGCTGGTCAGGATCGGCGAAGAACGGAATTTTCTGTCCGGTCACAATGGTGTTGTTAAGGTCGATACCTGCTATACCGGTAGCGATTAGCTCAGACGGCTGTTTGCGCCTGAACGGATTCACCGTAGGACCTCCGATCTCGCGCTCCTCTCCGGTAAGTTCCGCACCTCCGTACAGAGGTTCGCCGTATGCATTGAAGAACCGTCCGGCAAGGTCGTCGCTTACCCTCAGTGTAGGGGGCGCTCCGTGAAACACCACTTCGGAGTTCGTCGCGATATTCTCAGTCCCGGAGAACACCTGAAGAGTCACGGTATCGCCGTTGAGTTTAACGACCTGCGCAAGTTTACCCCCCACGGTCGCAAGCTCGTCGTTACCAACACCTTTGGCCCTGAGCGTCACGGTAGCCTTGGTTATATTGTCTATTTTAGTATATATCTTTTGAAAAGCCTTTGTTTCCATATAAAGGTAATTTTAGTCATTCACAACTTTTTCGGCAACCGCCTTTTCTATCTGCTCCCTGTAGCTTTCAAATTTGTCGCTCTTGAACTCGGAGTAATTCATCTGCTTGAATATATTTATGAGATTCTTGAAGAATGACGAGCAGTCCTCGAATCCTGCATAATCATATTCTTTCTCGCAGATGTCCAACAGCATGTTGAACATATACTTCTGTCTCTCCATCGGAGTATTTCCGTCGATGCTGTCGAACGCATCTTGTTGAAGAAAGACGAAGTCGATAAGTTCCGACTTCCAGAAACGGTCGTGATATTCTATCGGAACACCGTCGTCACCGAGGATATTGATCTGCTCCGCAGCTTCCTTACCTCTTTTTACGACAGTCTTACCCTTCATTACCCGTCCGACCCAGTCTTTTTCCACGGACTCGTCGAGGCATTCGATTATCTCATCGTAATCGAGGTATTTGGAGTAGCTGTCTATCGGGTCGATCGCCGGGTAGCGTTTGCTGTCCGCACGCTGTTGTGAGAGGGCGTAGAAGCACCTCGCAGCCTTCTGTGTGGATTCCGTCACAGGCTCCTTGAGGTTACCTCCGGCAGGCGATACCGTTCCAAGGAATGTAACCGAACCGGTTTCTCCGTTGTTAAGGTAAACCAATCCCGCGCGGGCGTAGAAGTTAGATATGGTAGCGGACAGATCCATAGGGAACGCATCCTGTCCGGGAAGTTCTTCCAGCCTGTTCGCCATCTCGCGAAGAGCCTGAGCCCAACGCGAAGTGGAATCGGCAAGGATAAGTACTTTCAGTCCCATCGCACGGTAATATTCTCCTATGGTCATTCCCGTATAAACCGATGCCTCACGCGATGCTACAGGCATATTAGATGTATTACATATTATAGTTGTACGCTCCATAAGTTTACGTCCGGTACGCGGATCCTCGAGATGTGGGAACTCGGCGAATATTTCCACAACCTCATTCGCACGCTCACCACAGGCAATCATAATTATAATATCTGCTTCCGCCTGTTTGGATATGGCATGCTGCAATACGGTCTTACCGGCACCGAACGGTCCTGGAATAAAGCCTGTACCACCTTCCGCAAGCGGATTGAAGGTATCGATAGGGCGTACGCCTGTCTCCATTATCCTGTTAGGACGCGGTTTATTTTTATATGCCGTGATCGGTATTTTCACCGGCCAGCGCTGGATCATCGACACATTGAGTCTATCTCCTTTGCTGTCGGTCAGGACAGCAATAGTATCGGTAACTTTGTATTTACCTGCGGCGGCGACACTTTCGACAGTGTATTCGTCCGCGAATGAAAACGGCACCATGATTTTGTGTGGCATACTGACTTCCTTTACTTCACCCAACCAGTCGCCTGCAACCACATTGTCGCCTGATTTTGCCAGAGGGGTGAAATCCCATTCACCGCTGAAATCAAGCGGTTCGGTGCGCGAACCTCTTTCGATAAACAACGTATCCATTTTTTCAAGGTCGTTCTGAAGCCCATCGTAGTTCCTCGACAGGATTCCGGGCCCGAGCGTAACCTCGAGCATATGCCCTTCGAACTCCACTTCGTCACCCACCTTCATCCCGCGGGTAGAGTCGAACACCTGGATAAAGACATTCTCTCCCGTTACTTTGATAACTTCGGACATGATCTCCAAACCATCGACCTTTATGTGGCAGATTTCATTCTGCCCTACCGGTCCGTCCACTTTTACGGTAACCAGATTGGCTGTTATACCGCTTATTAGTCCTTTGGTTTTCATTTTATTTCATTTATTTATTATTCAATTTCAGTATTGCGGGCCCTCGGATTTCCAACCTGGAACACGGATTGTACCAGTAAATTCTTATCCGATACTTCCGCTACCATCTTACGGAACATCTCTTCTCCGGTCCGTCTGTCTAACGTCAGCCATCTGTCGATAATATTGACCTTCGCACAATATGCTAATATCACCTCCATATCGAAATAATGCTGCTCGGCGAACCGATCCGCCATATCCCATTTCAGAAGATCAAGTTTACGTTCTTTCTCCAGAATATTAGATTCTTCGAGAATACCCACAAGCCTGTCCATGTAATCCACCTCGTTCCTTATACCGAAGTCCGGCGCGGAACTTCTTGCCAAGGAGGAAATTATATCGGCATCCCCAACCAGTTCTGCTCCAATGTCTCTTCCCATCCGTCTGGCAGTAAATGCAGCAGTTATATTGCGGAGCTCCATATCGAACCCGTACCACTTGCGCAGGAAACGACACTCCGAAGACATGCAATGCTCGTAATAAGCACGCCACAAAGCTCTCTCTATCGGTTTCTCCGTATCTATCGACGGATCGGTATCGATATATTTTATTTCCTTCACCACAGAGCGGTAGGTTGCGATCACTGTCGTCAGATAATCCGGAAGTTCTTCAGGGGCTTCGATCTCGGCCTGCAATTCTTCACGGGAGAAGAATCCGAGCCTACTGAAAGCATCCCTTCCCGAATAGAGGGCGATAATATTGAGTATATCGTAATAGGTGTAAAAGTCGCGCATATATTTCGCGTCCACGGGAGAAAGATTCTCGTATATGTCGTCGCGTATCGCTACGGCATCGAAACCTTTAGCACCGGTATCGAAATCATACTCCTTCAGTCCTCCTATTATGAAATAATATTTACCAGCCATAGATTTTTATTTTTCTTCGCTGAAAATAAGCTTCGCTACTTTAGGACGCACAAATTCTTTAAATAGCGCATCGAAATCCGCATCCGAGAAACTGATATAATAACCTCCGTCTTTCGGAGCTACACGGAATCCGGATTTGACACCCTTATCGAGCTTTATTTCAAAACCGTCTCCGAGTGCCGAACCAACTTCTTTATTAAGTTCTTTTTCGAATGCCGCATCAGTATCGGCAGGGAGAACTATATCCAGTTTGTTACCTTCGTTTTCATTCCAGTTTTTCGCAAGCGCGATTATGACTTCCTTAATGAAAGATTTATCTCCCACCGTATCTTTCACCGCCGGGGATATTTTTTCCGCTACTATAAGACGCTCTATCTGCTGTTTCAGGATGCCTATCATCTGCTTTGAAGCAAGCGTTATTTCTGTTTCCGTGTTGCGTTTCAAATCTTCAGCGTCTTTTTCGGCATTGCGCTTCAACGCCTCAGCATCATCCTTAGCTTTTTTGATTATCGCTTCAGCTTCCTTTCTGGCATTTGCGACAAGTTCTTCCGCTTCGCTGCGGCCCTTTGCCAAACCCTCCTCATAAAGTTTCTGAGTGAGTTGTTGAAGTTTGTTATCCATAATATTTTTTGTTTTTCGATTATTCTTACTGGTGCTGCGGCCTTAGAAGGTCGTTAACGGTTTTCACCGGACTGAACGTAGATATCGGCACTTCGACGAACACAGTATTCCATCCCGCCATAGAACCGTTCCATAATCCCGGCAATTCCTGTGCCTTTAGTTTGCGTCCGCTTTTCGATTTTTCCGAAATAAATCCTGTCCCCGGATCGACGAAGTTGCGAAGATCGAATTTTTCGCCTTGAAAATCCCTTACCCCGCAAACGATATCGACCGGATTAAAGTGTGTAGCCTTACGCATAATATCCATATTCTCCGGATCAATCTGTGCGGATTCCGCAATCTGGAGAGACCTGTCCCCATCTTCGCACTTAACCCAAAACGGACCTCCGCCGGGTTCGCCTTCATTCTTAACCATTCCGCACACGCGTACTGGACGGTTAAGCACAGTCATTAAAAGTGCAGCCTTCTCCTTATTGGTTTTTTTTGCAAAACCGGGTCTGAAATTATACGACAAGTCTTCCCTTATAAATTCTTCTATTTCTTCCAGAAGCGGCTCGTTCGCTCCGCATTTCAAGGCATATATGTATTCGGAACATCTTTGCTGTAATTGCAGAAGAAGTTCCGCCATAGCTTTCTTGTAAAGAACCGTATCTTGTTTCAAATGGTCCGGAACGACATTGTCAACTGTTTTTATAAATATGACATCGGCATCGATATCATTAAGGTTTTCAAGCAAAGCGCCGTGCCCGGCAGGGCGGAAGAGCAATGAACCGTCGTTATCGCGGAACGGCTGATTTTCCATATCCACCGCAATAGTATCAGTAGAAGGTTTCTGGATCGAAAAAGACACATCATATTTTACTCCGTATTTTTTTTCGAATACCGGAACGGTTTCCGCAATGTTTTTCTCGAAAATTTCCAGATGCTCCGGCGAAACTGTAAAATGTATCCTCGCAATATTCCCTGTAGAAACACCGTAAAGAGCGGCTTCCACAAGATGTTCCTGAACGGAAGTGCGGTTATCGTCTTCGTATTTATGAAACAGAAGCAATCCTTTCGGCAGATTACCGTAATTGAGCCCGTTTTCCAGAATAAAAGATACTACCTTCTTAGGATCACCGGTATCGATGCCTGCTTCCTCAAGCAATGTACAAAATGCAAATTTCCCCAGGTTATCCATTAATTTCTTCGCTGCGTCGTTCATTATTCCCGTATTAAGAAACTCGTATAAATCCTTAAACATACGTGTAGCGGCACCGGACGCCGGGACGAATTTAACAATATCCTTTTTCTTCCGTTTATCGTAATTTTCCGCCATCAATTTCACATCCTCTTCGGAGAAATTAACTATCCCATCACCAACCGTAGCTGCACCGGATATTTTAAGAAACGGGAAACCGCTTTCAAAATTCTCTATCTGTGTATTTATTTTTTCAATTGATATCCCTTTCTCCTTGATCTGGAGAATATCTTTTTCACTGAACATAACCTATTATTTTTATTTTTGGATTTGAATGCACAAGTTAACATTAATATTTAATATTTCCGAGTCAAACTATTTAATTAATCAAATTTTAACAATTTAATTAATTTTGTAACATCCCGTATAAAATGATATTGGCAAATTTCAGAAAATAAAGTCAAATAAATTATCCCAAAATGGTTATTTTCTGGTCATAATCTCTCATTATGCTGTAAAACATAAGTTTTCAAGCCTATTTCAGCTCGTTTCTGTAAGTCTCGATATCCTTTTCGAGCTTCTTGTAAAGAAAACAGGTTTTATAATTCGTATTCTCGTTCAAAAGATCCTTGACATTGCGCAGGGAGTTGTTATAGTTACTCAATTCATTCCTAAGGGCCTGCCCCCGACGGTCGCTGTTATTTATTATATTGTTCGATAATTCCCTTAATTTATCGCACACGTTCTGAAGAAGAACAACAACTACGTTATCCTTTAGTGTATGTCCCTGCATGAAGAGATAGACATTCTCTTTGGTAACTCCTTTCTCATGCAGTTTTCTCTGGAAGGCAGGAAGTTCCCGAAGCCAGTCCGAATTATGTTTTTCCAATGTCTTGAGTTTTTTCTCCGTCTGCCTCGTCAGCCACGCAAGAGTATTAGCTCCGTTATCGCGCAGGTCGACGTAATGAAGACGAACGATATTCCGGAAGTCCGCAAGCGTGAAACTTTTCTGCGAACTCTTCTGTGCAGAAAACGCATACCATACGAACAACGGATAAATTATCCGGGAATATCCGCGCATGAATTCTTCGAAATCGAAAATATTCGTATCATTCTTGGTAGCCCGTACACATAACCGCCTCAACGATGGCGGATAACACAAATAATTTTCCGTGGCATAAGTGTAGGTCTGAAAAAGATATTTGGTATTATTTACCAAACGGGACTGTTCGTTGAAATTTCCGAACAGATAATCGAAGTCGCTGTCAACGCACAAGATCATATTCTCCCCCACATTGGGGATCATGGACATCACTACCTTTTTGCCTTTGGCAAGATCGCCACGTACCGGAACGCTTATCTCAAATTTTACGCGTTCATCCTCGAATTCATCGAATATACACCTCCAGAACGATATATCGTCGTATCCTTCAACGAACACCCTTACAAGTTTATATTTCTTCCCCCTCAGTTTGGCTGAAGCATCGAAATATTTTGAAGAAACAGCCTCCGTTAATTTTGTCATTCCGCACGCTCTTTGATAACTATATCGCTCATTTCAGTCACATGTCCCAGCCATCCTTTCATAATTACCGCGGGAGAATGCGTGGACATTATCAGTTGTACATTCGGGTTAAGGGTTCGTATATTCTCGATCAGAGTGCCCTGCCAGTCGAAATGAAGAGATATTTCCGGTTCGTCCATAAGCAGGATGTAAGGTTTGTAATCCTGCGTTAGAACGGTCGTAAGGATCAGCAATAACTGCTTCTCTCCGGAAGATAACATATAAACTGATATTTTTTGCTTCCCCTTATAAAAACATATTTCGTCGCTTTCGCGGTCGATCACGGATCCAGTCTGGGCGAACAGTTTGTCCATCATATCGAAGAACAGGGTTCGGTGTCCGGTAATTTTATCCAATTCTTCCTGGGGCGCCCTGCTCTGCAGAAGATGTATCATATTACGGGATTGCTCCAGCTGGTATGACATATATCTCCGCTGAACCATATAAAGCTCCCAATCGAGTTCCGTACGGACAAAACCGTCGGACAGTCTCTGCATCGCTTCAAGTTCTTTCATCCGATTGTCGAATGTGCTGACGACATCTATACTGTAATCGGACAGTTTATTACCTCCTCCCGAAACGAGCATCTCCCCGTTTTCGAATATAACATCGATCTCTTCTATAACGCCGCGGATCTGCGGAGGCAATTCTTTGGAACGGAGAATTTCCACCAGAGAACGGATGACTGTGCTCTTACCGCTTCCGTTGATCCCGGAAAGAATGTTCACATCGGGATTCAGGTGCCATTCCAGGTCGTATTTTCCCCATAGTCCTTTTATGGCAACTGTCTTTATATAGTTATGATTTTCACTCATGATATCCGTATTGTTATACAAAAAACACTCCTTAAAATTAATAAATTATACGGTTTTTATTAACTTTCGCTCAAATTTATTTTTCATATCCTGCACAGGGGTATAATCTTTACGACAGAATGAAGGAAATAATACTTGTCGGAGCAGGCGGCTTCACCGGGAGTATTGCACGCTACGGACTTACTTTGCTTATAAAGACAGCCGTGCCCGCAATGATTTTCCCGTTACCGACATTTATTGTAAATTTACTCGGATCACTACTTATCGGGCTTCTGTTCCCTGTTCTATCGAACAACGGGAACATTATGCTTCTATGTATAGTAGGGTTCTGCGGCGGTTTTACCACTTTTTCGACATTCTCCATGGAGAACCTGATACTGATAAAGGAGGGACAGTGGACAATGGCCCTTATATATATTTTACTGAGTGTTGTTTTGTGCATAGCCGGCGCCTTCGCCGGAATGGCCCTCGGATCCAGATTATGAATTGAAACTAAAAATAAAAAATATTATGGAGTTTGTTGAACAAATAAAGGCGAAAGCGAGACAGAACAAAAAAAGAATAGTGCTGCCCGAAGCACCGGAAGAAAGGAATATCAAGGCAGCGGATATTATCCTTAAGGAAGATTTTTGCGACCTTATACTTATAGGCTCGCCTGAAGAGATAAAAAAAAAGGCTTACGAATATAATCTCGAGAATATAGACAAGGCTACGATCGTAGACCCTGAGAACAATCCGAAAAAGGAAGAATATATAGAACTTATGCTTCAGTTAAGGGGAAGCAAAGGATTGACGCGCGAACAGGCTGAAAAACTGATCGTAAATCCGTTATACCTTGCAGCTATCATGATCAAGGCGGGTGATGCCGACGGAGAAGTAGCAGGAGCTAACAATACAACAGGAGACGTCTTGAGACCTGCGTTCCAATACGTAAAAACAAAACCGGGAATCAGCGTAGTTTCCGGAGCGTTCCTTATGTTCATCCCCGACAACCACTTCGGCGAGAACGGACTTATGGTGTTTGCGGACTGTGCGGTGCATCCTAATCCGACAGCTGCGGAACTTGCGGAGATAGCGGTATCCACTGGCGAGACGGCAAGATCGATCGCAGGTATCGAGCCGCGTATCGCCATGCTTAGCTTCTCGACCAAAGGTTCGGCTAAACACGAAATGGTAGATAAAGTTGCCGAGGCGACACGCCTGGCCAAAGAGATGGCTCCGGATATGCAGATCGACGGAGAACTCCAGGCTGATGCGGCACTTGTTCCGGGAATCGCATGCAAGAAGGCTCCTGACAGCCGCGTAGCAGGAAGAGCTAACGTTCTTGTGTTCCCTTCGCTCGACGTAGGAAACATCGCCTACAAACTGGTACAGAGGATGGCACGCGCGGAAGCGGTAGGTCCTGTTCTTCAGGGAATGGCCGCTCCGATAAATGACCTTTCAAGAGGATGTTCCATAAGCGACATCGTCAGCCTCGTTGCGATCACCGCATGCCAGGCAGGAGGAATGAATTGTAAATAATACCCAAAAAAAAGGAAAATGATAATTCTTGTATTAAACTGCGGAAGCTCCTCGATTAAATATCAGGTGATCGACATGACTTCCAGCGACAGCAAACTCCTTGCTAAAGGACAAATCGAAAGAATCGGTCTATCCGACGGTGTTCTCACACACAAACCTGTCGGTAAAGACAAATATGAACTCGTTAAAAGCATACCTGACCACTCGGCAGGGATCAACCTCATAATCAACACTATCACCGACCCCGACCATGGCGTAATCACAAGCATTGCGGAGCTCGGGGCCGTAGGCCACCGCGTAGCTCACGGAGGTGAATATTTTAAAGAGAGTGCAGTGATCGACAAATCGGTTATTCAGAAGATTGAAAGTTGTTTCGATCTTGCACCGCTTCACAACCCTGCACATATGAAAGGCATCCTTTCTATCGAAACGATACTTCCCCACGTACCGCAGGTAGCGGTATTCGATACTTCTTTCCACCAGAGTATGCCGGAAAAAAGTTTTCTTTACGCGTTCCCGTACAAATATTACGAACAACACCGCGTAAGGAAATACGGCTTCCACGGCACTAGCCACAAATTCGTCGCTCAGAGAGCCTGCGAAATGACAGGACTTGATTTCGAAAAATCCAAGATCATTACATGCCATATAGGCAACGGAGGTTCTGTGACTGCTATTATGAACGGCAAGTCGTTCGATACTTCGATGGGGTTCACTCCGGTAGACGGTCTTATTATGGGCACACGTTGCGGAAGTGTAGATCCAGGCGCGATCCTTTATATAGCTGAAAAAGAACAGTTCAGTTGGAGCAGAATGAACGATCTTATCAATAAAGAGTCGGGGGTTCTCGGTATAACAGGAATCTCTTCCGATATGCGCGACATCGAACATGCGGCCGCCGATGGCAACGAGAGAGCAAAACTTGCACTCGAGATGTACAATACACGTATCAAGAAATTCGTGGGATCATACGCTGCTGAAATGGAAGGCGTCGACCTTATCGTATTTACAGGCGGCGTAGGCGAGAACGAAGGCTCTCTCAGGGAATTCGTATGTAAGGGCCTCGAATTCATGGGCGTTGAACTCGACTACGAAAAGAATAACGGTCTACGCGGTAAAGACACGATTATTTCCAAACCGGAATCACGCGTTAAAGTTACCCTTACATGTACCGATGAAGAACTGGTTATAGCTGCCGACACATTCAGACTCGTTAAAAAACGTTCGGAATAGTTTTATTATATATAATTAAAGCCGCTCTTCATTAAGGGCGGCTTTTTTATTTCCGTTAAAATGGTAAATTTGTCAAAAACGTAATATGGAAAAACACCTTATACTGGCAATAAATTCGGGTTCCACCTCTACAAAAATTGCCATCTACAATAACGACGAGCAGATTTTCGAGAAAACCAACAGGCATTCCAGCGAAGATATGGCTAAATTCGACAACGTCGCATCCCAATTCGAGTTCCGGAAGGAGCTGATCCTTCAAACGATTGCGGGAGAGGGTATCGACATAAGCAAACTGAATGCGGTAGTGGGACGCGGAGGGATTCTCAAACCCATGTCTTCCGGAGTTTATGAAATTAACGAAGCCATTATAGAGGATCTCCTCACAGCAAAGAACGGTGAACATGCGTCCAATCTCGGCGCACTGATCGCCAAAGATATTATAAAGAATATTGATGGAGCGCGGGCATTCATAGCGGATCCTGTTGTAGTAGACGAACTTGAAGATGTAGCACGCGTAACGGGACATCCGTTATTCAAACGAACCACGGTATTCCATGCCCTTAACCAGAAGGCAGTGGCTAAGGCATACGCAAAGTCGGTATCTGAAAATTACGAAAACCTCAACCTTATAGTTGCTCATCTCGGCGGAGGAATATCCGTCGGAGCCCACAGGAACGGCCGGATCATAGACGTCAACAACGCAATAGACGGAGAAGGATCGTTCTCTCCGGAGAAAGCTGGCAAACTACCTGCACTGCAGGTCGCAGAGCTTTGTTTCAGCGGTAAATACACTTATAAGCAGGTAAAAAAAATGATCGTGGGCGAAGGCGGTGTAGTCGCGCATCTTGGAACTAACGATATGATGACAGTCAGAAAAAAGGCTCGTGAAGGCGATCCGAAATGTAAATTGATAGTCGACGCGATGCATTACAATATCGGCAAAGAGATAGACGCCATGGCTGCTGTGCTTCACGGCAAAGTAGACGCGATAATCGTAACCGGTGGTATGGCCCACAGCACAATGACCACTGACGCGATAAAAGAAATGGTGGAATTTATCGCTCCGGTAACGGTTTATCCAGGCGAAGATGAACTCGGCGCGCTGGCATCTAACGGCCTCAGCGTCCTTCGTGGAGAAGTCGAACCTAAAGAATACAGTTAAAAAGACTAAATAAATTTTTATTCGCCGGTCGTGCATATCAGCAAGAATGGAAAAGCCTCCGGCCTTCCGTATATGTAATTTTGCAGTAAAGAACGTCGGATAATGGAAAATAAAGGAACAACCAGAAATGATTACCTCGAACGTCTGAATATCGTTATCGAGTACATAGACAATCATCTGGACGAAGAACTGGAACTGAACAGGCTCTCTGATATCTCCAATTTTTCGCCGTACCATTTTCACCGTATATTTAAAGCCTACATCGGTGAACCTATTGGTTCGTTCGTAGCAAGGATGAGAGTCGAGACTGCAGCAAGACTTCTCAGGTCCACGGATATTCCTGTGAAGGAGTTTGCGTACAGCATAGGCTACGAGGTTCCGTCTTCACTTACCAAGGTGTTCCGCCAATATTATTCCATTTCCCCGGCAGACTTCCGGACCAATAAAAATTACACGATCATGAAACCATCGCAACTCAATCCCGAGCTTAAAATGAAAGCTCCGGAAATAATCGAGGTACCACCGAAAAAAGCAATCTACATCCGTGCGGCAGGAGCATACGACTCTGTCGATTATTCAGGAATATGGGGAAGATTATAGCAGTTCGTCAAAGAAAAGAAACTATTTACGGCAGGGATCGAACATATCGGCATTTACCATGACGACCCTAAAGTCACGGAGAGCGGCAGATTACGTTCAGATCTGTGTCTTGTTATTCACAAATCTGTTCAACCGGAAGGAGAAGTCGGGGTTAAAGGGATAGCGGGCGGTAAATATGCGATATTTACCTATGTAGGAAGCTATAGCAACCTTGGAATGGTCTACGATACGATTTATGGCAAATGGCTCGCCGAGAGCGAATACAGCTTGCGCAACGAACCATGCCTTGAAATATACTGCAATAACCCTGAAGTAACTGTTCCGGAGAAACTTAAAACTAAGATCTTCCTTCCTCTGTTATAAAAATTAAGGCTGTCGAGTGCTGACAGCCTTAATTTTCTTCTTGCAGTACCTTCGATTTTATAGAGACAAGCATCAGTTTTCAGACGGGGTCCGGAGCTCTATAACCAATACCTTAATTTTTCTTTTTTCTTTTTCAATACTAAATCCGGCTTTAAGAAGTAGATCGTATATTTTATCTATTCCTTGGCCTTCATGATTAATCTGTAAATCAACATCGTACCGGTTTTCATTTTTCTCTGCCACCACAGGAAATCCAACCTGTTCTTCTATAAAACCACCAATATCTTGAAGAGTAAGCCGGGAAGCATTAAAATAAAAAGAATTAGAATTTGTCCTGGAACTTCTTTTATAAGATTGATCTGACGAAGAAATTTTTATCGACTCTCCCTCCTTAACGCCTTTAATAACCCAAACGTCTTTTTCCTGTTCTTCATTGCGTATAGCAAGATCGAAGGCATCGCACACAAATTTTTTGAGCAAGGAGATTTTTCCGGGACCTTCTTCGACACAGGAATAAAGTAGATCATATAAATGATCCGGATCGTGAGAATCTATATACGACAATTCTTCCGGATAAAGAATACGGAATTTGGAATGCGAATATATCGTACTGATAATCTCTAATATATTATAATTCTTCAAGTCGAAACGGTAAGGAGGGTTAGAGTATCGACTTTTCCCGGAATACCCTTCGACCTGTGATTTTTTTAATTGAATTGAAATAAGATTGTGATTTTGCTCTTCCTCGTCATTTTCATTCATAGATCCACTTCCTATATCAATAGCCGAAGGATTATATTCACCGTTAATTATTTTTTCTATCGTATTCTCGTCAATAAGTTCAGGGTGGGATGTATACACGAACCGGCCTTCAGCATCAAACAAAACAGTATGAGGTATTCCATTGTGCGGAAACAATTTATGAAGTGTTTTATCCTTATCGAATATAAAATCAAAGCCATAGTCTTTGGAGTCTATAAAGCTCCTGGACTTTTTTAAATCATCGCCTGAAACAGCGATTATCCGAACTGCATCTGGAAATTTATCCTGAAGTTTTTGTAAATGCGGCATACTGGTGATACAAGGTCCGCACCAGTGTTCCCAGAACTCTAACAAAACAATTTTTCCATCAATGCGGTCCATTATGTCATAATCAGACGGATTTTCAGAATTGATCCATAACAGATCAATATCCGATATCTCCGGATCGGTAATATTCTTCTGAGCAAATAATACTGCCGGGAATAATAATATAAAACAAAAAACAGAAAATTTCCTCATAATCTCTTTATTTTATTTAATTTAACAACCATAAAGATATAAAATTATTTAAAACATCAAGGCAAAAAAAACCGGAATGGAAATTCTCCACCCCGGTTTTTAAAATTATACTCGCCTGTCTATTTAACCTCTTCGAATTCGACGTCGGTTACATCGTCGCCACTGTTATTCGAAGATTGCGACTGTCCACCTCCGAAGTCCTGAGGACCGCTTTGAGCCTGATCGTTCTGCGCCTGCTGCGCGCTGTACATATCCTGAGATGCTGCCTGCCAAGCGTTATTAAGCTCTGTGGTATATGTATCTATATCGGCGATATTCTGTGTCTTGTGAGCTTCCTTAAGGTTATTAAGAGCAGAATCTATCGCAGATCTCTTATCTGCCGGGATCTTATCGCCGTATTCGGTCAACTGTTTCTCGGTAGAGAATATCATACTGTCAGCAGCATTGATCTTATCGACCTTCTCACGCTCCTGTTTGTCTGATTCCTCGTTAGCCTTAGCCTCATCGCGCATGCGTTGGATCTCCTGTTCGGTAAGGCCGGAAGAAGCCTCGATACGGACCTTCTGCTCTTTGCCGGTACCTTTATCCCTTGCGGATACATTAAGGATACCGTTAGCATCGATATCGAAAGTAACTTCGATCTGCGGAACACCGCGTGGAGCAGACGGGATACCGTCCAAATGGAATCGTCCTATGGTTTTATTGTCGCGCGCCATCTGGCGTTCTCCCTGAAGAATATGTATCTCCACCGAAGGTTGGTTATCCGCCGCCGTGGAGAATGTTTCGCTCTTGCGCGTCGGGATGGTAGTATTCGCGTCGATGAGCCTTGTAAATACTCCTCCGAGCGTCTCGATACCGAGTGAAAGCGGAGTAACGTCAAGAAGAAGCACATCCTTGACTTCGCCCGTCAAAACACCTCCCTGTATAGCAGCACCTACAGCAACCACTTCGTCCGGATTGACACCTTTAGAAGGAGCTTTGCCAAAGAAATCTTCTACTACCTTCTGAATTGCAGGAATACGCGTGGAACCTCCAACGAGAATAACTTCATCGATCTGATTCGCTGATAAACCTGCGTCTTTAAGAGCCTGACGGCACGGTTCGATAGTAGCACGGATAAGGCTGTCCGCGAGCTGTTCGAATTTAGCACGCGTCAATGTCGTTACAAGGTGCTGTGGTATACCGTCGATAGGCATAATATAAGGAAGATTGATCTCGGTGCTTGTGGTACTGGACAATTCGATCTTCGCTTTTTCCGCAGCTTCCTTAAGTCTCTGAAGCGCCATCGGATCATTTCTGAGATCCACATTGTGACTGCTTTTGAATTCTTCAGCCAGCCAGTCGATGATAACATGGTCGAAGTCGTCCCCACCGAGATGTGTATCCCCATTGGTCGACTTAACTTCGAACACACCGTCCCCAAGTTCAAGTATGGATATATCGAATGTACCTCCACCAAGGTCGTATACTGCAATTTTCTGCTCCGTGTTTTTCTTATCGAGACCGTATGCCAAAGCAGCAGCGGTAGGTTCGTTTATTATACGGCGTACTTTAAGGCCTGCGATCTCTCCGGCTTCTTTAGTAGCCTGACGCTGGGAATCCGAGAAATATGCAGGAACGGTAATAACCGCTTCAGTTACCGACTGTCCGAGATAATCCTCGGCTGTTTTTTTCATTTTCTGAAGCACCATAGCGGAAATTTCCTGCGGAGTATACTGCCGTCCGTCGATAACTACACGTGGAGTATTATTGTCTCCTTTAACTACTTCATACGATACTCTCGAGATTTCGTTCTGAACTTTATCGTAAGTTTCTCCCATGAAACGTTTGATGGAAGATACTGTACGCGTCGAGTTAGTGATAGCCTGGCGTTTAGCAGGTTCACCGACTTTACGTTCTCCATTATCGGTGAACGCTACTATCGAAGGGGTGGTTCTGTGACCTTCGCTGTTAGGGATAACAACCTGTTCGTTACCTTCCATTACAGCAACGCAAGAATTAGTTGTTCCCAAATCGATACCAATGATTTTTGCCATGATTTATTGTGTTATTTGTTATTCAAAATCTTTTATTTAAAAGGGAACAATCTTTATGCCAACAGACTGTATGCGATTTTACGGTGTCATTACGGCTTACTTTGGCAGACAGCATGACAATAAATCTGACAAATAGTCATGTGATTTTCGGCATATTATCATTAATCTATGACATTTCATTAACTCGACCACCCCTTATTTTCACATATTACTTAACCTGGATTAAAAAATAATGGCAGAGCGAATGCCCTGCCATTATTTTTTAAAATTAGAATCTATATTTTTTTGAATTCTTCTTTATCATATAATTCAAATTTATCTCCATCTTCAACAAACGATTCTTCTGTAATAATTATAAGTTCCGTAGCCGTAAGTTTACTTATTTTCAATTCTACGATCTCATCATCTTCATCTCCACTATATTTTTTCTTCAGTGTGCTTCCTGATTTTACCCATGTACCGGTAGTAGGGGTTTCATCTTCTGACCTGTATTCCTCAAACGTTCCATTGGATTTAAACTCGATTTCGTAGTACCATGAATCACTCTCACTCCATCCGGAAACTTCTTTATCCCACTCGCTGTAAATTTCTCCGTTTTCTTTCTCATATCCCTGTGTATAGGTCAAGCCCCATTTACCGATAAGTTGGTCTTGTCCTCCGACCTCATCTTTATCTTTACTACATGAAACAGCAAGCAGTGCAACTGCGAGGATAGCAACAAAATAGTTAATGAATGCAAATTTTTTCATAAAATTAAAATTAGTTTATAATTTGAAAGATTAATGATTAATTTTGGTTCAGTTCCGGTTGTTCCGCACTTACACAGGCAATTTTATTACAGTATCGCCACAGCAGTAATTCAAATGAATATTGCATTAAAAATCATGTAATTTTTCGGACTCAACTATCTGATTACAAACATAATAATTTTATTTGACTCGCAAAAAATTAATTGCTGATTCTCCTGAAAACTTGTTTGTTGTATATATTATGGATTTTTCCGATTTCTGAGTCAGTCGGCATCCATGGAAACGTAATATACTGTTTTTCAAAGACAATAGTAAATTCGTCTGTTTTAAATTCAGTTATTTCATAGTTAAGTATTTCCTTAGATGTTGCTGCAGTAGAACCCACGCCATAATAATAAATCTGAAGCAGATTGCCGTCCCTTAACCAGGCACCTGTCGCCCACCCGCCTTTTTCATTGTGCTGCTCTTCCAAAGTACGGTCTCCTTTAAATCGAATTTCGTAATACCTGGCATCCCATTGTTCACATAGATGATCGATTTCATTAATAATCTCACTACCAATCGCATTCCCGTTTACGACTGTTATTACTTCTTCATAATTAAATAAATAAACCAAAGCCCATTTACCGACAATTTCATCATTTGTAAGGATCTCATCTTTATCTTTACTACATGAAACAGCAAAAATAGCAATTACCATAACTGCTATAAAAATTAATAGAATTTTTTTCATAAAATTAATAGTTTAGTTTATTATTAGAGAGTCAGGAGTCAGGACTAAATTCTATATATCATTATTGGTCCGGTGTAATTAGATGAGAAGAATAACGCTTAATAATTATTAATTCTATTTTTTTCATAAGGTCTGGATTTAAAAGTTAAAGACCTTGCGGCTCTATTCCTATTATTTCAACAGCCCACCCTGCATTAAAATGCAGATATGGCAGGTGTTAGTCGGTTTATATTTCAACGGGGAAGTCGCTAAATAGTTACAAATTACTGTAAAATCAACCAGTTATTAATAAATTACAAATAAAATTCATGCAAAAAAAACGGGCTGTAAACTACGCCCGTCTCCATTAATCCATCTATCTCCGGTTCTTACCGAATCCAACGATATGTCACTTTTTCATAATATTCGTATGTATATCCGTACTGTCTGTCGTAATCGAGTTCCCTGAAGATAAGAACCATTTCATTAGAGGATAGCTTTGCTATCTCGACAGCTTCGCTTCCGCCTCCTATATAATTAAATACGAGACTGTTTCCCGATAGCCTCCAGGTTCCTCTCTCTTCATAATAACCACTCGTATAATAACCTCCCCACGTATTGTCGCCATAGAAACACAGCCTGTGGTATAATTCGTCGCTCCATCCCATCGGATACCTGTTCCACTCGAAAAGTTCGCGGCCGCCTGCATCCCAGTCGTATTTTTCATATCCTTCGGTATGTGTTATTTCCCATACTCCTACAAACTAGCTGGAGCTGATAAAATCATCGTCCTTACGGCATGAAACCGATAAAAAAGCAGTTAAAACCGCAATTACCAGTAATCTTCCAATTTTTTCAATTTTCATATATTATAAATTTTTGTTTAAAACCACCTATTATAACGTATTTTTTTGAATAAAGGTCCGTTTAGTTCAACCGAGTCTTCGGACCTTCCTTTTAAATCGCCGCCCATTTTTCAGGTAAAACTAAGACATCCAATCCAGCTCTTATTCCTAACGAAGCACTATTCTACTGTACATGGAATACAAAGAAATAAAAAGTAATCTCTTCATAAACAAAATTGAGGTATTTAATAAATGCATATATCATAACAAATGTAATAAAAATTGTTTATTCCAATACAGACTATGTTTATCCCGAATACTCTTAAATTCGAAACATTGAATTAATTTTGCACAAAACCACACAATGAATAAATACAGTAATATACTTTTCGACTTCGACCGCACTTTATGGGATGTGGATACAAATCAGAAAAATGCCCAGAGATTCGTATACGACAAATACGGTTTATTTTCCATATGTAACGATTTCGAACTATTTTACAACATTTATCTGGAAATAAACGACAGGCTCTGGCTCGAATACAGGGACGGCAAGGTGTCGCGGGAACATCTCAGGAACCATCGTTTCGTGGAAACACTCCAAAGACTCGACAATCCCGATCCTGCCCTAGCCCGGACTCTCAGCAACGAATACATAAATGTTGCGCCTTCATTCAACTCGACGATCCCTTACTCGCGTGAGATACTGGAATATCTCGATCCTAAGTACGACATGCACATAATCACCAACGGATTCAACGAGGTGCAGCACTTGAAACTCCGCAATTGCGGGCTCGATGTATTTTTCGGTGAGATCATAACTTCCGAAGATGCCGGAGCGAATAAACCCCACCCTGCCATATTCGAATACGCCATGGAAAAAACCGGAGCGGAAAAACATGAGACAATAGTAATAGGCGACGATATCGAAAACGATATTTTAGGAGGTATGAATGCCGGCATTGATACGGTATACTTTAATCCTCACAAGAACACGGATCGACACGGCATAAAACCGACTTATGAAATATCCTGCCTGCGCGAACTTCGGGACATACTTTAATCGAAAAAATAATTTCTTTGCCGGCGCTTCTTCTCCTGCTCCGTCTCGACAAATATCTTTTCGCCCGTATAAGGATCGATTCCGGTAGCGAACATTACCGAAGATAGAGTCATCGGCGTAGGCGTAAAATCCTGTACCTGTTCGAGGCGAAGGTTCAGTTTCCCAACAGTACGTCCCAGTTTTGCCATATCTTTTTCACAGCAACCCGGATGACTCGAAATGAAATAAGGTATAAGCTGGTAAGGCAGTTTATTTTCGGCACAAACATCTTTAAAACGGGCATGTAGTTTCTGATACAAAGCGAACGGAGGCTTGCGCATAGCCTTCAGCACATTATCTTCAGTATGCTCCGGCGCCACTTTCAACCTTCCGCCGGTATGATGAATGATGACTTCGGGCAGATATTTGTCCTGTTCGTCATTTATAAACATATCGTAACGGATGCCGCTTCCTATGAAAACTTTTTTTATTCCTTTTAAGGAACGCACCCTGCGATAAAGTTTTATAATCCGATCATGATCGTTATTCAGGTTCCTGCATACGGACGGATAAATACACGAAGGTCTCGAACATTTATTACACAACCCCTGCTCCTTACCCATCATTCCGTACATATTGGCTGACGGCCCTCCCAGATCAGAGAGATTCCCTTTAAAATCCGGCAGTTTTTTCAAACTTTCTATTTCTCCGATAATGGATCTCTCCGAACGCGAAACCACATATTTACCCTGATGCGCAGAGATCGTACAGAAACTACATCCTCCGAAGCATCCGCGGTGGATATTAATCGAAAATTTTATCATATCGTAGGCAGGGATCGCTCCCTTTCCGATGTATCTCGGGTGCGGGAGGCGTGTAAACGGAAGTTCATACGTTCTGTCCAGTTCTTCACTTTTCATAACTCCCGACGGTGGGTTGACCACTACGAATTTTCCACCTACCGGTTCCACCAATATTTTAGAATTAATTTTATTGGATTCAGTTTCGACTGTCACAAAATTATCGCAGAAAGCGCGCGGGTCACGGAGACATTCCTCATAGGAATTTAAAACAATTTTGTCCTCAAGACGGTCGACGTACTTCCCGTCCGCAATAAAAGCCACCTGATCTATTCTCCTCAACAGCTTCATGTTGAAACCGTTTTTGAGTACTTTCGCTATTTTAGGCATTACAGTGTCCCCCATTCCATAAGATATCAGATCGGCTCCGCTGTCGACCAGCAAAGAAGGAATAATCTGATTCTTCCAATAATCGTAATGGGTAAGCCTGCGCAAGGATGCTTCTATACCGCCGAGTATCACGGGGGTTCCCGGATACAGTTCTTTCAGAATACGGGAATAAACGATCGTCGGATAGTCCGGCCTGAATCCGGCCTTATTACCGGGAGTATAAGCATCGTCGCTTCTCAACCTTTTGTTGGCAGTGTATTGATTGACCATAGAGTCCATATTTCCTGCCGTAACACCGAAAAATAATTTCGGTCGTCCGAACTTTTTGAAATCCCGCAGATCGTCGCGCCAATTCGGCTGCGGTACTATGGCAACCCTGTATCCTTCCGCTTCAAGAATGCGCCCTATAACGGCGGCACCGAACGAAGGATGATCGACGTAAGCATCCCCTGTAATCAATATTATGTCCAATTCATCCCATCCCAGAGCCTTAACTTCCTTCACCGAGGCGGGGAGCCATTTTTTTTCCATACCTGCGTGCATCCTGTACGTAAAAACAAAAGTTCAAAAAAATAACGGAATATATAAAAAAACGGCAACCTTTTTGAAGGTCACCGTTAATATTCTGTACTCTGTAGCCCATAGGGGAGTCGAACCCCTCTTTCAAGAATGAAAATCTTGCGTCCTAACCGATAGACGAATGGGCCGGGCCTGTATTCGTACAGCGGTGCAAAAATATGAAAAAAAGTTTAATTTCAAACACCTTGCGATATAAAAATTCACAGTAAATAGCTTGTGAAGCCATGGATGAATGAAATTATAATTGGAAAAAAGAAAAAAAACACCTACGTTTGGAACAAGGTTTAATCAGAAATTTTTAAACTGAAATAAAAATATATAATATGAAAAAAGACGAATTTGAAAAATACGCAATGGGCAAAATGGGTATAAGCAGCCTTAAATTGCATAACTTCAAATCAATATACAGCGGCTATATAAATCCGACTATTATAGAAGAAAGACAACTTAACGTCGCGACAATGGACGTATTCTCGCGTCTTATGATGGATCGTATAATTTTTCTCGGATGCGCAGTCTGCGACGATGCAGCGAATATAATACAGGCTCAGCTTCTCTTTCTGGAATCTACCGAACCTGACAAGGACATACAGATCTATATTAATTCTCCGGGAGGATCGGTAAGCGCGGGCCTCGGCATTTACGATACCATGCAGTTGATAAGTGCAGACGTAGCTACTATATGTACCGGGATGGCGGCTTCTATGGGAGCGATTCTCCTTACTGCCGGCGCACAGGGTAAAAGATCGGCCCTTCCCCATTCACGCATTATGATACACCAGCCGCTCGGCGGTGCGGAAGGACAAGCATCGGACATCGAGATCACTGCTAAACAAATACTTAAAACAAAAAAGGAACTTTACGATATCCTCTCCGAGCACACCGGACAAACTTACAGGAAGATCGAAAAGGATGCAGACAGAGACTATTGGATGACATCTGCCGAAGCAAAAGATTACGGCCTGATAGATGAAGTTCTGAGTAAAAAACAAAAAAAATAAGCTGAGGCTAAACTACTACCGAAAATGTCAAAAAAGGAAGGACCGAAACAGCAGGAAAAATGCTCTTTTTGCGGACTGCCTGCAAGCGACGTGATAATAATGTTCCGTGGAAACGACGGATGCAGGATATGCAGCAACTGCGTTGAAAACGGTTATCGGATAATTGCAGAAACAGAGGAGAGTATGCACGGACCTGCGCGTGTTCCGTTATTGGATAAAAAAGAGCTTTTGAAGCCAATCGAAATAAAAGAGTTCCTGGATCAATACGTTATAGGACAGGATACAGCAAAAAAATTTATATCGATTGCAGTATACAATCATTATAAAAGACTTATCTACGGAGAGAAAAACGACAAAGATGTAGAAATCGAAAAATCCAACATTATACTCGTAGGCAACACGGGAACAGGTAAGACCCTGCTCGCAAAAACAATCGCCAAACTTCTTCAGGTGCCATTCACCATTGTGGACTCTACGGTACTTACAGAAGCGGGATATGTAGGTGAAGACGTCGAGAGCATCTTATCCAGGCTTCTTCAGGTAGCTGACTACAACGTCCAGCTTGCCGAGAGAGGAATAGTCTTTATCGACGAGATAGACAAAATCGCACGTAAATCCGATAATCCGTCGATAACAAGAGACGTATCCGGTGAAGGCGTACAACAGGCCCTTTTAAAAATATTGGAAGGAACCGTTGTCAATGTTCCGCCGCAGGGAGGAAGAAAACATCCGGAACAGAAATTCATACAGATAAATACTAAAAACATTCTCTTCATCTGCGGAGGAGCCTTCAACGGTATCGAGAAAAAAATCGCGAAGCGACTCAATACGCGGGCCGTCGGGTACGGACAGGTACAGAAAACCGCTGTCATAGATAAAGAGAACCTGTTACAGTATATAGTCCCGGATGATCTTAAAACTTTCGGTCTTATCCCTGAGCTTATAGGAAGACTCCCGGTGCTTACATACCTGAACCCTCTGGACAAAACAGCACTAAGGGCAATACTCACAGAACCGAAAAATTCCATCATAAAACAATACGCAAAACTGTTCGAGATGGACGGCATAAAAATATCCTTTGACGAAGATGCACTCGATTATATAGTCGATAAAGCCATCGAATTCAAACTAGGCGCACGCGGGCTCCGTTCAATATGCGAGCTTATCACAGCTGACGCAATGTACGAACTGCCGTCGCAGGAAACCAAAGAGTTCCGGTTCACTCTGGACTACGCAAAATCCAAAACAGAGAATTTCTTTCCAGAAAAATAATAAAAAGAAGCGTGGAACTCACGCTTCTTTTTTTTATAGCACTTTTTTATTTGATACGATCGTATACATCATTCGCTATGCGCATTGCTCCGAGTTCATTGGGATGAATCCCATCGGGAAGCAGGTGCGGCATACCTTAAAGAGTCGTATGCAGATCTATTACCTTGACACCCTTCTCCGCAGCGACCCTGCTTATTATAGGAATAATTTCGGATGCAATAACACTTTCCTGAATATAAAAACTTCCTCTTGCCGCCCAGATCGGGAAGCAAAGATATATTTCAGGAGATGATTCCAGAGCGGAATAACGGTCTATAAAATTTCTCAAATCTCCTTCGAATTCAACACCATGATCGTTCCAGTTCTTTACTTTAGAATCATTCGTCCCCAGTTTAATTATCACTATGTCCGGATTAAACTCCAAAGATTCCTGAAATCTTTTTTCATTTACGTACGGACGGTCCCCGTTATAAAGAAGGGTTCTTCCGCCCAGCCCGAAATTGACGACCTCGTATCTCTCGCCCAGTAATTGCTGAAGCACTGCAGGGTAACTCTGGGTTGCCCGGTTCTCAACCCCCGAACCCGCTGTTATACTGTTTCCGACACATGCTACTTTAATACGCGACTGCGCATAAGATGCCGTACAGAAAAACGCGACGGCAATTACCGCCATCCATAATCTTATTCTCATAATTATCCAGCTATTTTGGTTATCTTTCCGGCAAATTTACATTTTAATTTAATTTTGAAAATTAACATTTAATTAATAAATATGAAAGAGACCCCGTTCACAAGACATCACATTGAACTCGGCGCAAAAATGACCGACTTCGCAGGATTCAATATGCCTGTCGAATATTCGGGAATAAACAGCGAACATTTAGCTGTACGAAACAACGCAGGACTCTTCGACGTCAGCCACATGGGAGAGATAATGGTAACCGGAAAAAATGCGCTCGCATTCCTCCAGTATACGACAGCAAACGACGTAAGCGTACTCGAAGAGGGCAGTATCCAATATACATATTTCCCGAATGAAAACGGCGGGATAACAGACGATCTTCTTATCTACAAGATAGAAAAAGAAAGATATCTTCTCGTGGTCAATGCGTCAAACATCGAAAAGGACTGGAACTTCCTCCGTTCCCATGCTGCGGAATTCGGATTGGCAGAAGGTACGTATCTTGTCAATATTTCTGACGAGACGGCACAGCTGGCTTTACAAGGCCCTCGTGCGACCGAGATATTAAACGACATGACCGGACAGGATTTTTCCGGTCTAAAATACTACACATTCACCATTACAGATATCGGGAATATTAAAAATGCCATTATTTCAGCCACAGGCTATACCGGTGCAGGAGGATATGAAATATACGTTGAAAACCGATACGCAGAAGAGCTCTGGGAGAAGATCTGGAAAAGCGGTAAAAAATACGACTTAGCTCCTGTCGGACTCGGCGCACGCGACACTCTTCGACTCGAAATGGGATATTGTCTCTATGGCAACGATATAAGCGACGAGACACCTCCTTTGGAAGCTGGGCTGGGCTGGGTTACGAAACTTATCGACGGCAAAGATTTTATCGGCAAGGAAAAAATCCTCGATTCGAAAAAAAAACGGACCTACACGGAAACTTAAAGGATTCGAGATGATAGAAAGAGGTATTCCGAGAAAAGGTTACGATATTACGGATGACAAAGGAAATATGATCGGGAAAGTAACCTCGGGAACCATGTCGCCGTTCCTTAAAAAAGGAATAGGAATGGGTTATATCGAAGCAGCCCATAAAGAGGAATTAATCGATATTATTATACGTGACAAACCTGTTAAGGCACGGATCTGCCCACTGCCTTTTATAAAAAAGAAATAATTTCCACCTATGCAACAATAAATAGCTTTTTTTCATCATTTATTAAGGTGAAACCCAAAGAAACCGGTGACAGAAACACAGTTAATAGAAAAAAGCAAAAAAGGAGACTCCTATGCCTTCAGCAGGATATATGAAAAATATGCTCCTCAAATGCTCGGTATCTGTAAAAGATATGTAAATGATCCGGATACCGCCCACGATTTGCTCCACGACGGATTTATTACTGTCTTTTCTAAAATAAGAGACTTCAGAGGGGATGGTTCTTTCGAAGGATGGTTAAGAAGGATTTTTGTGACTACTGCATTGGGATATTTACGTAAAAATAAAACCATATTTATGACAGCCGGTATCGACGACATGCGGAATCTGTCAGGCAACGATCCGTCTGCACTCGAAAAAATTTCGGCTGACGAACTTTTAAAGATAATTTCCGGTTTACCGGACGGATACAGGACAGTTCTTAATATGTACGCTATCGAAGGATTTTCCCACAGGGAGATCTCTGAAATGCTCAACATAAGCGAAGGAACTTCCCGGTCGCAGTACGCACGGGCAAAATCTTATTTAATAAAAAAAATCGAAGAAAATAGATGAGGGGAGAATTCGAGGACATATTAAAAAATAAGTTGAAAGATTATTCTGTCGAGCCCTATGACAAGGATTGGGAGATAATCGAAAGAAGGCTCGGTATTATTCCGCGGAAGAAAAACAATACCGCGCGTGGAAATTAGCCGCTGCCGCCGCGTTCATCGGGATTTTGCTTTCCGGTGCATATTTTATATTTACCTCCGAGTTGATTTCTGACGACGACCTGATTACAGTAACCTCTGCAAACGGAGAGGAAATAAGCAATCCTCTCATGCATTCTCTGATGGAAATAGCTGCAGAAATAAATATCCCGGAAAAAAGTTTCTCGGGGATATATCCGCACGTGAGTTTTGAAAATGAAGCAATATTAGATTTCGATCCCGCGGATACATTTCTTCCTCCGCCACTCCCGTACAATACTGATAAACCGGGTATTGCGGCAACCGTTCGCGATAATTTTACACAAAATCCGCACATGGCTATAGGAAGACAGCCAGCATTAAAAGAACGTAAATCAGGTAATTGGGCAGTAGCAGTTTTTGCAGACGGAAATTTCAGTAATAATTCCGGAAATGTTATCTCGGGCAACGCCCTGCTTGCGGACAGATTTGCTTTAACATCGGTAAATATGTCGTCCCCTAGTTCTCCGGTAGTTGAATCAACAAACTATAAACATAATATTCCTATATCGACAGGTATTATGGCAAGAAAATCCCTCAGTGATAAATGGGGAATAGAAACCGGATTATCCTATACCTACCTATATTCCAAAGCAGAACTGGATAATTATATTAATTACACGATAAAACAATCCGCACATTATATAGGGATTCCACTCGCCGTAACTTACAGCATATTCCGCAGGGGGAATTTCGAACTATACGCAAAGGCTGGCGGAGAGATTAATTTAAACGTCAACACCCGGCTGAAACATGATTTTTCCCAGAACACGGTGATACGGCCTTATACTGAAAGCTATAATGCAAAAGGAGTACTCTGGTCAGTCTCTGCAAATGCGGGGGCAATGTATAAAATAACTCCCGTATTCGGTATTTACTTCGAACCCGGATACAGCTATTTTTTCACTAATGATAAACATCCGGAAACTTATTGGCAGGAACATCCGGACAATTTTAACATGAGAATAGGTTTCAGAACTAATTTTTAATTTTTAATGCAACATAAATTCATCACTTGACATCTTATATAAAGAAATATACAGCAGCTATGGGTTGAAGCTTTTTACTAATACTTCCGGTATTCATAATCTTATTTTTTACAGGTTGTCACAAAGACGACAGGAATAAATACCAGGTGACTTATTACATATCGTGGGGACATATTTATACCTCAACTTCCGAGCGTTATATAATTCTGGACGATAATACCGCCCTGTATGCACAGCCAACGGATTTCACAGTCGGCTACATGGACGGAACAAGGGTAGCCGCAAGTTACCATATCCTCTCCGAAAAGATCGGTAACGAGGGTAAGAACTACTACATATCATTGCTGAATATCGAACAAATAGAGGTCAAAGATCCATTATATAGTTCCCAGCATGAGCTGGACAAAACAGGCATCGACCCCATTATTATCAACAGGTGGTGGTTCGGAGACAAATACCTTAATATTGAATATTTATTTTATTATAAGGATATAAACTCAAAACATAAGATCAACCTCTGGATCGATGAAAATAATCCGGAAGCGGATGAAAATAATGTATTCGTAATATTGACACACAGTTCGCAGGAAGAAAACGAAACTCAGGTGCAGCAAAAAGGAATTTCTTTCGATCTGACCGGATTGATACCGGAAGGAAAAAATTCCATCACGATACATATGACGCATACGGATTACAAAGGTTATTCCGTTACAGAAAAAGGAGTATTCCAGTATGACACGGAAGAAAATGTCACCAGCGGAAATCAGGATGACGATGAAGAGAACAAAGAAGAATACAAAAATTACACCACTTCGAATGTTTTAAAATAGAATTTCATATCGACTTATAAAATATGACATAATTGTCGGCGACGAGGATCTGTAATAATAAAGCCACTTTCAGGGTTAGTAGGTATAGGCATAAAATTACAGATCCTCTTTTTTTTATCTTCTTTTTTCGGAAAAACAACATTTTTTTTTGCAGGTACCCCCTCAAAAATTATACTCTTGTGATTTTTTTGTATAATTTTGCAGCCATATTAAAAATTTTAACATGGCAACACTGCGCTTCAAGGCTCTGGATGAAATATCCAAAAGGGAACTCATAAAAACCGCTTTATCGGACGAAAAAATCTCAGCTATTTTCGGAACAGACGTATTCAACAGAGAAAAAATGCGGCATTATATTGCTAAAGATGCTTACGAAAGTCTCTGTAATGCTATCGACGAAGGTAAAACCATAGACCGCAAAACCGCAAACCAGATTGCGATAGGTATGAAAACATGGGCGACCGAAAGAGGCGTTACCCATTACTCCCACTGGTTTCAGCCACTCAATGATTCTACTGCGGAAAAACATGACGCATTTTTCGAATCGGTGCTCTCAGGCGGATGTTTCGAAACTTTCAGAGGCGAACTGCTTATTCAGCAGGAGCCGGACGCATCGTCATTCCCTACAGGTGGATTGAGGAATACGTTCGAAGCGCGCGGATACTCTGCATGGGATCCGTCGTCACCTGCTTTTATAATAGACAAAACCCTTTGTATCCCAAGCATATTCGTCTCTTACACGGGAGAGGCGCTCGACTTCAAAACCCCGTTGCTTAAATCATTGCAAAAAGTTCAGGATGCGGCAGTGGATGTTTGTCAGTTATTCGACAAAGATGTTACCGCTGTTAAAGTTACCCTCGGCTGGGAACAGGAATACTTCCTCGTAGACGAAGCATTATTCCTGGCACGTCCGGACCTTGCCCAGACGGGAAGAACCCTTATGGGGCATATTGCGGCAAAGGACCAGCAATTGGAAGACCATTACTTCGGCGCCATACCTCAACGAGTGTCCGAGTTCATGAAAGATTTCGAAGAACAGGCATACAGGTTGGGGATACCATTAAAGACCAGACATAACGAAGTTGCACCGAACCAGTTCGAATGCGCTCCGGTATTCGAGGAAGCCAACATAGCAGTAGATCATAATACCCTGCTCATGAATATCATGAGACGGGTGGCACTGAAACATAAACTCCGTGTAATATTCCACGAGAAGCCTTTTTACGGAGTAAACGGTTCGGGCAAACACTGCAACTGGTCGCTTGCCACGAACACGGGTGTGAACCTTCTGGCACCGGGTAAAACACCTAAAAACAATACACAGTTCCTCGCATTCTTTGTCAGCGCCATAAAAGCAGCGCACGACTACGGATTGTTAATGATGTCTTCGATAGCCACGGAATCCAATTCATACCGTTTAGGCGCTCACGAAGCCCCTCCTGTGGTGATGTCCGTTTTTGTGGGAACAACCCTGTCCGCAGTACTGGACTCTATTGAAGAGAGAGTATCCGATAAAAAAATGTCTCCGAACGAAAAAACCGATATAAAACTCGACATAGGTAAAATTCCGGATATTCTTCTCGATAATACCGACCGTAACAGAACATCGCCATTCGCATTTACCGGCAACCGTTTCGAATTCAGGGCAACGGGTTCCTCAGGCAACTGTGCAGCACCGCTTATAGCTATAAATGCGGCAATAGCTGAAACCCTGATAGAATTTAAGGAAGATGTGGATAAACTCATTGCCAAAGGCGTGAAAAAAGACGAAGCGATCCTTCAGACAATACGTAATTATATAACAGCCTCTAAAGCTGTAAGGTTCGAAGGCAACGGTTACAGTGAAGAATGGCTCAGGGAAGCGGAAAAAAGAGGTCTGGAATCGATAAATAACGTTACCGAAGCATTCAAGGCTCCATTGAGACCTAAGTTCTCGAACCTATACAAGAGACTCGGAATCTTTAATTATACGGAACTTAAGGCACGATTCGAGGTGAACAATGAGATTCTCGTTAAAAAAATACAGATCGAATCGAGGGTTCTCGCAGACCTTGCGACAAACCATATCGTTCCAACCGTAATCAAGTACCAGAATGTTCTTATACAGAATGTGCAGGGACTTAAAGATATTCTTCCAGGCCAGTACAAGGAACTTGCAGAAGAAGAAATAAGAACCATAACACGCGTCGCAGGCCATGTGAAGGCTATCCGCGAAGGAGTACACGATATGGTCGAAGAAAGGAAGCGTTTTAATAACGTAACAGATATCGTGGAACGTGCAGTCGGATATTCGGAAGTCGTTAAACCGTATCTGGATAAGATAAGATACCACATCGACCACCTCGAAAGGATCGTAGACGATGAGCTATGGCCGCTGCCGAAATACAGGGAAATGATGTCGATAAACTAATATTAAAGGGTGCCTGGAGGCACCCTTTTTATTTGAATTTATTTTTTAAAGCACTGAATGTCTTAAGTCCGGAATAGTATTGAAATAGTATCGATCCACGGTAAATCAATGTCGCTTCTTTTCTCAGTTTTGTTTTCTGAATTTGCCGGCGTTTCCTGCGCAGCTCGGGAAGCATCCGGTAAAAATCGATATGAGCCCTGAATACTGCTGTAAAATTTTTCGGATTACCATGAAATAAATATACTATTGCAGTGAACCCGTCCAGAATCATACGTATGAATAATATAAGACCCAACTTACTCTTCGGAAGGTTTTTATAAAGCATCGCCAGATTATTGCGGAAATTAAGGAACAGTTTATGCGGGCTCTCAGAAGAAAGAGTTCCTCCTCCGACATGGTAAACGACTGAAGACGGCTCTACAAATATTTTATAGCCCGTTAACTTCAGTCTCCAGCATAAATCTATTTCTTCCTGATGGGCGAAAAACAAGGGGTCGAATCCGCCGGTTTCGTTAAAATACCGGGTCCGCACCGCAAAACAGGCACCCGTGGCCCAGAAAACTTCCATTATCTCGTCGTACTGCCCATGATCTTTTTCAACCGTATCCAGAATCCGTCCGCGGCAGAACGGATATCCGAGCCTGTCGATAAACCCTCCGCACGCGCCTGCATACTCGAACTTATCTCTCTCGTTGAAGGATAGGACCTTGGGCATGACAGCCGCAATATTTTTATCCGATTCCAATAGTTCGATTAAGGGTTCGAGCCACCCCCCCCTAACTTCCACATCCGAATTGATCAAAACAGAGTATTTTGTTTCGATACCCCCCATTGCACGGTTGTATCCCTCCGCAAAACCATAGTTTTTTTCAAAAGATATTATTTTCACCGCAGGGTATTCAGAGCAGAGAAAATTCAATGAATCGTCGGTCGATCCGTTATCTGCCACAACTATCCGGGCCCATTCCGGCGTGTGCAGAATGAGCGTGGGAAGAAATTCCTCGAGGTATTTCTTTCCGTTCCAGTTAAGTATTATGACAGAGGCTATTTTCATTTCAACGGTATTTAATTTCTTCTCGCGGCTGATGCTTCCACCTTTTATGGGACCACAGCCATAGTTCCGGTGCGGCCTCTATCATCCGCTCGAGATGATCCGCATAGCGCTGAGTGAGTTCGAATTCTTCCAGTTTTTCTTCTCCGTCGTATAAAACGAAGAACTCTCCGGTATAATATCCGGGTTTTATTTTCCTTACCCCCTCGAAAAATACGGGCACGTTATATTTCAGTGCTATTTTTTCCATTCCCATATGGAACGCGGTCTTCTGACCGAGAAAATGGAACCAATGATGGATCGCATGTTCGGGCGGTGTCTGGTCGGAGATCAACGCTATGACAATAGGTTTTGTATTCTCCCTGCGGCTGTTGATAACCACCTTAGGAATATCATCCATCGCGACCGGTGTTGCTCCGCATCGCGACCGAAGATAAAAATAGAATTTCTCGAATACGGGATTATGAAGCGGTTTATATACCGCAGCAACGTCATGGTCCGTATACAGTTTATAATTTATCATGTATTCCCACGATCCGTAATGCGCAAGGGCTCCGATCCATGTTTTACCTGCAACAGCCTTCTCGTGCTTATCGTTATCTATAAATACATACCGCCTCTTCATTTTTTCACAGCTAAGCGCGCATATCACCGAAATATCTATGAACAATTCTGCTAAATGACGGTAGAATTTTCTTTCGATGCGTTTAAGGGCATGTCGGGATTTTTCGGAAAAGGAATTCCGCAGATTCGTACGGACAACCCTTAATCTGTACCTGAAAATACGGTATATCAGAAAAAAAATTATCTCCAGCAGAAAATAATACAGAAAATAATACGGCAGGCAGCCCACGGCCTTACAGACACCGATTAGAAGATAGTATGATATTTTCTGCCACAGATTCATTATCCGACGATTATTTTGTCCGACAGGTCATCATGAATATATCCGTTGGAAGCTACAATCTGACGTCCGAATATATAATCGTCCCCTCCGCTGAAATCCGTAACCTTCGCACCTGCTCTCTCGCAGATAAACGCGCCTCCTGCAACGTCCCACGGTGAAAGATTGCACTGATAGAAGGCATCGAAGCGACCTGCGGCAACATAAGCGAGATCGGCAGCGGCAGATCCTACTCTGCGGATACCGTTTGTATTGCGCAGGAAATAATCCATTTCTTTAAGAAGATTGTTTATTTTATCCTGCGACGCATGAGCCAATCCTACTGCTATAAGGGATTCATCCAGTGTTTTTATCTCCGAAGCACGGATCTCTTCCCCGTTAAGATATGCCGGCGAATCCTTCCATGCGTAGAAGCATTCCCTCATCGTTATCTCATAAACTACCCCTACCGCGATCTTATCGTCTTCAGCAAGGGCAATACTGACACAGTAAGGCGGAAGTCCGTGAATAAAATTCGTCGTACCGTCCAGAGGATCGATTATCCAGGTATATTTATTATCCGATGAATTTTCGACGGTTCCTTCTTCCGTTATAAAACCTGCTTCGGGCAGCAGAGCTTTAAGACCTATCACGGTTATTTTTTCCGCTTCTTTATCCACGTAAGAGACCATATCGTGCGCTCCTTTGTGTTCTATTTTGTCACGGCTGAAATCCTTCCTTTGTTCCGCAATGAATTCCCCTGCTTCTTTTGCAATACGGCAAACCTCTTCACAAATCTGTCTGTAATCCATGTCATTAAGTTTTAATTGACAAATATAATTAAAGATCGTTAATTATATCTCCCATTCGCGGTGTTTGCTATTTTGAAAATGTTTCGCCATATTTGTTCAAAATAATATTTATAAGATTATGGCAAGCAGAAGAAATTTGAAAAAAGATATAGATTATCTGGTAGGCGAAGTGATTTCGAACAGTTACAGTTGTCTTTACTTTAATCCGGACAGGAAGAAGGACGAAGTAATTAAAATTGTAGAAGACGCGGTGGAATTGAGGAACATGCTTTTTTCACGCATTAAACCTGAAGAAAAAAATAACCGCAGCCTTGTGAAGAAGCACTATGCGGCATTAAGAAACGATCTTATGAACAGCATAGACGGACTCTTCGAGAGGCTGAGCGAGACTTGTAAATAAAATCAGAATTATAGACTAAAGAGACCTTTTTAAGGTCTCTTTTTTTCTGGATTTCAAATGAAACAGGTACAACTTAAAATCATACATAAACTGATAATCAGAACATTAAACCTCTTACCAAATATAATTAATCCGTTTGGACGTTCCATAAAGAAAAATAAGCGGACACATTAACTCGGGATTTTTAATCAAATTTGATTTCAGAAATATTTAGATAGATAATGGCAAAAATAAAAGGGACGATTATTGTTGATACTGAACGGTGTAAGGGTTGTGCGGTCTGTATCGAAGCGTGTCCGAGCAACGTTATCGCTCTGAACAGGGAAGTAAATTCCAAGGGCTACAATTATGCTTACATGGAATTTCCCGATAAATGCGTAGGGTGTGCGAACTGTGCACTGGTTTGTCCGGATAGCTGTATAACTGTTTACCGGCAAAAATTCGAAGACAAAATATAACCCATGGAAGAAGTAAGATTAATGAAAGGAAACGAGGTTCTGGCTGAGGCGGCAATAAGGTGCGGATGCGACGGATACTTCGGTTACCCTATAACTCCCCAGTCGGAAGTACTTGAAACCCTTATGGAGAGAAAACCATGGGAAGAGACCGGGATGATAGTACTACAAGCCGAGAGTGAAACGGCAGCGATCAATATGTTGTACGGAGGGGCGGCAGCAGGAAAAAAAGTTATGACATCTTCCTCCAGTCCGGGCATAAGCCTTATGAGCGAAGGATTGAGTTATCTTGCAGGAGCGGAGCTTCCATGCGTAATTATAAACGTCTCCAGGGGTGGGCCCGGACTCGGAACAATTCAGGGCGCGCAATCAGACTATTTCATGTCAGTAAAAGGCGGAGGACACGGCGACTTCAATATGATAGTACTGGCTCCGGCATCCGTACAGGAAATGAACGATTTCGTTGAGCTGGCCTTCGATCTGGCCTTCAAATACCGCACACCTTCTTTGATCCTTGCGGACGGAGTGATAGGACAAATGATGGAAAAAGTCGTTTTAAAACCATTTAAACCGCGATGGACTGAAGAGGAAATAATCCGGATGAACGGAAACTGGGCGGTAACAGGAAAGAAAAACCGGAATAAAAATATAGTCACTTCGGTAGAACTCGACCCTCTCAGCCAGGAAGCGTTCAACCACAGACTACAGGCAAAATACAGGGAGATCGAAAAAAACGAGGTCCGTTACGAAGCAATCCATTGCGATGATGCGGAATATGTTCTTGTAGCTTACGGCTCTTCGGCAAGGATATGTGAAAAAACAGTCGAGATCGCTCGCGAAAACGGACATAAAGTAGGCTTGTTGAGACCGATAACCCTCTTCCCATTCCCTAACGAACCTTTCGAAAAATTATCGGAACAGGTCAAAGGTTTCCTGTCGGTAGAGATGAGCGCCGGACAGCTGATATACGATATTAGAATGGCGTCGAAATGTCGTGTACCGGTACATCATTTCGGGAGAATGGGCGGAATGGTTCATTCGCCATCCGAGGTATACGACTCTTTGAAATCGTTTTTCTCACTTAATTAACGAATTATGTCAGACCTGAAAGTCGAAATAAAACCGGAAAATCTGGTTTACCAAAAATCCGCGGTGCTCACGGATGAGACCATGCACTACTGTCCGGGATGCAGCCACGGAACAATACACAACATAATAGCGGAAGTGATCGAAGAGCTGGGAATACAGGAAAGTACGATAGGTGTTTCGCCTGTAGGATGTTCCGTATTCGCATATAACTTTATAAACACGGACTGGGTTCAATCGGCCCACGGACGCGGGGCTGCAGTTGCGACCGCACTCAAGAGACTGATGCCGGAAAAAATGGTATTTACTTACCAAGGCGACGGCGACCTCGCGGCAATCGGCACGGGAGAGACAATCCATGCATGCAACCGGGGTGAAAATATCACGATTATTTTCGTAAACAATGCGATCTACGGTATGACCGGAGGGCAAATGGCTCCTACGACCGTTATGGGCATGAGGACGGCTACCACTCCTGAAGGACGCCAGGCGGATCTTCACGGTTACCCTTTTAAAGTTTCCAATATGGTAGCTCTGCTCGATGGAGTTTCTTACGTTACACGGCAGGCTGTTAACACACCTGCAAACGTGCGTAAAGCTAAAAGGGCATTGAAAAAAAGTTTCGAGAAATCGCTTGCAGGCAAAGGAACGTCTTTTATCGAATTTGTTGCGACCTGTAATTCGGGATGGAAGATGACGCCAGTGGCATCGAACAAATGGATGGAAGAAAATATGTTTCCGGTTTATCCGCTCGGCGATATAAAAGATATTTAGAAGATATGAAACAGGAAATAATAATAGCCGGTTTCGGGGGACAGGGAGTTCTGTCGATGGGTAAAATCCTCGCCTACTCAGGCGTTATGCAGGGACTCGAGGTAACGTGGATGCCTTCTTACGGGCCGGAGATGCGCGGCGGTACGGCAAATGTAACCGTAATTTTAAGCGACAACAGGATAAGCTCGCCAATAGTTCAGGATTACGATACGGTCATAGTGTTGAACCAGCAGTCGCTCGATAAATTCGAAAGCAGTGTAAAACCGGGTGGAATCCTCATGTATGATCCGAACGGCATATCGAATCCTCCTACCCGCACTGACATAACGATATATAAAATTCCGGCAACGGAAGAATCTGCTAAAATGGGGAACCCGAGAGTATTCAATATGATCGTACTCGGTGCTCTGTTGAAAGTTAACCCGGTCGTAGAAATTGAAAATTCGTTCAAAGGACTGGAAAAATCCCTTCCTGAGAGATTGCACAAAACTATTCCAGCCAATCAGCAAGCTATTTTGCGCGGCATGGAACTGGTTCAATAATATACTTTTCTAACATTCGGAAGGTGCGGAATTCCGCACCTTTCATTATATATTATATTCTGAATTTATTTTCATTTTTGGGGGGGGACTTTATCAACCAACAAACCAAATATGGTAAAATTCCAAGGGCGGATTCAAAGAAACACGGGTAACAGTCGAAGCGGAGGGTTATTAACCTGATACGGCTATCATCGATAAGGTTCAATGCCATATCGTCATAAATCTTTTCTGCGTCGTCGGATGGCGCGTGGATGCGGCTACGGGAGCATTTACGGAACCGGAATACCAACACTACGATTTCGAGTTAATCCCGAAACCAGAATAAAAAACTGCCGGAACTGAATCCGGCAGTTTTTATTTCCAGTCCTCTTCTTCGAGGGTAAACACTTCTTCGACATGTTTGTCGAGTACAGCGGCTATTTTCATTATCAGCACACCGGAAGGTGAATATTTTTCCAGCTCTATCGCATTTATGGTCTGGCGGCTGACTCCACATTTATCCGCAAGCGTTTGCTGGGTAATACGTTTCACAGCCCTTTCAACGCGGATGTTATTCTTCATGTTTATCGAATATTTCAATAATTGTATGCGTAAATCTCATTTTATGGATATAAAGTAAAATTAACAAATAGAAATCGAAAAACATATATTTTTCAAGAAACCGGTACGGAACGGCCAGAAGAACGATTATAAAATTGATCAGAAGCGCCCATAACAAAGATTCGAGCCTTACCTTTTGCGTATATTCGTCTTCAATTTTCTGCCTGGAAAAAGCAATTAATAATAACGCCAAAGTAATACTGAAAAGAACGATCTTCTTTGCCGCTACCGGGCTCCAGAGGTCCGCCGTCATCGAGAACAACGGAGTTATGACAAAGAAAAAAAACCAACAACGCCAGTGCGATTCCGACATAAACAAAGTTAAAAGGCAATAAAATTTTCGCTTTCATAGGAGTATATTTATAAAATTAATTTTCGTTTTTATTGAGTTTATTCATCCGGTAAACGGATATCCGCATTTTTATGATAAAAAGAACTATCAGGAGATAAAAATTTACGAACATAAAATTGGCGAACATCATCTCTTTGAGGAAAATTATAGAAATTATAACCAAGACCGAATTAACCGCAACAGCCCACAGAAATGAGTTAAGACGGATATTCCGGGTGTATTCATCCTCTGCTTTCTCGCGCGAGAAGGCAATAAATAGCAACGTTGCAGTAAACAAAATCATAGTTATTTCATCCAGGCACGAATTGCTGTGTGCATTGATCTGTGCATAATAATTATATACGCCTTCCGGGAAGTCGGGATTTTTCATTTTAAAGAATATCGAATTCACTATATTCGCCATACCGGTACCCAAGAAAAATACGTACGATAAAAGAAATGATACAGGCAATAATAATCCGTATCCGATAAACCTGAAATAGCGGGGAAATAAATACTTCGTTTTCATAATAGTAATATTTAATTAATAATTACATCGGTAAATGTAAATTATTTTTTACATTTATACAAATATATTTTACACAAAGTAAAAATAAGATGACAGAAGTCCTAAGAATTTTAATTGATTACTGTACTTTAAACAATTTATTACAGTCAATTTTTATATTCCGAAAGGGATTTAGAAATAAGGCCTGGAGGAGCGATAGTAAATACATATCTGCCGTCTTTCAATCACAAGTTCCTGACGGGCTGTATTATATAGGTTTTGACGATAATATGTCGGTAAGAGTCACCAGTCGTTACAGTACTGACGAAGAGAGAATTCCGATTCCTTCTTATGCTTATAGTATTTATAATTATCGTTTATTGGAACTCTTCTGTCGACCGTCTTACCATGTAATTACGTAGGCTAATATTTGGCTTAG
>JAJQEF010000027.1 GCA_021201795.1 Rikenellaceae bacterium
AATTTAGACTTTCAAGAAATTTTACCCCTTCAGGGAGGGGCGGGCTTTTGAATACTCAAAAAATTTCGAGTAGTTCGAAACATATTAGAAAAATTGAATACACAAATTCCATTTTATTAAAACTGCTTTCTCTGTTCGTCTGTCTCCGCCGGCCGATTTTTTTTAAAATCTGAATGCCCGATTTTAAGCATTAAATCGGGTTTTTGAATTCGGCGGTCAGTGACTGCCGAAATTTGAGTAGTTTTGATATTGGTGTGTCCTAACTTTTAGAAATTGCTCAATTCTTACGCCTTTCGTTAGTGTGGTGGTGTTTATCGAATGTGTACCTTGCTACGTGTAGTCAATCTTTTAGTTATTCCGTACACTTCGTGTATATTTCTTTATGTCTGCAAAACAACTACATTCTTACACCGGATAGATATATTGACTTTATGCATTTATCAAAGCTGATTTTATCCTGTCGAGGGTGGCGTTAATCTCTACTGCCTCTTTAGTTCTCCCCTTTACCTTACCGTCTTACACTCATAAAGACGGATCAATATCCAGCTTGATACTAAATGCCATTAATAGTAATACGGCAAAAACTAGGTGCTTTTCCATTGGCTTTTTGTGCATCTCTTTTAATGAAGAATAGGACTCTGAAAGTACTTCTCGTAAATTTATTGTTGTAGAATTACTTTAACTAATTATCCTTGAGAATGATGCGAAAAGACAAAAGAGGAATAAACGCAGACAAAACAACTTAATCATACCCTGTTTCCATATCCTTATCCAAGGGTATGATTTAGGGCGGAAACTCTGTCAATTTTGGCTTTTTAATGTCTTCGGTATGGTAGGAAGAAGAATAAAAAAAAGTCCGCAAGTATCTGAACTTGCGGACTTTGACTTTTGACTGATTTGTTTTGTCGTAATCTTTCTGCGGAGAGAGAGGGAACAGTGCTGATTTCTAACTCTCTGATAGCCGATATGTCAAAATCCTTAGATTGGATGTGTCCCAGAATTTTACTTCCGGTCTGCGGGCGGAGAAACGCCGAATTTCAATTTGCTACAAATATAGTTTTTTCTGCGAAATTTATGCACTACATTTGCGATATAATCTTCACAGGATAATAGTAGTCGCACTTAAATCATTTGTTATGGAAGAGGGTAGCGAATAAGTTTAAACTCTGGCGACCATACTTTTCAATAAAAGCGGCAGGAGTTATTTCGGTCGCTTTCCGTTCTATCGTAATAGCATCGATGACTCCCTTTGCCACTCGGGAAGGTCAGTTCATATCCGTTTAGAAGCGTCCTGGTAAATGGAAATTGTATCTTTTGGACAGCTCTTGACAATATCATCAGTTACTGTTTTGTCTATTCAGTACATGATACATGGTATATTGCCACGTTACTAGAAGTTTCTGTTGTTGACCTATTACATAAGATAAGTGAAAATAACAGATTACCCCCAATTCATTTTAATATATTTATCTTGTTCAACATTATTTAATTCACGAGAGCTTGCCTGGGCTCTTATGAAAAAAGCTTTATAAGGTCGTTTATTGGGAATTCTTTTAGTGATATAGATAGGTTCTATGTATTTACTTTTTACTATTATTTTACAGATAGTTTTATCTTGTATTGTATGAAATTTTACTGGTTCTAGGATATTATGAAAAGCATTTCCAAAGTTGGACCCTATTAGACTATCTAATAGTAGTTTATAAGCATCATATGGATTACTTTGTTCAATGGTTTTAAAATCACCATTTTCTAAACCATATATTTCTCTATTATCCTCTACTCCTATTAAAAGGATTCCACCATCAGTATTCGCAAATGCGGCTAACGTTTTCAATACTTCAAAACGTAAATCTTTATTTTCTTTGTTTTTCTTTATACAGTATTGCAGCGATGATTTAAACTCTAATTTGTTATTTTCGGTTTGCTCAATTATTTTATATAATTCTATTTCATCATCGGTTCTTACTCTTTGCTCATGCTTTTGTTGAAATTCTTCTATTTTTTGAAATAGTTTTTCTATGTCTTCTGGATCTTTTTTAAATACAGTTTCATCTCCTGAGAACCTGGAAAAATCCAAAGCATGCTCATCACCCGTTAAGATTACCCGGGGGAGATTTTTATATTCACTATCTAAAAATAATAATGCCTTTAGTATAAAGTCTTCTCTTTCGATTGGTTGTCTATTATCAAGCAAACATTTTATATCTAACACAACTGCTGTAATTTTTCTATGAAGAGAGGGGATTATCTCCTTTAAATCTTCAAGACTTTTACCCCAGGCTAATTTATATCCTTTCTGTTGGCTTAAAGTTTGAAAACTCTCTTTAAAATCTTCTTTGTCATCGATTAATAATAAACTTTTACTCATAACTTATATTTTTTATGGGTAGTTCAATTATCATATGTACTCCAGTAGATAACTTATCATTTATCTTTAAATTTCCACGATGTGCTTCAATGACTTTATTTATGTAATATCCACCTATTCCTTTCCCACTACTTTCCCGAGATTTTGTAACGATAGACTTATATTCTTTTTCGGATATACCCAAAGCTTTGCCGTTATTTCTGTAGTCTATTTTCACAACATCTATATCCTGTTTGATTGTAAAAGTAATTTTAAGCTTCTCTTTAATCAATCCACTGTGCTGTCTGGCATTGTCTATTATTGTTTCAAACATGTTTTGAATATGGGATTCAGAAATATACAGAGTTACATATTGCTCTCCCTTGATTTCTATATTTAGATATTGATATTCATTTCTTAGTTGAAACAAAATAGTGTATAGGTTCTTTTCAGAATATCTCATCTTAAGATGAATTGCTTCGGATACGTCGGTCAATATGCGATTTAATAACGTAGATTTTTTAACTACGATATCCACTATTTCTTTTAGTGAGTAATTTTCCGGAATTTCGAAACCTTTTTCGGGAATTAAGATCGGGTCATCATCAGCATATTCTTTAAGTGCACTTGCGTGATGTTTAGAAATAATTCGCTCTATTTTTTTGATGAAGGCATCAATACCTGATAAATTGTGTTTTAGTTGATGAGTGATCGTTCTCACAATATTGATTTCGGCTTCTTGTGATTCTATTTCATAACCGAGTATTTTTTTCTTGTCTCTAAGTTTCCTGTCTTCTTCTACAATAAGATTTGCTTTCTGGCTATTTACAAATCTTCTCTGAATGGTAATATCTTCATCGTATGGAATGACAATCTCTTCCACTTCTTTTTTATTGAAAAATGGTATTAATGCTCTTTTCTTTTTAGAGCTGATCTGATTCTCAATAAATGCGGTGTTGAGTTGATAGTAAAGATATTCTAAATCCAACTCTCCACTTTTTGGAATCAATGCAAATATGCCGCTATGCAATAAAATAGCAGGATTTTCAGGACTCGGTTTATAGATAGTAGGTTTTAAGCTATCTCCTATCTTGGCTATTAAAACACATTCTTTCCTAATTATAGACCGTTGGTATTTATAGCTTTCATCCGTCTTGGATGTATTTAAGCTTAAATTCAGATACATATCCATAATGTCTTTGGACAGGTTTTCTATTTTAACGATAGGCAGGCCTTCCGTAGAAAGTTCGTCTTTAGAGGGTTGTGCCCCGGTTCTTATATCAGCAATGTCTTTCAAATATCTGCCCGTATTATCTTTCAACATTTCATTGCCCAAATAATATTGAGCATTATATACATCGGCAGATAAATTAAGGTCTTCTTTTAAGTCATTTAGGTCAATTATTTGACTCGATTTAGCGTCAGGAAATTCTTTATAATACTCATGAATGATTTCATCAATATCTAATATAACTGATTTTTTGTTTTCTTCTATTATGCTGGCCCTAAGGAATTTTATCCTGTTTCTTAAATAACGAGGTTTGTTGCGATTAAGGACAAGTATTGATGGTTTTGCATCTGTATAAGGACGGTAGGTTCCTTTAGGAAGGCTAATAACGGTTTCTATAGCATCATGCTGCAATAGGATTTTTCTTATTTCTTTTTCTTTTCCCCCTTTAGTTAAGAAACTATCAGATACAGTTATGATTGCTTTTCCCTCATAAGACAATTTGTGGAAACTGAATAATACCAAAGAACTGAATCCTTTGCCGGATTTAGGAGCATGTAAACCAAACTCATTATAAAGTAGATCATTTTCATTAGAGTTTGTAACGCCATTTATCGGAAGATCACCTATTATAAAATCAAATTTTTTATCCGTTGTTATTTCCCGAAAACAACTTTCTGGGGTTATAATTGATTTTGTTGCTCCATGCATGATCAAATTCATGTTACCCAATTGGGAAATACGCTTATTTATTTCTGTCCCATATAATGAAAGGTTGTTTTGGGAATCAAATAATTTACTTAGTAATCCACCCACTCCGGCAACAGGATCATAAATGCTCTTCTCATTTTCTGCATCTACTAATTCCGGCAAAAGCAGACGAATGGTTTCCGGAGTAGAATATTCGTACCCTGAATATTCTTTCGTATCCTGATACAATAAGTATTCATAGATATTACCATATTCCGAATCATCAAATGGAGTTGTATCCACATTTCTAATAATAGATTCTATTTGTTTACTGTCACGAGAATTTGTTTTTTGTAAAAGAGTTGATAATTCCTGAAATGTTTTTTCTGGTACTATATGCAAATTATCAATTAATTCCAAAGAATCTATCCAGGAAGAATTATTATAGAATAAATCCTTGATGAATGGTTCTTCTTTATTATGAATTCCGGGGTATTTTTTGCTGTCTACAACACGCTTATAGAAGGAAAGAGTGGCTATTATAAATTGAAAATATCATCTGTGGAAAATATCCCTCTTAACGTTTCCTTTAACTGTAAGTAAGCATAAATTATATTTCTCCAATGTATATTATTGGCTGTAACCACCAAACCGTTGATATTTTCAAATAGATCTGGGAGTTTTTTTTACTCGGGCATATACTTGATTAGCTTTTAATGGTCGCTTATCATTTCTTTCGTAATAATGATTCGCATTGATCTTCGAAGCGATTTCTTTAAGCATCATCGGATGCCCGGATTCTTTCAATACTCTTTCAATTGCTTCATGTAATGTCATCCTGTTCCTGTTTAAATTTTGATGTCCTTTGCTAGATATTATTTTTAGTAGAAAGGTTGATTTTAATTCCAAAGATAAGATTTTAAGAGTAATTTTTTAGTAGAGAGATAGATAATTACTATAACGTATATATTTCGTGATCGAAAATGTTTTGTTTGGAAAAATATGGATAGGGTTTTAAAACAAAACACCTAATTTTTATACTCCCGCGTTAGATCTTTCTTTTTAAGTCTCGAGGACCGGCCCCAGAAAAAAACGACTATCATCACATCCCAAATCCCTGTCAAGGAGTGGTACGACATGATCGGCGAGAAAAAAATAGCCGATGCGGTGATCGATAGGATAGTGCATCACTCGCTGCGCGTGGAGTTATACGGTGAGTCATTTAGAAGAAGAAAAATAAATCGGATAATGTATATTTATAATATCTTTGTAAGTAAGTGAATATCCCGACCGTTTACAGGGCGATATCAACTTAGGGCTCTCCACTGGTTCCGGACAATGATTTACGCAGGAGCATAACTTCAGATGAAATGTTCTCAAGGGTCAAGGACGATATTCACGGAATATTTAATAAATAAGGGCTGTTCTCTACTTTACCCGAAGTTCAGGACATTTTAGGATTAATCACTCTTCTACACCGAAAATAATATTCCAATTCGAATAAAATTAATGTGGTTAAGTCTGTCGGATCTACCTTCTAGATTAGATATCGATACGGTAAAGTACGTGTTGTTTTAAAGGGCGGTCTTCCGGCACAACAGGATGGAGAAATTCCTTCATTTTTGTCATTCCGATTTTCTGCATAACCCTTTCCGACGATTTGTTGGGTAGTGTTGTAAAAGACCAAATTGTGTGAAGCGGAAGATTTTCTTTAGCATACGATAGACATGCTTGTGCCGCCTCCGTTGCGTACCAGTTATTCCAATATTCGTGTTTCATCCGCTACATAATCTCGACACCAGGAGCGAAGTCCACGTCAAATGTTATATGGTGAAACCCGATGTAGCCGATGAAGGCTCCGTCCTCCTTTCTCTCGATGACATATAAACCGTAACCGCAACGTGAAAATTCTTCTTGTACATTATCAAAGAAATCAAGGGATTCCTCTTCAGTGAGGGATTTCAAGAAATAACGCATTACCTCCGGATCGCTGTTCAATTCGGTAAAAGGTTTTATATCCTCTTTTTCCCAACTTCGTAATAATAAACGAGATGTTTCGATAAATACTTTAGCCATTGATCTTTTACAATAATTGTTAGAGACAGAATTTTTACCTCTACCTTTTGTTTCTCGTTACAATATTCCAAAACTTGCCCTTTAACAAATCTTTTATCTTTCAGTCAATCTTTGTTTCGGTTTCCGCTGTTTATGGTAATGAATTGCAGTGTTTTTATCTTATAGCAAAATCATAACCGGGACCGTATTCATTCTCTATCCAAATCCTCAAAAACTTATCATCCACCATGTACGTCTTATCCCGTTTTACTACTATTTCTTTTACCAACAAAGTTTTTATCGCACTCTGAACACTACTGGAACTCTGGAGACCATGCTTTTTAATAAATGCAGCAGAAGTTATTTCCGTTGCTTTACGTTCTTTGGCGATAGCTATTAATAATTCTTTTTGCCGTTCTGTAAGATCGGATAGAATACGTTTATAGGCGTTCTGATAAATGCCCACCGTATCTTTCACTGAGCTTTTAACTATTTGATCTGTTACAGTTTCGCCAACACCCGTATAGGAATATATAGCATTGAAGATGGTTTGCATATACCATGTATGCCCATCGAAAGAATTATAAACCCATTCGATCGTGTTTTTGTCAAGTTGCTTGTCGTTCTTCGAAAAGTGCTTCTCTACGAATGCTGTATATTCATACAACGCAATGGGCTGAAGGTCTACAAAAGAAACACTTTGGTAAAATGGGCGGGAAGATTTCAGGAAAATGTCCTGCATCATGTGCTGTTCGCTTCCGGAGAAAATAAAACGCGCGTTATTACACCGCTGAATATGGCTCCGCAATAAAGCCTCCATATTCTTTTCGGGATATTTTGCGATCTGCTGAAACTCGTCGAAAGCTACGATACATGGTTTATCTGCGTTCTCAAGATATTTGAATATTTGTTCTATCGACACCTCGGGCGTAATTATTTCTCCGATACCAATATCGAATACCGCATTCCCAGTTATTTGATCAAGTTTGAATGCCGGGCGCAGCGAAGTGATTACTCTAAAGAACTTATCGAAGAATTTTTGACCATTGCCTTTAAGTTTTTCAAAAATAGCTTTGCCGAAGAGCAACACAAACTCACGCAGGCTACCGGTAGAATATATATCGATGTAGAACGTATTATATTCTTTTTGGATCGTTTTGGAATAAAAGCAATGGTCGATAAGCCCGGTCTTTCCCATACGACGCGGTGAGATCAAAGCCGTATTACGACCATTTTCTATATTGGCCAATATAGCTTTCTTCTCCTTATTCCTGTCACAGAAATACTCCGGCGAAACATAGCCACTGATCAGGAAGGGATTTTTTAAACGAGCGTTCATATTATTTAGGTTTTAATTATTGCAAATATAATAATTATGTTCACAATAAACAAATAGCGTTCCATGCTCCGTCGTTAAAGAGTGTACTATATTAACTCTTTAAGTTCATCTATATTCAACAACGTGAATTTAGTACCCGAAATGTATTCAATGCTGGAATCATGAAAATGGCCGTACAACCATTCAATGACGGGATGTCCTTTCTCTTTTAACCAAACATATATTTTGTCCATAGTCCTTCTTTCCTCTGTCAGATCTTATTCAAGAGGCTTATCTATCTTTAACCAACTCTCTTCCCTCTTTTATTGGTTAGATAACAGAATGAAGGGGCCGTATGAGTAATAACGGTATCGATCGTATGTTTTTCCGATATTTCGATGAGTTTATTATCATCAAAAACCGCTGCTTCGTTTTCCCAGAATGATTCTCGTATTGTTCGATATTTGATACGGTTCTCATCCATTTGCTGTTTGCGAAGTATGCGATCAATGGATACGGCTCCGCCTACGCAGAGAATACTATGATTTTTAAAATGAATGACAGAATAGTCCGGAATCGTTTTCATTAAAGGAAAATCGATTAGGCTTTCTTCGAATTATTTTGGATTGTCATGGTTGCCTCGGACCAGCAAAAGAAGAATATTTAGTTTTTCAAGAGTAACTTCGAGTTTTCTATACAGTTGTTCGTAATAAGCCGGCTTTTCAAAGCCAATGCCGCAGTTTCCTGCAATTACAACCACGGCATTCCTTACACTATATCTCTTGAGGTTATAAAGCAATGTGCGGAACTCCCCATGTATATCTCCGCTGACATACAATGCATCATAATTCTTTGATATATTATAAACATTCAGACTCATAACAGCTTCTACAGCGCGGCCGGGCGCCGGAGGGAGAGGGGG
>JAJQEF010000021.1 GCA_021201795.1 Rikenellaceae bacterium
TCTTATAGAATATATAATTAACTAATTAATAAATACACAAACATTACTTAAAAAAATGCCGAAAATATCTAAAATATATATTTAATATATTTGAATTTACAATTCGATCTCATTGTTAATCAAATACTAAATGCTTATGAAAAATCATTTTTACTGAAATTTCTAACTTTAGCCACTGTAATGGGAACATTGATATTCTCCTGTACCAAAGAAGAACCCATTATCGACTGGAAGTACGTTCACAATCAAGAGGATCTTATCGTAAACTCAAAGATTTTTTTCGAGGACCTAATTATTGATGCAGACACCAAAGGCACTCTCGATATAGAATCCTCCCTCGCCCCTGGCGAAATCACCCCGTTATGGGAAAACGCAATTACCAAGAAATCCGGATATTACAATTACGTCTACGTCCCATTCGTGGCCGACTATTACTACAACGTCCGCGAAACCGTAACCCAAAAATCCGGTGAAGTCGTTTACAGAACCTTCCCCGTTCAACAGGTTCTCTTGATCACACAGAACTATACCACCGGAGACATGTCTGCTCAGTACCTTACTTTAACCCCCACGAGAAGCTATCACATGAAACACCGTAGCAAGGTTCTCGACAACTACATCACCGAATCCAAACACGGACAATACTCCGGACTCGCTTTCTACTATGATGTAGTTTCAATGGAACTTCTTACCACAGAAAAATATAAAGAAGGCGAGATCAGCGAATTTATATCGAGGAATATTCAGAGTTACGACGAATTCTTCGAAACCTTCTACGGCTACGTCAAGAACTACACGTACCTCAGATATGAAAATATTGCCACCCGAAGCGACGGAGAATCAAATTCCGGTGGTGACGGCGGAACCACTACAGAGCCGGGAGGATTATCCGGTTCAGGAGGTGGTAGTTCTGGAACGAACAATAACAATAGTAGTGGAGATAACAACTCTAATAATAACGGCAACGACGAAGGGAATAGCAATAGCAATAATAACAATAATAGTAACAACAACAACAACAATTCTGGCGGAGGCGGGAGTGGATCCCTATTAACCGATGCTGACTTATATGGGGTGGATCCAAATGATCCGAGATATGATGATTTTAACAAAGTTTTGAAAAATTTTAGAAATTTTTTGGCTGCCCAGGGCGTTCCTGACGATTTAAATCAAAATAATTTTCAAGATTATCTTAACCGAGTAGCCGCGGATTTTGTAACTGGTCAATTAAAAGAACACGCTGCGGCTTTATATAATGAAAACGGTAAATATTATATAAGTAAAATTTATGACGGGGAACCCGATCAAGTTGGCTTAAGTTACTCATCTCTCTATGCAGTGGCAACGATCCATAATCATCCTGAAAATTTAGGCCCTGCCCCTACTTTGGTTGATATTGTAAATGCGGCACAAAGTGCATATAAAAGTTCAACGTTTGAGGCAATGTATGTAATAACTTACAAACAGAATGGAGATAAGTTTTTTTTCGTTGTAGACATTAAAAATTCATCAAAAACTAAAACATTTTATGTCAAGTACGGACAGTATTTCAAAAATGGGACCTTTGATACATCAACCGGAGGTAATGATGCCGTAAAAGCAAATAACGCTTACAGGAAATACATGGAAAAATATGGTTCATCAAATACTACAAATAAACTGGTTAAAGGTTTAACAGAATTTATTAACGAGCTTGATGCTGGCATGTCTATATATGAGTATTATCCATATGATACAGGTACGCCAATTTACAATTTTTGTATTATGAATAATAAGGTAATGACATTATTCCCAAAATGGTAATAAAAAATAATAACTATGAAAAAGATTATTTTAATCACATTATTTGTGATGTTTGCAAATGTATTATTTGCCCAAGATTATAAACCTTTGAACGATTTTCAAAATATCGAAGAAGGTTTAATAATAAATGAGTACCACAATGCCAATCATAATTTAAAATCACCTTTTGCCGGTAAAAAGTTTCAGTATTTTCTTGATAAATATGAACTGCCTATAAAACATTTAACTATTGAAAAATATAATCAGGATAAATTCCAGATAAATTTATATAATCAGACGAAAGATGAGTTAGAACACATAAATGGCGGGTATTATAGCTTAGGCTTTATATTTTCCTACGGTAAATATAATTTTGAGAAAATTGAAAATAAAATATCCAATAAAGATATTACTGAACAACTTGATTTTTTCAAAGACTTCGTAATATTAGAAACATTAGCATATATTACACAAATATTCTTAAAATAACAGGAACGGCACAAAGCCGTTCCTGTTACTATGTTAATTCGCTATCTTATTAATAATATTATAGACTTCGTATAGATCTAGGTTGGTGTTGCGTTCATGCTTTCGGAGTTCTTTATCTTCCTTAAAAAAACAGGTTGGTACTTCTGCATTTTTACATACATTCGGATAATATGAACCATTATCTGATTTGCCCCACATTCTGATTATTTCCTTTGCGGGATCGGATAAATAAACTTCAATGGGCGTTCGTTCTCTCTGTGTATTCAACGTTTTTGTCGGTAGAATCTCAAATAATCTCCCTGAATATTCTCATACTTCAAATAAAATATATCCGCCATATTCATTCCGTTGCAGTAAAACTGAATAACCATAAGTCCCGTGCGAATAATTCATTTTTATTCTTCGGTTTATAATCCCTAATTTGCCGTATCTAAGACAATTCCTCCGCAATAAATAAATTGCAGGTCGCTAATTATATTATTAAAAATTTTAAAAACAACGTGGTTGTTGCTGGAAAATATTATATTTGTATTAAATGCAGATTATAATATGAAAAAAATATTAATAATTTTAACTCAGCCACTGATTTTTGGATGCTGTAACAAAGAGGATCATTACAATCAAAAACCTGAAGTTCAGACGAGAAATTATGTAGATGAACTAATCGACGAACTCAATAGATTCCTCGAAGTCTTCTATCCGGGAACCAAAAGTTCCGATTACGGAATAAAAAATGTTTTCACCCTTACCTCTGAAGGACAAACCAAATCTTACGACGTCTCGGACACCGTAATGCATATTATGAATTTCAACGACGGTTACGCGGTCTTCGGACACCGTATGCCTACAATGGAAATCTTAGCATTCGTCGAACAGGGAGAACTGGATATGACTGTTTTCGAAAATCCCGATTTCGATAAATACTTGTCGAGAAGAAGCGTTAAAGAGGAGGATGACACAGATGATGAGGAAGAAGCAGTTAACGGCATGACCGAGGATCAGTTCCGAACGTTCTTATCCGAAATGATCCTGTCCGGATCGCTCAGAATGAAGGAAGAATACGAGGTCGTCCAATCTAAAACTGATGGCCCATCGATTATAGGGCCGGGAGATTGATTCAGTGATTTTTATTATGAAATAACTATTTTTCCTATGATCTTTACAAAATGGGACCAAAGTTCCCCTTTTAACGATTATATAAACAGTCAATATCCCGGATTTATAGCGGCCGGATGCGGACCTGTTGCGGTCGGGCAGTTTATTGTTTATCATAATCATCCGCAATGGTATTACGGAGTCGAAACGGAACAGCTTAAAAGAGTACACTGCTGGACAAATGGTCAGGAGTTTTATGGGACTGATTACGGTCTTCAAAATGTATCGATATTTTTATATGGGTTAGGGGAGTATATGAATGCTAAATGGGATTACCAAACCGGGACACAACCCAGTCAAGCCGCAAAAGTGATCAGAGAATTAGGTTATGAAAATGTAGAATTACTGCCATATGATCTTAATAGTATAAGTTCCATATTATATGCAGCAAATCCGGTTATTGTGCGTGGAGATAATAATGGAGACTCTGGACATATGTGGCTGATCGACGGTTTCGGTTACAGGTATATAGTTCCGATACCAGACGGAATTTCATTGGTTCACTGTAATTTTGGATGGGGAGGAACTTCTGATGGTTGGTATCGTTCCGGGATATTTAAAACCAATGGCCGGTATTATACCCCCCCCTTATATGGGTGATGGAGAAAAAACAAGAGAGTTTGTTTATCATTCTAATTTAAAATACATAAAATATGATCCACGCTAATAAATTAATTTTGATATCATTGTTGTTATTTTTAGGATGCAATTCTAAAAATATAGAAGACGACGACCTTTAGACGGAGGCGGTATAAGAATAGAAGCCTACGTAACCGTATATTATCACTTAAAAACTATTGAACTTCGAGGAAGTAATAACACTGTTCAAGTTTACGAAAATCTGGACATAAATAATTATTATGCTTTCAATAGCCAAAATCCCGATAGATTATCTCGGTACAAAGAATACCGCTCTTTATATAATGATTTCGGGTACGATACGATAATCTCTGCGGGATTAACGCCCAATAAATTTATCGCGGATGTATTCACAGCTGTGGAAATTATCAGTGATAAAAATTTCGATGCCTTACATCCTGCCGGAATCTCATTGGGCGATATATGTACGTTTTACACCCTGACTCCGTTAGAGTATATTAAAAGTAAATATACGAACTTCAATTGGGCTGATTATGAATATTACGATGAGTTTAAGAAATTATTCCCCGAAATATTTAAAGATACCAAATACTGGGCTACTACCGGCATAGGAAGTATTTATCCCGTAAAAACTTCCGTAGACAATCTTACTCAAACCGACTTGACTTTATTAGGCCGAGGTTTGGGTGGGGAAAGGTTTTCCCCGCCTCCCTTCGCTGTCATCACCTTCGATACCGAACCTGAAGAAAAAGGCACTCATACGATAACCGTGACCTTCACCAACACCGACGGTGACGAATTCACCGACACCGTGGAAATAACGTTCGAGTAACAGTAGTGTAAAATCATATAAAATACCCGCTCCTACGAGCGGGTATTGTTGCTTAAAAACGCTTATAATCAGTTTTTACCGGATTCTTTGAAAGACAGTACCATATTATGAGCAGTGCTGTGTCAATATATAATTCATTCGTAATAACCTGTTGTTCTTGCTGATGAAGAATTACAGCCAGCAAAAAAACGTCATAAATTCCGGACGTTATTCTTCCCTTGGTAACATAATTTCTTGCAACAAGTATAAAACTTAAAATTTTCTCAGAATCTTGTTGTCAGTTCTTTTCCTGAAGTCATTGTGATCTTTATTTCGTAGTCAGAATATTCAAAAAATTGTCCGTTTTCGAACTCTAATAAAATGTAATCCGGCCTTATGAGAACCATTTTATTAGGGTCTATCTGCGTTAATTCTACCGATTTTTCTTCGCGTTGTGCAATTTCTTTACTGTATCCGCTTTTAATATATGGGTCGCATGTGAAGTAGCGTAATTTTAATGTTTCGGATATATTTACAATATCTTCATCATCTATTCTTAAAACTTCAATTGTTTTTATGGTGTCTATCAACGCTTCACTTGGAGGAATCAGCATGTTATTATATGAGGTATCGTTATATAACTTTGAATAATATTCATACAATGATGAATTTGGGCCAAAAGATTCTCCTTCAATTGAAAAAATAAGGTTGTGATCGGTTGTAAACACACCTATTTTTATCGACTCGGCTTTAACATATCCCAGAATAAAATTTTTTGAATACACATCTCCAATATCATGTTCATTAGATGAACATGATAACAAATAAAACACGGTTATGGAGAAAAATAATAATTTATTTACCATGATAATAGTACGTTTTTCAACTATGATTCAGAATCTTTTAGTAAGTTCTTTACCGGAAACAGTTGTTACCTTTATTTCATATTCGCTATCTTCCTGAAGTATTCCTTCGTCAAAAACTAAATAGAAATCATAATTTAAAATAAGAATTATTTCTTCAGGTTTTATTTCCGTAAGTCTTGCGTTTACAAATGTATAATGCTCTCCCTTATAAGAATTTTTCAGAAATGGATAGTATGAGTAACATCTGATTTCTTCATATTTACTGATATCTTCCAAAGCGCCACCTTCAAAAAGATAAATTTTAATCGATTGGATCGTATCGGCAATAGCCGGAGGTGAGGGAAGTTTTTTTCTTTTAAATTCAAGATCGTTATATAAAGACGCGTAAAAATCGAATTCTACCGGATAGTTATTACTGCCAATGTATTTACCGTCGAATAATAGCTTAACCCTTTCTCCATATGTTTTTATTTCTTTTATGTTCGCTAATTCAAGATAACTTTCAATGAAATACTCAGAATATACAAGTCCGTCTTCATTTTCATATCTGCTGCATGATATGGTAAGGCCTATAATAATTAAATATAAAATATACTTCATAACCATTCGATATTGGTTAATTGTTTAAGTTCGTACTGGTACTCTTTTTGGGTTCTGCCATTAGAATGATCATAAAATTCAAAGCATAAATAATTATAATATCCGTTATAATCGCCAAACCATCCGGGAACACAGTGCAGAAGATAGTCATAAGTATCTGTATTTTCTTGACCCACGATGCTGCCGCCTAAATTGGGCCTGTTAGGATTATCTTTCTGAACCGCCTGGAATCCGTCCACCACCCACATATGTCCACCTGAATAACTGTAAATTAATCCTAAAAAGTTATTGGTCCTGGTAGAATAACCCCGCACTAATGCCGGATAGCCATCCCTTAATGGTGCCAATAATCTATGTATAGAATAATCTGTAAAACTAGGTACGTTTTTATAGCCCATAACCTCGAAACAATATTTAGCCTTCGTATATTCGGTGCTGGAACCGTCCTCTACCCATCCGTAAGTTGTTCCCATGATGTTTCCGACATCCGCTACTAAACGTGCTGTTGCTGAATTGTTGGTTCCATTAATCATACCGTTCCAATCGTAATTATAGCCGTTATACGATGCCGGTTTTTTATGATATGCCATAACTTGCGCGACTGCGATCGGAACACAGCCGGCATTAGCTCTTTCACCGTCTTTTAAAGGACATAAGTTATTATAAGGAGATCCTTGGTTCCAGTTTACGGTCAGCAGCGGTTCAACTTTTTCCGGGCCCGTTATGGGGTAGAATCTGTCGCCCGGCCCGTCCGATTCGATCTCGTCTCCTCTTCTGCCTTTAGTATCTGTTATTCCTACGGAATCCAGATATGCCAGTTCCGCATAAATAAATTGCTCCATGCCTTCCAAAACGATATCCATAAAAATATTCTCTTCGGAATCGTCAATTAAGTTCCCGTTCTCGGAATATGCCAGAATAGCATCGATCCTCCGGTCCGCCGGAATGAAGGTAAAACCGGATTTATTCTCGAAATTAACTATAAAGAATAAGGTGTCATTAGAATTTTGGAGGGATTTTGTCAGCGCTCTTTTGAATACACTGACGTCGTAATTTCCTGGCAGATTTTTAGTTGTAGTTCCGTCGTTAAATAAACTTCTCAGATAATTCGCCTCGTCGATGACTTCTTCCTCTGTTTTTATGAAAGAGGTTTTGCTTTCACTTTGTTCTGGGAGATCATTCCCGATGATCTCATTTTCCAGTAAATCCTTTGTACAGGAAAATAACATTGCCGTAATTACGGCGGCTAATAGAGATTTTTTTTTCATAGTAAGATTATTAATGGATTTCCTCGCAATTTAATATTATATTTAATTACTATGAAAAATAATAAAGTTTATTTATTATTATATTGAAATTTTTATCTGAATCGTATGCGATCAGCAAACTTTTATTTATAAAAAAAACGGTCCGAAGACCGTTATTTTATTCTACTACGGAATTTTTCTTCAGTTTTATTTTGGTAAATTTATATGGGTCGTCTTTTTTATGCTGGATAACTCTAAATTCCGCATCGGTGTCGGTTAATGAAATTATCTCATATATCAGTTCGTCACCGTAAAGTATTATATCGATTTTTTTCCCGTCGAGCTTATAGGTTCCATACCCTGCTCCATAAGAACCTCTTCCTTCGTAATTGTAATCGTTTTTGAATATGATGTAACTGGGGGCGAATTTTAATCCTTCGGCAAAATTAGTATCCAGCAGATCGTAATAGGTTTCGTTGAATTCCGCATCGGTAATTCTCCAATAGCCGATAAGAATATTTTCATCATAGTCGAAAGAGTTGTCGTCGTCTTTTGAGCATCCGGAAAAAAGAATTACACAGATTAATGTGAGAAAGGGGAAAAATCTTTTCATAGTAATTAAATTTTGGTTAATAAGGGATTGATTTTTCATAAATATATGAAAAATCTTAAGTTATAGCAAAAAGTTTTTCAGGTGAAATAAAATTATGTTATATTCGTACCGAATTTAAACAATGGCGGGATAGCTTAACACGGTTAAAGCACAATTATCGCTTAAAAGGAATCTGTAAAGTTTCCGGATTGGGTCCCGGGTTCAAGTCCCGGTCTCGTTGCGAGGATTCTGAGAGACGCGATGTCTGGGCAGTATTCTTTTAGTTATTAGTTAATAGTTAGTTTTGGGGAAAAGGAGCTCATGCTCCTTTTTTTTCTTTTTATAATAATTATTAAAAAATCTCATTAAATATAAGGTCCATTCGTGGAATTAATTTTTAAAACTGTTAATTTTGTTCCACAAATTAATCAATCAGAAAATGAATAGAATAGTATTGAACGAGACTTCCTATTTTGGAGCAGGTTGTCGTTCCGTAGTAGCAGACGAAGCGAAAAGAAGGGGTTTTAAAAAATGTTTTTTCGTTACCGATAATGATCTTATTAAATTCGGAGTAGCGGAAAAAGTAACTTCGGTTTTGGATAATGCAGGTATTCCTTACGAAGTATACAGCGACGTAAAAGCAAATCCGACCATAAAGAACGTTCAGAACGGAGTCGACGCTTTCAATAAATCAGGTGCTGATTTTATCGTGACCTTAGGCGGAGGATCTGCTATCGATACTGCTAAAGGCATCGGTATTGTTGCCAATAATCCTGAATTCTACGATATAAAATCCCTCGAAGGCGTTGCTGAAACCAAGCACCGTGCTGTTCCGACTTTCGCACTTTCCACTACTGCCGGTACTGCAGCAGAGGTGACGATAAATTACGTGATCACCGACGAAGATGCAAAGAAAAAGATGGTCTGTGTCGATCCTAACGATATCCCTACGGTTGCTATCGTCGATCCCGAACTAATGTATTCCATGCCAAAAGGACTTACTGCCGCGACAGGTATGGATGCCCTTACGCATGCAATCGAAAGTTACATAACTCCTGGTGCATGGGAAATGAGCGATATGTTCGAATTGAAAGCTATCGAACTGATTTCGAAACATCTTAAAAACGCCGTTGAGGACGGACAAAATCAGGAGGCGAGGGAAGGTATGTCACTTGCGCAATATATTGCAGGTATGGGATTCTCGAATGTGGGTCTCGGAATAGTTCATTCTATGGCCCATCCGCTGGGAGCTTATTACGACACTCCGCACGGAGTTGCAAACGCGCTTCTGCTTCCTTATATAATGGAATATAACGCGGGATGTTCAGCCGCCGAGAAATATATAGATATCGCAAGGGCAATGGGCGTCGACGTATCCGGAATGTCGAAAGAGGAAGGCGTTAATGCTGCTATCGACGCTGTTAAAAAGTTGTCCCTGAGCATAAATATCCCCCAGAGACTTAATGAGATAGGTGTCAAAAAAGAGGATATTCCACAGCTTGCAGTCGCAGCTTTCAACGATGTTTGCACCGGAGGTAACCCGCGGGAAACATCCGTTGAAGATATCGAAGCTCTGTATCACACTGCATTCTAATTTAATATGCGCTATAAAAATCAAAGGGACCCGGCCAAGGGTCCATTTTTTCGTAACATGAGAAATTATTTAGTCTCTCGGAGCAGGTCTATCCCCTCTTTGACCTTGTCCGCGTTGAGGCTGGCTCTCCTGGTATTTTTTAAATCTTTCTTCTCCAAGAACTTCAGTAAGTTTCTTCTCCTGATCTTCACGAAGTTCCTGCATTTTAGTTCTGTTCGCCTCGCGATCTTCCGATTTGAAGATTTCCTGCATTTTCTCGTCGCTGTCTTTGAATATTTCTTCGACTTTAACTTTTTCTTCGTCGCTAAGGGTCACTGCTTTATCAACAGCTTCTACGCGTTGTTTCAATCTTTCAGCTTGTTGTTCCGGCGTCATTTCACCTCTTTGAGGTCCTTGTGCACTTACTGTCAATACTGCAACCAAAGCTGCTAACGTCATTAAGATTCTGGTTTTCATAATTTGTAATTTTGATATTAAAATTTAGTTTCTTTTCTACATGAACAAAAGTAGTGGTAAAGAAATCCAAACACAAAAAAAATAGACGACCGACAGAAAAACGTCGATAAACCCGAAGAAATCGAATTTTTAAATTAAATTAAGATTGGAAACGGAGGACAACAGTATTGCCCGGGATAGCGTTTAAAGAAGAGCTGAATATTAAATTTCTTCCGTTTACTATACACTTACAGTCAGATGTAATTCCGTTATTTTCGATTGCCGTGCAGTATGTGCCGTCAGGCGGAAGAAGTTTTTTATTGTTCCTGACAAGCAATTCGTTATCGGAAACCTTCTCTCCGAATACCGTATAATCCTGCCATAGATATTTATTTGCCTCGGTAAGGGCTCCTTCAGCTATCATAGTCCGTATGGTCGTGGAACTGACCTTTACCTCTTCCGGACCGTACATGGGTATCTGATATACCATGAAATCATACCTGTCCCCGAACGACTCCAGATTGTGCTTGTCGCCTCGGCGTTTGTGCCCGTAATGGTGATTGTATCCGGCAATTATATTTCTCGCACCTATGGATTTCAGAAGATATTCCTCTGCGAATTCCGAATATGACATCCGGCTGAATTCGGAATTGAAATCGATTATGAATATATTTTCGATGCCGGCTTTGCCAAGGAGATAGATTTTTTCTTCTACGGTTGTGAGAAGTTTTATAGGATTCCCGTTCTTGTTCACGACTTCACGAGGGTGTGGATCGAATGTAATCACGAGACTTTCGCCGCCGGTTTCCTTTGCTGTTTCAATGACTTTGTTTACGATCTGCATGTGCCCCCTGTGTACACCGTCGAACGAGCCTACTGTGACGGCTGGCAGCGTCAATTTTCCTCGTATTTCATCGAGGCTCCTGAATACTCTCATTTTTTTTCAACAACTCGCATTCCTTTACAAAGTACGCGACTTTTTCAAGAAGAGTGATAATGTCGTAGTCTTCGACGTAGATTCCTTCCGGAAAATTAAGAGGTTTGGATGTGAAGTTAAGTATCCCTTTGATTCCCGCATCTATAAGCGGATCCACGAAGCTATCCGCTACAGCTGTCGGAGGAGAGAGAAGAACGACTTTGATGTTATGCTCCGTGACCCGTTCCTTGAATTCATCGAAATGGTAACACGGTACTCCGGCAAGATTTTTTCCGACTTTGGCCGGATCTATATCGAACGATGCAACGATTTTCAGTTTAGAGCGCTTGCCTGTAAAATATTGCGTTACCGCATGCCCGATGTTACCCATGCCGACCACAGCTACATTCATGACATTCCGCGAGTCGATAATCGTACCTATAAAATCGATAAGTACCTTGGCGTCATAACCCCTCTTAGTGTCACTCGCAAACCCAATGAGCATCAGGTCCCGCCGTACCTGAACTGCGGTTATCCCATGAATCTCCGCAAGGGTATGGGAATAAAGATGCGTCATTCCTTTCTCGAGACAGTCGAGAAGCGTCCTTCTGTAACCGCTAAGCCTTTCGATGGTGCGTTCCGGTATGTTATTCGGTATAAAACTTACAGACATACGTTAAATATATTCTATCCTAATAGTTCGCTCATTTCCTGTTGCACTTTTCTCGCTCTTTCACCCGCGACCTTTGCGAAGTCCACGCCGTCGCTGGCGTAAATTATCGCTCTCGACGAATTGACCAGCAATCCGCATTTGTCATTCATTCCGTACTTCGCAACTTCCTGAAGGCTTCCGCCTTGGGCGCCTACGCCCGGTACGAGAAGAAAATGATCAGGAACTATCTTACGTATATCCGCGAGCATCTCGGCCTTAGTTGCGCCTACCACATACATTAGATTGTCTGTATTTCCCCATGATGCGGATTTTTCGATAACCTTCTCGAAAAGATATCTGTCTGTATCGAGACGCAATGTCTCGAAATCTTCAGAAGATTTATTCGAGGTCAGTGCAAGAAGTACAGCCCATTTGCCTTCGTACGTGAGGAATGGTTCTACCGTGTCCCTGCCCATGTATGGTGACAATGTTACCGCGTCGACATCCATCATCGAGAAGAATGCCCTTGCGTACATATCGGAAGTGTTGCCTATGTCGCCGCGCTTCGCGTCGGCGATTATCATGATGTCAGGGTATTTGTCCCTGATATATTTAACTGTTTTAGTGAGGGACTTCCATCCCCGCGAGCCTTCTGCCTCATAAAAAGCCACGTTCGGTTTGTAGCATACCGTAAATTTTGCAGTAGCGTCCACGATCGCCCTGTTGAATTCGAAAATAGGATCCTCATAGCTAATCATGTGTTGAGGAATCTTCTGGATATCCGTATCCAATCCCACGCATAGAAAACTGCGTTTTTTCAGGATATTTCCGTATAATTCTTCTGAATTCATGGCGTTTAATTTATTGATTCACAATTTTTTGAAAATCTTGTCGGAGCGAATTCTATTATTTCGAACGAGGCTACGTCGTGTATGTGGAACGGATCCTCGCACACTATAGCCTACATTTCTTCCATCGAGCCGGCTTCGCCGATAATTATTCCTCCTGTACGGGGAATCTTCCTGCCCGCGCAGAAAAATACTCCGGAATCGAAATAGCGGTCGAGGTATTCGATGTGTTCCGGAAGCACCTTTTCTACATCCTCGATAGGTTTTGTATATTGTAATGAGATAATGAACATAATTTTATTATTCGAGTTCGCTGGCTTTGAGTCGTTCCGAGTTCTCCGCAACCTGCAGATGGTCTATAAAATCCTGTATATCCCCGTCCATAACTGCCGGAAGGTTATACACCGTGTAGTTTATCCTATGGTCGGTAACCCTTCCCTGCGGATAATTGTACGTACGTATCTTGGCCGAACGGTCGCCTGTGGATACTAAAGTCTTCCTCATACCCGCAATCTCATCGAGATATTTCTGATACTCTATATTAAATATACGCGTACGTAGTTCTTCGAGAGCCTTATCGAAATTTTTAAGCTGTGACTTCTGGTCCTGGCACTGAACTACTATACCGGTAGGAATATGCGTCAATCTGATCGCCGAATATGTCGTATTCACCGACTGTCCGCCCGGACCGGACGCACAGAAGGTATCCTTCCTGATATCCTCCATTCTAAGGTCGATGTCGAACTCCTCCGCTTCCGGTAGAACGGCAACCGATGCCGCGGAAGTATGGACGCGTCCCTGTGTCTCTGTCTGTGGAACACGCTGTACACGGTGTACTCCGGATTCGTATTTCAATACTCCGTAAGCACCGTCGGCAGTGACTTTGATCACGACTTCCTTAAATCCGCCGGAACTTCCTTCGCTCACGTTGTTGATTTCGTACTTCCAGTTCTTCTTGTCGAGAAACTTGGTGTACATCCTGAACAGGTCGCCTGCGAAAATAGCCGCTTCGTCGCCGCCTGTACCTCCGCGTATTTCGAGGATCGCGTTCTTGCGATCCTGTGGGTCGGGAGGAATCAGAAGTAGTTTTATCTCTTCTTCCAGTTTTTCGATAACTGGTTCGAGTTCTTCTATCTCCATTTTGGCCATCTCCCTCATCTCCTCGTCTTTTTCATTCTGGAGCAGATCTTTCGCCTGCGTAAGGTTGCTTATAGCCGTACGGTATTTTTCACTGGCATCCACGACGGGCTCCAGTTCTCTGTATTCTTTGTTAAGGGCGACAAATTTCTTCATATCCGCAATCACTTCCGGATCGGTCATCTGCTGTCCTATTTCTTCGAATTTGAGTTTTATCCCGTCGAGGCGGGATAAAATTGAATTTTCTGACATATCGTATTAAGGTCTATCTTGATTCGGTTTGCAAAGATAATGTATTTAAACGATAAACAATTACCTCTTATTGCAGAATTTACGACCTTCGTTAAGAACGGCTGAGTATTTCTTTTACAGTGTCCGAAATATCTTTTCCTTCGGCGCGCCCCGCGAGCTCTTTGGATGCGGTTCCCATAACCTTGCCCATATCTTTCATCGAAGATGCTCCTGTAGAAGCGACTATCTTTTCCACTTCGGCAGTCAGTTCTTCTTTCGACAGCTGTTGCGGAAGGAACTCTTTCAGTACGTTCACCTGTTCCATTTCATATCGGTAAAGGTCATCCCTGTTCTGGGTCTTATAGATTTCCGCAGAATCACTGCCTTGTTTTGCGAGTTTCGTAATTATTTTTATCACATTGCCATCCTGAATCCCGGTCTGATTCGCTCCGGCGGTTTTGGCTTCTATGATATATTTTTTTACGTTCCTCAGCGTCTCGAGACGTACCTTGTCCTTCGCTTTCATGGCATTTTTGATACCTTCGCTTATTTGTTCTTCTAAAGTCATAGTAATTGATTTTCCCGTAAAAATAAGAAAATAATTTTTAACACCCGTGTCGATATATTATATGTATATACACTGCCTGGGTTTTGTTTGAAATCAATGATGATGTAATTTACTATCTTTGTGTGTTCTTAATAGATTGTTTTATGAAAAAATTTTATCTTCTGTACTTCATTTTGTACACGTTATTCAGTCTGGTTTTTATTGTATTCAATTTCCTTGACGATAATATATCTTATGAATGGTGGAATGCGTCGACCGGCAGCAAGTGCCTGCCTGTGCTGTTCGTGCTTGTTATTCCTGCGCTGATATTGTTTATTTCTGCGGGAGTGTCGCTGATAATCGCGCGTCCCGTGTTGCGGAAATACCGTGAAGCCGATCTGTTTATAGACTTGGCCGTGGTAATCCTTGCCGCTCTCGCGGGATGGACTGCGCTCCGTTATCTGGGCTGGCGCCAACCGTTTCCGGAATTTCGTATCGTTTATAATCTGATGCCATAGGCGGAGGTGCCCTTCTTGGTGTAAATATCGCATTATTCCGGAGGGTAATATCCAAAATGCCTGAAAAAAATGAAGACACTGTGGTAAAAACAGGGGGTGACCCCGGAATTTCTGCAAAAAAAACCGGTTATTCTTGGACACGCATTTTATTCCGTCACCGCAGTACTCGGCATGCTGGCGCTATGCATCGGGATTGGAGCGGTCCATGAAGGTTGGTATTATGGTCCTGACGAGACAGTGCTTCTGATGTGTGCGGTGTTTGGACTGACTTCTCTGTTGGCGATAGCTGCATATTATCTAACGGAGAGACTCTGGAAGCGTTCCGTGTTCGTAGGGCTTCTTATGTTTGTCGTATTTCTCGGTGGATTCGGAATTTCAGGAGCGGTCTTTATAAAGCTATGCCTCGATAGCGCACATACTAATACGGTGGATTTCGGTGTTCCGGGCGAGTATACCGGAGATTTCGAGGCAGATCAGGATGATTATTACGACGATTATTATGAAGAATACGAAGGGTATTACGAAGAAGATTACGATGATTACGACGGAGATGAAGGATATGACCTCTCTGCTTCCGAGACTTTGTCGTTATTATGCGACGAGGACGAGGACGAGTATGTGATGTTCGATTCTGCTTTGGAATATTTTAATAAAGAGACTGACATGGATATTTTTCCCCGGTGGGGGCCTTGGGAGCTTTATACCATCAATGAAGGATTCTCCCATCTTCTCGGTTATGGCGGAAATGCGTTCCGCCGCATAGCTTCACATCTGTTCAATAACAGTCCGCAGATTGTCATGCATATTCTGGTGGATAGGTTCGCTGATAATATAACTAAGGCTGTCAGCATGGAAGAGTATGATAAAAAATACAGGCGCACAGTGGATCTTTTTCTCGTCGCTTACGATGATCTTCTGGTGAAGGACGATGACTCCGAATATTACGGCACCCAGCGTATGCTCTCCGTTTACGGAATTATGCAAAGGGAGTGTCCCGGGGGGGGTACGACGACTGGACGGAGTTTTATTACGAATTCATCACCCGCAATCAGGCTTCGCCCGATCTTCTTTATAAATTCCGTTTTGAAGACGGTGAGGTGGATCACCGGATGGTGGTGTGGGCGTATTCCTTCTGGGGGCGTCGTGCCGACGAATCTGTGTTCAATCCCCACGATATCTATCAGGCGTTGGTTAAAATAACTAAACTTTACGAGAAGGATGAAGAGATCGATTACGATATGAGTTCCATGTGGTCGATGTAAATATACTATATATAATATAAATTTTAAAAAAGTAAGGAGGGCTGCGGTCCTCCTTATTATTTTGTAATTAATTTATAATTTTTAACTATACCCCCTTTTTTTAAGGGGGTGTCTCTGGGAAAAGTTATTTTATTTTCTTGAATATGAAATTGCGGAACTGTTTTTGTGTTGTCTTAATATGTAGGGGGTATTTGTTGAAAAATAAGGAAAATAAATTTATTGACCCCTCTTTTTATGGAGCGTGTGTTAATAAAATGTAAATTTTAATAAAATAGTCCTCGAAAAATTTGGATATAAATAAAATTTCTCTACTTTTGCAGTGTAAACAATTACGAAAATGAAACCACTTAAAAGAATCAGCTATTTTTCTTTGGCCCAGAATCCCCGCCAGGGGAATTAAAGAAACTTACAATTTGAACGACTCTCGGAGACTCGGTCGTTAAACGAGTCGAAATTAGAATAACAATCAAAACAGAAGTTATGAAAAGAGTAGTTACAACAATTTTAGCAACGGCAGCGGTTTTAGTGGGGTCATCAGTGAGTGCGCAGGATAAAGCGGAAATCACGGCAGGAGCGGATCTCGTAAGTTCTTATGTTTGGAGGGGCGTTTATCAGACAGGCATCAGTATCCAGCCGGAATTAGGCATCGCGTACAAAGGATTGTCTTTCGGGGCGTGGGGTTCCACCGATGTCAGGGATTTTAAAGAGTTCGATCTTTCATTGGGCTATGAAACAGCAGGCTTCTCGATAGGAGTTACCGATTACTGGTGGGACGGACAGGGAGCGAAATACGGCGACTATAAGGACGGTCACCACTTCGAAGGAACCGTCGGATATACGTTCGGTGAAAAGTTTCCGTTGTCGGTATCATGGAGCACGATGTTCGCAGGAGGCGATAAAGACAAGGATGGAGACAGGGCGTACTCCACGTACATCGAAATTTCTTACCCGTTCTCATTCAAAAGTGTAGATTTCGAAGTTGCGGTAGGCGCCGCGCCATGGGAGTCCATAACATATCTCCCTACGGACAATAAAGGGTTTCAGGTATGTAATATAGCTCTTACTGCGTCGAGAGAAATTCCTATCACAGACAGATATGCACTTCCGGTATTCGTTGGATTCTCGCTCAACCCGGCAATGAACGATGTGAACTTAGTGTTCGGGGTGTCATTCTAAGTAAATAAGTTAATCAACGTATTGTAGTCGGTTTTATCCACGCCTTAAGGTATGGACGGGGACTCGTACGGTCAAATTCTAAGGAAAAATGAAAAAGATAGAAGCAATAATACGTAAAACTAAATTCGAAGAGGTTAAAGAGGCCCTTCTCGAAGCGGACATCGAATGGTTCTCTTACACTGAAGTAAGGGGTGTAGGCAAGGCTCGTCAGGACAGGATCTATCGTGGGGTTCTTTACGGAACGGATGTGATCGAAAGACTCATGCTTACTATTGTCGTGAGGAACCAGAACGCGGAGAAGACTGTTAAGGCGATACTCTCTTCGGCACGTACCGGAGAAGTTGGTGACGGGCGGATATTCGTCTCGGATGTGATCGATTCTTTCAGCATCAGGACAGGCGACAGCGGAGAAACCACTCTCTTTACGACGGACGCGAAATAATTAATCAGTGTTAGTTTTAAGTAAAAAAGAAAAAAATGGAAGAAATTATAATGACAGCAGATATGGCCGCCGCCGGTTCGGTGGTCGACAGGGTAGCGGAGATGGCCGCGTCGATAGATACGGTTTGGGTTCTGTTAGGAGCGATGTTAGTGTTTCTGATGCAGTTGGGATTCTCTTTGGTGGAATCCGGATTTGCGCGGACCAAGAATACGGCCAACATCCTTATGAAGAACCTTATAGATATCTCCACGGGTTCTATTTTGTACTGGCTCATCGGATTCGGAATTATGTTCGGTACTTCGATCAGCGGATTTTTTGGAACACCGAAACTCGGGAGTTACGGATGGTGGGACGGAGACATTCCCCCAGCGGCGTTCCTGGTCTTCCAGACGATGTTCTGTGCAACGGCTGCTACTATAGTTTCCGGTGCTGTAGCTGAGCGGACTAAGTTTCATGCCTACTTAATCTACTGTATCTTTATCAGTGCCATAATCTATCCGATATCAGGTCACTGGACATGGGGTGACGGTTGGTTGGCAGAGTTGGGATTCCATGACTTTGCAGGTAGCACCGTTGTACACTCCGTCGGAGGATGGATCGCATTTGTAGGTGCGGCTATCGTAGGTCCGCGTATCGGTAAATACCGCAACGGCAAAACTTACGCGATCCCCGGACACAGCCTTACGGTAGCGACTATGGGGGTATTCCTTCTCTGGCTTGGATGGTTCGGATTCAACCCCGGCAGTCAGTTGGCAGCATCCACAGGCGAAGACGCGATAGCGATATCTACAGTGTTCCTTACAACGAACATAGCTGCAGCCGCAGGCGGTTTGTCTGCCTTGATTATAGCTTGGATAAAATACGGTAAGCCTACACTCAGTTTAAGCCTCAATGGTGTGCTCGCCGGATTGGTGGGAATAACAGCAGGTACGGACGTAGTATCTCCGGTAGGAGCGTTATGTATAGGTCTGATAAGCGGTTTTGTAATGGTGTTCGCAGTGTCGTTCATTGATAAGAAACTCAAAGTGGATGATCCTGTAGGTGCGATTGCGGTACATGGAGTATGCGGTACATTGGGTACGATCCTCGTCGGATTCTTCGCTCTCGAGGGTGGACTTCTATACGGAGGCGGCGCTTCGATGCTTGGGATACAGACTCTCGGTGCGGTTGTAACAGCGGTATGGGCATTAGTTATTGGTTATATAATGTTCAAACTCATCGACAAAACTATCGGAATGCGTGTGCCGAAACGTATCGAAGAAGAAGGTCTCGATATTTACGAACACGGAGAGACAGCTTACAACTCATAGGAGTTTAATATAAGTAGTTTAAAGTTAGTTAAGTTTTAGTTAGTAGTCAGGTAAAGAACGGCAGGCAGAAATAATGTCTGCCTGCCGCGAAGACCGGAGAAAAAGTAAAAGGCATAAACAATTTAAATATTATTAATCGTGAAATTATATATCCCAAAACAGTACAAGGCCAAGTTAAGTCCGGAAATGATGGACCAGGCCATTAAACTATTGAAAGATTCTTTCCAGGGCGCTTTGTCGCAGACCCTAAACCTCAGAAGAGTGACGGCTCCATTGTTCGTACTTTCGGGAACTGGTATAAACGACGACCTTAACGGTGTCGAAAGGGCAGTGAAGTTCCCTATCAAAGATATGGGTGACAAACAGGTAGAAATAGTCCATTCCCTCGCGAAGTGGAAAAGGATGAAACTCGGTGAGTATGGGATCGCGCCGGGATATGGACTCTACACTGATATGAACGCTATCCGCGCGGACGAGGAACTTACTAACATTCATTCGGTTTACGTGGACCAGTGGGATTGGGAGAGAACGATTACCGCAGAAGACAGAAACATCGACTTCCTTAAAAAAATCGTAAAGGATATATATAGTGTAATCAAATTCCAGGAACAGGAAGTATATGAATGCTTCCCGCACATCACCCCGATTCTTCCGGAAGAAATTACCTTCGTTCATGCGGAGGACCTTGCAAGGGAATTCCCTGAACTTACTCCGCTCGAGAGGGAGAGCGAAATGGCTAAAAAATACGGAGCGATCTTCGTGATCGGGATCGGACACGAACTCTCCACAGGCAAGAAGCACGACGGAAGGGCGCCTGATTATGACGACTGGAGTACGGAAACAGCTAAGGGGTATTACGGACTCAACGGCGATATAGTTTTATGGAACCCGATCCTCGAGAGGGCATACGAAGTATCGAGCATGGGGATAAGGGTGGATAAAACGGCTCTTCTCAAACAACTCGATCTCGAAGGGTGTCCCGAACGCAAAGAACTGACGTTCCATAAAGCGTTGCTCGAAGACAGGATACCATTGTCGATAGGAGGCGGAATAGGACAGTCGCGCATCTGTATGTTCTTATTGAGATGCGCCCATATAGGGGAAGTTCAGGTGAGTATCTGGCCGGAGGAGATGATAGAGGAGTGTGCTAAAAACGGTATTTACCTAAAATAAACCCTTACGAAGATTATCAAACAAATAAAAATACTTAATTCACAAAACCATGTCAACGTTAAGATTTAAAGTAGTTGAAGAGGCTATCAAAAGGAAGGCCCTGGATGTGAAGGCTCCGAGTGAGCGTCCGTCCGAATACTTCGGTATGTATGTGTTTAATGACGCAACGATGAAGAAATATCTTTCGTCCAAGACATACAACGCGTTAACAGACACCATGAATAACGGAACCCCGCTGGCACGTGAACTTGCGGACAGTATTGCTGCAGGCATGAAGCAATGGGCCACCAATATGGGTGCCACACATTATACCCACTGGTTCCAGCCGTTGACAGGCGGAACAGCGGAGAAACACGATGCATTCGTCGAGCACGACGGAAGGGGAGGCATGATCGAGGAATTTTCAGGCAAGCTTCTTATACAGCAGGAACCGGACGCCTCTTCGTTCCCCAGCGGCGGAATACGCAATACGTTCGAGGCGCGCGGTTACAGTGCATGGGATCCGACTTCGCCGGCGTTCATCGTGGACACCACGCTTTGTATACCGACTATATTTATCTCATATACCGGCGAATCGCTAGATTACAAAGTTCCTTTGCTGAAATCCATTTCAGCGATAAGCAAGGCTGCTGCGGACGTATGCAAATACTTCGACGAAAATGTAACTAAAGTAATATCATATCTCGGCTGGGAGCAGGAATATTTTCTTGTAGACGAGGGGTTGTGGGCGGCTCGTCCCGACCTCATGCTCACCGGCCGTACTTTAATGGGGCACGAGAGCGCTAAGAATCAGCAGTTGGAGGATCACTATTTCGGAGCGATTCCTTCGAGGGTGATGTCATTTATGAAGGACCTCGAATACGAGTGTTACAAATTAGGCATTCCGGTTAAAACGCGCCATAACGAGGTTGCGCCTAACCAGTTCGAACTGGCTCCGATCTACGAAGAGTGCAACCTTGCGAACGACCATAACTTATTGTTGATGATTATCATCCGCAAGATCGCGCACAAACACTGCTTCCGTGTGCTTCTGCACGAGAAACCGTTCAAAGGCGTCAATGGATCGGGTAAACATAACAACTGGTCTCTCGGAACCGACACGGGGGTAAACCTTCTGTCGCCGGGTAAAACACAGGCAGAGAACCTTCAGTTCGTGACGTTCCTTGTAAACATTATGATGGCCGTATACAAACGTAACGGATTACTGAAGGCAAGCATATCGAGTGCGACAAACGCCCACCGTTTAGGTGCGAACGAAGCTCCCCCGGCGATAATTTCCATGTTCCTCGGACAGCAGTTAAGCGCGATCCTCGACAAAATCGAGGTAAGCGAGGCGAGCGATGCGATAAAAGTCAATGGTAAATCGGAATTCAGGCTGGACGGTATCGCTCATATTCCGGAACTCCTTCTCGACAACACAGATCGTAACCGTACTTCACCGTTCGCGTTCACAGGCAACCGCTTCGAGTTCCGTGCGGTAGGTTCTTCAGCGAACTGTGCGAGCGCGATGCTTACGCTTAACACTGCGGTGGCGGCACAGTTAAAAGAGTTCAAGGCGGAAGTCGATGGATTGATTGAAGGTGGAAAATCCAAAGAGGAAGCTATCTTTGCAATAATTAAGAAATATATAAAAGAATGTAAGGTCATCCACTTCGACGGAAACGGATACAGCGAAGAGTGGAAGGAAGAGGCTGCGAAGCGCGGACTCGACTGTGAAACATCGGTTCCTTTGATCTTCGATGCGTTCATGGCAAAGGATACGGTCGATATGTTCGCTTCCACAGGTGTCATGACGGATGTCGAACTACACGCCCGTGCGGAAGTTAATTGGGAGATGTATACTAAAAAAATACAGATTGAAGCGCGTGTACTGGGCGATCTTGCATTGAACCACATAATTCCGGTGGCATCGCGCTACGAGAGCATGCTATTGGACAAATTATACAAACTGAACACACTCATAGCCTACGATAAGATGAAGGATTACGCGAAGGAAGATATGGTCGTTATCGAAAAAATTTCGAAACACATATCCGAGATCCGCAGCAACGTGGAGGAGATGATAGAAGCGAGAAAAGTGGCGAACAAGATCGAGGACGAGAGGGAAAAAGCTATCGCTTATTACGATAACGTAGCGTCTTATTTCGATAAGATACGTTACCATATCGATAAGTTGGAGCTTATCGTAGACGATGAGATGTGGGTGCTTCCTAAATACAGGGAACTATTGTTCATCAGATAAAGACACTTTTAATACTATAAACAGCGGATTAGCCGGGTGCGGAGAGAATAATTTGTGTTGGTGGATGAGGTTAGACTCTCCGTACCGGATAAACCGTAACAGAAAAACAAAGGCATAACAGGAATGAAGAAAACAATATTACCTCAGGCTCAGGGACTGTACAGCCCTGAATACGAGCACGATGGTTGCGGTGTGGGACTCGTTTTGAACATCAACGGGGATAAATACCACGACATAGTCGAGAACGGACTTCAGGTCCTCGAACATATGGCTCACCGCGGAGCGGAAGGTGCGGATAGCAAAACCGGCGACGGAGCCGGAATAATGGTTCAGATACCTCACGAATTTATTCTGCTTCAGGGTATTCCGGTACCGGAAAAAGGAAAATACGGAGTTGGTATGCTATTCCTTCCTAAAGACAGGGACGATCAGACACAGTGTCTCGACATTGTGAATACGGAGATTTCCAGGGAGGGACTCTCCCTTCTGCACGTAAGGAACGTACCTGTTAAAAGCGATATTCTCGGTAAAGACGCCCTCAGTGTGGAACCGGATATTAAACAGATATTCGTCACCGGATGCGAGGACCGTGAACAGTTCGAAAGCAAACTATACATTTTAGGTAAAAAAATAGAAAAAGCGATCAACGCTTCTTCGGTTAAAGATAAAAAAGCGTTCTATATAGTGAGCCTATCCGCAAGAACCCTCATATATAAAGGGATGCTTACTTCACTTCAGCTGAGGCACTACTATCCGGACCTGATGAATCCTTATTTTACCAGCGGTCTGGCATTGGTTCATTCACGGTTCAGTACGAATACGTTCCCTACATGGGACCTTGCGCAGCCGTTCCGTTTGGTAGGGCACAACGGTGAGATAAACACTATACGCGGCAACCGTTCATGGATGCAGACGAGAGAAACGCTTCTTCATCCTGCGAATCTTGGCGGAAGTGTTGAGGCTATATCTCCGGTAGTACAGGACGGAATGAGCGACAGTGCGTCGTTCGACAACGTGCTCGAGTTCTTCGTGAAATCAGGTCTCAGCCTGCCTCACGCGCTTGCGATGATGGTTCCGGAGAACTACAACGATAAAAATCCGATCTCCGAAGATCTCAGGAGCTTCTACGAATACCACAGTATATGGATGGAACCGTGGGATGGTCCCGCGACCATTATGTTCTCGGACGGACGTTATGCAGGAGGGCTCCTCGACAGGAACGGACTGCGCCCTGCCAGATACCTTATCACCAAAAACGATATGATGGTTGTGGCGTCCGAGACAGGGGTGTTGGACTTCGACGCATCGGAAATAAAAGAAAAAGGCCGTCTGCGTCCCGGTAAAATTCTTATGGTCGATACCGAGACGGGAGAGGTAAAATACGATGCGGAACTCAAGGAACAGCTTGCGGGCGCACATCCTTATAAGGAGTGGCTCGAAAAGAACCGCGTGATCCTCAGCCAGATTAAATCCGGTAGACACGTTAAACACGACGTGGAGAACTATGAAAATTTACTCCGTGCGTTCGGATACAATAAAGAGGATGTCGAAAAAATAATCAAGCCTATGGGACTCAACGGACAGGAACCTATAGCGTCCATGGGTAACGACACCCCGCTTGCAGTATTGTCCGATAAACCCCAGAGGTTCTTCAACTACTTCAGACAGCAGTTCGCGCAGGTTACCAATCCTCCGATCGATCCGATCAGGGAAGAATTGGTCATGTCGCTGTCGAGTCATATAGGTGCAATTACCAGCAATATTCTCGATCCGTCGCCGGAATTGTGCAAGGTGGTTAAACTGCCCAGCCCGATCATTACGAATACGGAACTCGATATACTTAATAACTTGAGATACAAAGGATTCAAAACGGCGACCGTTCCAATGCTTTTCGAAGCGGAGAAGGGAAATAAAGGACTGGAATCCGCACTCGCAGAACTGTGCGCTAAGGCGGAAGAGGCCGTCGATAAGGAGGTTAATTACGTGATACTCAGTGATAGGGGGGTTAACAATAAGATGGCTCCGATACCGTCTCTTATGGTGTTGTCTGCCGTACACCATCACCTGATCGCGAGAAAAAAACGTTCACAGATAGCTATTATCGTGGAGAGCGGGGAAGTCAGCGAGGTTATGCACGTAGCATTGCTCGTCGGATTCGGAGCTAGCGCGGTTAACCCTTATATGGCGTTTGCAGTGCTTAACGATCAGATTAAAAGTGGCGAACTGCGTCTCGATTACGAAACTGCGGAGAAACATTATATAAAAGCGATAAACAAAGGTATACTGAAAGTTATGTCAAAAATGGGTATATCCACTATCAGAAGCTATCGCGGAGCTAAACTGTTCGAGCCCATCGGACTTTCTAAAGAACTTCTCGATAAATATATGGGTGGCGGAATATCCAAGATCAACGGACTCGATCTCGAAGATATAGCTAATGACATACTAAAATCCCACGCTAAAGGATTCGGTGAATTCACCGTCGAAACAAATCTCGAGAACTTCGGAAACTATGCATACCGCAGGGATGGGGAGAAACATGCCTGGAACCCTGAAACAATCTCTAAACTTCAAGTTGCCACACGTCTCGGAAGCTACAAGAAATTCAAAGAATACAGCGCAACTGTAGAGAATAAACCGAACCCGATGTTCCTACGCGATCTTATGGAGTTCAGAAGCGACAGGAAACCTATAGACATATCGAAGGTCGAACCGGCATCGGAAATTACTAAAAGGTTCGTTACCGGAGCGATGTCCTTCGGATCGATAAGTGCCGAGGCGCATACCGCAATGGCGATAGCGATGAACATTATCGGAGGTAAGAGCAACACCGGCGAAGGCGGGGAGGACCCTGCGAGGTTCATTCCCAAAGAGGACGGAACTTCAGAGAGGAGCGCGATCAAACAGGTAGCTTCGGGACGGTTCGGTGTTACTACGGAATATCTCGTGAATGCCGATGAAATACAGATAAAAGTAGCCCAAGGGGCTAAACCCGGCGAGGGCGGACAGCTTCCTGGATTCAAGGTGGATAAAATGATTGCCAAAACAAGGCATTCCATTCCAGGAATCTCGCTTATATCGCCGCCGCCGCACCATGATATTTACTCCATCGAGGATCTGGCACAGTTGATATTCGACCTTAAGAACGTCAATCCGCAGGCACGAATAAGCGTGAAACTCGTTGCGGAGAGCGGAGTGGGAACCATCGCTGCCGGAGTGGCCAAAGCCAAAGCGGACATGATACTTATAAGTGGAAGCGAGGGAGGTACCGGAGCGAGCCCGGCAAGTTCAATCAAGCATGCAGGTATGCCGCCGGAGATCGGATTGTCCGAGATACAGCAGACGTTGGTTATCAACAATCTGCGCGGCAAAGTTACCTTACAGGTCGATGGGCAGCTTAAAACGGGACGCGACATAGTCGTCGGAGCTTTACTGGGTGCGGAAGAATACGGCTTCGCTACCAGCGCGCTGATAGTGCTGGGATGTGTGATGATGCGTAAGTGCCACCTGAACACTTGCCCTGTCGGTGTTGCGACGCAGGACGAAAATCTGCGTAAAAGATTTATCGGGCGCTACGAATATCTTGTCAACTTTTTCAACTTTTTAGCGGAAGAGGTGCGCGAGTACCTTGCGGAGATGGGATATGAAAAACTTGACGATATAGTAGGGCGCGCCGATCTTCTGGCAGCCAAACCGGAACCGAAGGGAACGAAACTATCTAAAGTCGATCTATCCAAAGTTTTGTATGTTCCTGCCCAGGAGCAAACAAACGCTATACGCAAGGTAATGGAACAGGATCACAAATTGGGTGAGATACGCGACCAGTCGCTGATCGAAGTATCCGCACCTGCGATAGAATCCAAAATGGCTATTCATCTGAACATGCCTATAAAAAATACCGATCGTTCCGTAGGCGCGATGCTGTCAGGGGAGATCACTAAAATATACGGCAGCGAAGGATTACCGGAAGATACCATACACGTTACGTTCAAGGGTTCCGCAGGCCAGAGCTTCGGAGCGTTCCTGTGCAACGGTGTGACATTCAGGCTCGAAGGCGATGCGAACGACTATCTCGGCAAAGGTTTGTCCGGCGGTAAGATAATGGTTGTTCCTCCGAAGGGCTCGACATTCGCCGCCGAAGAGAATATAATTGCAGGAAATACCCTTCTGTACGGTGCTACTACCGGAGAGGTGTATATAAACGGTAGGGTAGGAGAACGATTCTGCGTGAGGAACAGCGGTGCTACTGCCGTAGTCGAAGGAGTTGGCGACCATGGATGCGAGTACATGACAGGCGGACGGACGGTGATTCTCGGATCTACCGGAAGGAACTTTGCCGCAGGGATGAGCGGAGGTATAGCCTACGTGTGGAACCCGGACGATAACTTCGACTTCTTCTGCAACATGGAGATGGTGGAGCTTACCCTTCTCGAGGATACTGCCGACCGGAAGGAACTGTACGGTTACATCGAGAAACATCACCGTTATACCGGAAGCGCAGTAGCTGCCAAAATGCTTAAAAACTGGGAAGTATATGCCGAGCAGTTCATAAAGGTCATGCCTATCGAATACAAAAAAGTTCTGCATGACGAGCGAATGGAGGCTCTTAACCGCAAGATAGCGGAAGTCGAAAGGGATTATTAATTATTGTAAAATTTAATTGGCGATCTTAACGTTTTACTTTAACACACCGCAAAAATGGGAAATCCTAAAGCATTTTTAACCATAGATAGAAAAGAGGCAGGGTACCGTCCTGTCAATGAAAGAATATACGATTACGGGGAAGTAGAGCAAACCCTGAATATAGAGGACCGTAAGCTCCAGGCATCGCGCTGTATGGATTGCGGAGTGCCGTTCTGCCACTGGGCTTGTCCTCTCGGCAATAAACAGCCGGAATGGCAGGACCTTATTTACAAGGGCAGCTGGAAGGAGGCGTACAAAGTACTCAACGAGACCTGCGACTTCCCGGAGTTCACAGGCCGCATCTGTCCCGCATTGTGCGAGAAATCCTGCGTGCTTAAAATGTCCGGGCAGGCAGTTACCTGTCGTGAGAACGAGGTGGCGATTGTAGAACGAGCATTTGCAGAAGGTTATATTACAGCGAATCCGCCTGCTCGAAGAACCGGGAAAAAAGTTGCAGTCATCGGATCAGGTCCCGCGGGACTTGCATGTGCTAACCAGCTTAATAAGAGGGGGCACAATGTGACTGTATTTGAAAAGGATGAATATATCGGAGGCCTATTAAGGCTCGGTATTCCTGATTTTAAACTCAATAAAAAAGTTATCGACCGCAGGCTGAGTCTGTTGGAGGAAGAGGGAATCGAGTTCAAACCGTCTGTTAATGTAGGTAATGACGTTAAAATGGAAGACTTGTTAAAGGATTACGATGCGGTTTGTATAACTATCGGAGCAGGGGTGCCGAGAGATGCGAATGTAGAAGGACGCGACCTTAAAGGAATTCATTTCGCACTCGATCTGCTGAAACAGCAGAACCGCATCAATGCCGGACAGGTAGTTCCTTTGGACGAACTTATATCCGCTAAAGGTAAGCACGTTCTCGTTATAGGAGGCGGAGATACCGGGTCGGATTGTGTAGGAACGTCCGTAAGGCAGGGTGCTGAGAAAATCACACAGATCGAGATCATGCCTAAACCGCCGGTGGACCACAACCCTGACACTCCCTGGCCGATGTACCCTAACGTGCTTAAAACTTCGTCTTCGCATGAAGAGGGATGCGACAGATTCTGGAACCTTAATACTACAAAGTTCATAGGAGAAGACGGTAAGGTTACAGGAGTGGAAGTCGAAGAGGTCGAATGGGTAAAAGAAGAGGACGGAAGGATGAATCTTAAAAATACCGGAAACAAACGTGTTATCAAAGCCGATCTGGTACTGCTCGCGATGGGATTTGTTCATCCGGAACAGGAAGGCATCGTGGCAGAATTGAAACTCGCGGTCGATGGACGTAAGAATATTGCCGTGGATGGATGCCAGAAGTGTTCCGAGGACAAAGTGTTTGCCGCCGGAGATGCGGCATCGGGAGCCTCTCTGGTAGTCAGGGCGATAGCGTCAGGACGAAGCGCTGCCCAGAATATAGATCAATATCTTAATAAATAGTTTCTTACTTATGCCTTTGGAAACTGTCGGAAACCTCCTCTTAAAATTTAAGGGAGGTTTCTTTTCCCTCAGGGCGGTAACTACGAACGAATAAAATGAGCGAACAGATTAAACACGAATGCGGAATAGCCTTTCTGAGGCTATTGAAACCGCTGGATTATTATGTCGATAAATATGGGAGTGCATTCTATGGATTGAACAAAATGCATATCCTGATGGAGAAACAGCATAATCGAGGACAGGACGGTGCGGGAATTGCGGCTATTAAACTCGATCCGGTTCCGGGGAAAAAATATATAGACCGCGTAAGATCGAATGCGTGGACCCCGATAAAAAATATATTCGATGAGATTCATGATGGAATAGAAAAGTCGGTACCGGATAAGAACCTTCTTGCCGATGCGGGGTGGGTTAAATACAATGTGCCGTTTTGCAGCGAGATTTATCTAGGACACCTTCGATACGGTACCTTCGGACGCAACGATATAGAAAATGTACATCCGGTTATGTGTGGCAGCAACTGGATGACCAGAAACCTTGTTGTGGCAGGAAACTTCAATCTCACGAATATAGACGAGTTGTTCGACAAGATGGTAAATCTCGGACAGTATCCTTCTGCAACTACCGACACGGTGACCATACTCGAACGTATAGGTCATTTTCTCGACTGCGAAAATGAATATAAATACAGGTACTTCCGCGACAAGGGTTACTCCAAACAAGATATAACCAATCTTATACGCGATAATCTCGATTTGAAAGAAGTTTTGTCGCAGGCTGCAAGGAGATGGGATGGAGGATATGTGATGGCGGGAATGACAGGACACGGAGATGCGTTCGTAATGCGCGATCCTAACGGCATACGTTCGGCCTTCTGGTATGCTGACGATGAGATCGTAGTCGCGGCATCGGAGCGTGCTGTGATACAGACCGCATTTAATGTGCCTTATGAGACTGTAAACGAACTCCCGCCTGCTAATGCGCTTATAGTGAAATATAACGGAGAGGCTTCTGTGTTTCCGTTCATAGAACCTCGTGAATATAAACCTTGTTCGTTCGAGCGCATTTATTTCTCACGCGGAAGCGACAGGGATATTTACAGGGAGCGTAAACAGCTCGGGAAAAATCTTATTCCGCAGTTGATGGAGAGCGTCGGAGGAGACATTGAGAATACAGTGTTCTCTTATATTCCGAATACAGCCGAGAGTGCGTTTTTCGGTATTTTGGAGGGATTGGAAGAGTATTGCGACACTATAAAATCGGAAAAAATAGCTGAGCTTAACGGCAGCGCAGATCCAGAGAAAATCAAAGAAATACTGAAAATTAAACCGCGTGTAGAGAAGGTGGCGATAAAGGATGTCAAAATGCGGACATTTATCACGCAGGATAACCAGCGCGACGATCTTGTGGCTCATGTCTACGATGTGACTTACGGAACGGTTAGGCAAGGGATAGATAATCTTGTGGTGATAGACGATTCCATCGTGCGCGGAACCACACTGAAGCAAAGTATTATCCGCATACTCGACAGGCTCGGTCCGAAGAAGATCGTTATTTGTTCGTCAGCTCCCCAGATACGATATCCGGACTGCTACGGCATAGATATGTCGAGATTGGGTGAGTTTGTTGCGTTCAAAGCTGCAATCGAATTATTAAAGGAGTCGGGACGGGAACATGTAATTAAAGAAGTTTACCGTAAGGCTAAAGATAATATACTCCTGTCGAAGGAAGAAGCTGTGAACTGTGTGAAAGAGATTTACAGTTATTTTACCGACAAGGAAATTTCAACGAAAATATCGGAGATAGTGACCGCGCCGGATGTTGAAGCTGATGTCGAGATAGTTTACCAGACGGTGGAAGGACTCCATGATTCCATTCCCGTACACAACGGCGACTGGTATTTTACAGGGAATTATCCGACTCCCGGAGGCAACGTAGTAGCCAACAAGGCGTTTATAAATTTTTACGAAAAAAATAACGACAGGGCATACTGATAAAAAAATAAATGTCGGAGTCGATTCATACCTTTTTTTGACTGATACTTATTATCATAAATATTGATGAGACAATTTTTAATGTTTATTATTTTGGAGTATCTTAGAATCAAATATTTGATTTATGAAACAAAAAATTGAATCGAAGATTAAGAATGGGTGTTCGTTGGGAAATGACAGTATACTCGATTTTTACAAAATCTTGTTTTTAAGGCCTTTTATGCGTAGTTCGAGAAAGAAAACGGAATTAAAAAAATTATTGATGGATATTGTAGCAAAATCGGATATACATGAATCTTACCAACAAAACGAAGAATATGTCGACGGTTTGCTGAAGTTAATAATTAATTATAAAAAGCAGTTATCGGTTATACTTTAGGTGTATCTGCCATCAGTTTGGGTTTATCGTTATTGGGGGTGTCGAATACCCTTATATCGACTATAATTAAGTTCGGGATTTACGCAGGTGGTCTGATTTAATACATATTCTTTAAAGTATTCATTAAAAAAATACTTTACAGAAACGTATATTAATTTATCCCCTCAAGGTATGGCAATACATAAGGCCCATATTGAGTATGTATCGAATGTTAGGAAATTGATGTTTAAATCTAATGACGAAATATTAAGAGAATTTGTTTTTTGATTTATAAGTAATTTGAGTTTTTGTAATAAAAAGCCGGCTCTAAACGAACCGGCTATGTGGATTCACTCTTGGGCTAGAGATTAAGCACTGAAGTTTTCAGAGATACGTAATAAACCTCGTCCCGTATCCGAACATATTGAGAACGGTTTTCAGGAGTCAGCAAAACTTCTATTAAATCCCATCCAACGAAAGCCATGCTTACCTCTGAAAATTTTATCCACGAAACATTATTTGTAAACATTGATAGAAGGGTTTGGGTTTGATAGAATGGTACGTTTCCGTTAATCACTTCAATCTGATCGAGATCTTTTCTTTCCGCATAGTTATATGCTTCAGGGTTTTTATTGTAAATAATTTGACCGTGTAATCCTGTTATATGAAATAGATTCGTACCGTTGGAGCCTTCTATTATAGCATAATCGGTTAAAATATAATCTGGAGTATCGCCGTTTTGGATGTTGAGTACTCCGTTGGTGTGGTACGGAGTCAGCTCAACGCTTATCGAAGGCGCTCCGTTTACAATTGTTAAATTGTAATAAAGCCTCAATGAATTTACGTGGAGTTCCACTCTTTCCGGGGATGTGGAACAAACATATTCATATGTGTATGTATAGTGGATTTCCGGATTTTCTGCTACTGCACTGATACTTACGGCTTGTCCGGTAGCTGTGTCAGTGACAGTTGCAACGAAATCTTCCACTAAAAGCCATTCATCATATTGAAAAAACTCTGGTTCGATAATACCTGCAATCTCGAACGATCCGTTAACCAGTGGACCGTCAAAAGTTTGGTTAAGCTCCTGAGCATAATAAACGGGATAGATATTGCTCGTGTAATTCGGATCTCCGGTTATAATAAAACTGCCCTTATCGGATGCGATAGTTAATCTCTCGATCCGCACTGGTTCTGCAACCAGGGTCAAGGGGTGAAAACCTTGGAACGTTATATAATAACCCGGTTCCCCGTTGTAATCCCTCACACCCGCCGTTACGGTAATATCCAGTCGAATATCGGAATTAGCAGATTCTTACGAGACAACGATTCCCTCTATACCGTCTTTGGTACATGCAAAAGTTATTGCCATAGCAATAAATAAAAATAATTTTCTTTTCATAATTTAAGATTTAGGTTGATTAATATTTTTATAACGGATATTATTTAATATAGTTACAATTCGAATAAATAAAAATGTAATAATTTAATATAGTATGAAATAAATAACAATGTAATCGTATGGTATATTATTATTTTAACTTTAAGCCGTATTAATAAGGAATTAATTTGGCATTTCACTTATATTTTCATAAAATTGGACTTGTAAATCAACCGTTTGAATAATGAAAATAAAAATAAGCGCGATAAAAGAGAACGTTAAGAATATGCTCTTACGTTCCCCTGTGGAACTTTTCGTTTCCGTATGTTATTTCGTAGTGTCTGTCTTGAATTACGAGAGATTACTCTCGAATAGCGAAATTGGTGTAATATACCCTTTGATAATTATTGCGGTGTACTCCATCAACAGATTGACGTATGGAACTAAATTCCGTCTGTTGTATTACATTTCTGCATTGTCGGTGTCGTTGGGGCTGCTTGAGTTCGGGATCGATGAGAAAATCCTGGTGGCTTATGTCTGTGCTGTACTTCTGATGTTCTTTTCCCATAGAACCGCTTCCAACAAGAGATTTGTAGACAGGAACTTTTTTATGGCGGAGAGCGTGGTTTTTGCAGGTATCATGGCGGGATTGGTTTATCTGGTCTATTATTCCATAGTGTTATTTACCACGGAGATATTCGACCTGAGTTGGAACGAATGGAAGATATCGAGATACGTATTTATATTTGTCTATTCCGTAGTATGGCCTTTTATTTTCCTCGTTCTGGACAGGGACGACGTCAGACTGAAGGGAGACAGGGTATTGAAGGTGGCTGTTAACTACATTCTTTCACCTGCCTTTCTGATTTATGCTGTCCTGCTCTATATGTATTTTGCTAAAATACTGTTTTCTTGGGAGCTGCCGCGTGGAACCGTTTCCACCGTCTCTTTGATATTTTTATTTGTGGGGATAGTGCTTTATTCGATGCAGTACCTTCTGGAAAAGAAATATTTCAAGTGGTTGTACGACTATCTGCCTTTATGGGTTATTCCTGCCGTCCTTATGGCATGGGTGGCTGCGGTTTACAGAATAATGGAATACGGGTTCACCGATTCGAGGGTTTATCTTCTGTATACCACAATAATCGCTACGGTGTTTTATGTCGCCTTCATGTTCGGTCGGACGGATAAACTGAGATGGCTCACGGTCTTTGCATTCGTACTCCTGATGACCACATTTATTCCGGGAATCACTCCCGACGACATCGAGAGACGTTCGCAGTCGCGTTACAGGGAGAGAGTTCTCACCATGGAAGACGACGATGTTGAGAAGGTATATTATGCGACAGGACCCAATAGGGAGTCTATATACATTCATCTCGGAGATACGGGCAAGAAGATAGATGTAAGTAATTATTCCCGTTTATATGTGGTAGACAGCTATTATTACAAATCCGATGATAATATCTGGTACGATAACGACGAGGGCATGCTTTACATATTTCAGGGAAAAAACGATACCTTGTTCTCGATCAGCCATGAGGAGATGTTCGACCGGATATTCCGGAACGCAGGGTTCAGCCGGCATGTAAACGAAACTCCCCCGAATATGATCGAAGATAACAAGGAAAAATTCCTCGAGTATTCCGACGATTCGGTGAAGATTATTTTATCTTACGCCAATTACAGCTATATAGAGGGAGAATTCGGAAAATATAAGGCGGACATTCCTTCGCTGAAGTATTTTCTCACAAAATAGGCGTGGTATTTGCCTCGTTTCAAAACCACACAGAATTTCCGGATATGCTTCGGAACATTTTTTTAGTCTTTCAATTTTTTTATAAATTACATCGGACGTACTTTGTTTTAATACTTCCATAAGATAAATTTATTATGAATAAAAGCCTGATAAAACTGTCGCTGGATAAGATTAAGAGAAAGTTCGAAGAAGAGCTCGGATGGCTGTCCGATGCCGCGAAGGATTCGCCTTCTTCGGAACGCTTCGCTGCGTCCGTAAATGATATGCTTGAAAAGAAAAAAGGTTCGGACATATATATCGAAAATGCGTGTGCTGCTATAAGGACTTTTATAAAATGTGACGGGAAGACGATACATGAACTTTCCTACGAGAAAAATATAAGGATAGAGACATTTTCTGTCTTGTGGAAATTCCTTAGAGGGGAATATCTGCCGGATTTTCATCCTGATTTCTTTATCGACGTTTATTTCCTGTTCATGCAGGCTGAAGGGAAATATTTCCCCGTGAAATATATCGGTCTGAGATCACATATGAGACGGTGGAAGAGCGGACTGGATGAAGACATAGTCGATATCAGAGCACAGAATAAAGATAGGATCATTAATCTGCTTGTTCATAAAATCAGCCACCGTTACAGTCCGCAGAACCCTTACAAGTTCGAGCCCGAAATGACGCATGAACAAAAAGTCGAAAAGATACACGAGTGGTGGTTCGATTACAGGTTCCATTTGTCAGCGGCAATAAAGAGTCCTACGGAGCTCAATCTTTTTATGGATTACAGCCTTTCGCCGGAAACTATGCTTATACTTATGGAGGGCAGGAAAAAAGGAATGCCGTTTTTTGTTACCCCTTACTATCTTTCGCTTCTCGATGTAACGGGTAAAGAATTCTATGACAGCACCATACGCAGTTACATAATATATTCGGAGAAGCTCGTAAAAACTTACGGCGATATAAGGGCATGGGAGAAAGAAGACACGGTAGTTTCCGGGGAGCCGAATGCCGCAGGATGGCTTCTGCCGAACCATAACAATATTCACAGACGTTACCCGGAAGTAGCGATAATGATTCCCGATTCGATAGGACGTGCCTGCTGAGGGTTGTGTGCATCGTATCAGAGGATGTACGATTTTCAGAGCCAGCGGTTGAATTTCGATTTTCAATCGCTTACGCCCAAAGAGTCGTGGGATAAGAAGTTAGGACGTCTGATGGAGTATTTCGAGAACGATACCCAGCTCCGGGATATACTTATCACAGGAGGCGATGCCCTGATGAGTCAGAATAAGACACTTAGGAAGATATTGGACGCGGTTTACCGTATGTCTAAAAATAAACGCAAGGCGAACATCAATCGTCCCGACGGGGAAAAATACGCTGAGATTAAACGTGTAAGATTGGGCACGCGTCTGCCGGCATACCTGCCTGTGCGTGTAAATGAAGAACTTGTAGCAATACTCAGGGATTTTAAAGAGAAGGCTTTGACCGTAGGTATCGAACAGTTTATTATCCAGACTCACTTTCAATCACCGCTGGAGATGACGGTAGAGGCACGTGAAGCCATAAACAAAATACTCTCGGCAGGGTGGATAATAACGAACCAGCTGGTCTTCACTGTGAATGCATCGCGAAGGGGGCATACCGCCAAGCTCAGAAAAGTTCTGAACGAGGCCGGAGTCGTATGCTATTATACTTTTTCGGTTAAAGGGTTCGAAGAGAACTATGAACTTTTCACGCCTAACAGCAGGTCGATACAGGAGAGTATAGAAGAGAAATCCGCAGGCAGACTGTCTTCCGAAAAAATAGACGATCTTATAAAAGTTCTGAATCACGAGGGATTCAGTGCTAAAAAAATGCAGGAATTCCTGTTCTTTAACAAGGTACCTTTCGTGGCTACGGACAGAAATGTTCTTAATCTTCCCGGAGTCGGTAAAAGCATGTCCTTCGATACGGTCGGAATTTCACGTGACGGTAAAAGAATTCTCCGTTTCCGATACGATCACAGCAGGAAACATAGTCCCATAATAGACAAAATTCCGGAAGTTTATATAATAGAAAATAAATCCGTAGCGGAGTATCTGCGCCAGCTTAAAACAATGGGAGAAGATATAAACGAATATTCTTCTATATGGAGTTACCGCAGCGGCGAGACCGAGCCAAAATTCAGACTTTACGAATATCCGGATTATGATTTCACTATAACGGACGAGATCACGAACCTTAAAATATAACAGGGCGGAAACCATTCCCGCCCTGTTTAATGTTATCTTATCCTTATTCTGTATCCTGATACGTACGTATCAACTCAGTGAAATAAGCGACCATGTTCGAAAAATTTTCTACGGATATGTATTCGTTCTCATTATGTATCGTCCGCTGTTCGTAGTTGTTGATTTTAACAGGCATGAAGCGGTAGATGTTATCGCTCACCTTCTGGTATTTGTATGCGTCCGTTCCGCCGATGGTCACGTATGTGGTCACTATCGTTCCCGGATATATCTTTTCGACGGTATTTTTTATGGCCCGGAATGATTTTGTGTCAGCAGAAGACAGTCCCGACGCTTCACGGGCGTTGACTATCTCGATCTCGGTGTCGTAGCCTTCGCATATTTTTCGGACATGGTTCAATACGTCCTCGACGGTATCTCCGGGCAGAAGCCTGAAATTAACCGTTATCTCGGAAACAGATGAAAGTACGTTCGCCGCGTCGCTTCCTTTAGCGCGGGTTACTGCGGTAGTCGTTCTTACGAGCGCGTTGGAAGCCGGTGTCTTTTCGAGGTTCTTAATGAGCAGGGGATTGAACAGCCATTTGTTGGCTATCGCCATACGCGTAGCAAAGCCCTGTTCGCCGCCTATGTTGTCGAGGAAATCGGAGATGGGCGGTATGATGCGCGCCTTCATCTGGTTGTTGTTGAGTTTTTCCATGATCTCCGCAGCCATTACCAGCGAACCTTTTTTCGGAGGCATCGAAGAGTGTCCGCCGATTCCCGCCACTTTTATTTGTAGTGTAAGGAATCCTTTTTCACCGATCCCGACCAGTGCGATAGGACTGCTTACCTTGTTCAGGCCGTCGGCATCGATAATGCCGCCCTCGTCATATACCGCATCAAATGTGATTCCCTGCTGAAGGAACCATTCCGCGATATAGGTAGCTCCATGGAGTCCGCCTACTTCTTCGTCATGACCGAATGAGAACCATATATCCTGTTGAGGTGTGAATCCTTCTTCTATTAAAGCGTCCGCTGCTTCCAGTAATCCGAAAAGCATACCTTTCATATCGAGCGTTCCGCGTCCGTATATCCTGCCGTTTACGACTGCTCCGGAGAAGGGAGGCTGTTCCCATTCTTCGATGTAATTGTCGATAGGTGCCATCGCCGTATCCGCAGGACGAAAATCGACTTTAACTACGCTGTCCTCTGTCTGGTCGAAGCCCATCACAGGTACCACATCGTAATGTGACAGCAGGAGTATCGGTTTGAGGTTCGGATTCTGCCCGTTCCAGCGGAAGACCAGGCCGTAACCGTTGATGGTCATCGTGTCCATCACTTCGTAAATATTAGGATATGATTCCATCAGATATTCATTGAACCTGTCGAATGGAGGGAAGTACGTGTCTTCATAATTTCCGGTGCTCACGGTGGGAATACTTATTCCGCCTGCAAAACGCTCCAGACTTCTTGCGGAGAGAGTTTTTGCCTGAGATACTGTCTCACCGGCAGTTTCAACCGGACTGTGTTTTACGAACGAATATGTCGATGTTTTTATAATCACGATAACAGCTAAAACGGCGATGATTATCAGAAGCGTCGCCAGTATTTTTAAAAAAGTTTTCATACTCAGATTTTTTTACCATAACAAATTTACCATAAAATTGTTATAGTCCGTGTGCGGAATCAGTTTTTATATTTTCCTGCCCACTCTTTTATAGTGTCGCTCTCGACGTCGACGCCGAATTTTTCAGCCTTCTGCATTATGCGGTGCGCGAGCTCCGGTTTTTCATCATCCTTTGCGTAACGGAAGTAGGATTCCGCCGCGTGTACGTGCTGTGCGTCGGGCATCGGAAATTCTCTTTTGGCAGGTAAGCCGAAGTCCGAGTCTTTTAGTTCTTTACGTTCCGCCGCATCGAGTTTATCGTTTGCCTTTTTCATGGACTTAATATCTTTTCCTGGTGAATAATGCGACGATAAGCAGCAGTACGATTGCTCCGATTGTTGCGGTGATAAGGCTTCCGAGCATATTAGTGCTGTCGAGGCCCATCAAACCGAACAGCCATCCGCCGAGAACGCTTCCGATTACGCCTATTACGAGATTCAACAACAGACCCGATCCTGTGCCTTTAACTACCAGACTCCCGAGATAGCCGGCAACGATTCCTATAAGTATATACCATAACCAATACATAAACATATTTTTTTAGATTAATAATAATCCCGGATTCAATTCCTGTGCCGATAATTTTTTTAGAGCGATAAAGTAAGGCATGGGCTTTGCAATATTCATTACGTACCATACACGGTATGGTCTATATACTGATTTCATCACGCCGGTGGGCTGAAGCTGCACCGCCGGATGAACGGGCAATGGACGCGAAGAGCGTCCCTTTGCCGTTTGTATATTTCAGGTAAGGGTTAATCGAATATTTCTTCGCGGTCGATCCCATTGATACACTTCTTTCTGTATTTGAGGTAAAAAGGAATACGCATCGTGCTTATCATTATCCAGATTATTGCCGCTACAGCTATGGATAACAAATTATCGTTTTCATAGGAAAGTCCGGAAATATTCCATAATAGCGAGACTCCGATAAAGGAAATAAACGCGGCTATGTTATATTTTAGCCAGATATTCATTTTGGTTGGGCTTTCTTCTTTATATCCGAAATACAATCCGCATAGGTAGAATAGAAGCATAAAGATAAAACCTGTTATCATTAATGGGGTGTAAAGTTCAGCTTCGATCAGAGATGTTCTGAGATAATTGAAGCATATCGATAGAATTACGAAAATTACCGTAAATTTAAAAATGTTTTTTCCTGTTTTCATATCTGTTTAATTAAAAGGTTAATCGAATATTTCGTCGCGGTCGAAGCCTTTGAGTTTTCTACGTTTGGCCACGTATCTTATATAGAACGGAACATGTACCAGGTTCAGCGCGAACCATGTGGAAAATATACGGTATATCATTATTCTTTCCATAATGGGGGGATTGGAATATGCGTACCAGATAACCATTACGGATGAAAATGCGATCATCCCCCAGAAGTTATATGGGAACCATGCGCCGATGGGTTTATCTTTTTTCGATTTATGGCCGAAGTACCAAACGCTGGAGTATGCCAGTATGCTGAATATAATGGATGAAAACATCATTCGGTAGGATTTCGATATTCCCAGTATAATAATTAATCCGAGTGATAATACTACTATCGATAAAATAAATAATATAAAATTTTTTTTGGTGTTCATGGCAATATTTTTAATGATTATTAGTCGAATATTTCATCGGGATCAAAACCTTTGATCTTTTTCTTTCTGGCTTGGGATACAGCTAAAACAACCACAGCAAATCACACTATGACAAAAAATAAGATCGAATTCAGATTTTCACGGTCGGAACTTAAACCCAGTTTATGCCACAGAATCATAATGGCGAGATATACCGTGAGGCCTCCGGCACTCATCATGCTTCTTTTGTATGCAGGCAGGCCACTCATTTTTCTGCGTAAAAAATATCTATCGTATAGCACAGCTGCGCACACAATAACGGCGAACAAAATGGCGAACATCCAGGTTTGCCCGTATTCTACGATCCATGTCTTGACGTAGCAGAAAACTATGGATATAAGGGCGATGACGATGAGATACAAGGTCAGGATTTTTTTGTATTTTTTCATATCACTTTTTAATTAATTCGAGGATGTTTTCATTGTAAAAAAGCATAATATTTCTTTTCAGAAATTCTTCGAGAAGTTTTTCCCCGTCCTTTGTGAGGAAGTAGTATTTACGGTCCGGCCCTTTGTTCCCTTTGGCTGTTTCGTAATCCACGATTTCGAGTTCACGGTATTTTCTGAGGCTTCTGTAAAGACTTTGGTCCTCACAATGCATAGTTTTGCAGGAGTTTATCTCGACGAATTCCCTTATCTCGTCCACGTATTTTTTCCCGTCCTTTAATGCGAGGAATATCCAAAGGGTTAACTGTCCTTTTTTGTAGGTTTCCTCCCAAACCATTAAAAGTTCGAACAGTAATTTTTGTTTCATAATTATATCTTAAGTATTATACATCTTGTATATTACAAATGTATGTATACTTTTTTAATTTCCAAATTAAGTGGCATTTAAATTGAAGGATTATAGAAAAATTATTATGAAATATACACAAACAATAC
>JAJQEF010000051.1 GCA_021201795.1 Rikenellaceae bacterium
ATCAAATTTCGGGCTAAAAATTTTTAAAAAAATTTAAAATTGTATATTTGTAATATTCACTGAACTAAAACTTAAAACAAGATGAAACTACGATCCGGTACACACACGATTAAGTTATTTGCCGCGATATTTTTATCGTTATTTCTCATACATTCGGGAACGGCAAAGAAGAACGATAAAATGTCTGCTTATCTATTCTCTTATTTCTCCGGAGGCGACGGAGAACAGATAAGATTCGCTGTCAGTGCGGACGGTTATGAATGGTTCGCTCTTAACGGCAATGAGCCTATAATATCATCAGAAGAGATAAGTTCCTCAGGAGGTGTTAGAGATCCGCATATTTTGCGAGGAAACGACGGCAAAACTTTTTACATGGTAGTAACGGATATGAACACCAATGAAAACGGGTGGACCCCGAACACCGCATTAATATTGATGAAATCTAAAGACCTCATCAATTGGACGCATTCTATAATCGACATTCCGTCTCTATATCCCGAATATAAAGATATGGGTAATGTATGGGCTCCACAAACCATTTACGACAGGGAAACCGGGAAGTACATGGTTTATTTTTCGATGACAGACGGTAAAACATCGGCTGTATTCTATTACGCGTACGCTAATTCTGATTTCACAGGATTCGAAGAAGCACCGAAATATCTTTTGGGGAATCCAAACAAAAGGTCATCCATAGACGCGGATATCATTGAAAAAGACGGGCAGTATCATCTCTTCTTCAAAACCGAAGGCGAAACCAGGAAAGGTATCATGAAAGCCGTTTCCAATAATTTGACTTCAGGTTATGAAATGGTGGACAAATACCTCAATCCTACGGATAAAGCGGTTGAAGGGTCATGCGTGTTTCCTTTGATAAATTCAGACGAATGGATATTACTATATGATGTTTACAGGGACAGGGAATTCCAGTTCACAAAGAGCCGCGATCTTCTAAACTTCTCTGTTATCGACGACGAGATAAAAATGGATTTCAGGCCAAGACATGGCACTGTTATGCAAATTACCGATGAAGAGGCTAAAAGGGTTATAAACAAATGGGGAATAAACGGCAGGCCCACTATTTACGGTTTCAGATCCGAGAATGTAAAAAATATTAACCTTGAAATAGATCAGGACAACGGCACTATAAAAATCCCGGTAAAATACGGAACAAACCTTAAGAGATTCAATCCTGAACCGATAATAATGCCGGGCTATACCGTAACACCTTCGAAAGCGCAGGATTTCACAAAAGGCACCGTAAAATACACAATCTCTACTCCGGAAGGCAGTACCAAAACATATTCAGTAGAGGCATACATAGCCAATAATCCGGTAATCGAAGGATATTACGCGGATCCCGAAATACTTTATTCGGAAAAAACCGGTAAATTCTATCTATACCCGACAAGCGATGGATATCATGAATGGTCGGGAAATTATTTTAAAGTATTCTCTTCGGATAATCTTGTTGAATGGACAGACGAAGGAGTAATGCTCGATCTTCCGAAAGATGTTTCATGGGCGAACAGGAACGGATGGGCTCCGTGTATTATCGAGAAAAAAACAGATTCTGGATATAAATATTACTATTATTTCTCTGCAGAGAAGAAAGTAGGCGTGGCAGTTGCCGATAATCCGACGGGCCCCTTCGTAGATTCAGTCAAACCATTGGTAGCTGAAACACCTAAAGCTGTCGGACGCCAGATACAGGAGATAGATCCGGATGTATTTATGGACCCTGTTTCAGGCAAATATTATCTTTATTGGGGAAGCGGTTATCTGGCAGCTGCCGAACTTAACGACGATATGGTTTCTATCAAAGAAGAGACTGTTACGGTACTTACTCCGCGCACATTCCGCGAAGGAGCCTATGTAATCTACCGCAACGGAACATATTATATGATGTGGTCGGAGAATGACACCAGGGATGAAAATTACCGTGTACGCTACGCTACGATGGACTCTCCCCTGGGGCCATTAAATATACCTGAAAATAATCTGATACTTTCGAAAGTTCCGGAAAAAGGAATTTATGGTCCGGGGCATCACTCGGTAATTCAGATTCCGGGCAGGGACGAATGGTATATAGTCTACCACAGATTCAATCGTCCAAAGGGAGTAAGCATGGGACGCTCGGCCGGTTATCACCGTGAAGTATGCATTGACAAAATGGAATTCGGAGTTAACGGTGAAATACTACCAGTAACACCTACCTTAGAAGGTATTCAACCTGTTAAGTTAAAATAAGAGTCTTACAAAAGAAGAGATTATCTTTCAGATAATCTCTTCTTTTTCGTTAAATGTATCGTAAAAAACTAATTCTTAACAGTAAAAGATATGGCTCCGCGAATTTCCGTCGACAGTTCTCCAAGATGGCCGGCCTGCTGATTCACTCCGGTATACACCTTGATAAAATCTATGGCCTTGAGATTTGCCTTACGTCCAAGAGCATCCACGGCATCGGATATATCGAACTTATTTGAGAGATAAGTGTCCTCGTCCCCGTTCACGACATACGTATATTCTTCCGAGAAATTATCCGCATAACCTTTACCGGCAGCAGCAAGATAATAATCCCCATTTTCGCGTTCTTCAACAAGATTACCGAGACAGGTTCCACTGAATATAAGATTTTCACCGCTTAGAAATAACGGCCAAAAGCTCTGTGAATGAAAACTTTCAAGGTTCTCCGTGTAAATATAACCATTTGTTCCGTCGGTAGATTCCCAGAAAATATCTTCTGATTCGTCGGTCTGTGAAGGTTTTTTATAAATAATAGTATAATCTTTCTCGGCGTTCGCGTGGTTTTCCCCTGCAATCTCATACCATTCGTCATCCGGAAGACCGTTTCCGTTGGTATCGAAGGACACCATAACGATTCCGGGTTCGGAACTGCCATCGAAAGCATTTCCTTTTATTGCAAAATCATAACCTTCTATATTTTGAACACTATGGTCGAATCTAAAAATTATATACCCACCAAAACCTCCGAGAGACACGAGACCTTCACCACCCACAATAGAGTTAGCGGCAGTCATTGTGCCTGAAGCGGTATTAATAAACTGTCCGGGTGCTGGACGGTATTCAATTATTTCAGATATCCATTTCGAGGAATCGGGATACGGTTGAATCCCGGGTCCGACAACATCGTCGTCATCGCTATGTTTCTTACAAGCTGAGAACGACAGCACAATTATTAAAGCAGAAAAAAATAAGGTTTTTGAATTAAACATGCCGGTTAAATTTTACTGTAATTAAACTGATCTTACAGTAAACGACATAAATGCGGGACAATTTATGTTTACCGACCTTTACACCGAAGGCTGTAAAATCTATCTGCAATACAGGTCTTCTGACTTATTCCCGGTTTGCGACGCCTTCCCGGATATTTCCAGTGGCTTTTATCACATCCGTCCGTATACCGGAAGGAATTTACAGCAGCGGTAACTGTCGCCGAATCGCACGGCGTTCCCTTGATATTGCGTGGCAAAATTATATAATTAAACCGGCTAATAAAAAAACATGATCACTTTTCTTCGAACTCTTTCAATTCTTCGATAAAGTCGTTTATATTTTTCAGCCGTTTTCCATAGAAAGATTTATATAACCAAAACAAAAATCCATAACCGACGATTAATGCGAATGAATAAGTAGTAATTAAATTCTGTGCCGGAACGGAAAGAATATCCACATTCTTAACAGATTTTAAAGTTATCGCCGACAAGGAAAGTACAAGTATAGGGATAGTGAGAATTTCTGTTTTTATAATTTGATTGTGGTACTGTTTGTATTTCAGGAATTTTTTCTGTAATTCGAGTACCGGAGTTCTGTAAAAATCCATTTTCGATACGATGATGTACTTACGGAGATACATTCCAAACAATATTACGCTGAGAATCGTAAAAACAGTTCCGGCAATCACATAAAGTATGTTATCCGAAATACGTACCGTACCCCATATGGCAAGGGGGATAAAAACCGCAAAAACAATGAAGTTAAAATATTCATAATTCAATATATTTCCCATTTCCCTCCTGGATTTATCCCGTGTTAATTTGATAAGGATTTCTTCGTTCAACCTGAGATTTTCGGATATTTTCCTGTCATAATCCGACCACAGTTCTTTTAATTCATTTGCTTCCATATTTTTTATATTTTTTCGGACGTGATTTGTTCTCTTAATTTATTTTTTATACGGCTGATCTTCGTGGCGACGTTGGTTTCGGAAATACCGAGAATAGAAGCGATCTCGCTGTATTTTATATTGTCGAGATATAAAAGGATCAATGCTTTATCCAGTTGGTTCTGTCGGTCGATGAAACGGTATAGAATTTTAATATGCGCTTCATGTTCGGAATCATACTCTGCCGGATATACCAGAATATTAGTATCTATGGAAGTTTTTTTCTCCTGATGTTTCTTTTCCCTGCGATAAAAACTAATCGCAGTATTTAGGGCAACCCTGTACATCCAAGTCGAGATCTTGACGCGTCCGTCGAATTTTTCAAACGAGTTCCATAGATTCATAATTATTTCCTGCTCCAGATCCTTACGTAGTTCCGGACCCGAACAATAGGTCCGGCAAATCTTGTAAATAAGATTCTTGTTTTCCTGAATGATACCTATAAATTGTTCTCTTTCCACTTTGTATAATCGTTTATCTTATTATTCGCAGACAACGGGAAAAAATCACACTTTGTAAATCAAAAAAATATGGATTTATTTTACGGCTAAATAAAAACAGACCATTCGGCCCTATGGAGTATAGGATCAAATGATCTGTATTAAAAAATTGAATTTATTATCCCAGATACGATTTCAACAATTTGCTTCTGGTGCTGTGCCTTAAACGGCGGATAGCTTTTTCTTTAATCTGGCGTACACGTTCGCGTGTAAGATTGAATTTCTCGCCAATCTCCTCGAGCGTCATTTCCGAGCATCCGATTCCGAAGAAGTACTTGATAATATCACGCTCCCTGTCGGTAAGGGTGGATAATGCACGCTCTACCTCTGTCGAAAGGGATTCGTTGATAAGCCCCCTGTCCGCATTAGGCGAATCGTTGTTTACAAGCACGTCGAGGAGGCTGTTATCCTCTCCGTCAGCGAACGGAGCATCGACAGACACATGGCGTCCTGACACCCTGAGCGTCTCCGCTATCTTTTCTTTGGGAAGATCGAGTTCTTTCGCGAGTTCTTCCGGAGAAGGCGTACGCTCGTATTCCTGTTCGAACCTGGCGAATGCCTTGTTAATTTTGTTTAGCGACCCTACCTGGTTCAGCGGAAGGCGAACGATACGCGACTGTTCCGCAAGAGCCTGAAGGATCGACTGGCGTATCCACCACACTGCGTAGGATATGAATTTGAAACCACGGGTCTCATCGAATTTTTCTGCGGCCTTGATAAGACCGAGATTGCCTTCGTTGATAAGGTCAGGCAGACTCAGGCCCTGGTTCTGATACTGTTTCGCAACAGACACTACAAACCTCAGGTTTGCACGGGTCAGTTTTTCCAATGCTTCCTGGTCGCCCTTCTTGATCCTCTGGGCTAATTCAACTTCCTCCTCAACCGTAATGAGGTCCTCCTTGCCTATCTCCTGCAAGTATTTGTCAAGAGAGGCACTCTCGCGGTTTGTGATGGATTTAGTAATTTTTAATTGTCTCATTATATGTAATAAATATTTTAAGGTTTCATTGGTAATGAATTCTTTTTCAAAAATTCTGCCTTTTTCGGTCAACAGCCGTAACATATCCGAAAGAATCCATTACCAAATGAAGCAGCCTGTGGCTTCCGGTCGATTCTACCGTATAGCGGCATATCTCGAGAACCGTCCGTCGGGATAAACTCCGTCTATGGACTGAACTTCGGACGTTATCTTATATAAATCGCTCACGGAACGAATAGGGGTATCGTTGATATGTGTTATTATATAACCCTGTTTTACTCCGGCCTTTTCCAGGATTCCTCCGGTCACGCTTTTCACCCTGATACCGTGTTCTATCTTCAATTCTTTCTTTATCTTGTCGTTGATTTCCTCGAACTTACCTCCCAGGTCGACATTCAGATTCACATCGTCCGCCTTGATTATTTCCGTCCTTCCAGCTCTATTACGCAGAACCACGTCGAAATGTTTCATTTTCCCCTCTCTTTTTACGGAAACTTTCAGGTTATCGCCCGGACGATGTTGTGCAACGAGCTCCTGAATCTGTGCGGAACTCGTTATTTTCACTCCGTCCAATTCGGTCACGATATCCCCTTTGCGTATTCCGGCTTCATGCGCCCCTCCGTTCGGGTCGGTTTCTACAATAAATACTCCTCCTTCCCCGATCTCTTTAATTCCGTATTCTTCTCCGAAATTTTCGATAAATCTGCCGTTTATCTCACTCATGGTTATTCCGAGGAACGCCCTTTGAAATACACCGTATTCTTTAAGGTCCACGATAACCCTTTTAACAATAGACGACGGAACCGCAAACGAATATCCTATAAAACTTCCTGTCTCTGTTTTTATAAGGGTATTTATACCCACCAGTTCACCGGCCGTATTCACCAGCGCCCCACCGCTGTTGCCGGGATTAACTGCGGCATCGGTCTGAATAAAAGATTCGATACCCATGTTTTCAATAATACCTAAATTACGGGCTTTAGCACTTACTATACCTGCCGTAACCGTGGATTGGAGACTGAACGGCGTTCCGATCGCCAGCACCCATTCACCGAGGCGAAGGTTCTCCGAGCTTCCGAACGGCAGAAACGGCAGCCCCTCTTCATCTATTTTAAGCAGGGCAAGGTCCGTACTCGGGTCGGTTCCTACAAGCTGTGCCGTGAAGGTTCGTTTATCGTTAAGCGTAACTTTCAGTTCCGTTGCATTCTCTACTACGTGGTTGTTCGAGACTATGTAACCGTCGGAGCTTATTATAACCCCTGAACCTGACGAGCGAACCTCTCTCGGGACACTTCCACCCTGTCCCCCTCTCGGGGTTCCGAAGAACCATCTTTCGAGCATGTCTTCCATATCATTAGAAGACCTTCTGTTAGACATGGACACTTTTTCGATACTCACCACGGCCTGCACGGCATTCTCCGCGGCATAGGTCAGATCGGGATAGCTCTCTTTGGTGTAAGATGTAAACTGGACAGGAACATCCTTCGTGTAGTCCAAGAACGCTACAGAACCCTGTTTATTGTCGGAAGTAATTTTCTGCACCGTGTAAGCAGTAATTCCGCCTGCTAACATTACGGCCAGAAGAATAAAAAAAACTGTTACCTTCTTCATAATTTTCACTATTTTAGTTTTTTTAATGTCAATTACCTTTAAAAGGTATGTTTATTTCATAGGCAAAATTGTTTCTAAAATAACGTTTTAACAATCTAAAAATTGTAATAACCGGCGATCGCGGTATATAACGAAAGAGAACCATTCGTAATTATGCAAAGATAAATAATCATCAAAAAAAAATCAAAATTGATCAATCCGTAATGAACAATGAGGACGGTTCCACTAAGGAATCAAGAAATATTTTTAAGGCTTACGCCTGAGCCGCCTGCGAATTTTGCGGACGCAAAATTCTATTCGACGATTGGGCGACAAAAGATCGAAACTTTTTATAAAAATTTCATCAAAAATTTTTCATGAGGCGTGTTTCTAATTATCGACCTGAGTAACAAATCCTTAACCTCCAATTCTCCGCAATAATAAATTTGCGACTCACAACAGTATTGTTTGCGTATCGCGAGCAATTCTGTTAAATATTCATTGATTATGAATGAGTTAGCTGATTTTTATTTATATTTGTTGTAAGAAACAAAGTGCCCAAGTGGCACTCGACATATTATAAAGGGAAAACGACTCTTTATGCCAATCTGATAATGTGGAACTATTGTGGAAGCATAATAGATTTATTTACGGCGTAATAAGTTGTTCAAACCCAAGTTATGTCCTATCTTTGCGATAGGACAGGCTTGGGCGCAGTTCAACATTCCGTAAATGGGTTTCCACAACCTTCAGATTGGGTGTTGAAACTGCGCCTTCTTTAATAAGGGCGTAGGAAATAATATAACTGAGCCCTATTTTTGTGGTGTTTAGGAAGACAGATAACGA
>JAJQEF010000039.1 GCA_021201795.1 Rikenellaceae bacterium
AAACAAAATCCTCATAAATACTTATTGCAATAATTTAATTTCTAATATTCTCCTGTTATAAGGACAGCGACACCACTCCACCTGTTATTGATCTTAAAAATCCCGTCGAAGGGGCAGTTCTGGAAATAGGCGATGAACATGGAATATATTTTGAAATGGAACTGTCGGATAATGAAATGCTTTCTTCCTATAAAATCGAGATACACAATAATTTCGACGCCCACGGGCATTCTCATTCTAAGGCAGCGAGCGAAACCGCTCCGTTTTTCTTTCAGAAAAGCTGGGACATCTCGGGACAACGGAACGCTTCCATTCATCACTATGAAATCGTCATACCGGAAGATGCCACACCGGGCAAATATCATCTTTTGGTATATTGCACGGATGCCGCGGGGAACGAAACCAATATAGCACGGAATATCATATTGGAAAAAAACAGGAATAATCCAGGCTGATTACGATTTTTCCTGCTCGTAACAAATGCGGATTTCCGAATAGGTTGGCGAGCAGGAAATTATAAATGTGTACTTCCAGTGAAATAAGAAAACCCTGTCGTGTTTTAAAAGTATTGAGTAATTTTACCGACATGAAAAATTTCGACGATATTCTCCACTCAGGAAATTATGATAAAAACAGTATCTTACGTATGCTCAATGCAGAAGGAGGTGACTTCCAAAAACTGATCTCTAAGGCGTCTGACGTACGGGAAAAATATATCGGCAAAAAAGTATGGTTCCGTGGACTCGTCGAATTTCCCAACATTTGCAATAAAGACTGTTTTTATTGCGGAATACGCCGGAGTATATCGGTAAACCGGTATAAACTAACTGATGAAGAAATACTTTCCGCAGCACGTTTCGCTTATGAAAGCCACTACGGCTCGATAGTTCTTCAGGCCGGTGAGATTCAAACCCCTGCATTCACAGAAAGAATAACCGGTCTTGTGCGTTCTATAAAGAAATTAAGCGATAATAAACTCGGTATCACTTTATCTCTCGGCGAACAAAGTGGAGAAACATATAAGGAATGGTTCGACGCCGGCGCCCACAGATATCTGCTCCCCATCGAAACTTCGAATCCTGCTCTTTATAAAAAACTGCACCCGGACGATGGGAAGCATTCTTTTACGACAAGACTCGATTGTCTGAGGAGCCTGAAACAAACAGGTTACCAAACCGGAACCGGAGTAATGATCGGACTTCCGTTCCAAACGACAGAAGATCTTGCCGATGATATCCTGTTCTTTCTGAAAGAAGATATACACATGGTCGGAATGGGCCCTTATATCGAACACCGCCACACACCATTATATAATTACAGGCAGGAGATTCCAACTTTAAGGGAACGCTTCCTGCTTGCGTTGAAAATGATAGCGATTCTAAGATTGACGATGAAAGATATAAATATTGCGGCGGCGACTTCGCTGCAGGCTATCGATCCCATGGGGCGGGAGAAAGGAGTTATGGCAGGAGCAAACATAATTATGCCCAATATAACTCCGGGAAAATTCCGTAACGATTATTCATTATATGAAAATAAGCCTTGTGTGGATGAAGAACCGGAAGAGTGCCTGGGATGCCTCGATGCTAAACTCTCAATTACCGGACATGAAATAATGTATGGGGAATGGGGGAACTCCAAACGCTTCCGGTAGTATAAAATATTACAGCTGAAGCAATTCAAAATATCAAGCAGGGGCAGTCGATTGTTTATCATGGAGATTGACGGGCAATAAAAATATGCGGAACTTTGTTGTATAGTTTAATTAAGCTAAGCAGGAATGAAATAATTAATGTTGAAAGAGCGGTCATCGACCGCTCTTTTTATAAATTACTTTTTCAACTCTTTATTTTTTTCCGCGATCCAGCGATCGCATACAGCAACCTGCTCCGGCACGGTACGGTGCCCCATCTCCAGATAAAGGTTCAGTTCTTTTTCCGTAGTAATACTATTATAAGCGGCATACATCGAAGTAGGCGGACAGGTAGTGTCGTTATAACCCCAGCTGTACCATCCCGGTACGTTTAGTCTTTTAGCAAAATTAACCACATCGTAATATCCTAATGTCTCCACTTCGCCGGGTAGGGGATCTTCCGTCCGGAAGTGATGGGGCCAGCCGCCTGCCCGTCCATGAATATAACCGTTGAGATCACAAAGTGCAGGATAATAAGCGGCAAGATATTTAATACGATTGTCCAGAGCAGCAGTAACGATTGACAACGCTCCACCTTGGCTTCCTCCAGTCACACCTACCGTACTTCCGTCGAATTCAGGAAGGGTAAAAATAAAATCTACGGCACGGATACATCCCGTATATACACGTTTATAATAATGATCGTCCCGTCTGTTCTTGTTAATGTACCAGTAATTTCTCAATGCACCGTACTTAAGTCCGTCGTATACCTCCTGTTCCAGAGTCACAGGAATGCCATGAATACCTATTCTCAACGTAATCGTTTCAGCTCCGCGGTCGGAATTGTTATAGGGTCGTATCCCTGCGCCGGGGACCTCAAGAACCGCAGGATATTTACCTTCCTTTTTCGGTACTGATAGAATCCCGTACATTCTGGAGCCCGTGCGTTCATTCTGGAAACTCACTTCGTAAACATTCAAATCAGAAGTGCATCTGTCTTCCAATAATTTTATTTCCGGGTTTAACGGTATTTTCCGTGCACTGCTTATTGCATTGCTCCAGAAGCTGTCGAAATCTTCAGGCTCGACAGCAGTGTTAACGATGTTATCCGGATCGTATCCAACTGTGCCCAGGTTCCATATTTGTCGTCCGTCAACATTGGCCCACACCCTGCACCGTAAAAATCCCGGAACATCCATTGACGATTTCAGTTTCAATTCACCGTTTTCAAGTATTACATTTTGTTTCTTATCTGTCGGGAAAAATTCGGGTCCTATCTCGTAATCCACCGATACATTTTTAAGCAAAGACCCGTCTTTATACACCTGGATAGTGAACTCAACTTCTTCAGACAGGTTATAAACCCATGATTCCCTATCCGGAAAAATTTTTACGGATACGTTTTGCGCCCCTGCTATCGCGAAGACACAGAAAAATAATAAGACCGATAATATTCTTCTATTCATGATTTGTAAGAATTATTAGTATTGTAAAATAAAATTTTCAGCTACGTTTAAGAATCTGTCGTGTCCCTTCCCGTTCAGATGGGCATCGTCCGTTTCTTTATGAAAATAAATAGCGCGGAATGCTTCATTGCCCGCATGTATACCGCTTTTTCTTGCAGAATCGAAAATTGGTATCCCGTATATTCCGCACACCTCGATCATGGTATCGACTACTTTTTCAGCATTACTGCCTTCGAAATTCTCGCAGGTCCATCTGGTAAAGAAAAATATTTTTGCAGCAGGATATTTATTTATCAATCCTTCACAGAGTATTTTCATTTTTTCCCTGAACTGTTCAATTCCACCGATAGTTTCAAGATGATGAGAATCGTTATGACCTCCGATCACAACAATATAGTCTATACTGTCCGGAATAATTTTATATCTTTTGTACATCCCTTCTCCACACCGGTCATTGTCATACGCAATGCTGTTTCCATTCCTTCCGTAATTAAAATACTCCATACCATACTTTTGTGCAAATTTATAATGCCACGTGTCCTCGATAGAATTTGTATGGTTCCTGACATAACTGTCGCCTATCACAGCTATTTTTTTCCCGCTTAGGTCATCCCGGGAATGGACCTCGAATACCATAAATGTTAAGAAAATAAATAAAAATGTTTTCAGATTTGCCATGTCATTATTAATTATTTATATTAATTGCGTTTTGGTATCGCAAATATATAAAAATTCACGATGTCACCTACTCCTCGAGAACACCAAAAAAGACGGCCGAAGCCGTCTTTTTTTTAATTATTAATGGATTGACACTTAGCCACTCCTTCCGTAGTCATAATTATCCGTTTTACAGTACCGTGGGATTATAAAACATTCTGTCGATGCAAACCGATCTACTGTAACTGCCACCTTCACGCTGCATCATAAAAGAGGAACGACAAACCTGTTGCGTACGAAATTTTTTTCATAATCATTATTTTACTCCTTCGATAGCAGACATTACTTCAATAGGAACCCCGCCCCATTTGTCGTTAAGTCGTTTAGCTTCTACGGCAGTTATCCCTATAACCGAACCATGACGCGGATGGAAATTTTTCGTAAAAGATTCAGGGATTCGCGTGAACTCATAAAGGTCGGAACTTCTCTGGAACTCGTAACGTCCGCTGCTGTAAAGATCGTACATAAGAATATAAGTATCGGAATTGTTTAGTTTGAAAACACTGGATACTTCTACATTGGTACGGGTTCCTGCATACGGATCGAGATATTTGAAATCTTCGGTCCAAGGCCCTTGCAGTGATTTGCCGAATGCCTGCTGGATGCCATTATTAACTTCTGTTCCTTCTTCATCCTTAGTGTTGCCTTTATAAAAGAAGTGATAGATACCGTCTTTATAAATTATATCCCCGTCGATAGCTCCGTATTTTGCCCTGAACATAAATACCGGTTCGTTTACAAGCGCATCGAAGTGCTCATTAGCGTATGCGCAGTAAAAATCGAGATTCGAATCGTCTTTGTATTTTATCGTAAAATATACCAGATACTTACCTTCAGAAGGGTCGTATATAGTCTGCGGGGCCCAAACCCATTGGACGTTTTCAAATTTCTCCGGATAGTCCTTTGCAAAATCGATAATACCATGAGTCCAATTAACCATGTCATTCGATTTCATAAGTACGATTCCGGGATTTGTGGCCCATCCGTCTTTGCGTGTAAACATGTCCGTAGCTACCATGTAAAATGTATTTTCATCTTCACCTCGGAGTATATGAGGATCCCGTATACCGCCCGTGGATGAAATATCGCCCGATGCAATTATAGGCTTATTATCATTCAAAGCATACCAGTTAACGGCATCCGCACTTACTGCATACCGCAGTTGTTCCTGCTCCATTCTTTCACCGCCTCCTTCAAAATAAGCGAAGAGGTAAGCATCATAATGCGGTTCTTCCCGTGCAATGGTTATATCGAAAGATTTTTTCTTTTTGACATTACCTGCCTGAATGGTAGCTGTCATTGTGACTTCTACCTGTTTACCGTCGCGAGGCGATAGTTTAAGCAAAACTCCGTCATCGGTTAAGTATTGAGTATTTCCGGAGCTCCATGTTATTGCCGAACCGTTCGATCCTACGGAATCAAGTATAAGGTTCCATTTAAGATTTTTAATATACCCGTCCGGTATAACCAAATCTGCCGCGTCGGAAACTGCATTCTGTTTGTCAACACCATTAGATTCGCATGATATTATCGATAACCCTATTGCAAGGGAAAAAATTACTGTCAGTTTTTTCATCGTTAATTAAAAGTTATATCGGTTCCCCAATGATTGCATAATTTTTCCGCTTCGTCTTTAGTAATATGAATCACAGCACCGTGTTTAGGAATCGAAAAATTAGTAGCCTTCATAACCCCTTGGTTAAAATGTCCCAGATCGTGGAAATTAATAAAATCCGTAGTTTCGCTGAATCCGAAATTATGGGGACTTATTCCGTATATATCGTACATAAGCACCCATTTGTCCTCACCTATCCTCTTCCAAACATTAGGCGCTTCGCACGCTCTTGGCTCAGGATCGTACCACTCCGGATCATAGACATAACCGGTATTGATCGAATCCGAGACCGCCTGCTTGATTCCGATTCCATTGTCATGAGGGGTATAAAACATATGGTATTTATTTCCGACTTTGGTTATATCCGCATCTATGTAGGACACTTCCTTCGGATATTGGAACAATAGTTCCGGCATGGTCACGATTCCTGTAAAATCTTCGTTGGCATAGGTGTAATATAATTTATTATGTCCGTTTCCGAACCGCATCGTGTAGTAGATCATCAATTTCCCTCGATCTTCATCGTATATCGTCTGTGGCGCCCACGCGCAACCTATATCCGCAAGTTCCGGATATGCCTCGTCGATCCTTACGGAAGTATGAGTCCAATTTATAAGATCTGAAGATTTCATCAGTACAAGAGCCTTATTATTTCCCCATCCGTAAGATTCACCGTCGCGTTCCCATTCGGTCTCGCGGTATCCTGCCTTCTGGGCATATATGTGCAGGTCGGTCAGAGCCATGTAAAATTTATTGTCAGGTCCCCGCATAATATGCGGATCGCGTATTCCCCTCTGGGAAGCGATAGTGTCTCCTGCAATTACGGGTCCTCCACCGTTAACATCCGTGAAGGAGTATCCGTCCGGGCTCACCGCCATATAAAGGCTATGGGTATCGTCTTTAAAATAGACCATCAGATAGGCGCTCATGTCTTTTTCCGTGAGCGGTTTGGTTTCAGTTCCGCAGCATCCTGCCAGAAGCAAAGCGGCAGTCAAAAAAGAAAGGCTGAGTTTTATTAGTTTCATATGCGTCCGTTTTGGGTTCCGGCTAAATTATTAAAATAATTTAATAACCTCCGAATGAAGCTAATTATAAATAAATTAAAATCGAAACAATACAAAAAATACAGGGCATCAGCCCTGCATTTCATTCATCTACTTTCAAACCCCGTTATTACTTAAGTACTGTAATTTCCGTTTTTATAGTGTATGTGTTGTAACGTGGAGTTTCCATAAATTCCACTTCGTAATACTTATCCGTCGTGATAGCGTCGGTTTCTTCTGTAATGAATGCTACCTGTTTATCCAATCCTGTATAATCGATTATGCCCACAGTAATCTTAATTTTAAATTTAGTTGCGGGATCGAGTTTGTCTGTAAGGCCGCTGAAACATACTCTTGCCCTACGTATAGTAAGATCGTCTATGATAGGTTCGCTGTTCTCGTCTACAAGATCGTAAGAATATATTTGCGCGCTTCCTGCACTGAATTCAGTAGTAATCGGTTTATTGTAGGTATAGTCGATAGCTGGTCCGCTCGGAAGCAACTGATAATAAAGAATATTCCAGTCGATTGTACTTGCGGGATAATCCGCCTGATTAGACAAAGTAGCCTTAGTCACCAATCTTATTGGTGTGTATCCGTTTTGTGCCATAAGTTTATTATTTTAAATAGTTTGTTTGGGGATCGATCCTCTACGAATATAAGGCTTTATATTATAAATTCCAAATAAAATACTCTATTTAGTCGTTTTTATATTTTATTATTACAATACATATTATTGTTGTTATAGTAATAAATAAATAATAATAAAAGTAAATTTGTTAAAAACATTTATTTTTTCAAGTATTTTTAATATTTTATAGTGAATGTTCAAATATTAAAAATTATTACAAATTAATAAATATTAATATTTTTTTCCTTTCGAGTACACCTTTATTATTGTGCGGCATGTTCTCTTACAGTAACCTCTTAAGTTCCATGAGCCAAACTTACTCACGCTATCCGCTGAGGATGTCGGGTGAGCCTTAAAAGAATATACATTAACATCTGTAATAGTTATTGCGGAGAAATAATAATAACTTGCGACCCGCAAGAGATTTAATTAATTATTAATCAAGGTGTTGCATCTTTGATTTTTTATTCTTTTCTTTGTTTTGAGAAACAAAAATGCCCCAGTGGCACATGATATATTATAAATGGTAAACGACTCTTTATGCCTCTTCAGTAAACTTGCGACTATTATAGCAGTATAATAGGTTTATTCTTGGCGTATTGGTTGTTCAAACCCAAGTTATGTCCTATCTTTGCGGGTAGGACAGGCTTGGGCGCAGTTCAACATACCAAGAATGGGTTCGCAAGACCTGCTGAGAGGGTGTTGACACTGCGCCTTCTCTATTGAAAAAATATTAAGGGCGTAGGAATAAATACAACTGCGCCCTATTTTTGCGGCCCACGGAAGACAGATAACGACTCTTATAGTTTATTTTATTACCACAGGAGCAATTGGTA
>JAJQEF010000025.1 GCA_021201795.1 Rikenellaceae bacterium
ATCTAAAAGGATCCACACGGGTATAGGCGTGTCGCATTACCACATACAGTATAAACTGAAGTCAACTCCTGAGAAAATTATCGAGAGGGCTGTGGCTGCGGTCAAGTATGCCAAATCTTTTGTGGAGCAAGTAGAATTCTATGCTGAGGACGCAGGACGTGCGGACAACGAATATCTCGCAAGAGTTATCGAAGCCGTTATCGGCGCCGGCGCAACCGTAGTGAATATTCCGGATACCACAGGATATTGTCTCCCGTACGAATACGGCGAGAAAATCAAATTCCTTATGGAGAACGTAAGCAATATCCACAAGGCTGTTATATCGACACACTGCCATAACGACCTCGGTATGGCGACTGCCAACACCCTCGCAGGTGTCCTTAACGGAGCGAGGCAGGTGGAAGTTACCATCAACGGTATCGGCGAACGTGCGGGGAACACTTCTCTTGAAGAGGTAGCGATGGCTCTCAAATGCCACAAACACCTCGGAATAGAGACCAACATAAATTCCAAAAAGATAATCGAGGCGAGCCGTATGGTCTCCAATCTTATGAACATGCCTGTTCAGCCTAACAAGGCCATAGTGGGGCGCAATGCATTCGCCCACTCTTCCGGCATCCATCAGGACGGAGTGCTTAAACACCGCGAGAACTACGAGATCATCGATCCTAAAGACGTGGGACTGGAAGATTCCGCAATCGTACTTACCGCAAGAAGCGGTCGTGCTGCATTGAAACACAGACTCGAACTTTTAGGCTACGTATTCGAACAGGAAAAGCTCGATAAAGTTTATGAAGACTTCCTTAAACTTGCGGACAAGAAAAAAGATATCCGCGACGAGGATCTTTTACAGCTTGCTGGCGATACCACTGGAGAGAATTCCATGAACAAAATAAAACTGAAAAAACTTCAGGTTCTTTCAGGTACGTTAATACCTACCGCTGTAGTTGTAATTACAGTAGGCGGCGAAGAACTTACCGCTACGGCAACCGGCAACGGGCCTGTGGACGCTGCTGTTAAGGCTATGAAATTCCTTATCAATCGTAAGGTTATCATACAGGAATTCCTTATTCAAGCTATAACTAAAGGCAGCAATGATGTAGGAAGGGTGCACATTCAGCTTTTACAGGAAGACAGCAACTTGATGGTTCACGGTTTCTCGGCTAACACTGACATAGTAAGGGCTGCAGTAGAAGCGTTCATCGACGGTATCAACAAAATGGTAAACAAAGAGAATTAAATAAATATTTAACACTGAAAATGGCTAAAACATTATTTGACAAGGTATGGGACGCCCACGTCGTAAAAAAACTCGACGGAGGAAGGGATGTTCTTTACATCGACAGGCAATACATACACGAGGTGACATCTCCGGTAGCTTTTTCGGGTCTGCGCGACAGGGGTTTGAAAATTTTCCGTCCTTCGCAGATCACCGCTACGCCTGACCACAATGTACCGACTATCGACCAGCATCTTCCGCTCGAACCGGGCGAATCTAAGGATCAGCTGGACGCGCTTACCGCCAACTGCGGCGAATTCGGCGTACAGATGTTCGGTCTGGGCAACGACAAACACGGAGTGGTTCACATTATCGGCCCTGAACTGGGATTCACACAGCCGGGAATGACCATTGTCTGCGGTGACAGCCATACATCTACACACGGTGCATTCGGCGCAGTAGCGTTCGGTATAGGTACATCGGAAGTCGAAATGGTATTCGCTTCCCAGTGTATTCTTCAGCCTAAACCTAAAACAATGCGTATTACCGTCGACGGTGAACTACGCAAAGGCGTAGGCGCCAAAGACATAGTGCTTTACATAATATCTAAAATATCAGCATCTGGCGGAACAGGTCATTTTATCGAGTTCGCAGGTTCGGCAATACGCTCGCTCTCTATGGAGGGACGTATGACAGTCTGCAACATGAGCATCGAGAGCGGTGCACGCGGAGGAATCATCGCTCCGGACGAGATTACTTTCGAATATGTTAAAGGTCGCGAGAACGCTCCTAAAGGCGCTGACTGGGATAAAGCCTTGGCATACTGGAAGACTATCTACACGGATGCCGACGCTAAGTTCGACACCGAATATACATTCGACGCTGCGGATATCGAACCTATGATAACTTACGGAACAAATCCGGGAATGGGCATCGGAATCACAGGTAATATCCCTGCTGGAAGCGACGCCAAGGCTCTCGAATACATGGGATTCAAAGAAGGCGAAGCGATGCTCGGCAAAAATATAGACTATGTGTTCGTGGGTAGCTGTACCAACGGACGTATCGAAGATTTCAGGGAATTTGCTAATGCAGTCAAAGGACGCAGGAAGGCTGACAACGTGGTAGCATGGCTCGTTCCGGGATCGAAAATGGTCGAGAAGCAGGCTTACGAAGAGGGTATTGTCGATATTCTAAAAGAAGCTGGATTCGAGTTCCGTCAGCCGGGATGTTCGGCATGTCTTGCGATGAATGCCGACAAGATTCCGGCAGGTAAATACTCCGTGTCTACGTCCAATCGTAACTTCGAAGGGCGTCAGGGACCTGGAGCTCGTACGCTGCTCGCAGGACCGTTAGTGGCTGCTGCGGCTGCCGTTACAGGCAAAATAACCGATCCACGTGAATTGTTTAACTTATAAACGAAGGTAAGAAATGTCAATTCCTAAATTTGAAAAAATGGTATCCTGCGCGGTGCCTGTCAATATAGAAAATATAGATACCGACCAGATCATCCCTGCCCGCTTCCTCAAAGCGGTTAAAAGAGAAGGCTTCGGAGACAACCTCTTCCGCGACTGGAGGTACGATTCCAACAATAATAAAATAAGCGGCTTCGCACTGAATGAGAGCAAATACACGGGTTCGATCCTTGTAGGCGCTAAGAATTTCGGATGCGGTTCGTCACGCGAACATGCAGCGTGGGCAATATACGACTACGGATTCAAAGTAGTGATATCCAGCTTCTTCGCGGATATATTCAAGAATAATGCGCTCAACAACGGTCTTCTTCCGATTCAGGTCTCGGAAGATTTCCTCGCTAAGGTATTTGCTCAGATCGAGAACGATCCTCAGGCTAAATTCGAGGTGGACCTCGAGAAACAGACATTTACTATCTGCTCGACAGGAGAATCGACTGGATTCGACATCGACGCTTACAAAAAAGAATGTCTCCTTAACGGATACGACGACGTGGATTACCTTGTGAGCATTCATCCGGAAATCGAATCGTTCGAAGCATCAAGAAAATAATTTAAAGAATTAAATATACGATGGAAAAAAATATAGCAGTATTGGCGGGCGACGGCATAGGACCGGAGATCGTAAGGGAAACTATCAAAGTCATGGACGCGGTTGCAGTAAAATACGTCCACAAATTTAATTATGAGCATGCGCTCGTAGGGGCTTGTGCAATCGATGCTACGGGAGATCCGTATCCTGCCGAGACACACGAAGTTTGTAAAAGAGCTGACGCTGTTCTTTTCGGAGCGATCGGCGATCCAAAATACGATAACAACCCTGCTGCAAAGGTTCGTCCAGAACAGGGCCTTCTTCGTATGCGTAAATCACTGGGATTATTCGCAAACATCCGTCCTCTTGTAATGTTCGATTCGCTTGCAGACCGCTCCCCTATTAAGAGGGAGATCGTCGAAGGCGCTGACTTCGTATGCGTGAGGGAACTTACAGGCGGAATGTACTTCGGTCGCCCACAGGGAAGGAGCGAAGACGGTAATACAGCTTACGATACTTGCGTTTATACTCGCGAAGAAGTAGAAAGAATTCTTCACCTCGCCTTCAAACTCGCAGGCAACCGCAGGAAAAAACTTACTGTTGTCGACAAAGCGAACGTTATAGCTACTTCACGCCTCTGGAGACAAATCGCGAAAGAAATAGAACCGCAATACCATGAGATAGAACTCGAATTTATGTTCGTGGATAACGCTGCAATGCAGTTGATTCAACGTCCTACGCACTTCGACGTACTTGTTACCGAGAATCTCTTCGGCGACATCCTTACAGACGAAGCGAGCGTTATCAGCGGATCATTGGGTATGCTCCCTTCAGCTTCAGTAGGTTCCGAAGTAGGTTTGTTCGAGCCTATACACGGTTCTTATCCGCAGGCTGCTGGCAAGAACATCGCAAATCCTATGGCGACGATCCTATCAGCTGCGATGCTTCTCGAACATCTTGAAATGCACGAAGAAGGCAAAGCAGTACGCAACGCTGTCAACGAAGCTGTAAAATCGGGAATCGTAACGGAAGATATCGCGACTGCGGGAAGCAAGGCTTATTCCACTACGGAAGTAGGCGACTTCGTTTCTTCAAAGATCAAATAATTACACATTCTGACATAACGAAAAAAAGAGGCTTGCGGGCCTCTTTTTAATTATTTAGCAGGTTATGGAAATAATAAAAATAGAAAATAACCAGAAACAATTTCACTATCTGCTTCTTCTGGCAGATTAAAAAGAAAAAATGATCGACAGATATCTGTAAGTTAGAAGAGTATATGTTCGCATTGTACGACGAGGCGCTCCGAAGTATCTGCGTGGTATCAAAAATAGACGAGCGCACATATGAAATTAAAATCTCGCAACATATCGGATTATCAGGGACAGGGATATGGCAAGACCCTCGTAGAATTTATTTCACATTGCAAGGACGAATGCGAGATTATTGTAGATACCGGTGAAGTTCCGGATGATTTTACTACTCCCACAGAATTAAAAATCTCTTTACTGAAACTACGATAAACCATTATAGAAGAAGGGATAGAACTTAAAGTTATGATCTGTCTCAGAAAGATTTTTTGATATTCTGAATAATTATGAATGTATAACAATATCCATTTTTATATCGTGCAGTTCCACCGGAATTTCATCGACCATCTGGAATCCGTAGCATATTCCGGCCTTAACTCCATGAATATCATTTAGCAACCTATCGTAGAACCCCTTGCCACGCCCAAGCCTGTTGCCATTATTATCGAACGCCACACCGGGAACGACCGCAAAATCTATCTCAGAAGGATCGACAATCGGACCATCCGGTTCGGATATTCCGTAATCTGCCGTAATTATAACGCATCCATGAATATACTGCTTCATCAGTAATGTTTGCCCGTGCATTACCGGCAGGCACATTCTTTTACTACCGCACCATTTTTTGATAAAATCCACGGTCCGTACCTCGTCCGGCAGTGACCAGTATACCAATACAGTTCCGGCATTCTTAAAAGCTTCGTTCCGTTCGATCATATCAGTTACAAGAGAGGATTCCTTTAGGGAATCCGTCTCTGATAACAATTTTTTGCGCTCTTTTATTAGCTGTCTTATTTCTTGTTTGGTCATTGACCGATCGCGTCTTTAATTATCGACTTAGCTTTCAGAATTGCATTCTCGATTCCTTCCGGATTTTTACCGCCAGCTGTCGCGAAGAACGGCTGACCGCCGCCTCCGCCGCTTATCTCCTTAGCGGCTTCTCTTACAATTGCAGAAGCATTTAATCCTTTGGCTAAAAGCTCATCGCCAAGCATTATCGCAAGGCTCGGCTTCTTATCCACAACGCCTCCTACTACGAATGCCATATTAGGGAATTTGTTCTTAAGGTCGAACGCGATATTCTTTATTATATCGGGGTGAAGGTCGATCTGACGCGCAACGACATAAAAACCGTTCTCTTCGGTGAGATTTTTTGCGATTTCCTCTTCAATGGCTTTAGCGCGCTGTTTACGATTTTCCTCCATCTGCTTGCTGAGCTCGGCATTTTCCTCGACGATTTTTTTAATACTCTGGAATATAGACGGTGTATTCAGGTAATCTTTTATCTGGTTTATTCCCTCTTCGAGCATATATACATAATCTTCGGCCTTTTCAGCAGTAACAGCTTCTATGCGCCTTACCCCTGCCGAGATAGCACTTTCAGACATGATCTTAAAAAATCCTATATCGCCTGTCGCTCTTACGTGGGTTCCGCCACACAACTCGACTGAATCTCCGAATTTGATTACACGCACCTCATCGCCGTATTTTTCTCCAAAAAGCATCATCGCCCCCATATCTTTAGCTTTCTCTATCGCACATTTACGATTTTCTTCCAAAGGACGGTTCTCTCTAATCATTTTATTTACTGCTTTCTCTACCTCCTTTATTTCTTCCGGAGTGACTTTTCTGAAATGGGCAAAGTCGAAGCGCAGATAGTCAGGTGTCACTAAGGAACCTTTTTGCTCCACATGGCTTCCTAATACCTCCTGTAAAGCCTTCTGCATGAGATGAGTCGCCGTGTGATTATTTGCAGTGTCCTGTCTTTTCTGTTCATCCACAACTGCACGGCATATCGATTCCGGATTTTCCGGAAGTATATCCATTATATGTACGGTAAGTTCATTTTCTTTCTGTGTGTCGCGTACTGTGTATTTTTTACCGTCCGATTCTATGTAACCGCAGTCTCCGACCTGTCCTCCGGAATTACCATAGAACGGCGTCTGGTCGAACACTACCTGATAGAATTTTTTATTTTTCGCTTCCACAAGTCGGTACTTCGAGATAGCTACATCCGCAGAAGTCGTATCATAACCTATAAAACGACTCTCATCCACAGGGTTCACCTCAGTCCAGTCTCCTGTATCCACTGCTGCGGCATTACGGGAGTGGTTCTTCTGCTGTTCAAGTTCGGTGGTAAAATTATCGAGGTCGACTTCCATCCCATGTTCGCCTGTTATCAACTGAGTCAGATCGATAGGGAATCCGTAAGTGTCGTAAAGACCGAATGCATCTTTACCGGATATACATTTACCACCGTCTTTTTTGACTTTAGTAATTATATTGTCGAGAAGATTTATTCCCGTTGCAAGCGTACGCAGGAACGACGATTCCTCTTCGTTTATAACTTTTTCGATAAGCGTCTGCTGCGCTTTTAGCTCCGGAAACTGTCCGCCCATTTCCCTCACGAGCGTAGGAACCAGTTTGCATATAAACGGTTCGTTAAAACCCAGATAAGTATATCCGTAACGAACGGCACGGCGCAGTATACGGCGGATCACATATCCAGCCTTCACATTGGAAGGAAGCTGTCCGTCCGCGATCGAGAACGATATCGCGCGTAAATGGTCGGCAATAACCCTCATTGCGATATCTGTCTGTTCGTTTTCTCCGTAATTTTTACCGGAGAGAGCAGATATTTCTTTTATCGTAGGTTGGAATATATCGGTATCGTAATTACTTTTCTTACCTTGTATGACCATGCAGAGACGTTCGAATCCCATTCCCGTATCCACGTGTTTTTCCGGAAGAAGTTCGAGAGAACCATTAGCTTTACGGTTAAACTGCATGAACACGAGGTTCCATATCTCTATCACGAGCGGATTATCTTTATTTACAAGTTCCGCACCGGGAATCTTAACGATATCTTCGTCGTCCCTAAGGTCATAATGCAGTTCGCTGCACGGACCGCAAGGACCTGTATCACCCAACTCCCAGAAGTTATCTTTTTTGTTGCCTAACAGGATATGGTCTTCGGGCAGGAACTGCCTCCACAGATCGTATGCTTCGGTATCCTTACCCACACCGTCCGCTTCGCTTCCTTCGAAGACAGTTGCGTACATACGTTTGGTATCCATACCGAACTTAGTTACAAGAAGCTCCCATGCCCATTCAATCGCTTCTTTCTTGAAATAATCGCCGAAAGACCAGTTGCCCAGCATTTCGAACATGGTGTGGTGATAGGTGTCCTTGCCCACTTCCTCGAGGTCGTTATGTTTACCGGAAACCCTGAGACACTTCTGTGTATCCGCAATTCGCCTGTATTTAGGCACGGAATTACCAAGAAACCAATCTTTAAATTGATTCATTCCGGCATTAGTAAACATTAACGTAGGATCATTTTTTACGACCATCGGTGACGACGGCACGATTTCGTGTCCTTTACTTCTGAAGAAATCGAGAAATTCCTTCTTTATATCGTTTGAATTCATAACTGGTAAGTGTGTTCTCAATAAAAACCTTTTGTTCAGCGTTATTAAATTGCAAAACTAATCAAAATAGTTTAATTTTGTCTGCTTATCATCCACTTATGGCAAGAAAACGGTACAAATTTAATCCGCAGACCCTTGAGTACGAAGTGATCATTCTCCCATTTCGTATAAGGTTTTATCGTTTTCTCCGGGGAATCCTGATAGCATTCCTGATAGCTACGGTCCTTAATACGGTATTTTCATATTTTTTTTACACTCCGAAAATGTACCGCATTAGCAGGGACAGGGACAATCTCCTGCTTCAGTATCAACTGCTGAACGATAAAATAAATGCATCGTACGACATTTTAAACACGATAAGAAGCAGGGATAAATACGTTTACAGAACCCTTTTCGCTGTAGATACCCTTGCCATACCAGGCATATATAATCCATATCCCGACAGCAAATACCGCCACTTTGAGAACGACAGGTTCGCTTATCTGATAAAATCCACATGGCTGAACCTGGACCAACTTACGAGAATCATATACTCCGAATCCGTTTCACTGGATCAATTGATGCCGATGGCTAACGATAAAGCAAAAATGGCTGAAAGCATTCCGGCGATATGGCCCTTGGACCGTAATATGATACGTAACCTCGGCTTCTTTGGAAGAAGAAAGGATCCAGCAACAGGACGATTGGGGGCCATGCACGAAGGTATGGATTTCAGCGGAGCGGTCGGAACCCCTATATATGCTACAGGTAACGGAGTGGTGATCGGTATAGAAAGAAAATCAACCGGTTACGGAAGACAAATCCTTATAGACCATGGTTACGGATATCGTACGCGTTATGCACATTTAAGCAGGATAGATGTGGTTGAGGGGCAGGTATTGAGACGCGGTGAGAAAATAGGAGAAATGGGTAATACCGGCAAATCGACAGGCTCTCATCTCCACTATGGAGTAATTTACCGAGGCAAAGCCGTAGACCCCATAAGTTATTTCAGTCGTGAAATGAGTCACGATGATTTTGTCCGCATAATCGAAAATGCACAGAATATAATTTACGAGGATTAATGGCAGGAAAAAGTTTCAACATATTCCGGAAAAAAGAGGAACGTCCGAAGCATCCGGTTCACGCTAGACGCAAAGCCTTAACCGCAATAATACACATTCTGGTATGGACAGGAGTTGCCATTGTTTACTATGCGGTTTTTTCTTTCTTTTTCGATACTCCGATAGAAATAGGGATGAAACGATCCGTTAAAGGCCTTGAAACGGAATTCGACAGGCTGCCCACGAGATACGATCTCGTAGAGACTGTTCTTGAAAATGTTTCCGAACGGGACAGATACCTTTTCAGATCTCTCTTCGATTCTTATCCTTTAGACACAGAACAGGACGACAGACTCGGGCTTTACGACTCTTTACTCAAAAAAACCAATGCTGAACTCGGTGATGAATTCCAGCAGGAACTACAGGATTTCACCGACAAGATGGATGTCTTGTCGAAAAAATTGGAAGTCCTTATCCACAGGATAGAAGAGAACATGGAGGAGGTCAACCATATACCATCGATACAACCTATAATCAATAAGGAGCTAAATCTTATTGCAACCTCAACCGGCAGACGTATCCATCCGTTTTACAGAACGCTCGTACAGCATAACGGCATGGATTATACGATTCCTGAAGAAACACGGGTATTCGCGACTGCCGACGGACGGGTATCGAGCATCTCGGCAGGCGGCAGGACTAATACATCCGGTATATCGGTAACAATAGATCACGGGAACGGATACACCACGCAATACAATCATCTGAGCAGGGTATTCGTCGGACCGGGTTATAAGGTCAACCGCGGCGACATCATAGCGATGAGCGGTAATACGGGATTATCTCTCGCACCTCATCTGCATTACGAAATACGATTCAGGGACAAAATTGTAGATCCTGTGCATTATTTTTTCCATGAACTTGATCCGTTCGATTATTACAGGGCGAAAAAAGTTGCCTCTGTAGGAATGCAATCCCTGGATTAAAGATGAAAAACAGTAAGAAGACGAAATTTTTATTTATATCGATAACAGTTTTACTGTTTATCATGTTCATACTGGATATATTGATAGGATCGGTATCCATTCCGTTTAATGAATTTTTATCGATTCTTACAGGTAAAGAAGGAGATCCCAAATATTCTATGCTGATAACGACATTCAGGATTCCTAAAGCTATTACGGCTCTCTTATGCGGCGCGGCATTATCCGCCAGCGGTTTGCAGATGCAGACCCTGTTCCGGAACCCGCTTGCAGGCCCATATATTCTCGGAATAAGCTCTGGGGCCAGCCTCGGCGTAGCACTTTTCTTATTAGGGATTCCGGCGGGCATGACTTTCGGTTCGGAAATATTAAAGAATCTCGGAATTGCCGGTGCGGCATGGATAGGTTCTGCGGCCATTCTCCTGATAATATTTGCGGTTTCATTAAGAATAAAAGATATTATGGCCATACTTATTTTAGGTATGATGATCGGAAGCGGAGCTACAGCAATAGTTAATATCCTGCAATACATCAGCACCGAGTCATCTTTGAAGACCTTCGTGATATGGACCATGGGATCTCTCGGAAACATTTCGACTTTTCAGGTAAAAATTCTCACTGCGTGCGTGTTCCTCGGCCTTGGAATATCCGTGTCTCTGATAAAATCCATGAATTTAATGCTTCTCGGAGAAAATTATGCCCGGACAATGGGTCAAAATATAGGATTGGTGCGTTCCGGAATATTCATAAGCACCACGCTTCTCGCCGGAACAGTTACAGCTTTTTGCGGTCCCATAGGCTTCATCGGTACCGCGGTTCCGCACATAGCGAGAATGATATTTTCGGATGCAGACCATAAAGTACTTATGCCTGCCAGTATAATATTAGGTGCAATAATAATGCTTATCTGCGATATTATTTCCCAGCTTCCTGGTACGGATATGGTCATTCCGATCAATACGGTATCGGCCTTTGTCGGCATTCCGGTAGTAGTTTACGTCATCATTAGAAACAGAAAAATAGGATAATGACCGACAAACCCGCAGTGAGAATAGACAGGATAACAAAATCCTTTAAGGACGGTAAAAATAAACACCGGACCATATATAAAGATATGTCTATCGACATTCCTTCTGGAGAACTTTTCATAATCCTCGGCAGGAACGGAGTCGGGAAAAGCACCCTATTGAAAACAATAGCCGGACTTGATAAAAATAATAACGGCACGATTGAAATTCTTGGGAAAAAACCCGGGTGCCTGACAAGAAAAGAATTGTCGTCAATGATCGCTTTCGTTTCCACGGAGATCCCGCAGATAAACAATCTTTCCGTTTACGACATGGTAGGAATGGGACGTTCCCCGTATACCAACTGGATCGGCAAATTAAGTCCGGAAGACGATGAAAAGATCAGGGAGTCTATTAGAATGGTCGGAATGGAGTCATTTACTCATAAGGACATAACCACCCTCAGCGACGGCGAAAGACAAAGGATAATGATCGCACGGGCACTTGCCCAGGATTCCGAAATAATTTTACTCGACGAACCTACGGCATTTCTCGACATTCCATACAAATACGAGATAGCGTCGCTCCTCAGACGGCTCTCACATGAACATGGAAAAACCATCGTATTCACTACTCACGATCTCAATATTGCCTTGCGTCTCGCGGATACGGTATGTATAATGACGGAAGGCAAGGCCGTTTACGGGGCACCGGAAGATATTATTTTAAACGGAAGTATAAATTATATGCTAAAAGATTCGCCTCTACATTACGATATATATGATTCCGAGATTAAATTAGCGGCAACTGTTTCGGATACGGTAAATCTGATATGTCCGGAAGAAATCAGAAAATTATTGACTCTGGCTCTTGAACGTTCGGGATACTCGGTGAATAATAATTCCTACGCCACCGTGGGGGTACGATACAACGGTAAAGTTCCTGAATTATCATTCGTCACACCGGAGAGGTCGGTAAAATTTAGCTCCATAGGAGAATTATTGCGGTACCTACGCAGATAGTTTCTTAAACTCTCCGATTATTCTATTCGTTATACTGAATTACGTTAAATACCTTATTAATAACGGCAGACTGCTTTTCCCATTTTCCCCGGGAAATTCTATATGTTATTGTTTCGTCTTTACCGTGAAGAACTATCGAATAAGGCGTTTGGTTTTTGTAAAGTTCTACCAGGATATCATAGGGAATCGATATATTGGCACGTTGCCACCAATAACTTTTTTTAGGTTGATAGAACATCATATCTACCTCTATCTCATAAACGGATTCGCCGTTACCGTCCAGAATGATTAACGATTCGGCAGGCATGACATCCGACGTGTAGTAAGAAAAAATAAAAGAAGCGTCGTCGGAGGTTGAAATATATGTAATGTCATAAATAAATCCGTTCTTGACATTTTTGTTTTTACCTTTTAAAACCGTCCTGCGGATGTATAAAATAGATATTATATCCTTCCTGTTTATGGAATGAATATTGTCTGTTTATTTTCTGTGAGAACCCAGAAACGGTACTTAGAAGAAATAAAAAAAACAAAAATTTTTTCATCGTATATAATTTGTAATCCGGAATATTTATAAATAAATATTCCGGATTATTATCGATTAATAATTACTCTCCGTAAACGATAGTTTCATATTTAGTATAAATACCTAAAATAGTATAATTATACTCATCTATATGTGAGATTTTGGTAATTCCCGCATTTATAGCCGCAGTCTGATAACTTGCATCACCCGTAGCTACAAGACCAAGAATTCCTTTCGCAGTGGATTTACCCACTTTGGTAGCAAGCTGGTTGCTCGTGACTTGTTTCCCTGATGTCACATCAGTATAAGCCAGACCCTGTACAGGGGATTTCGTGACACCACAACTGCATAGAGCCACAACTGCGGCTGCGCATAGTAACAATTTTTTCATCTTCTCAAGTTTTAATAGTAATTCAATCTACAAGTTTTTCGGAAATACATTCCCATATAACAAAGATATAAAAACAAACATAAAACACAAATAATCAACTATTTTCATGCACTATTTACAATATATAGGCAACCGGAAGCAATATTCACAAAAAAATTACATAAAATTAAATGAATGAATATTTGTTCATTATTATTTTGTCATTATTTTTGCACCGTAAATCTTTTTAATTGAAATGTCCAAATTAATTGACGAAAAAAAGATCGAGAAGATTCGGGAATCTGCTATAAGCTGTATCGGAAGATTCGGTATCGGTAACGCGTCAGTAGCCGAAATAGCACGGCATGCAGGCGTTTCCGTCGGATATCTATACCGCCATTACTCGGGTAAAGAGGAATTAATAAACGATATTCTCGAGCGTACACTCGATATAATAAGCGACAAAATCGAAGAACTGCTCCACTCCGGTTCTTCCCCAGAAAAAATTATTTCCGGATTTATCGAATTTCTATTTATAACTTCCCAGAAAAATCCGGATAAGATAAAATTCATACTAAGTCTGCAAAATGATTTCTCCTACGAATTCCCCAAAAAACTCTCCATGCGGTTAAATGAGTTATGCGCGAAATTCATAAATAAAGGAAATGAAACCGGAATACTTACCAAAGATGTCACCACAGGCGACATATATATAATAGTTATATGCCTCCCTTTACAGTTCATCGGAATGAAAATGAGGAATATATTCGGTGAAACAACTGAAAAGAACAAAATAATAAATAAAATAACATCCCTGTGCCTCGCGGCAATAAAGTAATTGAAAATGAAAAAAATCGGATATTTCATATTACTGTTGTTAATTGTTCTACCGGCATCCGGACAAGAGCTTACCGTTATCAGCTTCGATGATGCGTTATATAATGCAACAACCAAAAATCCGCAGATATCGGCGATTAAATATGAGGAAGATGCCGCAGAATACCAGAAAAAAGCTGCCTTCGGGCTCAGATTACCGAACATCAGCCTTACAGGTGCATATGCATATATGGGCGACGATATCGGACTCGACTTCAATAAATACAAACAGCCCATCGGAGCTGCTGCAGGAGAACTGGGTCAACTGCTACCGTCGGAAATCGCTGTTCCAATCGGTACCGCACTAAACCAGGCATTGAACAAAGACTGGAAATTCGTATTGCAGGAACGCGATTTCGGGCTCATAGGCGCTACTGCTACAATGCCGATTTTCGTAGGCGGCAAGATAAATGCCGCGAACCGTGCGGCACAAATCGAAGTCGAGGAAGCTAAAGAGGCAGGGAATCAATCTACAAATACCCTTATCAGCGAACTTGTAGAACGGTATTTTGGACTGTCGCTTGCAAGGCAGGTCGTAAATGTCCGTCAGGATGTACTCGACGGTATGGAACAACATCTTAACGATGCGATCGCTCTGGAAGAGAACGGAATGGTTCCCAAAGCGGTAAGATTATATGCAGAAATACAGGTTGTAGATGCACGCAAAGAACTTCAGGAATCGGTGAGAGATGTAATGACCATCAATAATGCACTGTCGAACACACTTCATAACGAAAGAAACTACGCTCCGGCAACTTCCATGTTTATAGTGAATAATCTGGAAGAAGTGGAATATTTTAAAACACTTGCACTTAATAATAATCCTCAACTCAAACAGGTCGAATTGAAAGAAAAACTCGCTGAAGAAGGCGTGAAGGTTCAACGTGCGGATTTTATGCCGGAAGTCGCGATATTGGGCGCTTACGACATATACAATTATAACATGATAAAAGGTTTACCTAATTGGGTTGTGGGCGCCGAGGTTAAAATAAAAATATTCGACGGGCTCAGCAGGGAGAATAAATTTTACGCGGAAAAAAGCCAGGTGAACCAGGTGAAAGCAATACGCGAAAAAGCAGAATCCGATATACTTACCCTCGTGGAAAAAACCTACAATGATCTTATGTCCTATGCAGAACAGGTAAAAGCCACGGAAGCATCCATAACTTTTGCCAAAGAATATCTCCGTATGCAGGAAATAGGATTCAGGGAAGGAGTCGCGACTTCGACGGAAGTAGTAGACGCAAGGCTGAATCTGGCAAAGTCGCAGACTGAAAGGCTCCAGGCGGCTTACCAATTCGATCTTCAGCTTGCAAAGCTACTCGAAGCATGCGGTATAAGCTTCAATTATCCGCTTTTTTATTCATCAAAAGATATAACTCCTATAAATCTCGAATAACATAACTTCAAATAATTATGAAAAGAAATAGTATTATAACCGGTGTTCTGGGCACTCTCGCGATAATTTTCGTCGTTCTTCTCATGATATGGTACGCCATAAAACCGGAACCCGTATATATACAGGGTGAAGTTGTGGTCAAAACAGTCAAGGTATCATCCAAATTATCCGGAAGAGTCGACTCCCTTCTGGTAAAAGAAGGACAATACGTATACAAAGGACAATTACTTTTCGTAATGAGCACGCCCGAGGTACAGGCCAAACTACGGCAGGCTGAAGCGGCTCGGAACGCAGCCCTGGCTCAACGGAATAAAGCGGATAACGGGGCGCGCCCTGAAGAGATAGACGCAGCATATAATCTATGGCAGACCGCGCAGGCAAGCCTTGAATTTGCGGAGAAAAGCTACAACAGGGTCAAGAACCTGTATGCAGAAGGAGTCGTGGCAAAACAATCGCTGGACGAAGCGGAGGCAGCCTATAAAGCAGCTCAATCGAGTACTGCGGCGGCACGCTCCCAATACGATATGGCAATGGACGGAGCAAGAAAGGACGATAAATCTGCAGCTAGCGCGCTTGTAGATCAGGCCTCTGGGGCAGTCGACGAGGTTGAGTCCTATATATCTGACTCTCATCAATATGCTCCGTTCGATGCAGAGGTGGGAAGCGTCATAGCTGAGCAGGGAGAGCTCATAGGTTCGGGATATCCTATAATCACCCTTCTCGATTACAGCGATATGTGGGTCTCCTTTAATATAAAAGAGGATCTACTGCCTAAAATACAAATGGGAACAGTACTTACCGCACATGTAACGGCACTCGGTCGCGACGTTACACTGAAAGTTAATTACATGGGGGTACAGGCTGATTACGCGACATGGAGCGCTACGAGAACGCGCGGAGGCTTCGACATACGGACCTTTGAAGTAAGGGCGGTCCCTGAAAATGCAGACGGGCTTCGTCCGGGTATGACCGTTATCGTAAATTGGGCGGAATTATAGTCGATCGCATCAGGCTATGAAAAAAATATTTAAGGTAATATACAGAGAATTGGGATTAGTCAGGCACAACCGGACATTCTCTGCTCTTGCGCTTGGTCTTCCGATATTAGCCATAGTATATTTCCTGCTGCTATTCAAAACAGGTGTTCCGACAAATCTTCCGATTGCCGTTGTGGACCTCGACAATTCTTCCCTGTCAAAACAGTTTACAAGAATGATCGACGCGGTTCCGAGTGTGAGCATTGCCTCCATGCCTAAAAGTACCGAAGAAGCGGAAGAAATGATCCGCAAAGGGGAGATCGATGCAATGCTGATAATCCCCAGAGAGGCGGAAAAAGATATTTACGGCAATAAACCGGTAACTGTTCCGGTATTTATAAGCGGGCTTAACATCACTAAAAACGGGCTCATCCAACGCGACCTCAGCACAGCGATAATAAGTTTCTCTACCGGAATACAGGTACAGACTCTCGTAAGTCAGGGGATGTCCGAAGCCCAAGCTTATCAGGCGGCAATGCCTATAAATTTCGAGAGGCACATACTATTTAATCCTTATTCCAGTTATTCGTATTACCTGCTGCCCATATTTTTTCCGATGATGATGCTGATTTTTATTCTGCTCACAGCGGTGTTTACATTCGGCAGCGAATTCAAGAACGGGACAGCAAAAGAGTGGCTCGAGACCGCTGGGGGCAATATATATTATGCTTTTGCCGGCAAACTGTTCCCGTATCTTATAAGTTTTACAATACTGTTCGTTGTTGCGGATATAGTTCTTTTCAAATACATAGGCATACCGTTGCGGGGAAACCGCACCCTGATTTTAATTGCCAATGTTTTATTCGTAATGGCGTATCAGAGCCTCGGGGTGCTGATAGTCGTTATATCAGCAGGAAGCCTGAGAAGATCCCTGTCAGTCGGTGGAGGATATTCCGTATTCGCATTTACTCTCTCGGGATACACCTTCCCTCTAATGGCAATGAATCCCTTGTTGCAGGTACTGTCTTATATTTTTCCCATGACATATTACATGAGGATTTTCGTGGATCAGGCGGTGCGCGGTGCTCCGGCATTCGATACTGCGGATCAATTGGTTTACTTTATGATATTCATTCTACTTCCGTTACTTCTGCTTCCACGACTCCGGAAGATGTGTACGGACAATAAATATTGGGGGAGAATGTAATGGAAAAAAAATCAGGAATACAGCGCTTAAAGGAGTTCGTTACTATTTTTAAAACAGAACTTAGATATATTTTTTCGGATGGCGGGGTAATCCTTATAATGTTCGGTGCGGTCATAATTTATTCTACAGTGTATTCGTTCGCATACAGCAACGAAGTATTGCAGGATGTACCTGTAGCTATCGTTAATAACGACCGGACACAGGAGAGCCGCGATTTTATAAGAAAACTAAATGCTACCCCGAACATAAATGTCACTTATGAAGTATCCAGCCTCGACGAAGCGAAATCCTTATTCCTGTCGCGGAAGGTATACGGTATTATAATATTGCCGGACGATTTTGCCAAAGATATATACAGCGGAAAAACTACCTATGTCGCAATCTATGCGGACGGCAGTTATCTTCTGATGTACAAACAGGTCCTCAACGATCTTACGAATACGGTCCTTACCAACAATGTACAGATCAAAGTCCAAAGACTGATGCAGCAGGGAATAAGTATGGAACAGGCCTTTGTCGTGAGTAATCCCGTAAGCCCCAACATACAATCGACTTTTAACCCTTATTTGGGATACGGATCGTTCGCTATGCCGGCAATTCTGGTCCTTATAATTCAACAGACATTATTGATAGGAATAGGAATGATCGGAGGTACGTGGAGAGAAAAAAAACTCTATTGTAAACTGATCCCTGAAAGAAGAAAATACCTCTCGGCACTTCCGATACTTTTAGGTAAATCCGCGGCATATTATGTATCCGGGGCTGCAACCATGCTTTATGTTTTCGGATTTCAATATAAATTATTCCATTTCCCGATGAACGGTGATGTATTAGACCTGATAATGTTTATGACCCCGTATCTTCTATCCGTTATATTCCTTGGACTCGCTATTTCCTCAGTACTTAAACGTCGGGAAAATTCGATAATATTGATTCTCTTTACATCTATACCATTGTTAATGCTGAGTGGTATATCGGTTCCCAAAGAGGCTATGCCGGAATGGTTGTACCAATTCGGAAAAATAATTCCCAGCAGTAACGCAATCAACGGATTTATACGAATACAGTCAGCAGGAGCTACCTTAAAAGAAGTATCCCCCGAATATGCCATGTTGTGGATTCTCACCGGAATATATTTTCTTCTGGCGGCCTTGGGAATGAGATCGCTGGCACGAAAAGTATACGACTGATACATTATTTCTTGTCATGTTTTTTCCATATTTTTGCAGCAAAACAAAATTAACTTAAAATGGAGAAAAAATTTAAACCCGGAACTCTGTGTGTACAGGCAGGATGGCAGCCGAAAAAAGGCGAACCGAGAGTATTGCCAATATACCAGAGCACTACATTCAAATACGAGACAAGCGAACAGATGGCAAAACTATTCGACCTCGAGGAGAGCGGATACTTCTATACTCGATTGCAGGATCCAACTAATGACTTGGTAGCTTCCAAAATCACGGAACTCGAGGGCGGTGCAGCAGGTATGTTAACGGCATCTGGACAGGCGGCATCATTTTACGCTATTTTCAATATATGTTCAGCAGGTGATCATATCGTAAGTGCGGCAGCCATTTACGGAGGAACCTATAACTTATTGGCTGTAACGCTAAAAAAACTGGGGATCGAAACTACGTTCATCGATCAGGATGCGAGCGACGAAGAGATATCCGAAGCATTCCGCCCAAATACCAAGGCCCTCTTCGGTGAAACCATTGGGAACCCGGGGCTTGCGGTTTTGGATATCGAAAGATTTGCCAAAATAGCCCATAAACATGGAGTACCGCTAATCGTAGATAACACCTTTGCCACACCGATAAACTGCCGGCCTTTCGAATGGGGTGCAGACATAGTTACACACTCCACCACCAAATACATGGACGGTCATGCGACCAATGTCGGCGGCGCTATCATCGATAGCGGTAATTTCGATTGGGACAAATACGCTGACAAATTTCCCGGACTTACCGAACCCGATCCATCCTACCATGGACTTACCTACACCAAGTCCTTCGGCAAAGGTGCATACATAACCAAGGCGACCGCACAGTTAATGCGCGACCTAGGTGCGATACAAGCCCCACATAACGCTTTCCTGTTGAATATGGGTCTTGAAACCCTGCATTTAAGGATGCCGAGACACTGTGAAAACGCACAGAAGGTAGCGGAATATCTACAGTCACACCCAAAAGTATCATGGGTAAAATACCCGGGATTAAAAGAAGACAAATATTACGAACTCGGCCGGAAGTATCTTCCAGACGGTTCCTGCGGAGTTTTATCGTTCGGATTAAAAGGAGGACGAGATGAATCTATAGACTTTATGGATCGTCTTAAACTTGCTGCAATTGTAACTCACGTTGCAGACGCAAGAACCTCGGTATTGCATCCAGCAAGCTACACACACCGCCAGTTATCTGACGAACAGCTAATTGAAGCAGGCGTTGCACCTGATCTTATCAGACTCTCTGTCGGTATCGAGGATGTAGAAGATATCATCGCCGATCTCAATCAGGCTTTGGAGATTTAAAAATATGTTTTACAGCACAATTAATGTGTTTTGGCAATAATTGCATTCAAAAACAGTTTAAATTTTGACCGTTTAACATAAAAAAATGTTCCGGAGTATTTTCGGCAAATAATCATCCAATATACGATAAAACCCTAAAAAGCAAGGCCTCCCATCTCAGGAAGCCCTTAATTAGGTTAGTTCAAGTTAAGTTTTTAGTTAGTGGTTTTAAGGAAAATGAATGGTTAAATTTAATAAAAAATTTCAATAAGACAATACCTTGTTAAAAATTCCGTTAATTTCCAATTAATGTTAGTTTAGCGTATTTTAACAATAATGTTTTCGTTCCTGCCTGGTCGAAATCCACTTTAACCTTCATTCCGTTCGCTGTATTTTCAAGGTCGGAAATTGTACCTGTCCCAAATTTATCATGCGAGACCTTACATCCTATACTAAATGAATCGCTATCGCTTCCTGAAATATTATTTTGTATATCTTCAGCAACTCTTTTTCCGATGCTTTTAAATTTAGGAGTGATTACAGTGGTATTAACCGGTTTTTGTGGTTCCGGCTCCCTTCTGCGGTAATTATTTTCGGACCTGTATTCTGCTTTATCTTCCGGCAATGTACGGTTTTCATTTTCGGGATCGAACATCAGTTCCATGTATTCGGGGGCAATGTCCCCTAAAAATCTGCTCGGACGGTTGAAGGTCACATTTCCCCAGCGAAACCGGGTATCTGAAAAAGTAAGGTAAGCTCCTTTTTTTGCTCTCGTAAGAGCTACATAAAACAATCTCCGCTCCTCTTCAAGCCCCTCCAGTGATTCGCTGCACATCTGGCTCGGGAATAAATTTTCTTCCATTCCTACAATGTGCACATGTTCGAATTCAAGCCCTTTCGCAGAATGAACGGTCATAAGGGTGACAAAATTATTGTCTTCATCCGTTTGTTTATCCATATCCGTGAGAAGAGCTACATTCTGGAGCCACTCGTCGATAGTTACGACCTCACGTTCCGGATGCTCCTCTTTCTCCGATTCCACGAATGAAGCTATGGAGTTGAGCAACTCGTCTATATTTTCCAGTACGCTGACGGACTCCGGGGTCTGAAGCATCCTGAAAGAAGTTATTATTCCCGACCGGGATGCAATTTCAAAACCCAATTCATACGCGGGGGTAGTTGCCACCTTGGAACGAAGATTCGCTATCATTTCCGTAAATTCCCTGATCTTCTTCACCGCAGCGCCCCTTAATCCCATTTGCTCCGGAGTCACCATAGAAATAACATCCCACATACTTAGTCCGTTAGCGGCAGCAAATTCGGCTATTTTCCCGATTGTTACATCACCGATACCGCGTGCAGGATAATTTATTATACGTCTCAATGCTTCATCGTCTTTCTGATTTACGATAAGGCGTATATATGCCAGCACATCCTTTATTTCTTTGCGCTGGTAGAAGGATTGTCCTCCATAGATACGGTAAGTAATATTCCTGCGTCTTAAGGATTCTTCTAATGCCCTGGACTGTGCGTTAGTACGGTAAAGAACCGCAATATCTTTGTAGGCGGCACTGTTATCGTATATAAGCGACTGGATATTTCCCGCGACTATCATAGCTTCCTCTTTATCGGTAAAAGCTTTAAATATTCTTATCTTCTCACCTTCTTCATTGGACGAGAAGGATTTTTTCTTTATCTGTCTTTTATTCTTTTCAATAATGCTATTAGCTGCATTTACGATATTCTGGGTAGAGCGGTAGTTCTGTTCCAGCTTAAATAACTGCGCCTCGGGGTAATCGTTTTGAAAACGGAGGATATTCTCGATCTTCGCCCCACGAAAGGAGTAAATACTTTGGGCGTCATCTCCTACTACGCAAATATTTTTATGGCCTTCTGCTATTTTTTTAATAATTAAATACTGCGCCATATTGGTATCCTGATACTCGTCGACCATAATATATTTGAAGATATTCTGGTAATGGGACAAGACATCGGGGAAATCCCTGAAAAGTATATTCATATTGAGTAGAAGATCGTCAAAATCCATTGCTCCGGATTCCTTGCATTTACGGGAATATCTCTTATATATCTCCGAAAACATGGGACGCCTCCGTTCACGATCCTCGGCGACAAGAACGGCATTCGTCTCATAAGATTCCGCTGGTACGAGATTATTTTTTGCAAGGGATATACGGCTGTACAAATCATTCGGTTTATATTGATCCTCATTCAGATTAAGTTCCTTGATTATCGATCTGATCACGTTTTTACTATCCGCAGTATCATATATGGTGAAAGACTGGGGATAACCCAGCTTATCAGCTTCATTTCGAAGTATGCGGGCAAATATGGAATGGAACGTGCCCATCCAGAGATAACGAGTGGCATCAGGGGAAACAATGGAGTTTATACGTTCCCTCATCTCTCTGGCTGCTTTATTGGTAAAAGTTAGCGCCAGAATATTATATGACCGTATACCTCTGTCGAGCATATGGGCAATGCGGTAAGTTAAAACCCTTGTTTTACCGGAACCAGCGCCGGCAACTATCAATGAAGGACCTTCGATCTTCATCGCAGCTTCCTTCTGTATATTGTTGAGATTTTCTAAATATTGGGACACGTCAAGAAATTTTCACAAAATTATCCATTTTTACGTGAAAACATAAAACTACCGGTATTAATATTTAAAGACCTTCAAATACAGAAATCTAAAAATCATAACAATTCGTAACGTTTATGAGAACCATTTCCCCATGATATTCATTATTTCCTGTTCCAATAAGATTGAATAAAAACTATGATTTGCACCTGCAATAATATAAGTAGAAAAATCTATATCGTATTTTCTCATCAAAGCTTCAACCTGTTTAACCGTTTCCGGTGTTTCCGTATCTTTTCCTCCATTTATAATAAGCACCTTTCCGGATATATTTTTTCCTTTGATTACATTATTCCTATCTGTCCGGGCTGATTTTACTTTGGTTTTCTTTGCCTTAAAGGGGTTTAGAAACGAATAAATTATTGTTTTGTAATCGACTTCGTTCTTAAAAATTTTTGCCCATGTTTCACGATAAAACAATTTTGAAATATATTCCCTAAAACCAACCACTGTTTTTCTGACTGCTACACTTTGCGGATTATCAACCGGACGTAGAGGAGCTGAGGAAAGACATACAAAATTATTAACAGTAATGTCTCCGTTTAAAGAATAATATAATCCCAGTTTAGCTCCGGAACATATTCCCACAATAGATATATCATCTATCCCGCAGCTATTTTTTACATATCTTAAAATAACCTCGATATCTTCCAGCATACTGCGGTTAGTAGCATTGTATCCCATACTTCCACTAAAACCTTTTCCCCGAAAGTCAAACCTTAAGCATAAATAACCCAAATCTGTCAATTTCCGGGAAAATTTCACGAACATATCATGAGGTCCTGTTCTGTGCCCTCCCCATCCGTGTAAAAAAACGATGGCCTTTGTAAATGGAATTTCAGGTTTATGGATTATTCCATGAATATATTCATTGTCAACTTCTAATGAAAATAACTTATCATTCATAAAAAAACTCCCTTATTAATTCTATAAGCTGTGACGGATCTACTGAATCGGTAAGATTCCAGAAAGCACCCATAATCACTGTTCTCTCAATATATTCCTTCTCGGTTTCATCCTTCCTGCCGTTACGTTGTTTTATCCATATAACTTTACATTTATTTGTAAAACCCTCTGAATGAGGACCGAATTTTTCCTGTAATTCCAACACCTCATTGTAAAAGCCACCCGGAACAGGAAAACCGTCAAAATCAACCATTCTATCTTTTAAAAGTTGTTTTTCCAGACTTTTCCTGTCTGACTTGACTTCACCGTAGGTGAATAATTCTTTAAAAAGTTTACTCCTGAGACTTTTCCTGAGATAATCCGCAGGTTTAAAAACCGGTTCGATACATATAATATTATATTTACCTCCATTTACCTGATTGAATATTAAAGACAAATATGCTCCGAATCTAACTCCGATTATATTAGTTAACTGTACACCGATTTTTTCGTCAAGAAAATTTTGAGCATTGGAGATATCTTTTAACCACTGGTCCATAGAAATATCAGAAAAATTTCCGTGACTGTCTCCACAACCGCTTAAATCAAACAATAAAACCGTATACCCTAATGATGATAAATACTGGGAAATCTGTACCAGTATCCTTTGAGAACTTTTCTTCTCTTCGGCAAACGGATGCACCATAAGCACACTTTTCTCTTTATTTAAGGATTCATCCGGGCTGTATAAAATCCCAAACAACTTATCCGGACCAATAAAATACTGCTTCTCCATATTATTCGATTTGATCTTTAAACAGATTCCAATAATAACCGCGCTTCTTTATCAATTCATTGTGACTGCCGGATTCAATAACTTTCCCATCCTGCAAATAAATAATTTCATCTACGAACTTAATTGTGCTTAATCTGTGGCTGGTTATTATTATTGTTTTATCCGTATAATGCCGGCAAATATTTTGAAGAATTTCTCTTTCGTTTTCAGAATCGATAGCGGAGGTAGCTTCGTCGAGTAAAATTATTTGCGGAACTTTAAGTAAAGACCTAGCTATCGATATCCGCTGTTTTTGTCCTCCGGAGAGAGTAGTTCCCTGATCCCCCACCATAGTGTCCCACTTCTTTGGGGTAGAATCGATAAACTCCAATATTCCGCTTAAACGACAGGTATTTTCCACACTAAGGATGTTTTCATTCTCGTTTGCATAGGTAATATTATTGAGAATAGTATCATGAAAAAGCTGGTTATCCTGTGAAATATGATTAATACTATTTCTCAGGGTCTTCAGATCGACATCCTTTATGTTAATATTTCCGATAGTTATCGAACCCTCATCAATCTCATAAAATCTGCATAAAAGATTTAAAATAGTACTTTTACCCGAAACACTGGCACCGACCAAAGCATATTTTTTGCCCGATTCGAATTTTATATTAATATTTTTCAAAACATCAGTATCCTTATATTTGAAAGAAACGTTATTTAAAACAATATCGCAATTACCTTGAATAAAGTTTGTGGCACCCTCCCCGTTAGCCTCTTCATCTATGGTAATAATATCATGAATTCGTTCCATAGAAACAGACGCCCTTATCATATCATAATATAATCCCATTAAATCCCTGAATGGGTCAAACATCCGGTTCATATATTGTATAAAAGCCACAAGCGTTCCGATCGTCATTGCTCCTTTCATGACATCCATTCCACCTATCCCAAGAATTACCACAGGAACCATAGCTGTAAAAAATGTTGAAATATTACGATTAGTTGCAGATAGTTTTGTTATTTTCATATTAAGTGAAATCTGTTCATCAACCACGTTATCAAGACGTGCTTTTTCATAATCGTATCTCATATAATTTTTAAGCAGCTTAATATTAGCGAACCGTTCCATCAAAAAACTTAAAATATCCGAATCTTTTTTTCTGCTTTCTTTTATAGTGGCATGAATCTTTGGCTGAAAATAAAGAGTATTGAGAAAAATAACCGGAAACACTGCAAGAGAGATCAGAAATAATTTAAAATTCAAAATACTCAACATTGTTACCAATCCGATAATAAGACATAAACTACTAATAATCCGGATCAAAGAATTGGTTAGAATATTTTGTATGCTGTTTACTTCACTATTGATACGGTGAATAATGTCCCCGGTTTTATTATTATCATAAAAATTCAAAGGCAGCCTGATAAGATGGGTAAAAAGATCTACACGCATATCTTTCATTATATGGTTGCTTACCCATTCAAATATAAAAGTAGAACCATAAGAAACCAACACCCTGAAAACCACTATCGCAACATAGCCTAATAATATATAAATCAGTAGCTGATAATCGGAAGAAGGAAAAACATCGTCTATTATTAATTTCAGAATATACGGTGATACTAAAGTTCCGGCACTTGCAAGAAGCATAAGAATTATCAGTATTATTTCGTATTTTATATAACGTTTAATATAACGGAGAAAATATTTATATACGGAAATTTTTTTAAAACCGAATAACTTCATTATAAAATCATTGAAACAGGTTTGCCTTCACCAGAATTAATTATTCCGCTTACAAACGATTAATATTATAAATAGGAAATATACAAAACGAAAAATATTGGCCCCAAATTCCATTTCTGAATGCGACAGATTTCAGATTGTACTAATCTATCTAACTTTGTACTTCTCCGGAATTAAATTATTATTAGTGAGAATTTCATAAATCCGCTCAGCCACTTTGCGGCTTCCCTGCTGATTCGGATGTGAATCATTCCGGAAATAGTCTCCAGCTTCTATACTTAGGGGAACCCTTAAATCCAAGTACGGAAATTGGTGTTCAAGAGCTATTGCTTTGTAGTCCGGGTTATCCAACACCGAAAAAAGAAAATAATAAATTCCCTGTTCATTAAGAGTCTGCTTCAACTCACGAATTTTCTCGGCAGATTCTTCTTCCGAGAATTCCAGCATATTACTTCCGCCCAAACTAGCTATATTAGTCTGATAAATCCACTTATTCCTCTTTTCTCCTAGTTTTACCGGGTTATATCTGAATCTATACCACGCCTTATATATATGAGACCAGAAATACCTGTCATGCTTCGGCTTATATTCTTTTTCAAAATAATCTACCATATCCATTAACCTGGGTCTCGCCTCATCACCTGGAAGACAATACGACAATCGATATCCTTTATAATATTCACGGACTCGTTGATCTGTTACCATTGGAAATTTGAACTGCATAAGAATTATATCCGGGTCATACTTTGGTGCTTTTTCTTTTGCAGTCCTATAGTCCCAATAGGCATTTCTTTCTCCACCGTCAACGCCCATGTTCAATATCTGTACGTTATAACCTTCTTCATCGAATAATTTTTGCAATTCTATACAGAAATTACTATAATACGGATTAATCAGATTACCGGTAACAAAAGAATCTCCAATAATCGCTATACGAAAAGTGAGAGAATCTTTTTCACCCCAATCTTCTCCGATATAACCGTCTTTATTAAAACGAACCACTGTACCATCCGGAACAACGTATTCACTATTTGGCAAAAAAGTAAAACCTACAAGGGTGTCGACCTGGTACATTGCCATACGGGGATTTCTTACCTTAGATAAGCTTTCATGATAAAAACATCTTAAAAATAACTCCGCTACAATGATTAATCCTAAACAGGCCAAAAGAGTATAAAGAATAACTTTCTTTAAAATTTTCAGAATTTTCATAGTTTTAATATATTTAATTTGAGGAATTAGAACATTTATTAAACTTAAAATTATATAAAAATCTTTTAAAAGCAAATTACAGAATACAAACAATTTAAGGGTTTTTTATTAATATACTGATATTAAATAAGTTTTATTTATTTTTTTTCTAATATTAATATAATATATTTGTTAAGGGCCTGTGTATCGCCTGTTACCTGTTTTGAATTTTAAAATGGCTCAATCCAACACTAAAATATTAATACTACATGTCAGCCACAGATTTGGAGGTGCAGAAAAAAGCCTGTTAGAACTAATGCGCTATTTTGACGAAGATTATTTCATGGTGCTTAATCCGAAGGAAGAAATTTTTAGCGAGTCAAAAAAAATAAAAAATGACATTATTGAAAAAGATCTGATTTATCTAACGAAATCACACCTAAAAAAATATCCTGTAAGAACAGCATATAACATAATCTGTAATTGCTTTTACATCGCACGTTTGTGTTCAGAACAAAACATCAGATACGTATATTGCAATACTCACCGAAGTCTGATATATGTTATTTTATTATACTTTACAAGAATAAATATAATATGTTGCTGTAGAGATACCGTAACTAAATTAGAAAGCTTCTATATCAGGATTATCTGTAATAAAATAATTACTGTCTCCTACTACATTAAAAGCTTATTTACAAAAAAAAGACCATGTTTATTGTCTCCATAATGCCGTCCAGAAACCATATTCAACAGGAAATTTTGATACACGTAAAGAATATGGCTTAAACCCGGATATAATATGCATCGGATATGTAGCAAACATCATAAAATGGAAAAATCAAAAAGATTTCATATCGATTGCATTTAAAATATTGGAGAACGGTTTTAATGTTTGTTTTTTTATGATCGGCGGTATAGAGGATAAAGATTATTATAAAGAATTGACAGAATGCATAAAGGAGAGGAACTATGAAAAACATTTCATATTTACAGATTTCGTAAGTAATCCTTGCGATTACATTAAGAATCTCGATATAGTTCTCCATACCTCCAAGAATGAGCCTTTCGGGAGAAGCATTGTGGAATCAATGTATATGAGAAAACCAGTAATTGCCTTCAGCGGTGGACCATCTGAAATTTTACAAAATGAAAAAACCGGTTTCATAATCAACAATAACAATTTAGAAAGAGCTTCTGAAATTGCAATCGATTTGATAAAAAATAAACTATTAAGAAAAAATATCGGAGAAAACGCATACATTTATGCTATTGAGAATTTTAATTTTTTGGACTATACTGAAAAACTAAAGAATATAATTTACTGTTAACCCGCAATAAATGAAAATATTATTTGATGGCTTATGCCTGAACTCCAATTTTTCCGGAGTTCAGTATTATGCTTATAATCTTATGAAGCAGGCTTCTTTCGACAGATACGGCGAATTCGTATTCGATACACTTGTGCCTGCCGGATTTGATTATGGAAAATACACACAAAATTTAATTAGTGTACGCACCAGGAACAGGGTAGAAAGAATATGGTATGAACACACTGTTTTGAAAAAAATTTTTAAAACAAATAAATATGATATATTTCACAACCCAAGCTACATCTTACCTCGAAATTTCAACAATAATTCGGTAGTTACCGTTCACGACCTAATAGCAAAGGATTTTCCAAAACTATGTAAAAATTCAAACGCATTATATTACAATCTTCAATTGAAGAATACAGTAAAAAAAGCAAGTAAAATAATTGCTGTTTCCCATAAGGTAAAGAACGACATTATAAGATCTTTCGATATATATCCTGAAAAAATTGAAGTAATTTACCATGGCGTGGACGATATATTTTTCAACAGATTCACCAAAGAAGAATTAAAAGAAAATATCGCAAAATATAATATCCCTGAAAAATACATACTATTTGTAGGCAATCTCGAACCTAAAAAGAACCTTTCGTTACTCATACAAGCATTTTCGATTCTCAGGCAAAACCGATATTTCGAACACAAATTACTTATTGTCGGGCAATTGGGCTGGAAATACAAAGAAATATTCAAAACTGTAGACAAATTAAAATTAAGAGGTAAAGTAATATTTTTAGATTACGTTGAAAGAAATGACCTACCTTTAATTTATCAAAATGCGTCCTTATTTGTCTTCCCTTCTATATATGAGGGCTTCGGAATTCCTCCTCTTGAAGCGATGGCATCCGGAATACCTGTAATCGTTTCTAATGCAGGTGCATTACCGGAAATAACTTCAGGATATTGTTTGTATACAGATCCATATTCCGTGGAAGAACTTTCCATGAAAATAGAATTAGGACTAAATAGTACACCCGATTATGTTTCCGAAGCCTATAAGCATGCACGTTCATTTACCTGGGAAAAATGCTGGTCGGAAACAAAAAAAGTTTATGAATCAATAAATCCGGGGTTATGAAATTTTTTGATAAATTAAGAAACAACGCTATTATAAAAGCGTCTTTCATAGTAACGGTAATAACCTTATTGACAAAAGTAATCGGTTATGCAGAGAAAGTTACCGTGGCCTATTTTTGGGGAACCTCCTACGAGGCGGATATTTACAATGCCGTATTTTCAATAGTTATAAGTATAATGATTTTTTTCCGGGAATTTCTGGAACCCGGGATGATGAATACCCTCATAAAAAACAGAAATACAAATAATGATGACCGGAGGGTATATTCATCGACGTTTGTTTTTATAACTGTAATAGGATTAATATTTTGTTTATGTTTTTTAATTTTCCCTGAAATAATCACGAAATTATTACTCCCCGGATTCACAGGAGAAAAAAATTTACTGGGCATACAATTCTTCAGGATAGCCAGTCTGGCAGTACTTTTTTCCATAATCACAACGGCAACCAATACTTACCTGTTATCGTATAAATACTTCAAGCTCCTATCTATAAGTGAATTTATATTTAAAGCCTCCATTTTATTATGTTGTCTGGCTCTTTACAAGGTCGCAGGAATATATTCCCTCATATGGGGTCTGGTTTTCGGAGCGTTCATGAAATTAGGCATACAGTTGCTCAAAATCCGTAGTTTTTCGAAAATACCGGTTGAGAGACCAAATACAGACTATATCAAAGCCATACTTATTATCAGTTGGCCCTTACTCATCGGAAATGTTTTTTCCCAATTAAGTACTGTGGTAGATAATATTTTTGCTTCGTTTCTAAATGAAGGGTCTATATCGGCTCTCAGTTATTCGAAGAAAATTATCGACTTGCCGGTCATTTTATTTCCTTATACCGTAAGTATTGTAATATTCCCGTTTTTCACTGAATTATCCATTGAAAAAAGTAATATAAGACTATTCCGGTTACTGAGAGACAGCTTAAGGATAATAGTGATATTTTTTGTACCATTGATGATCATTATAGGGCTTTTCCCGGGAAATATAATATCACTGATCTTTGAACGAGGGGCATTCAATGCCGAATCAACCCGAATAACCTCTATAGCTTTATCTATATATAATCTGGGGATCGTGGCATTTGCTTTGGAAACCATTCTCGTTATATTCTGGTTCGCAAGAGGGCGGATAAAAACTCCGGTTATTTTAGGAATTATCTGCGTTACATTAAATATTCTGATCACATTCCTCCTCATCAAACCTCTGGGTTATGTCGCGATCGCACTTAGCCTTGTTATTTCCAAATGGTTAAAAGTCCTTGTTTTAATGTATATTACAAAAATACACCGTATACTCTTCAAAGATCTGTTAAATTTCAAAATATGGCTGCCAGTATTATTATTCTCCGGATTTTTAGTTGCTTTCAAATATATTTCACAAAGTCTTGGTATCTCGAATCTGCTCATAATGGGTTTACTCGCTGTCATATCAACAGGTTTTTTCGTTATTTATATATTATTGCTGAAAAAAAATAAAGTACTGAATATCTGACATGAAACATCGTGAAGCAGATAAAAAAAATATAGTTTACATAATCGAGAATTTTCCGTGCCCGAGTGAAACATTTATTGCACGAGAGGTGGAATTAATGGCAGATGAAAATAATCTGAGAGTTTTTGCGATAAACGGAATACCGGAGAAAATCTCAGGTACAAAGTTTCCGATAAATTATTTTTCCGAACAAAAATTTCGAATTCTGCTCGAAACACACTTGAGTATTTTTATAAAAAATCCTTTAAAATATTTATCTCTGGTATTTTTTTCAATTAATTCGGAAAATCCTTTAAAATCGTTCAGTGCATTTGTAAAGTCCGGTTATTTTATTCGTCTGGTAAATGGGATGAAAGTTGAGCACGTACATTCGCATTTTGCAAATCTTCCTACTGATATCGCAATGCAAATTTCACATTATACCGGCATACCGTTCAGTTTTACGGCACATGCGAAAGATATTTACGTCTGCGGTTATGACATTCGTAAAAAAGTAAAAAAATCCTCTTTTACAATTACATGCAATGACAGCAACCGCATATTGATAAATAAAAAAACTAAAAACAGCTTCGTAAAAAAAATTCATTGCGTCTATCACGGAATAGATATAGGAATGTGGAATTTTAAACCGGACAGAATTCAAGAAAACTCCGGAGCGGTAAAAATAATCACTGTCGGAAGATTGGATGAAAAAAAAGGTTATCAATATATTATTTCAGCATTAAGTAATTTAATAAAAAAAGGATACGATATTCACTGGAATATAGTAGGTGACGGAACATACAGGAATAACCTTGAGGTGCAAATTAAAAATCATATTCTGGAAAATAACGTTACTTTCCACGGTTGGATAGACCATAATCGCATAACTGATTTTCTTGGCAACAATGAGATTTTTATTCAGCCATCCGTTAAATTGAATAACGGCGATATGGATGGGATCCCGAATGTTATCATGGAGGCGATGGCTTCAGGCATCCCGATAATCTCCACGGATATTTCAGCTATAACGGAAGTGCTTAACAATAAAAACGCTATTTTAATCCCGCCTGATAATCCCAGTGCTATAGAAGCAGCTGTTATTCATATACTCTCCGACCCTGACAGCAATAAAAAGAGAATTAAACAGGCGAGAGAAGATGCATTGAAATTAGATTCCGGAATCCATTTTACAATTTTAAAAAATATATTCTCCGACTATATAGGTTAAGATGTCAGATAAAATAAAAATTCTCATAGGTGTAGAATCTTTGGGCGGAGGCGTCTTAAGACATATTGTCGACCTCTGTCTTAATCTTAATAAGGAAAAATATGAATTACATCTGGTTTCTTCTTTATTCCATGTTAACGAGGAAACTAATGAAAGTATCCGGTTGCTGCAAAATAATGGAACAGAAACAACCTTTATCAATATAGCACACAATTTATCATGGACGGACGGACAGACGATAAATTATATAGCTAAATATATACGCAAGCACAACATTTCAATAGTTCATGCCCATAGCACCAAAGCCGGGGTAATATTCCGGATAGCAGCGTTTATATGCCGCAAGCCATGCTGCTATACTCCGCATTGCTTTTATTTCGAATCCCGGAAAGGAGTAAAAAGATTTTTAGCCTTCTACATGGAAAAGTTCCTTTCTTCTCTTTGCAAAAAGATCATTCTATCTGAAAACGAATATTTATCAGCAGTTAGAAACAAGATTGCCAGAAAAGAAAAATTACACATTATAAACAACAGTATAGATTCTCGTAATTACACAAAATACCAGCGGGATAAAATATTAACAGAACTTAATATTCCGCAGCAGAACATAGTTATCGGAGGAGTCGGCAGGCTGGTACCACAAAAAAACTGGCAGGCGTTCATTTATACTGCTGCGGTTTTAATCGATAGCAGGAAGAATATATCTTTTATTATCTCCGGCGACGGACCGGAAAAAGAAAATTTATTAGATCTATCCGGAAGGCTCGGAATAACCGATAAAATAATATTTACCGGACACACTGAGAATATATCAAAAATATATTCATGTATAGATATATTTGTTTCCTGTTCTCTATGGGAGGGATTACCATATTCCTATCTCGAAGCTGTGCACTATAATTTACCGATGTTCCTAAGCGATATAAATCATATCCGAGAATACTTCAAAAACTACGCATATTACTTCGATCCCCGCAGACCGGAAGAGCTTTTGAGTCTGATCCTTAAGTATATGGATCATAGACCGACGGCAAATAAATCTTTACAGCATTGAAATAAATTTGAAGATTTTATAAAATTGCATGAAAAATTATACGATAACTTATAATTTGTATTTAGATTATTTAAATAATTATTGTATATTTACAACTATAATCTAAAAAAAATAATATGAATAAAACTTATTTATTATTTCTATTGCCACTACTTATTTCATACACCTCTTGTAAAAAAGACGACCCAGCAAATAAAAATATAAATGAATTGGAAGGTAATATAGTTTCAGAATTAATAAATGAGGAGCAAGTTAGAAATATCTCCGAAAAATTTTTTAATTGTTTTTTCAAATCAGAAAATAAAGAACATGTATTAACTAAAAACAATATAGAAAGCATTGAAATTGAGCCAATTAAATACAATAATGAGATAGTGTATTTTTCAGTAAACTATCCAACTAATGAAGGCTATATTTTAATTTCACCTGATCCTCGTGAGTTTCCGGTAGTAAAATATTCACGGGATGGAAATTTTAAACTAGACAGTATAAATGAATCTGAGAAAGAAACCTTATTAATTGAATTTGAAAATAAATTAATTCAAAGAAAGAATAATTCTACCTCTAAAATAGATGTTTTTTGGCAGTATTTTTTAATGGATGGGCAGATTGTAAACGACACTACTTATAATGTGGAATTTCAATTTGTTATTGAGTATGGTGATAAGGATGAAGATAATATGTTATCAAAAGCTGATTATGATTATGGCTTTATCCCTGAACGTGAAAATCCTAAAAATTATTATTCACTAAGAAATTTTTTAGAATTAAAAGGAAGAAAATGGACCTCTCAATGGCCATATAATTATGATATGCCAAATGTAGGTTATATAGGATCAAGCGGAAATATTAACAAGCCAATTATACCGCCTATTGTAGTTGCATTTGCATTAGTTATGGATTATTATGGAATACCAAGAACTATAAATTGGGATACTTTCCCCGATAATCAAACGGAAAAAAGAAGTACTGCATTAACTAAATTTTTAGCCGAATTAGCTGTAGATTTAGGTTACGATAAAAGCTATAATTATCCAGGAATTAAAACATCCGTTTTATTCAACGAGATCCCTAATAACTTACCGAAATACAATTTTAATGCTGATAATTTTAAAGAATTTACATTTGATGAATCTATATTTGCCGAAATATATAATTCTATATTTCATTTAAATCCTGTTATTTATGTTTATAATATAACAGACGAAATGAATAACCGCTTCCTGCTAAACTGTGCAATAATAGATGGTGTGCAAGAAGTTTATGTTCATTATATTATAAGAACTTCCGTAGCAGGTTTTGTTGTCAGAAAAACCCATAAATATGTCTATGAAGATTTCTTTCATTTCCATAGTCCTCATACCGAAGACGGAAGTTATTGGGCAAAATATAATAACAAGTTCCAACCGGATTCCTACGGAAGAGTCTTAAATCATTATGTTTACTTATATCCTTATAAATTATGGTATCTTTGACACGTAAATTATTAACTCTTTTTATTATTTTTTTTATTTGCGGTTCACCTTCTTTTGCACAAAATTTTTTGAAAAAATATGAACTGGAAATCGGAGGTTCGGCGATCCTTGCCGGGAAAAAATATAATGGGGATTTCGATAAAACACTCAATTTTTATTCCGAAATAAGAAGAAATTTCACCAGACTACCGATGGACATCGGTTTTCATTTCGGGAAAGGAACGATGTACCGCGAATGGGAAAACCCGTTCACAACGAATGATTACCACTGCCTGAGCTACCTTGTCATAAGCAATTATTACTTTTCCGACAGCAAAAAAGTTTCTCCTTTTATCGGAATAGGTATGGGAATCACCCATTTAAAAATCGACTGGAGTTACATCGAAAATTCCCAGAGTATACCGCACGGAACACAAAAAGACGATTCTTTCAATTTTATGATGCGCGGAGGAGTGGAGATTTATAGATTTTTGCGTATTTCGACCAGCTATAAATTCATGAAAAGAAAATACAGTAACTACGAAATATCCATAGGATTGACTTTGGGAGGATGGAGATAAAAAGACAAAAGTCCGGAACATTGTTCCGGACTTAACAATATCAGAGCTTAATTACTCGAGAACATTTTTAGAAGGATAGAAGGTATTGATTACTTCTTTACCGCTCCAATGATATAAAGTAGAAAGAACCAGTTTGCTGTCATTCAAAGTTATTATTTCATAAGATTGGGTTTCGTACTTTTCATTACCGTATTTTTGTAATCTTCGATTGTGGATTCCGTCCTACGGTTGATTCTCGAATAATCCCCTCTGCGGATATCTTTAATGGTCTCTTCTCCCGGCAGGTCGGATTCTCGATGCAAAGTGATCAGGTATTTCCCATTTTTAGATTTACCGTATTTTCCGGGATAAAATCCTTATCGGGGGTATCGCTAAGATAATAGGGAGCTGCAAAACTAGGCCTGGATTTCCCATTTGATCTAATCAAAAAACTTATTTTTTTCCCATTTTTATATACATGATAATATCCATCCTCAGGACTCTCATCCAAAGGACTTTGATGTTCATATTTCCATGTATGGGATTCAAGAATATCCATTGTCGTTCTCGTATTTTGGGTAAAACCAAGAATGGTAATGGATGATAAACATAACGTTAATAAAAATAGCTTTTTCATAGTTTTTGTTTTATTTTCTTCCTGTGATTGTTGTAAAGTAAGTATTCCGATTATAAAAATAGTTTACCGCTGCGGTTCTCGGATTCGAACACTCCGGATCGATGTAGATTAATTGATTGTCGGTTGTATATCCGACAATCGCCACCGAATGAACCGTGCCATAAAATGAAGTCAGAATAACACTTCCACCATCCAGAATTCCTTTGTAAATACCGAACCTGTCTGCGGACGGATTCTGTAAAGAACTTAATTGGCTGCGCTTACTTGTCCGGTTTGAAAAAATTTCTCTATTTGTTGTAGAGTCTGTTGGGAAGATAAACCTTGATTATAATCTAAGTCCTTTCCAATATTTCTTTCAATAATATCAACAATTTCTTTAAATGTTTTTTCACCACCCAAAAGATTATCCAATGCAAAAATAGTAAGGGGCACGCAATAATTACCGCCTGCATTTTGGGTCATAAAATATGAATTTGCGTTAATATCCACGGTCAATTTTGCAATTTTATAATCCTGGAGCGGTGATCCATAACCATTATCATAAAAACCCGAAGGGTAAAATTTGGTTTTGCCTGAATTGCCTGTACCGCCAATAGGCAGTCCGCCCGTATCTTCGTCCGGTTCATTACCGGCAAACGGATCCTCCGAGCCGTTCCAGCCTTCACCACCACCTGGCGTAACTATTGCAGGTGGTACGGGTATCGGATTTTCTTCAGTTCCGAGGCCGGATTCATACCCCGGAGGAGGAAGATCCCCGCCATTGTCGCCGCCGTTATTGTTGTCGTTATTGTTATTATTGTTGTTGTTGTTTTCTGATCCGGAACTACCGCTTTCACCGTCGCTTCTTGTCAGGATGTCGGTATATCTTAAGAAGGCATAATTTACCAGGTATTCCTGTACCTGCGAGGCGAAGTCTTCGAAGCTGCTGCATTGGTGGTAATAAACTCCGGAGATTCGGGTTCCGTTGTCGTATTTTTCAGCAGTAAGAAGCTGCATGGTTACAACGTCGTAAAAGAACAACAAACCTTTATAATTTCCACGATTCTCTTTTTTAAAGAAATTATCAGGGACATTTTTCCGATGTTTAATGTGGTAGAGTCGGTTAGGGATAAGGGTAGTATATGCGGCACCCATATCTCCGGTTGTTTTATTCTTCCGTATAAGGAGGTGCTGGTAGGCTGGAAACGTTCTATAAACCGTTTCTCCGTCTTTAATAACGGTTTCTCTTACATTGTAATAAAAGTCGGCGATAAAGTCGATCAGAACGTAATCGTACTTACTGTCGGAATAAAGGTACGCATTGTCCCACTGAGGGGTGATCTCACCGGGAGCTAATCCGGATTTAAGATCGAGTGTTCCGTTTTCGTCGGCATCGATAATAAGATTTTCAAAGAACTCTTTAGCTTCCTGAACCAGATATTTCGTCTCGTGGACATATTTCCAATCCATGACTGGTTCTTCGCGGGTATAGGCATACAGTAAAATGCCCAATACCGATAATAAAGATAAATAATTTAAAAGTTTCTTCATAGAATTATTTTTAGTTAAGTAAATAGCGGCATAAAGAATAACCGTATGAACTAAAGTTGACAGCCGTAAGGTAACTTAAGGTATCACACATAAAATTGGGATTAAAGTTTATATTCAAATATAAAAAAATATTATAATAACAATATATTATTCTATAAATATACTACAAAAAAAGCGTTGGATAAATTCCAACGCTTTTTTTGTAGCCTCGCCGCGACTCGAACGCGAATCTGAAGTTTAGGAAACTTCCGTTCTATCCCTTGAACTACAAGGCC
>JAJQEF010000013.1 GCA_021201795.1 Rikenellaceae bacterium
ATTATAAACTATGTGCCGTTTTTGTCTTTTGACTAAAAATAAGTAAGTTTGCAAACCGATATTTTAAATTTTAATTTAAAATCCATTTATTAATATGAGGAAATTAATTTGCCCGGTATTGACTTTATTTGCAGCAGTTGCTGTTTTTACCGGATGTACCCAGAATAACGTAGAAACAAATACCGCTGCTGTAGGAAGCGATTCGGTTAGGGTCAGCAATAACGTTGTGTCGGCAAGTATAGTTTATGTCAATACGGATACTTTGATATCCAAATATGACCTGTATGTCGAATTATCGGAAGCTTTGCAGGAAAAATCGTCAAAGGTCGAGGCAAATCTTACTTCGAGAGGACGTAATCTGGAACGAGATATCATGAATTATCAGGAACAGGTATCTAAAGGACTTGTTACGAGACTTCAGGCGCAGAACCTTGAGGAGGAACTTAATAAAAAACAGCAGGACTTTATCAATTACAGAGATCAGGTCGTTAATGAACTTGCAGAAGAAGAAGCAGTAATGTTTAACAGGATACAGCACAACCTTACAGAGTTCCTTAAAGAGTTCAATGCCGACGGAAGATACGATATGATATTAAGTACCAGCACAGGTGCTCCGGTATTGATCGCTAATTCGTCGTTGGATATCACAAAAGAGGTTCTCGACGGAATGAACCGTAAATATGCTGAAAGTAAAAATTAATCGGTAGATATTCCATACTCAAAAATAAGGCTCCTGAGAGAGCCGTATTTTTTTAGACCTTTCAAAATGAGTAAATATGGCAAATTTTAACGTAAATGTGGCATTATCCACGTTAATTTATTAGCTACCTTTGCTTATATATTTTGCAATGGGGTATAGAAATTTTCTTATATTTTTTTCAGTTTTCATATTATCCGGATGTGATCTTATCGATTATCATCCGTATGATGCCCGTGTACGTACCGATACTGATATAAACAATAAGAATATCGAAGAGATCGAACGTATTTGCGAAAATAAGGACACCCTGCGTTTTGTATTGATGGCGGACAGTCAGGGATTTTACGATGAGACGAGGGATTTCGTGAGGCATGTAAATGCCAGGGGAGACGTGGATTTTGTAATACATGGCGGAGATATAGCGGATTTCGGAGCAACTCTCGAATTTAAATGGGTGCACGATATAATGTCTGAACTGGATGTACCGTATGTGGCGCTTATCGGAAATCACGATATAATAGGCAATGGGCTCTACGTATATAAAGAGATGTATGGAGAACTGAATTTTTCTTTTATTGCCGCACGAACCAAATTCCTGTGCCTCAATACGAACGCTCTCGAATTCGACTACGGTGAAAATGTCCCGGATTTTAATTTTATAAAATCCGAACAAAGTGCGGACAACGGTCTATATGACAGAACGATAGCCGTTATGCATGCGAAACCGAAATCGGATCAGTTCAGCAACAATGTAGCGGATTATTTTCAGTATATGCTGAAACAATTCAAGGGACTGATGTTCTGTCTGCATTCTCACGACCATAGTTTACAGGCTGTCGATATTTTTGAAGACGGCGTGATGTATTACGGATGCAGTTGTATGAAGGATAGGAATTACATATTTATAGAGATAACTCCGGAGGGATATGAGTATGAGGTTGTGTATTTTTAAATGGTTGCTGCTTCCGGTTGTCGCTTTGTTCAGTATGTCCGCCTATTCTCAGGAGTCCCTGGATGCGCAGGGATACCGTGATAAATGGAACAAATTGATACCTCGCTACGGTAAGGCTCAGTTTGCCGGTTCTATAGGGGTATTTTCTTTCGGTCCGGGTTGGAATTACAGCAAGAACCGCCTTGAGACGGATATTTTGTTCGGATTTCTTCCAAAGTTTTCGGACACCCGTGCACGCGTGACTTTTACACTTAAGCAGAATTATCTCCCATGGCGGGTTAATCTTGGCGAAAAGTGGTACTTCGAACCGCTCAACTGCGGATTGTTCATGAATTCCATTATGAATAAAAGATATTGGCTGTCCGAGCCTTCCAAATATCCAAAGGGCGGATATTACAAATTCGCTACTAAAGTCAGGTTCAATATCTTTGTGGGGCAGAGATTTACATTTAAAACCGACCGTAACGGAATGAGGTCGGTATCCGGTTATTACGAGATAAGTTCCTGTGATCTCTATATTCTAAGTGCGGTAACTAATAAATATTTGAAGCCTAAGGATTATCTGAGCCTTGCGCTCGGTCTGAAAATTCAGATATTGTAGATTATTTGTCACGCTCCATTATGAAGTCCATGTACAACTTCAGGGATGTTTTTACTTCCGAATCATCGTATCGTTCGATTATATCCGAAGCCTTCCGGATGAATTCATGCATTGTTGCGGTGGTCTTTTCTATGGAATCGGAATTCAGGATCATTTTATGAATGGTCTCCGCGTTCTCTTCCTTGTATTTTACCCCGCTCAATAAACCGATGATTTTCTTTTTATTTCTTTCATCCGAATTATTGAGAAGGATGAGTAATGGAAGGGTCACCTTTCTATCTTTAATATCTTTTAAGGCAGGCTTCCCAGTATTATTATCTCTCGACAGGTCAAGAATATCGTCTTTTATCTGAAACGCCATTCCCAGATATTCCCCGAAGAGCCTCATGTTTTCTATATTATCTTCACTGCTGCCGACAGATCGCGCTCCGAGTGCTGCGCAGGAGCCGAGCAGGGAGGCGGTTTTTTTATTTATGGTCTCGAAATACTGCGCTTCATTCATATCCAGTCTGGACGCATGCTCCATCTGGATAAGTTCCCCTTCGGATAATTTTTCGAAAGAATCTATGATTACTGCCAGCAGGTCCGCCGCATTGTTATTTACTGCCAGCGACATTGCCCTTGCCAGCACGTAATCTCCGGTAAGCACGGCGATCTTGGACCTCCATATCGCGTTCACGGATAACTTCCCCCGGCGTATATACGCATCGTCGATAATGTCGTCGTGGATCAATGATGCCGCATGGGTCAATTCCGCAAGTACCGCTCCTATATAACTTTTTCTGTTTATTGTTCCGTGCAGGGCCGCGGTGAGCAGTACGAGCAGGGGACGCATCTGCTTCCCTCTTTTTTCGAATACGTAGTTAATTACCGAAGACACCGAAGTGTTTTCGTTCCGAAGGCAGTCCGCGAGAAGTCCGTTAAACTCCTCCATTTCTTTTTCTACGGGTTTACGTATCCTGTCCAGCATATCTGTAGCTTACCAATTTATCCGGATGTTATGCAACAATGATGCTTATTTATCTCTGTTTCTGCCCCCGAAAACGGAAATGTTAATGTACCTTTTAGGATGCTCTTTAATATCTGCGAGTAATAGAGACAGATTGTTGCTCGCGGCCACGAGGCTGTCGTAGAGTGCTTCATCGTTAACGAGTTGTGCTATCGTGCCACTGCCTTCGTTCATCTTGCGTGTTATTTCACTAAGGTTGCTGACCGTAGCGTTGAATTCCCCGACGAGCCCGTTAAGGTCGATGCTGCTAAGCGAATCGGTGAATTCGTCCATGTTAGCGAGGATATTGTCGATACGGTAAGTATTGTCCGATAATGATTTTGTAACAGTATTGAGATTGCTCGCGATCTCGCTCAGATCCGAAGCGATAAGATTATCCACATTCTTTATGGCATTGCCGATGCTGTTCAGGTTATCCTCGTTAAGAGCTTCGTTTATATGATCCAGTGTTGTGTTGAGGTTTTCGAGAATGGTATATGTCTTATTTCTGATCTCGTCTATTTCGGATGTGATCATTCCTATCGCGTCCTTGGGTCCTACCGAAGGTATGGTGTCCCCTGCATGGAAAAATACGCCGGATTCCCCGTATACAAGGTTTAATACCGTGCCGCTGATAATATAAGTATTGGTTGCCTCGATTCTGGAATCTACCGGTATCTTGTATTCTGAGTTTACCGTAAATTCGACGATTATTTTGTCGTCGACCTGCGGATTGTATTTAATGCCGGTTACATTGCCTATTTTGAGCCCCCTGAGCCTTATCTCCGTTGAAGATTTCAGACCGTCCGCTTTTTCAAACGTAGCGTAATATGTCCTGGTAGACTCGAAAAAATTCTTACCTTTAAGATAGTTCGCTCCCCAGAATAATAATAACAGCATCGATACGCCGAAAATTCCTATTTTTACTTCTTTTCTTATTTTCATTTTAGTTTTATTTCTTTTTCATTTCGTCCGTAATAACAATTCTCTCTCCATCCTGAAATGCCACAATAAATGCGTCTTTGAATTTTTGTCGGACTTTTTTCTGAAGTTCCAGTGCATTTTTATAAGAGTCCGTCTCTTCCACATAATATTTATAGAGTCCGTCGGCCTTTATCTCCGTCACTTTATTTCTGTAATTACCGAACTGCGACGAATTAGATGTGTTCATCTGCCTTGACGAAGCTGCGACCTGTATCCTGTATTTTACCGCACCGTCCGAAATATTCGACTGCGCATGCTCCTTAATGGGTTCGATAGGTCTGGTAATAGCGGTCTGCGACCCACTGCCGTTCTTCTCCATTCTGCTTTTATATCCTGTAAAAGCGTCGCACATAGCCTGTGCGAGTTTTGTCTGCCCTGCATCGGAATTCATGAATTTCCTTTCATTGGCGTTGGAAATAAAGCCTATCTCCGTAAGTACACTGGGCATTGAAGTGGCTCTCAGTACCAGAAGGTTTTTGTTATTTTTCGCGCCTCTGTTCGGCATAGAGGTGTATTTAGTAAATTGCTTTTGAAGCTGATCCGCAAACAGAATGCTTTGTTCCTGATAAACGTATTGCATCAGGGAAAAAAGAATGAACGATTCCGGCGAGTCAGGCTGGTAGCCCTGATAACGCGTTTCATAATCATCCTCGAGCAGGATAACGCTGTTCTCTCTTTTCGCGACGTCCAGATTCTCATTTGCGCCGCCTTCACCCATAACGAATGTTTCCGTGCCCACGGCACTCGTATTGCTCGCCGCATTGGCGTGTATCGAAATAAACAGGTCCGCTTTGGAATTGTTCGCTATGTCGCTTCTTTTATATAATTCGAGATATACATCGGTTTTTCTCGTATAGATAACGTTTACATCAGGGTGAGCCTTCTTTATCATATCGCCCAGCTTAAGGGCGACCTTGAGAACGACATCCTTTTCTTTTACACCGCCCGAAACCGCTCCCGGATCTTTGCCTCCGTGGCCGGGATCGATCACGACGGTTCTTACCTGTGTCGATTTGGTCTCCTGTCCGTATACATCAGAAAACTGTCCGAAAAATAACCCGACGGAAATTATGAGGAAATGTAATATAAGTCGTTTCATTACGTTAAAAATATTATCTTTATCCCCGGTTTGGTAAAGATCCCGGACGAGCCGGGAAACTAATGCGCAAAGTTAAATAAAAATCGCAATTTGGCAGTAAAGTTTAGAAAATATAGTGCTTTCTCCATTATTTTAATAATGGTCATGCTGATTCAGTGGACTGTATTTGCCGACATGAGGCCGGATGCGGAACCGCTTACCATACTCGATTTTTCCAATGACGATCCTATTACCATACCGGACAGTGCGGAAACGATACTCGTCGAGCCTTCGCTCCTGATGCTGCCGGACAGCATAGTGCCGTCGGTAACGCCTGTCGATACCGAATTACCGGACTCTCTTATTATACCTTATTCCATAACCAGGGACTCCCTGGGACAATTATATCTTCTGCCGGATTCCATTTTGCTGGATTCGGTAAGGTTGGATTCGCTTCGACAGGTCGGTTTTATTACGGATTCGTTAGGAATAGATTCCCTCATCCAGGTATTTATTTCACTGGAATCCGCCGCAGGGGATTCGACAGCAAGGGGAGGAGGCTTCCTTGACGATCCGATAACCGGAAAGACAGACTCCATGGTATATCGTGCGAACGAAAGAATGATGTACGCGTATGATAACGGAGAGGTATATTACCAGGATATGATACTTATTGCGGATTATACCGAATTGGATCTCGATACCAAACATATATATGCATACGGAGTATCGGATTCCACAGGAGTGGCTACCAGGCCTGTCTTTCAGCAATCGGGTAGCGAGGATATCATAATGGATACGATAACATATAACCTCGACACTCACAAAGCGAAGATCAAGAATATATTTACCCGCGACGGAGACGGTATATTAAGAGGAGGAATTGTGAAACGTATGCCTGACCAGACGTTCAATATTGCCGGAGGGCAGTACACCACCTGCGACCACGATCATCCGCATTTTTATTTCCAGATGACCAAGGCCAAAGTTATCCCCGGGAAAAAGATAGTCATGAATCCGACCTATTTCGTCATGGAAGACGTACCTATATATTTTATCGGACTACCATTCGGTTTCGTACCATTGAATAATAATCAAAGTTCAGGATTTATAATGCCTACCTTCGGAGAGCAGTCACTGAAAGGATTCTTTCTTCGCGACGGAGGATATTACTGGTGTCCTAACGATTATATGGATATGACGATGCTCGGAGGTATTTATACTTTGGGTTCCTGGGAGACCTCGCTTTCTTCACGGTATAGATTGCGCTATCGCTTTAACGGAGTGTTAAATATTAATTTTGCAAAAGAAGTGTTTGGGGACAGAGGGTCTGCTGACTTTGGCAATATGACCAATTTCCGTGTACAGTGGAGCCACACGCAGGATCCCAAGTTTCGTCCTAATTCGACGTTCTCGGCCAGTGTTAACTTCTCGACTTCGGGATATAATAAATATTCCTCGAATAATATAAACGATTATGTCAGCACCCAGATCAATTCATCCATAGCTTACTCAAAAAGCTGGCCGGGTAAACCGTTCTCTTTTTCCACTAATATGAGCCATGCCCAGAACAACAAGGATTCGACAGTGACACTTGCTTTTCCAAACTATTCCTTCAACGTGTCGAGAATATATCCGTTCAAAAGACAGAACCGCGTGGGCAAGGAAAAATGGTACGAGAAAATCAATTTCACATATACTAACACAGGAACCAACAAAGTGACGGTCAAAGAGAGGGATCTTTTTTCCGAAGAGATGTTCAAGAAGATGAAAAATGGAATGAATCATTCCATTCCTATCTCTACGACTTTGAATCTTTTTAATTATATAAATATCAATCCTTCTGTGAATTATACGGAAAGATGGTACTTCGATAAGGTAAAAAAAGAATATAATCCGGAAACCAACAGTGTCGAGACTACCGATACTCTGCGCGGATTTTATAGGGTATATAATTACAATTTTTCTGCATCGATGACCACTAACGTATACGGTACGTTCATGTTCAAGTCGAACTCTGCGGTACAGGCTATCAGGCACGTTATGACTCCGACAGTATCATTTACCTATACACCTGATTTCGGTCAGGCCAAGTTCGGTTATTACGAACAAATCCAGCAGGATTCCACCGGTAGAATGGGATATTATTCACCATATGAAAATGGAGTTTATGGTGTTCCGGGAAGAAACAGGTCGGCATCTATGAGTTTCAGTTTAAAGAACACCCTCGAGATGAAAGTGCGCTCCCGTAACGATTCAACCGGTACCAAAAAAATAAAGATACTTGATGAACTCTCGTTCAGGGGGTCGTATAATTTCCTGGCGGATTCTCTGAATCTTTCCACAATCAGCGTAGCACTGCGTTCCTCTATAATAAAGGACTTCAATATTAACCTTAGTATGGTCTTCGACCCGTATCAGGTGGACCAGCAATCCGGAAGACGAATAAATAAATTCTTGATCCGGAAGGGTAAGCTCGCTCGTTTGCAAAGTATAGGCACATCGTTCAGTTATCGTATTAATGGAGGCGCCACATCTGCACAGGGATATAATAATATTAACGGCAATAATAATTATCTTCCGGGACAGGATATCTTCGATACCGGTGATTTATTATACGGAGAAGAAGAAGATTATGAATCCGCATTACGGGAACAGGTGAATATGCGACGGCGGTTGATGACCGGTATGTATTATGATTTCAGTATTCCTTACAACTTCGGAGTGAACTATAGCGTGAGTTATTATAACAACGGTATTCGTAAGACCGTGACTCAGACCATGAGTTTCAATGCCAGCGTCAACCTTACCAGTAAATGGGCTATCACTTATAACGGAGGATACGACTTCCAGTCCAAGAAACTTACCACGGGTGTGTTTTATCTGACGCGCGACCTGCATTGCTGGCAAATGAATTTCTCGTGGGTACCGATAGGCTTCCTTAAAAGCTGGAGCTTCAATATCAGCGTTAAATCCGGAGTGCTTCGAGATGTTAAGTACGATAAAAGAAGCAGTTACTACGATAATTTCTACGATAAATAATAAAATGCGGATCCGAATCGATCCGCATTTTTTAAGTTCAGCTTATTTTGCAAACCATTTTATCTGCAGTTTCATTATCGTATTCGGCCGTGTATTTATATTCCCCGTCGAAAACGATAGCCTTTGTCAGTCTGATCTTTAAAATACAGGTACCTTTGTCCGCTTCGTTTACATGGAGGTCGTAAAAATCGCTGAAAACTTGTTTTAATTCTTCGCACAATTCTTTGTTGCCGCTGTCCGTAGGATGTCCTATATTCTCTGCCTCTCCCGATCCGCTCAATAATCCTGTATAAAACGGAAGGCTGTCATCGTAATTACGTGAAAATGCAATCTCGTTATTTACCGAAATATCCTGCATTTTATGAGAATTCCTGTGTGTGACGATGTAAATGTATCCGTCTTTATAATAACCGTTCACGCTCCTTACCCCGGGAACGTTATTGGCGCATGTAGATAATGCGATAACCACGTTACCGCCTAATTGATCTTTAATTACGTTGCATGCAGCAGTAAAATTATTCATAGTCGTCGGTTTAATGTAATATTATAAAGATAAAAAAATCGCTCCGTAAAAAGAAGCGATTTGCAATAGAATATGTGTATACTTTAAATAAATTTATTCATCGATGCGATTATGGTGCCGCATGTCTCTTTTATCTGTTCATCCGTTATGATAAGCGGCGGAGCGATGCGGAATGCGGATTCGCAGAACAGGAACGTGTCCGGAACAAGCCCTTCTTTTACGAAATCGCGTATAATACGTTGGTTAAGACCCTCGTCCCCTATCTCTACTGCAAGCAGAAGTCCGGTCCTGCGTATCTCCTGAATTAACGGATGGCCGGTAAGAATATCTTCGAACATTTTTCCTTTCCTGTCAGCTTCTGCTGTTATTTCCGAATCCATGAGGTACTCGAATGCCGCCAGGCCTGCCGTGCAGCAAACCGGATGTCCGCCGAATGTGGTGATATGTCCCAGCATAGGATTCGTCTTGAGAGATTCCATAATCACTTGTGACGAAATAAACGCTCCCAAGGGCATTCCGCCTCCCAACGCTTTGGCAAGAACGAGTATGTCCGGTGTTACGCCGTATTTTATCGTTGCGAAGAGTTCGCCCGTACGTCCGAATGCCGTCTGTATCTCGTCGAAAATAAGTAAGGCTCCTGTCTCTGTACACCGTTCGCGCAGTGCCTTCAGGTAATGCGGATCTGCCGGACGGACTCCGCCTTCGCCCTGTACGGGCTCGACTATTACCGCAGCGGTCTTACTTGTGATATATTTCAATTCTTCAGCCGCATTGAAATTAATATGACGCACTCCCGGAATCAACGGACGGAACGCGTTACGGAACTCTTCGCCGCCCATGATGCTCAGTGCGCCGTGGGTACTCCCGTGATAAGCATTTTTGAATGCGACCAGCTCGGTTCTTCCGGTATATCTCTTCGCGAGTTTTAGCGCACCTTCTACCGCTTCGCTTCCGGAATTCACGAAATAAACCGATTCGAGAGGATCCGGCAGAACTGATGCGAGTTTTTGAGCATATCGTACCTGCGGACTCTCTACTACTTCTCCGTAAACCATTAGGTGCATATAATTGTTGACCTGCCTGCATACGGCATCCGTTACGTATTTGTTACCGTGTCCGACATTGCTTACCGTAACACCGGATATAAGATCGGTATATCTTTTACCGTCCGGTGAATACATATATATTCCTTCTGCGCGTTCGATCTCGATCATCAACGGATTTTCGGAGGTCTGTCCTACGTGTTCGAGGAATAATTGTCTGAGTATCATAGTGGTTTATTTAAATCTCTTCATTATATTTTCACTATCCTTTACCGAATACATCATCCACCGGGACAGTAACTCCGGTTTTATATTCTCGTCGAGCCCCCAATCACTTACTTCCTGCCGTACCCTGCGCGAGAGATTATATAAGAGTATCGCTGCGCAAACCGATATGTTAAGACTCTCTACGAATCCGTACATCGGAATTTTGATGAATTCATCCGATTGTTCGCGTAATTCCTTCGAGATTCCCGCGTGCTCTGTTCCGAAGAACAGCGCGAATTTTCCTGCTGTCACGTCAAAATCTTCCGGAGTCTTGTCATCTATATGAGGTGATGTGGAAACAATGCGATAGCCTTCGCCTTTGAGTTTGCTGACAAGTTCAGTGGTCGCATCGTCTCCCCGGTAACGGTGTATGTCGATCCATTTGTCCGTTCCCCTTACTATGTTAACGTTCGGTGAGAATTTGGTAAGAGTCTCTGTTGCATGAATATTCTGTATCCCGAATGCCTCGCAGCTGCGGATGACAGCGCTCGCATTCTGTGGATGGAATATACTCTCCAAACCTACGGTTATATAATTAGTCCGTTCGTTAAGTATATTTTTCAGAACTTCGAATCGCTCCTCGGTCATGAACGATGAGAGGTATTCGATCTTACGGGTTAGTTCGTTCATGGTATCTTATCTCTTCATTACCCTGTCCATCTCGCGTTTGGCGTCCTTCTCTTTAAGGTATTCGCGCTTGTCGAAACTCTTACGCCCTTTGGCGAGCCCTATCTGGAGCTTTGCCAAACCCCTGTCGTTAATGAACATCCTTAGTCCTACTATAGTCAGCCCTTTGTCTTGCAGCGAGCGTTCCAGTTTGCGGAGTTCCTTTGTCTGGAAAAGAAGTTTGCGGTCGCGTTTGGGCTGATGGTTATTGTACGAGCCCCATGAATATTCCGATATGTTCATCCCACGCACAAAGAGTTCTCCCCTGTGGAAGTAGCAGAAACAGTCTACGAGGGATGCCTTACCCATACGCAGGGATTTTATCTCCGTGCCTGTGAGGACTATTCCCGCAGTATACGTGTCGATTATTTCGTAATCGAATGTCGCCCTGAGGTTTTTGATTACTATGTTGTTTTTATTTTCGCTCATTTCGTTAAATGGTAAAACCGTATAAAATGTAATGAGAGCAGAGAGCAATGGAGAATATATTCTCTGATTGCCGAAGCGCATCTTACATTCTGCAAAGATAGTGAAAGTCGAATGCAGAGCCAAAATTTATTTTGTACTATGCTCAGGCATATCCTGTCTTATTCACAGATACGTAGAATTCACATCCTTTATAAATCTATGATTATTTTCAAAACTCGCGCCTTAATTATTTGCAGATTAATATATAAACTTCTACCTTTGCATTTTAGAAACTATTCTAAAAAAAAAGACAGTTTCAGCTAAGCAGAGGGGGTAGAAACAGGGGGGTGCGATTGAAAAAGTGAGAAAATTTGAAACCTACCCATGAAAAAAGCCTCGTTGCACCGTTAGAGTGATAATCAACTTAACTGTAAATAATGTCAAAGAACAAAAAAGCCCGTCTCATTCTGGAAGACGGTACCGAATTCGAGGGTTATAGCTTCGGAGGAGGTAATCCGGTCTCGGGAGAAGTCGTCTTCAACACCGCCATGACAGGATATCCGGAGAGTCTTACCGATCCCTCCTACAAAGGCCAGATATTGGTCATCACCTATCCGCTTATCGGTAATTACGGGGTTCCCGATGCCGAGAAGGAAAACAATCTTTTAAAATTTTTCGAGTCTGAAAAGATCCACGTTACAGGAGTGATCATTTCAGACTATTCTTTTAAATACAGTCACTGGAACGCTATTAAGAGCCTCGACGAATGGCTCGGAGAGAACAATGTTCCAGGGGTGTACGGAGTAGATACCCGACAGATTACCAAAGTTATACGTGAGCGTGGCGTTATGCTGGGCAAGATAGCCGTCGAGGGCGAACCTGTTCCGGAGAAGTTCATCGACCCCAACGAGAATAACCTTGTAGCGGAAGTAAGTACGAAGAAGATCGAGACTTACGGAGACGGCGATATTAAAATAGTCCTTGTCGACTGCGGAGCGAAATACAACATTATCCGTTCGCTGACCAGGCGTGGAGCGCAGGTGGTTGTGGTGCCGTGGGATTACGACTTCACGCAGATGGGTTACGACGGACTCATGCTCTCTAACGGTCCCGGCAATCCGGAAATGTGCGGAGCAACCGTTGAAAATATAAAGAAGGCGTTCGAAGTAGGCAAGCCGATATTCGGTATCTGCATGGGCAACCAGTTGTTATCCATTGCCGCAGGAGCAACGACTTACAAACTCAAATACGGTCACCGTAGTCATAACCAGCCTGCGCTGATGGTCGGTACGAATAAAGCGGTCATCACTTCCCAAAACCACGGTTATGCTGTCGATACCGCTACTCTCGATTCTGATTGGGAGCCTTATTTCATCAACCTCAATGACAACACCAGCGAGGGTATTCGCCATAAAACCAAACCGTTCTGTTCGGTGCAGTTCCATCCGGAGGCGACCAGCGGACCGGTAGATACGGAATTCCTTTTCGACCAATTCATAGAAAACGTAAGAAATGCAAAATAAAGTAGAAAAAGTAATACTTCTGGGTTCAGGAGCATTGAAGATAGGGGAGGCTGGCGAATTCGACTACTCTGGATCACAGGCACTCAAGGCATTGAAAGAAGAAGGAATCTATACTATCCTTATCAATCCGAACATCGCTACGATACAGACATCCGAAAATATAGCGGATAAGGTTTACTTTCTTCCCGTTACACCGGACTTCGTGGAGGATGTGATAAAAAAAGAGCGTCCGCAGGGTATTCTTCTTGCGTTCGGAGGACAGACTGCGCTGAACTGCGGAGTACAGCTATATCAAAGCGGAGTTCTGGAAAAATATAATGTACAGGTTCTCGGAACCCCGGTTCAGGCTATCATGGACACCGAGGACAGGGAAAAATTCGTAAATAAACTCGACGAGATAAACGTTAAAACCATAAAGAGCGAAGCGGTGACTTCCGTAGAAGAAGCCAAACGGGTGGCGAAGGAACTCGGTTATCCGATCGTTATCCGCGCGGCATATACTCTCGGAGGACTCGGTTCGGGATTCTGCGACAACGAGGAAGAACTTGACGTCCTCGCACAGAAGGCGTTCACCTACTCTCCGCAGATTCTTGTCGAAAAATCCCTCAAAGGCTGGAAAGAAGTCGAATACGAAGTCGTCAGAGACAAATACGACAACTGCATCACTGTTTGTAATATGGAAAATTTCGATCCGCTCGGAATCCATACCGGAGAGAGTATCGTAGTCGCTCCTTCGCAAACACTGACTAACTCTGAGTACCATAAATTACGTGAACTTGCTATAAAGATCATCCGTCATGTAGGTATAGTGGGCGAGTGTAACGTACAGTACGCGCTCGACCCTAAATCCGAAGATTACAGGGTTATCGAGGTTAACGCGCGCCTGTCGAGATCCTCCGCGCTTGCATCAAAAGCGACCGGTTATCCGCTGGCGTTCGTCGCAGCAAAACTCGGTCTTGGATACGGACTTCACGAACTTAAAAACTCTGTTACCAAGTCCACCACCGCATGTTTCGAGCCTGCGCTGGACTACATCGTTTGTAAGATTCCGCGCTGGGACCTCGGTAAATTCAAAGGGGTGTCGCGCGAATTGGGTTCGAGCATGAAATCCGTCGGAGAAGTCATGGCAATAGGCCGTAACTTTGAAGAGGCCATTCAGAAGGGCCTGCGTATGATCGGTCAGGGAATGCACGGATTCGTTGCGAATAAAGAGTTCGACGTTAAGGATATCGACGAGGCATTGAGCCATCCGACCGACAAACGTATATTCGTTATTGCTAACGCAATGAAGAACGGTTATACAGTGGACCGGATTCATAACCTTACGAAGATCGACAAATGGTTCCTCGAGAAACTGAATAATATAATCGACCTGGAGTCGAAACTGGAAAATTATAATGATACGGAATCCGTTCCGGATGAATTGTTGAGAGAAGCTAAACAGAAAGGGTTCTCTGATTTCCAGATTGCCCGCACGTTGTACAATACCGAAGGAAGCGAGATCGAAGACAAAATGCTGGAAGTTCGCGAGGTGCGTAAACAGAAAGGCATTATTCCTGTCGTCAAACAGATAGATACCCTCGCCGCGGAATACCCTGCTATGACCAATTACCTGTATGTTACCTACAATGGTACCTGCCACGATATCGACTTCGGGAACGACGGCAAATCGGTAATCGTCCTCGGTTCAGGCGCTTACCGCATAGGCAGTTCTGTGGAGTTCGACTGGTGCAGCGTCAACGCGAGCAATACCATACGTAAGAAAGGATTAAGATCTATAATGATAAATTACAATCCCGAGACCGTATCCACTGACTATGACGAGTGCGACAGGCTGTATTTCGACGAATTGACGCTCGAACGCGTTCTCGATATTACCGATCTTGAAAATCCTAAAGGCGTTATCGTGTCCGTTGGTGGGCAGATTCCTAACAACCTTGCTATGAGGCTGGACAAACAGCAAGTGCCGATTCTCGGAACATCTGCCGGGAATATCGACCGCGCGGAAGACAGGCATAAATTCTCGTCCATGCTCGACGAGATAGGTGTAGATCAACCGAGATGGAAGGAGCTTACCACTATGGACGATATCTACCGTTTTGTAGACGAGGTAGGGTTCCCGGTATTGATCCGTCCCTCGTACGTGCTCTCAGGGGCAGCGATGAATGTCGTTTCGAACAAAGAAGAATTGAAACACTTCCTTGAATTAGCTACGAATGTCTCTAAGCAGTATCCGGTCGTGGTTACCGAATTCGTCGAAAATGCGAAGGAGATCGAGATAGACGCCGTAGCTCAAAACGGCGAGGTTATCGCTTATGCCATATCCGAGCACGTGGAGTTCGCAGGTGTTCATTCCGGCGACGCTACGCTTGTATTCCCTGCCCAGAAGATGTATGTGGAGACGATGCGACGTATCAAAAAAATATCTCGACAAGTCGCACAGGGGCTTAATATATCGGGACCGTTCAATATGCAGCTTCTTGCCAAGGACAATGATATAAAAGTTATAGAATGCAACCTGCGTGCTTCGAGGAGCTTCCCGTTCGTATCTAAGGTGCTGAAGGTGAATTTTATCGAACTTGCTACAAGGGTAATGCTCGGAGAGAATGTAGAACCGCCGCATAAGTCCGCGTTCGAACTGGATTACGTGGGGATCAAAGCACCTCAATTCTCCTTCTCGCGTTTACAGAAGGCGGACCCTGTATTAGGTGTCGAGATGGCATCCACCGGAGAGGTGGGGTGTATAGGTGACGACTTCCCGGAAGCAATACTTAAATCGATGCTGTCAGTTGGCTATAAGATACCTGAAAAAAACGTTCTTATGTCGACGGGCGATGCGCGTTCCAAAACGGAAATGCTCTCCGCGGCCAAAGCATTACAGAAAAAAGGATATAACATTTTCGCTACACGAGGAACGGCTGAATTTCTTGAAAATAACGGAGTTGGCGCAACAGTTCTGCACTGGCCGGATGAAGATGTACATCCGAATACGCTGGATTATATCAAGGAACGAAAAATAGATATTGTAGTGAATATCCCTAAGAACCTCTCCAAGGACGAGTTGAATAATGACTACCTTATCCGCAGGGGTGCAATAGATTTTAATATACCGCTTCTGACCAATGCGCGTCTTGCGAGTGCGTTCATTAATGCATTCTGCAAGTTAGATCGTGACAAGCTGAAGATCAAGAGCTGGAACGAGTATTAGCGGATGTATATATAGTATAGGCTGCCGGCAAAGTATTTTGCCGGCAGCTCTTATTTTTTAATATAATAAATAATATGAAGCACTTCAAGATATCTTTTGCGAGTAAACTCGCAATATTATTTCTCAGCTTTCACTATATTTAAATAATACAGTATGCGCTTCGGATATATTTTACGAATAAACTCGCAATATATCTCTTAGCTTTCACTATATTTAAATAATACAGGATGCGCTTCGGATATATTTTGCGAGTAAACTCGCAATATATCTCTCAGCTTTCACTATATTTGTAAATTACGATAAATTTTAAGGATTATGGCGGGAGAGATGAAAGACGAGTATATGATTTACAAGCTGTCCGAGTCGATTAAAACAACCAGCAGGATAGCTGACGAATTATTCAGTCAATATAATGTAAAACGCGGGCTCCGTAATGAAGACCATTCGGGGGTACTCGTCGGTTTGACGAAAATTGGCGATGTCATAGGTTACGAAAGACTTCCGGAAGGTGGACTAAAAGCAATACCGGGGAAACTCATATACAGGGGAATAGACGTAGAGGACCTGGTAACAGGAATCTATTCCGAGAACAGGTTCGGATTCGAAGAGACGGCATTCCTGCTTCTGGGTGGTTTTCTTCCCGATGCCGACGAACTTAAAGTGTTCCGCGGACTGGTGAACCAGTCCATGCCTCTCGGACAAAAAACGAAAATGAATATTCTTGATCTGGAAGGTCAGAATATCATGAACATTCTTGCCAGAAGCGTTCTGGAAATGTATACGTTCGACCCTAATCCGGACGATATTTCACGTGACAACCTGATGCGCCAGTCGATAGACCTTATAGCGAAGTTCCCTACGATAATCGCTTATGCGTATAACATAATGCGCCACAGCCAACAGGGAAGATCGCTTCATATCCGCCACCCCAAGGAAGAACTCTCCATAGCAGAGAATTTTCTATATATGCTCAAAGGAGAGTTTACGGAATTGGAGGCACGGGTTCTCGATCTTGCTTTGATACTTCACGCAGAGCACGGCGGAGGCAACAATTCCACGTTTACCGTTCGCGTGACAAGTTCTTCCGGTACCGACACTTATTCTTCTATAGCTGCTGCAATAGGCTCTCTTAAAGGTCCGCTGCACGGAGGTGCCAACCTTACGGTCATGGATATGTTCCAACACCTGAAAGGTGCTGTCAAAAACTGGAAGGATGTGGACGAAGTGGACAACTATCTGGTTAAGGTACTTAATAAGGAAGCATACAACCGGACCGGACTTATATACGGCATCGGTCATTCAGTTTACACTATATCCGATCCGAGGGCTTTGCTCCTCAAAGAATGGGCTAAAAGGCTGGCTAAAGAGAAAAAACGCACGGATGAATTCGAGTTTCTGGAATTGATTGAGAAGAGGGCGATCGAAAACTTCATGACGTTCAAAGGTAAGAACGTCAATAAAAAAGTATGCGCTAACGTCGATCTATATTCGGGATTTGTGTACGATATGATCGGTCTGCCGCAGGAAGTGTTTACTCCGCTGTTCGCGATGTCGAGGATAACCGGTTGGACCGCTCACAGAATCGAGGAGCTTAATTTCGACAGCAAACGTATAATCAGGCCTGCATACAAAAATGTGGCTGAGAAGAAACCATATACTAAACTAAAAGAGAGATAGAAATTAATCTATAAAATAGTGGAGCTCGCTAAATAAAAAGCGAGCTCCATTTTTCTTCGGGGATATGATGTCCGGCAAGGATCTTTACCGCATTTCTCCCTTCTTCACCGAGTTCTTCGGAATATCTGTTCACAAAGAGATTGATATGCTGCCCGATAACCTCCTCATCCATCTCCTGGGCATGGAATTTTATCCAATCGCAGGACGCTGAAGGATTCTCCTGCGCATAACGAATGCTTTGCCGCAACAATATCGTCAGTTCGCGCTGTATTTCGTATGGCAGTTCCCGTGAAACGGCGATCCCTCCCAAAGGCAAAGGCATCCCACAATAAACCTCCCACTCCAAACCAAGGTCGGCAATGAGGGACAGGCCGCAATTTTGATACGTAAACCGTCCTTCATGGATCAATACGCCTGCGTCTACCTCTCCGGATTGTACTGCATCCGCTATATCGGAAAAAATAAATTCAGGTTTATCGGTCACTTCCGGAAACATTTTATCCATCAGCATATTCGCCGTAGTATATTTGCCCGGTACAGCGACTCTCAAACCGCGCAGGTTATCTTTCTTAACACCTTCTTTGCCCACTAATAGCGGACCATTACCGCATCCCAAGGCGCTTCCGCTGTTAAGCACACGGTAATTATCACAGATTAACGGAAGAATAGCGTAACTGAATTTAGATACAGTAACGTCTCCTGCCACAAGACTTTCATTAAGGGATTCAATATCAGCAAAATGTGGTGTGAGTTCCAGATCGCCAGTATCTATAAGTCCGTTCAGCAGGGCATGGAACATAAAAGTATCGTTCGGACACGGCGAAATGCAGACATCTATTTTCATGGGATCATATTTTTTCAATTATAGTCTTTGTAGCTCCGGTATTCCCTGCCACATAATCGGCACAAATACCCGAAACTTCCTCATACAAGTTACTGTCATTTTTTAACAATTCCAACCATTGGTAAAGTTCCGTTGAATCCGTTATACATGTCGCTCCTCCTTTACAAAGCAATCCCCCGGCCTCTTTAAATTTTGAGTGATTCGGACCGAATGCGACAGGGAGCCCGTAAACAGCAGCTTCGAGAATATTATGTATTCCTGCCCCGAAACCTCCGCCTATGTAAGCGAAGTCTCCGTAACGGTAAAGTTTCGACAAGAGTCCCATAACGTCCACAATCAATACATCGTAATTTTCAGAGGGTATATCCGGATAAATATCGGTATATTTCAGCACCCGCCCCTCTATTTTTGAGCATATCCATGAAATATGTTCACTATTTACCTCGTGTGGTACTATAATTAATTTTATATCGGAATGATTTTGAATTTTTTCAAGTATAATCTCTTCATCCTCCTTCCACGTACTGCCTGCAATAAATATTTTCTTCCCCCCCCCGAATTTTTCAACGACGTGTAAATCGAAATCTTTATTTTTTATTTCTGCAACCCTATCGAAACGTGTATCTCCCGAGACAGAAACATTATTTATGCCGATACCGGATAAAAGATACTTCGAATTTTCATCCTGAACGAACAGCCAGTCGAAATACTTCAGAAGTTTACGGTAGCGGCCGCCATACCACTTGAAAAACGTGGAATCCCTGCGAAACAGCGCGGATATAACATAAATCTCCGCTCCGTACCTTCTCAGATACCTCAGATAGTTCGCCCAGAATTCATACTTGATAAATACGGCTTTTTCGGGTTTGACTATCTTCAGGAACCGTTTAGCGTTTAGTTTCGTATCTGCAGGAAGGTAAAAAATATAATCCGCACCACGGTAATTTTTCGCGACTTCATAACCGGAAGGAGAAAAAAACGTCAACAGTATCTTATATTCGGGATACCTGACACGTATCTGTTCCATGACGGTGCGTCCCTGTTCGAATTCGCCCAGAGACGCGGCATGGAACCATATTATCCTGTCATAGATCCCGACAGTATCCCTCAGATATTGAAAAATATTCCGGCGCCCTTTTACCCATAAGGCAGCCTTACGGGTAAATAGCGAAGCTATACGGATGCCGAATACCATCAGGTAAATACCTGCATCGTAAAGTATGTTCATTCAGGGTCGGTTTTATAAAAAAACAAATATAGTGAAAGCTGAGAGATATCTTGCGAGTTTGCTCGTAAAGATGTCCGAAGCGCATCCTATATTATGAAAATATAGTGAAAGCTGAGAGATATCTTGCGAGTTTGCTCGTAAAGATGTCCGAAGCGCATCCTGTATTATTTAAATATAGTGAAATTAAAGATTCTTAATAACCGTATCCCTGAATTCTGTCGTACCAAGGCTTACGGAGTTCTCCATGAATCGAGCGAGGTCTTCCGTCGCATGTGCCGATTCGAATGTTTTACCCAGAGAATTTTCAATAAGCTCTGCTGCTTCCTTCCATCCGAGATGATCGAGCATCATTACTCCCGACAGCAATAATGACGATGGGTTGACGATATTTTTCCCGGCAATGTCCGGTGCTGTACCATGTGTTGCCTCGAATATCGCATGACCTGTTTTGTAGTTTATATTTGATCCGGGAGCGATACCTATTCCACCTACCATCGCGGCAAGTTGGTCGGAGATATAATCGCCGTTGAGATTAAGTGTGGCGATAACCGAATATTTTTCAGGGCTCAGGAGGGTATTTTGCAGGAAGGCGTCTGCTATAACATCCTTTATTATTATTCTGCCTTGGTTCACCGCTTCTGCGAGAGCCTTGTCAGCAGATTCTTTTCCTTTGGTTTTGCGGATATGTTCATATTCGACCATAGAGAATGTCGTACCGTAAAATTCCGTTTCCGCAAGTTCATACCCCCAGTTTTTGAACCCACCTTCGGTAAATTTCATAATATTTCCTTTGTGGACCAGTGTTACGGAGGGGAGGTTGTTTTTTATTGCGTATTCTATGGCTGCCTTAACGAGTCTCTGACTGCCTTCTTTGGATACCGGTTTTACTCCGAAAGAAGAGGATTCGGGAAATCTCACTTTATCCACTCCCATTTCATTTTGCAGGAAATAGAGGAATTTCTTCGCTTCCGGAGTTCCTGTATTCCATTCGATTCCCGCATAAATGTCTTCGGTATTTTCGCGGAAGATATACATGTCTACTTTTTGCGGTTCCTTTACGGGTGATGACACTCCTTTGTACCATTTCACCGGACGCAGGCATACGTAAAGATCCAGCTTCTGTCTCAAGGCAACGTTGAGAGATCTTATTCCGCCCCCTATTGGAGTAGTCAGAGGGCCCTTGATTCCTATAAGATATTCCCTGAAGGCTTCCATCGTTTCTTCGGGGAGCCATGTACCTGTGATATTATATGCTTTTTCCCCGGCGAGAACTTCCTTCCATTCGATCTTTTTGGTTCCGCCGTATGTTTTTTCAATAGCTTTGTCGATTATTGCCTGTGATGCAGGAGTTATTTCCGCTCCTACGCCGTCCCCTTCAATATAGGGTATGGTCACAATATCCGGAACGAGTAGTTTGCCTCCGGAAAAAGTTGCTTTGCCCATGATATTTTTGTTTATGGATTAGTCGTTCACCGTGATTATACGGTGTCCTTTTTCGTTTACTTCGATATTTATCCTGATTGCGTCGGCGGGAAGTATAGATTCTATTTTTTCCGGCCATTCGATAAGACATAGTGCATCGCTTTCGATATATTCGTCATAACCGAAATCGTATGCCTCCTCCGGTTTGTCGATGCGGTAGAAATCAAAATGGAAAATTACGTCGTCGTAATCCGTTCTGTATTCGTTTACAATGGCGAATGTGGGGCTGTTTACCGAGTCGCGTACTCCCAGTAGACTGCACATTTCCCGAATGAGTGTGGTTTTGCCTGCGCCCATCTCGCCGTAAAAAGCGAAAACCCCTTTGCTGCCGGTTTTCTCGAGGAGCTTTTCGGCAGCAAAGGGGAGGTCGTCCAGGTTTTTTACCTGTATTTTTTCCATTATCAGATAAGTGCTTTTTTCAGTACATCTTCATTGGTGCGGGCATAATCGAAAGATATCCCCTGAATGTATTCTTCCTTTATTTCGTTTATATCTTTGCGATTGTCTTCACTGAGAATAATTTCTTTTATTCCGGCGCGTTTTGCCGCAAGGATTTTTTCCTTGATTCCGCCTACGGGAAGTACGCGTCCGCGGAGTGTCGTTTCTCCGGTCATAGCGATATGTTCCTTCACGCGTTTGCCAGTGTAAGTAGACGCAAGCGAGGTAAGCATAGTTATACCGGCACTCGGGCCATCCTTTGGAACTGCTCCTTCGGGAACATGGATATGAATATCATAATCGGCAAATAACTTTTCTTTGATGCCCAATTTCTCTGCATTGGATTTCAGCCATTTAAGGGCAAGAGTTGCCGATTCCTTCATGACGTCGCCGAGGCTTCCGGTCATAGAGAGGTTTCCCTTACCTTTACTAAGCGAAGATTCGATATATAGGATATCGCCGCCGACTTCAGTCCATGCCAATCCTGTTACTACTCCTATGATTTCATTTCCTTCGTACATATCGTTTTTGAACTTAGGCACTCCGAGGATATTTTCGATCTCTTCGATCTTCATTTCAACGTTGTATTCCTCTTCGAATCCGATATTTTTAGCGCGGTGACGGACAAGTTTTGCAATAAGTTTATCCAGCGTACGTACACCTGATTCTCTGGTGTATTCCGAGATCACTTTTTCAATCATCTTGTTGGACAGTCTGAATTCTTTGGATGTTACTCCGTGCGCTTCCAACTGTTTGGGGATGAGGTGTTTTTTCGCTATCTGTATTTTGTCCTCCAGTATATAACCATGTATGTTTATCATTTCCATCCTGTCGCGAAGGGCAGGGGATATGGTCGCTATGTTGTTAGCCGTAGCGATGAACATTACTTTCGAGAGATCGTATTCGATATCCAGGTAGTTATCGTGGAACGTGGTGTTCTGTTCCGGATCGAGAACTTCCAGAAGCGCCGATGCAGGGTCGCCGTGATTGCTTGCGCCTACCTTGTCGATTTCGTCGAGTATCACTACCGGATTTGAAGATTCGCATCTTCTGATCGTCTGGATAATGCGTCCGGGCATCGCTCCTATATAAGTACGTCTGTGTCCGCGTATCTCGGCTTCATCGTGAATGCCTCCGAGGGATATGCGTCCGAACTTACGTTTAAGGGCCGCAGCTACGGATTTGCCTAAAGAGGTTTTACCGACACCCGGAGGACCGTACAGACACAGAATAGGCGATTTGAGGTCTCCTTTCAGCTTAAGCACTGCAAGGTGTTCCAGAATCCTGTCTTTTACTTCGTCGAGTCCGAAGTGATCCGCATCCAGACGTTTTTTTGCATGTTTCAGATCGAAGTTATCTTTGGTGTACGAGTTCCACGGTAGATCCAGCATCAACTGTAAATAGTTGATCTGCACCGAATATTCGGCAACGGCGGGATTCATTCTTTCCAGTTTGCTGAGTTCCTTATAGAATACCTCTTCGACTTCTTTGCTCCATTTTTTCTTTTCCGCACGTTCGCGCAGTTCTTCGAAATCCTTTTCTACCGGATCGTCTCCGAGCTCGTCCTGTATGGTGCGTATCTGCTGTTGGAGATAATATTCCTTCTGCTGCAGGTCTAAATTGCGTTTTACTTTGGACTGAATTTCACTTTTAAGCTGTAAGAGCTGTTGTTCTTTCACGAGGATTTCAAGAAGGTATCTTGCGCGTGCCAGAAGTCCCGGAGCCTCGAGCAGCCTCTGTCTGTCTACGTCCTGAAGTTCCATGTTGGAAGATACGAAATTCAGGATCCCTCTGCTGCTGTCGATGTTTTTAATAGCGAAAGAAGCCTCTTTCGGCATCGATGGCGAGATATTGATAATATTCAGCGCGACATCTTTTATCGACTCGACAAGTGCTTCGAATTCTATATTTCCTTTGGACGGAATACTGTCTGTAATGATCCGTATTTCCGCTCTTAGAAACGGTTTGGTTTCGATATAGTTCTCTATTTCGATTTTTTCGAGTCCGTGCAGTATTACCGTAAGGTTGCCGTTGGGCATCTCGAGGATTTTAAGTATCCGTGCCGCCGTACCGATCTTGTAAAGATCGTCCGGTGCAGGATTTTCAACACTGGCATCCTTTTGGAGAACCGCACCGAGGATACCTCCTTCGGTATCGACCTCTTTTACCAGTTTCATCGAGCGTTCGCGTCCGACCGTGATGGGCGTTATCGACCCGGGAAACAGCACCGAACTTCTTAACGTAAGGATAGGAAGTGCCGTGGGAATTTCGATAGTTTCGCTGTCTTCTTCGTCTTCCGAGGAGATTATGGGTATTATCTGGTGCTTATTCTCCAGAATATCCGAAATATTTTTAAATTCCTCAGCAATATCTTTATATTTTTCACTCATTTTTTCTTTCACAAATTTCGCGGCTTCAAAGGTATGAATTTTTTACCACTATTAATAATAAGTATAACGGCGACTTGTAAATTGTTATTATTTAGTTTTACGTAGATTACGATATTGTAGCTAAAATTAAGTATCTTTGCAAATCGTGTGCAAAACCGTAATCCTGCCAAATTGGCAGAAGCGTTTGCAGAAATACACTTTTATTATTCTGAAAAATTTCAATTTATAGTTTAAATAAATGGATAAGCTGTCAAAATACACCCCTTCGGAGATAGAATCCAAGTGGTATGCGTATTGGACCGAAAAGGGATATTTCAGGTCGGAGCCTGATGAAAGGGAACCTTATACTATCGTGATCCCGCCTCCGAATGTTACCGGAGTACTTCATATGGGACATATGTTGAATAATACCATACAGGATGTTCTGGTCAGACGTGCCCGAATGAACGGATATAATGCTTGCTGGGTTCCCGGTACGGATCATGCTTCGATTGCTACGGAAGCGAAAGTCGTACAGAAACTTAAAGCTGAAGGAATAGATAAAAACGAACTCACGCGCGAAGAATTTCTTCAGCATGCGTGGGAATGGAAAGAGAAGCACGGGGGAATAATACTGGAACAGCTTAAAAAACTGGGGGCTTCGTGTGACTGGGACCGTACGGCATTTACGATGGATCCGTCCATGAGCGAGAGCGTGATAAAGGTGTTCGTGGACCTGTACAACAAAGGTAAAATTTACCGCGGCGTACGGATGGTAAACTGGGATACTGCAGCGCAAACGGCACTCTCGGACGAGGAAGTTTTGTACAGGGAGACCAATGGTAAATTATTTTACCTGAGATATAAAATCGAAGGATGTGAGGAATGTCTCATAGTGGCGACGACGCGTCCGGAAACAATTCTGGGGGATACGGCGGTATGCGTTAACCCGAACGATGAAAGGTATAAAAACATCGTAGGTAAAAAGGTTATTGTTCCGTTAGTTAACAGGGCTGTTCCTGTTATTGCGGACGACTATGTTGATATAGAGTTCGGTACGGGAGCGCTTAAAATCACCCCTGCGCATGATATTAACGACTACGTTATAGGCGACAGATATAATCTCGAGACGATAGATATCTTTAATGATGACGGAACATTGAATGAGTACGGCGGTATATATGCCGGGATGGACAGATTCGATGTTCGTAAGAAGATAGAGGCGGATCTTATCGACGCCGGTCTTATGGAAAAAGTCGAAAACTATACGAATAAAGTAGGTTTTTCCGAAAGAACGAGCGTGGCGATCGAACCGAAACTTTCGATGCAGTGGTTCCTGAATATGGAAGAATTGGCACATCCTGCGCTTAAGGCGGTCATGGAAGATATAATTAAACTTTATCCTTCGAAATTCAAGAATACTTACCGTCATTGGATGGAGAATATCAAGGACTGGTGCATCTCCCGTCAGTTATGGTGGGGGCAGCAGATACCAGCCTATTATTTACCGCAGGGCGGATATGTGGTTGCGGAAACTCCGGAAGAGGCTCTCGAGCTTGCAAAGCAGAAGACAGGCGACAGCACTCTGACAATTAACGATATCAAACGCGATCCGGATGTACTCGATACTTGGTTCTCGTCATGGTTGTGGCCGATATCGGTGTTTGACGGGATACGTAATCCTGAGAATAAGGATATAGAATATTATTACCCTACGAACGATCTTGTTACGGGACCGGATATATTGTTCTTCTGGGTAGCGAGAATGATTATTGCCGGTTATGAATATCGGAATGACAAACCGTTTAAAAGCGTTTATCTGACAGGTATCGTAAGGGATAAACTCAGAAGGAAAATGAGTAAGTCGCTCGGTAACTCGCCGGATACGTTGGATCTTATCGCTGAATACGGAGCTGACGGTGTGAGGGTTGCAATGCTCCTATGTTCTTCCGCCGGCAACGACCTGTTATTTGACGAGGCGTTATGCGAACAGGGAAGAAACTTCGGAAATAAAATATGGAACGCGTTTAAACTTGTGAGTTCATGGACGGTAGACCAATCTTTGCCCCGGAGTGAAAATAATTCCATAGCTGTGAAATGGGTCGATTCCGTATTGAACAGTAATATAAAAGAGATAGAAGCTGATTTTACGGAATACAGGATATCGGAAGCTTTGATGAAGATTTATAAACTGTTTTGGGATGAATTCTCAGGATGGTATCTTGAACTTGTGAAACCTGCATATCAACAGCCTATCGACCCTGCGACATACCATTCTACGCTCGGTTTTTTTGAAAAACTTTTGAAACTTCTTCATCCTTTTATGCCGTTCATAACGGAAGAATTGTGGCAGACGATGGATATAGATAAGATTACGGATTCCATAATGATCGATAAACTTCCTGAGGCTGGAGATGTGGATGAAGTCTTATTGTCTCAGTTCGAGTTGGTTAAAGAGGTTATCGGTGCCGTTAGAAATATCAGGAAGGAAAAAAATATTCCGAATAAAGAAATTCTGGAACTTTTCGTGGTTCCAGATGAGAATTATCATGACAGATTTGACAGTGTTCTTGTCAAAATGGCAAATCTTTCCGGGATTCGGACAACGAATGAGAAAATCGGCAACTCTGTTTCATTCATTGTGAAGAGTACGGAATATTTTGTTCCGATGTCGGACAACATAAATATTGAAGAGGAGTTGGATAAATTGAATACTGATCTGAAGTATTACGAAGGCTTCCTTGCTTCAGTTATGAAGAAACTCGGCAATGAGCGGTTTGTGCAAAGCGCTCCGGCAAATGTTGTGGCAAATGAAAATGCCAAAAAGAATGATGCGGAGGCGAAGATTAAGGCGATAAAAGAACGGATACAGGATTTGTCCGGTAAATAAAATAAAAACCGCATTCGAAAGAATGCGGTTTTTATTTTATAAGATTAAATCATCCGAAGAGACTGTCTACAAATTCGTGTTTATCGAATACCTGGAGATGGTCTATTCCTTCACCGACACCGATATACATCACCGGAATTTTAAATGCGTCAGAGATGCCTATGACTACACCGCCTTTAGCTGTTCCGTCGAGTTTCGTTATGGCCAGCGATGTGACATGGGTTGCCGCTGTGAACTGCTTTGCCTGTTCGAAAGCGTTTTGTCCGGTCGAACCGTCGAGAACCAGCATTACTTCGTGCGGAGCATCAGGGATGATCTTCTGCATGACGTTCCGTATTTTGGTAAGTTCGTTCATGAGTCCGATTTTATTGTGAAGCCTACCTGCTGTGTCTATAAGTACTACATCCGCATCGTTGGCTTTAGCCGATTTCAAGGTGTCGTATGCAACTGATGCAGGATCGGATCCCATTTGCTGTTTAACCATAACGGCTCCCGCGCGCCGGGCCCATACTTCGAGTTGGTCGATAGCAGCTGCGCGGAACGTATCTGCAGCACCGATATAAACTTTTTTTCCTGCCTTTGTAAGTTGCGCGGCAATTTTGCCTATAGTCGTGGTTTTACCTACTCCGTTCACTCCGACCACCATCACCACGAACGGATTTCCGTCTTTTTTCTGGAAAGAAAAACCGAGATCGCTTGTCGCTCCGGTCTCGTTCTCTGCAAGAAGCGCTGAGATTTCTTCCCGCAGAATATTATTCAACTCGGAAGTATTCATGTATTTATCTTCCGCCACACGTTTTTCGATCCGTTCGATTATTCTTATCGTCGTGTCTACTCCTACGTCGGAAGTAATAAGTATTTCTTCCAGATTGTCCAGAACCTCGTCGTCTACTTTCGATTTGCCTGCTACGGCACGTGCGATCTTTGAGAAAATACCTTCCTTTGTTTTTTCGAGACCTTTGTCAAGATTCTCTTTATTTTGCTTCTTTGAGAAAAAACCGAATATGCCCATTTGCTATATATAATTTCTGTAAAGTTACTATTTTATAATAAAAAATTATAAAATCATTGTTCAACAATTATTCCCTTACTGTGTCTTCCGTCGATAAAGATGTACAGCGGGCGCTCGAATTTGACGTGTCGAATGAATTCTGTTTCTTCAACTGCTTCCATACCATTAAGTTTCGACACATCGTAAATGCCGTCTCCGAGGAAGGGGCTTATCGTCATATATCCGACTCCGAAGGATGTAAGATTCTGGAAAAAATGCGTTCCCTGACTGGGTCCCACCCTGAAATTCTCCAGACCGCTCTCTACTATAACACGTGCTTCCGATATTTGGCTCCATTTTACAGGGATACCTAACCAGGGATCGCTCGATCCCCAACGACCCGGTCCTATTAAAACATAATTTTCGGACCTGTTTTTCATTTTAGTATTTAATATATCGAGTTCTTCCGCTATTTTCTGAGTGTTTATGGAGTCAAAGTTCTCCGGTCTAACATATATTATATCGGATACTTCTTCTATCAATCCGAGCCCGAGGGCGGATTCGGCATAAACCAGCGATTTCGTTTCATCCACATCATCCCAGTTTATCGTTCCTCTGCTCGAACTTTCGACAATCGGCCGGATCTGGAGAATGTTGAAAACCCGTTCCTGTCCCAGAGGAACGTCCATATTTATAGAGAACTCTATCTCTACGGGGCTCTTCATTTCTTCCTGTCCCATACGGAGCAGTTCTACGAGGATTTCGGCAAGAGGGAAGGAATCGTATTTAAGGATGTGCGAGAAGGTAACGATTTTTCTACCTTCCGCAAGATTGCTGTCCGAAATCTGATTGTAATTCATATCGTAAGTGGAAGCTACGTATTTCATATTTTTGAAACTGCCGGCCTTCCATATCTCTATCTTTTTAAGATTCACCGCGTCGTCGATGGACGTTTTGAATTCTTCGGGTTTGAGGCTCAATACGTACATGTCCCGCTGAGTCTCGCGAAGAGTCGATTCGGTAGAGGATAATTGAAGTATGTTTTTAGGATACTTAGTGGAGAAGCGCAGTGTTATACCGCCTTCGACCACCAGTTTACCCAATCCTAAAGCTATATTTGCTATGCCGTCTTCCGGTTTTTCTTCTCCTATGGGGTAAAAATTCAACGATCTCGCTACACCCGATACAGTCGGGAAAAAATATCCCTGATCTTCGGTTCCGCAAACTTCCTGAATTACCACTGCCATTTTTTCGTCCGACAGCAGATTGGACGTAGCGGTGATATACGCACGGCTGGCAGAAAAAAAATACCGAAGCATAAACGCTTTTGATCGCCTTGCCTATAAGTCTCAGCATCTGGTCCTCGTTCTCGGTCAGAGGAATCATATATGTCGAATAGATTCCTGCGAAAGGTTGGTAATGAGAGTCTTCCAGCTTCGAACTCGAACGTATCGCGAGGGGGCGCCTTGCAGTGCGGATAAATGCCCTCAGGTCGTCTACCAGTCTTTCCGGCAGGCGCGAACTGACGAATTCCGAAAGTATTTCGTCGTCCGAGAGATCGGAATTAATAACGTACTGCAATCCGTTCTCAGCGATAAAATCGTCGAAATAATCCGTAGCAACTACTACCGTACGTGGAATCAGGATTCTTCCCGTGTCGTATTTGTCGTAGAGGTTGAACCTGTGGATCATACTGTTTATAAATGCCAGCCCGCGAGCCTTGCCTCCAAGCGAACCTTCACCCATGCGTGCGAACCAAATGTACTCGTCATAAGTATGTGGATCGAATTTGGCAACAACGCCTTGTCCGGACATGCTTCGGAAGTCCATGATCGCGCGTACGAGTGTGATCCGTATCTCTTCCGTAGAAGAGAAATCCTTGCAGTCCAGCGCTTCTATCTTACGCGCTATCGAGAAGAGGCCGCGTGCGAACAGCCACTTGGATATATGGTTCTGTGAGGAGTGGTACATTAGAACCTTATCCGGTATCGTTACGAGCATGTCCTGAAATTCCCTGAGGTTCCGGGCCCTGCCTGCTTCTCTTCCGGAATCGGGATACTTGAACACAAAGTCCCCGAAATAAAATTCCCTGTTGATATAATCGGATAGTTCCTGTAAAAGAGTTTTCGAATATTTTACTATAAAATCCACACCGAGTTCTTCCGCTGTTTCACGCATGCTCTCCTGTGATGACTGCAGAAGGAACGGCATCAGTGGTTTGTCTTTTTTGATCAGTTTGCACAGGTCGATTCCTGCGTCGAATTTCTCATTGTCGCTGGAATCCCTTTTATCGATAACGAATCCTACGTCGGATAGAACTCCTAACAGATTGTCTTTGTATCTCTCGTACAGGTCTACGGCGTCGTTATAATTCGTAGCGAAAAGAATTTTAGGTCTCGCCCTCTTACTGAGAACCTGCTGTTGTTCGTTGAGTGCTTCGCTTAAGAATTCGCTGGACTGTTGTAGTACAAGTTTGTAAATTGCGGGAAGATACGTCGAATAATAACGGATGTTGTCTTCGACCAGAAGGATACTTTGTACCCCGACTTCCAGAATGTCGCGGTCGGCATTCATCCGATCCTCGATTATTTTTATAATCGCCATTATAAGGTCCGCGGTCCCGTCCAGAAAAATATATAATCGAGCGACGATTTGTCTTCGTCCTGTATCCGGCGGTTGATCTCTTTCGAATAGTTTGCGAGTAGTACCGTCGGAATGTCAGGATATTTTTTCTTTACGGTCCGGGTAAATGTGAAAACGTCTATCTCCCCTATGTTATACATGGTCAGGATAAAGTCGAAAGAATTATCCGTCTTAAGGATTTCCATAGCTTCGTCCGCGGAAGATACCCTGGTGAATGACGGCGGGTTGCTCAGGTTGAGGTCGAGGTATTCCCTGTTTATCTGGGAATCTATTCTTCCGTCTTCTTCAAGAATAAAGGCATCGTAGCTGCTGCATATAAGAAGTACCTTTCTTATGCGTTTCTGCATAAGACTTCCGTAATTTATCGACTCGAAATCGTGTACTTTTTCAAGATATATGTGGGGCATAACCGTTTTTTAAGTAATTTCGTACAAATATCACAAATAATTCCAACTTTATCTATTTTTGTTAAAAATAAGATCTATGGCAAAATATACCCTCGAGGAGGTGAAAACTGGGAGGCAGAGGAAACATTTCCTCGATCTGCCTAAAAAATTGTATCGTGAGGATAAGAATTGGGTGTGCCCGATCGACGATGATATAGAAAAAATATTCGATCCTGCGAGGAACGAATTATTCAACGGAGGAGAGGCGATAAGATGGATACTGAAAGACGACGGTAGTAATATCGTAGGAAGGATCGCTGCTTTTTATAATAACGAGGTTGCCGCAACCAGCGAACAGCCTACGGGAGGGTGTGGTTTTTTCGAATGTATAAATGACCAGGAGGCTGCATCGGTTCTTTTCGATGTCGCGAAATACTGGCTCCAATCCAAAGGTATGGAAGCTATGGATGGGCCGATAAACTTCGGGGACAGGAGTGACTGGTGGGGAGTGCTTGTAGAAGGGTTTACCCAACCTTTATACTGCAATCCCTATAATTTTCCATATTATAAAGAATTATTTGAGAATTACGGTTTTCAGAATTATTTTAATCAGTATACTTATTCGAGGCAATTAACGGTGGGTGATCTTAATCCTGCCGTAGTCGAGAAGGCAGAAAGATTATTCAATACTCCGGGATACCACTTCGGTTATGCTAAGGATAAGGAGCTGCATGAATATGCGGAGGATTTCAGGACTATATATAATAAAGGCTGGGCGAAGTTCACAGGAGTTAAGCCCATAGATAGGGAACATGCGCAGGAGTTATTCAAAAAAATGAAACCGATCATAGACCGGAAACTATTGTATTTTGCGTATTACGAAGGCGAGCCGATAGGATTTTTTATTATGGTTCCTGATTTGAACAGGATCATCGGCAAATTTAACGGTAGATTCGGGTGGATGGAAAAAATCAGATTTATCGTAGACCTTAAGCTGCGGAAAAAGGCGGACAGGATAGTCGGTATTATTTTCGGAGTGGTTCCGGAATTCCGGGGTAAAGGTATCGAAGGCGGTATGATTCGCAGATTCGAGGAAGTTGTCGAGAAGGTCGGTTATAAATCGTTGGAACTAGCATGGATAGGAGATTTTAATCCGGTTATGATGCGTATAGTCGAGTCCTACGTTCGTGCGACGAAATTTAAAACCCATGTAACCTATCGATATTTGTTCGACCGTAACAAGGAATTCTCCCGTGCGCCGAAACTCGGACGCGAAAAAAAGAAATAGGAAATAACAAAGCTGTCGATAAGACAGCTTTGTTATTTATAAATATCTCGATTCGATTACGGCCCAGTCCAGTATATTCCAGAAGGCTTCCAGATAATCAGGGAGTTTATTGCGGTAGTCGATATAGTAAGCGTGTTCCCATACATCGCATGTCATTATAGGCTGATAGCCCTGTTTGAGAGGATTGCCTGCGTTCGATTCCTGGGAAATTTTAAGATTTCCCTGATTGTCCCTGTATAACCAGACCCATCCTGAACCGAACAATGTGGTACCTGCTTCCGTGAATTTTTTCTTAAATCCTTCGAAAGATCCGAACTGATCTTCAATAGCTCCGGCAATATTTCCGGAAGGCCGAGGTTGGGGGTTTGCCGAGAACTGATCGAAAAAGAAAACGTGGTTCCATGATTGGGCAGCGTTGTTGAACAATTTACCGTCCGATTTTTTAACGATATCCTCGAGGCTCATATTTTCATATTCGGTACCCTCGATAAGCGTATTCATCGTGTTGAAGTACGTTTGTTCGTGTTTGCCGTGATGGAACTGGAGAGTCTCCGCACTCATCTTAGGAGACAGGGCGTCTTCCTGATATTTTAATGGTGGCATTTTGTGTTTCATGTCCGTCGGTTTTTAAGATTAATACTGTATTTCCGGAATCAAATATTCTGCCAATGAACTGAAAAGGCGGTTTATTCGCCGCCTTGTTCCATATCTTCGATCTTGTTGAGCATTTTTACGGTAGCTTTAATTGCTGCTACGGATTGGTCCGCGTCAAGGCCTCTGGTTTTGATCTCTTCCCCTTTGTAGTCCCATGAAATTACGGTTTGTACCAAAGCGTCCGTATGCCCCCCCGGAGGTATGTCTACGGAATAACTCGTCAATACGGGGAATTCGCGTTTTAGTTGTTTGCCGTATATCTTTTTCAGTGCGCCCATGAAGGCGTCGTATTGTCCGAGCCCATTGCTGCTCTCTTCGAATTGCCTGCCGTTTATCTCTATCTTTACTGCCGCGACAGGTTTAAGGTCGTGAGCGAGTGACAAAGCAAAATTCAGTATTTTTATTTTATCATTTGAGACGTCGCTTTTGAGGACATCCGAGATAATGTACGGAAGATCGTCCTGAGTGACTATTTCTTTCTTGTCTCCCAGTTCGATTATGCGCTGGGTTACTTTCGACATGGATTCTTCATCCAGTTCGATGCCGAGTGTTTCGAGGTTCTTGCGTATATTGGCTTTGCCGGAAGTTTTTCCGAGGGCATATTCCCGTGTGCGTCCGAAGCGTTCCGGAAGAAGTTCGTTATAATAGAGATTCTTCTTGCTGTCGCCGTCTGCATGGATTCCTGCCGTTTGGGTAAATACATTGGAACCGATTATCGGTTTGTTCGCAGGTATTCTTATTCCCGAATAGGATTCCACTACGCGGCTGATGTGGTTAATATGCTTCTCTACCAAAGTGGTTTTTAGACCGAGTTTATCGTGAAGGACTGCCAGAACGCTCGATAACGGTGCATTGCCCGCGCGCTCGCCGAGGCCGTTGACGGTTACGTGGACCCCGTTTATTCCTGCTTTGACAGCGAATTCGACATTTGCCACCGCAAGGTCGTAGTCGTTATGCGGATGGAAATCGAAGCGTAGTTCCGGGTATCTGTCCGTCATAATCCTGCAGTATTCGTAAGTCTGATGGGGATCGAGAACTCCAAGGGTATCGGGAAGCATGAAACGCTTTATCGGTTGATCTTTGAGCGAATCCACCATCAGTAATACGTAGTCCCTGGAATCTTTCATTCCGTTAGACCAGTCTTCCAGATATATATTTACGTCGATATTCATTTCGGACGCATTCGCGATCACTTCTTTAATGTCAGCGATGTGCTGTTCCGGTGTTTTGCGCAGTTGGTGGGTTACGTGGTTGAACGAACCTTTACAGAGCAGGTTGATAATCCGGCATCCTGCATCTTTTATCCAGTTGAGAGAGACTTTGCCGTCTACGAAGCCCAACACTTCTACTTTATCTATATGTCCGCGTTTCCCGGCCCATTGTGCGATTTTCTTTACTGCCTCGAACTCTCCGTCGGAAACGCGCGCAGACGCTACCTCTATCCGGTTTACTTTTATTTTCTCGAGAAGAAGCGATGCGATGCTTAATTTTTCCTGTACTGCAAATGAGACGCCGGAAGTTTGTTCGCCGTCCCTGAGAGTAGTATCTAATATTTCGATGTTCATTCCTCTGGTCATTGTAACTGATAATTTACACAATATAGTGAATTAGGTCCGGATTCGAAAATGCGGACAGCAGTAATATACTACTCCAAACCTGCGATTTCTCGGATATCTTTAATGATCCTGCCAGCAAGATTTTCTGCATCTTTTAGGGTGCGGCTCTCGCTGTATATCCTGATTATTGGTTCGGTGTTAGATTTTCTCAAGTGTAACCATCCGTCAGTGAAATCGATTTTGACACCATCGATGTCGTTCACTTCTTCGTTGGAATATTTTTGTTTGATCGTTGTCAAAATCCCGTCCACGTCCAGTTCCGGGGTAAGCTCTATCTTATTTTTGGATATATAGTATTCGGGATATGTTTTTCTCAATTCCGAGCATTTTATTTCTTTTTCCGCAAGAAGGGATAGGAACAATCCCACGCCTACCAATGCGTCGCGTCCGTAATGTAGTTCGGGATAAATCACACCTCCGTTGCCTTCGCCGCCTATTACCGCTCCGTTCTCTTTCATCTTCGCGACAACGTTGACTTCACCGACAGCCGCCGCAGCGTACATGTATCCTTTTGCCTGGGTAACGTACCTTAGTGCGCGGGAAGAGCTGAGGTTCGATACCGTGTTGCCTCCGGTTTTCGAAAGAACATAATCCGCTACCGCGACGAGAGTATATTCTTCACCGAACATAGTTCCGTCTTCATTGATTATCGCAAGACGGTCCACGTCAGGATCCACGACGATTCCAAGGTCTGCGTTTTCACGTTTTACCACGGCCGATATTTCCGTCAGATTCTCCGGAAGCGGTTCCGGGTTATGGGCGAATTTACCGTCGGGACTGCAGTTCAATTCCACGACTTCGACCCCGAGTCGGCGGAGAAGTTCAGGAATAACAATTCCTCCGACAGAGTTCACTGCGTCTACAACGATTTTAAATTTGCGTGCTTTTATTTTATCCGTTTCTATGAGGTTGAGTGCCAATATTTGGTTTATATGTTCGTCATCGTAGGAAGATCTGGTTATTTTTCCGAGATAATCGACTTCGGCATACCCGAATTCTTCTTTTTCGGCATATTCAAGGATCAGTTTGCCTTCTGCGTCGTTGAGGAATTCTCCTTTTTCGTTGAGAAGCTTCAGGGCGTTCCATTGCTTCGGGTTATGGCTGGCAGTTATTATTATTCCTCCGTCCGCACCGAATCCACATACGGCCATCTCGACCGTAGGAGTGGTGGTCAATCCTATGTTTATAACATTGATCCCGCAACCGGCAAGCGTTCCTTCGATTATTGAACCTACCATTTCACCCGATAGCCGCGCGTCCCTTCCGATTACCACTGTAATTTCATTGTTTTCGGACCTGTTCCTGATCCATTGGGAGTAAGCCGATGCAAATTTTACAATATCGAGTGGAGTCAGGTTGTCCCCCGTGCATCCTCCGATGGTGCCCCGTATGCCGGATATGGATTTTATCAATGTCATTTCGCTGTATTTAAGGTTAGTAAATGCCGCAAAAATAATGTTTTTATTACTAAATGGTGCGTTTTACATCTTTTATTAACTTTTTATTACCTTTGCAGAGTTATGGCTGATTATGAAAATATAGTTTGAATAATTATGATAAGGAAATTCACACTTTTATTATTATATATACTTATACCGTTTCTGGTATCTGCTAACATTGCAGAGAAAAAAACGGAATATTTCTATAATTCCGGATTGGAGCTTTATCGTGCGGAAAAATATGTGACCGCACAGGAAGAATTTAAAAAAGCCCTTCGTGGAGTGGAATTCGGCGATGGTTTCCTGCGTGAAGATATCGAATTTTATCTTGCCGCATGCGAGGCCGAACTGGGAGGCGACAAGGCGGAAATAATGCTTGTGGATTTTATAAACAAGTACCCGAATACCATACATAAAAACGAAATTCGTTTCATGCTCGGTAATATTTACCAGTCCCGGCAGGAATTCCTTAAGGCGCGCGAGCAGTATAATCTGATCGAATCGAGTTTATTGTCCGCATCTGAAAGGATGCAGCTGTTCTTCAATGAAGGTTACGCTGCGTTTACGGCCGGCGATAACAACGAGGCAGCCCTGAATTTCAGGCGTGTGGCGAGTCAGGACCACGTTCTGGGTCCGTCCGCGACTTATTATCTTGCGTACATAGATTATGCCGAGGGAAATCTGGACGAAGCGGAGAGGGGGTTCAATTCACTGTCTTCAGACAGAAGCTACGGACCGGTAGTGCCGTTTTATCTGCTTCATATCGATTTTAAAAGGGGAAATTATTCCAAAGTTGCCGGCTCGGTGGATAGGATTTTGGATATATCTGCGGATGAAAGGCGCGGGGAGATGCTGAAAATTGCCGCAGAGTCCAATTATCATTTTGGGAGTTATGAGCAAACGCTGAAATATATGGACGCCTATTCTTCTGAAGGGTATCCGATGAACAGGGAAGAAATGTATATGGCCGGTTATAGCGCTTATATGATAGGCGACTTCGAGACTGCGGTAGATTATCTCGGTAAGGTAGCCGTAGGCAGCGATCTTCTTGCGCAGAATGCGAGTTTTCATATAGGTAATGCCAGTCTGAGAACGGATAATAAACAGCGTGCGCAGCAGGCATTCGCGCTTGCGATGAGAATCGACGCAGATAAAAAACTGAAAGAAGAAGCGATGTTCAATTTTGCCAAACTTCAGTATGAACTCGGCAACGGAATGTTTAACGAGATAATAACTACGATAAACAATTATCTTCAGGAATTCCCCGACTCTAAGAATGCGGACGAGGCACGTAGTTATCTCATGGCTGCATATCTGAATTCCAATAATTACAAAGAAGCATACGATGCGATCTCGCAGATAAGCAATCCTAATAATGAAGAAAAAGCCGCGCTGCAGCGTATCGCTTATTTCAGGGGGCTCGAATATTTCACAGACGGGGATTATATCAATGCCCAGAGGATGTTCGATATTGCCAACGAGAACAGATATATGCCCAAGTATACTGCACTCACGAGATTCTGGCTCGCGGAGACCTATTACAGGCAGGGTTTGTATGCACGGGCTATACCCTTATATCAGGATTATATAGTTTTGTCCCCGAAAGACGAAGCTGAAAATATAATGGCGAATTACAGTCTCGGTTACTGTTATTTCAATCTTAAAAATTATCGCGATGCGCTGGTTTGGTTCGACAGGTTTATTGCCGCTTATACAGGCAATACCAGTATAATGGCCGATGCTTACAACCGTTTAGGAGACATTTATTTCCTTAACCGCGACTATGCGCAGGCTACGCAGAATTATGACATGGCCATATCCGTCGGAACACAGGAGAGATACTATGCCGAATATCAGAAGGCACTGACGCTTGGGTTGACATCCGGAGCGACAGCCAAGATAGACGCCCTTAAAAAAATTACGGATGCAGGAGTCGGCGATTATGTAGACAACGCATACTATGAATTGGGAGCGACCTATACACGACAGGATATGTTTACGGAAGCGATCCAGACACTTAACCGATTTGTAGAACGTTATCCGGGATCGCCTTATTACCCGGATGCCCTGATCGATCTGGGACTGGCTTACTATAATGCCGGTAGAAGCAACGAAGCATTGTCCGCATATAAAAAGGTAGTTACCGAATATCCGACATCCTCGCAGGCTAAAGACGCACTGTTGGCGATAAGGAACATATATGTTGAGAATAACGATCTTAACGGTTATTTCGATTACGCTAATAACAATAATATCGAAACTAATGTAAGCGTTATGGAACGCGATTCATTGACGTTTACTGTAGCGGAAAGGATCTATCTCACAGGAGACAATAAACGTGCTTATCCGTTATTCGAAAAATATCTGGAGCAGTATCCGAGAGGTAGTTATGTAGCCAATGCCACGTATTATATTGCGGAAACCGATATGAATGACGGTGATACGGACTCGGCTCTCCGGGGCTTCGAAAGAATTATGGGGATGACGGTAAATACGTTTACTATAAATTCCGTGGAGAATTCCGCTTCGATATATTTCAGTAAGGAGGACTACCGGAAGTCAGCCGAACTTTATAAAAGGCTCACGGAACTCGCTTCGAACAGGACGGTAGTTATCGACGGATTGTCGGGCTATCTGCGCTCTATGGATAAGCTCAATGATCCGGACCAGGCCGTCGAAGCAGCGGATTATGTTCTCGGTTCGGTGTCCGTTAATCCCGATCTCAGGACGGAGGCCAACTTCATCAAAGGCAAGGCGTTATATGCTAAAAACAGAAAAACGGAAGCACTGCCTCTATTGAGCGATGCCGCGGCAAATCCGGAAACACGGAACGGTGCGGAGGCACAGTTTCTCACGATAGATATACTTTATGGGGAGGGTCGTTATGATGAGGCTGAAAATGAGATATTCAAGTTCTCCGAACGTGGTACGTCTCATCAGTTCTGGATGGCAAAAGCATTCCTGATCCTCGGGGATATGTATGTCAAAAAAGGGGATGATTTTCAGGCTAAGGCTACTTACCAGAGTATTATAGATGGCTATACCGACCGTAATGACGGAGTGGTTGCGGAAGCACAATCTAAACTTAATCAACTGAATGAAAAGGACAATGATGAATAGGCGGTTAATTATATGGATATGCGCGGCTGTTGCCGCACTGCCTCTTGCGGCGCAGAATGACCTTAATAAAGAGGTTACCGTTACGAGGGCTTACGAACCATCGGTAAGCGAATCGTTCAAGATGGGGCTTACACCTGATATGGTAGATACTACTAAGATAAGGCCCGAATTCAATTACGAAGTGACACCTTATCCGTTGGATTACGGATTCGCGGTGTCTCCGATAAGACCGGTGAATTTCAATACTGTAGATAGCAGGATACATCATCCTTTTTATGTTAAACTCGGAGTAGGCGGTCCGTTTCAGAGTATTGCGGAAGCGAGCTACGGTTCCAAACTGGACGATAAAACCACAGTCGGAGCGATAATCAAACATTACGGACAATATTCTAAAATTAAAAATGATGCGAATGAGAAGGCGCCTGCACAGGCTACATTCAATAACGCGTCACTCTTTGCCGACCGGAAATTCGGAGATGATCTGTTCTTGTCCGGGAAGTTCGATTACAGCTACAACAGTGTAACGCGATACGGATACTATAATTACAATGATCCGATTCCGGTATCTTTCGATACTTCACGTAAAGGTCTTGCCCAATTCTATCATGATCTTGGCTTCGGATTATCCGTAGGAAATTCATTTGCCGATCTATCGAAGTTTAATTTTAAAGTCGGAGCCAGTTTCGATTTCTTCGGGGATAAATTCAAATACGATGAGTTCCTATGGAAGGTGGGCACCCATATATCCATACCTGCCGGTTATACTTCTCAGATTACTGTCGATGCCGGTTATGATAAGGTAAAGGGTACGAGTAAGCTTAAAAATGAATACTCGGATGAAATATTTCTTGCGGGTTTGGGCTATCAATTCGATAATGGTACATTCCGGTTTAGTTTAGGCGGTCAGTATGCTTATTATTCTACCGAAGGAATGAATGAAAATCAGAATAAGTTTCTGCCGAAAATAAATTTAGAACTCGATCTTTTCGACGGCTATCTCACTCCTTACGCATTTGTAACAGGTAATGTTCAGCGTAACGATTACAGGAGCCTGTCGAAAATAAATCCTTACGTTCTTAATGGTTCGGCGCTTCCCACGACTGTGGAATATTCCGGAAGGGTAGGTGCGAGGGGGCTTCTTTTCGACATATTGAGGTATGATATCTCAGGTGGTTTTACCCGGAATGACGATTTTCATTTCTTCGTAAACCATTACGACCTTAAATATTACGGGAACGTATTTACGGCTTTAACCGATAAAGCGAAAATCTGGGACGGGAAGATTGCGCTGGATGCGGATTTCCAGAGAAGTTTTAATATTTATGCTTCCGCCCGTTTCTATAAATATAAACTGGATAATTTTGATGACGCGGGAGACAGGCCCGATCTTGAAGTGAATTTCGGTGTCAAGTACAAATATCGCAATCTGTTCTTTATCGATCTCGGAATGACGCTGTGGGGAGAGAGGATTTTCTATGAATACCAGTACAACAACATGCTGAATGCCGTTAAGAGCGATAATCTGATGGACCTTTATGTCAATATAGACAGCAACATAACTAAAGAGTTCGGAGTGTTCGTTACCGGACGAAATCTGCTTAATAAGAAATTATATATGTACAACCATTATCCGATGTTGGGGGTAAATGTAATGGGCGGTATAAAATTTTTATTCTAAACTACGGGTAAAGATGAGATATTTCACTAACGTAAACGATATAGGCGACCTTAAGGTTGCACTGAAAGAAGCATTCGAGATAAAAAAAGACAGGTTTCAGTTCGATACCCTCGGGAAGAATAAAACACTTATGATGGTGTTCTTTAATTCAAGCCTGAGAACACGTCTGAGTACACAGAAGGCTGCGATGAATCTCGGGATGAACGTAATTGTGCTGGATGTGAATCAGGGTGCGTGGAAGCTCGAGACCGAACGCGGTGTAATAATGGATGGAGACAAACCGGAGCATCTTCTGGAGGCTATTCCGGTAATGGGTGTGTATTGTGATATCATAGGCGTCCGTTCCTTTGCTGGGTTGGAGGACAGAGAATACGACTACAATGAAACCGTTATCAATCAATTTATAAAATATTCCGGCAAGCCCGTATTCAGCATGGAGGCTGCAACAAGGCACCCTTTGCAGAGTTATGCCGATCTTATCACGATAGAGGAATACAAGACCACGGAACGTCCTAAAGTCGTTCTCACATGGGCACCTCACCCGAGGGCTCTTCCGCAAGCTGTACCTAATTCATTCGCAGAATGGATGAACGCAGCGGATTACGACTTCGTAATAACACATCCGCGTGGTTACGAACTCGATCCGCAGTTCGTAGGTAATGCGCGTGTGGAATACGACCAACGCAAGGCATTTGAAGGTGCGGATTTTATTTATGCTAAGAACTGGTCGGCTTACTCAGGGGACAACTACGGCAAGATACTCAGCAAGGATATGGACTGGACCGTCGACACTGAAAAAATGGCGTTGACCAATCAGGCATATTTTATGCACTGTCTTCCCGTGAGAAGGAACATGATAGTCTCCGACGATGTCATCGAGAGCGAACGTTCGATAGTTATACCGGAAGCCGCTAACAGGGAGATATCCGCGCAGGCTGTCATGAAAAAAATGTTGTTGTCGCTTTAAGACAGGTTCGGTTATGAAATATGGGGTTCTACCTTAAACTATTCTGGTCGTTTTTTAAAATAGGCTGTTTTACATTCGGAGGCGGTTACGCTATGGTTCCACTTATCCAGAAGGAGATCATCGATAACCGTAAGTGGATTTCCGCAGACGAGTTCCTCGATCTGTTAGCCCTTGCGCAGTCCTCTCCGGGACCGATAGCCATAAATACATCTGTTTTTGTAGGTTATAAGATGCGTGGGATCCTGGGCTCTATTGTCTGTATTATAGGGACGGTTATAGCTTCGTTTGTTATTATTCTGCTGATAGCCATGTTCTTCTCTGATTTTACCAAATATCCACTGGTAGAGAGTGCGTTCAAAGGTATGCGCCCTGTCGTGGTTGCGCTGATTGCCGCTCCGGTTTACGGAATGGCGAAGGACATGGGCTGGAGAAAAATCGTCCTTGCTGCTGCCGTAGCTGTCGTTGTCGGATTCTTAGGAGTGTCGCCTGTCTACTTCCTGATAGCCGGTGCGGTTGGAGGTATTTTATGGGGGTTATCGAATAAAGGGAGGGTGAAAGAATGATATACCTGCAAATCTTCTGGTCGTTTCTTAAGATAGGAGTCTTCGGATTCGGAGGCGGTTATGCGATGCTGTCGCTTATCCAGAACGAGGTGGTGGAAAATCGTGGCTGGGTCACTGCTCAGGAGTTTACAGACATAGTCGCTATATCTCAGATGACGCCTGGACCTGCCGCAATAAACAGTGCCACATATATCGGATATAACGTGTCGGGAAGCGCCCTCGGTTCGGCATTGGCGACTATGGCGGTTTGTCTTCCTCCATTAGTTATAATGATAATCATAACAAAATTTTATCTCGCCTTCCAGAATAATAAATACGTTGGCTGGGTAATGGACGGACTAAAACCGATGCTCATCGGTATGATCGGTGCCGCGGCATTTATGCTTATGACACCCTCTAACTTCCCGGACATATTCAGCGTCATTCTGTTTCTTGCCGCACTGGCCGTATCCCTGCTGAAAGTCAATCCGATACTTATAATCGTAGGCGGTGCCGTTATAGGTCTGATTTTTTTGTAGTTTCTAAAATTAATTTTACCTTTGCGCTTTCTACGAGATAGGAAAATAGGTCTTAAACATTAAATTAAAAAAGAAATGCCTGTAAAAATCAGATTGGCAAGACATGGTAAAAAAGGTTATGCTTTTTATCACATCGTCGTTGCAGACAGTAGAGCGCCACGTGATGGTAAATTTATTGAGAAAATCGGTACTTACAATCCGAACACAAATCCGGCTACGATCGATCTCCAGTTCGACAAGGCTTTAGGTTGGTTGCAGAACGGTGCACAGCCTACGGATACATGTAGGGCTATCCTTTCTTACAAAGGAGTGCTTTACAAAAAACACCTTTTAGGCGGTGTTAAAAAAGGAGCTTTCTCTGCTGAAGAAGCTGAGGACAAGTTCAACAAATGGATGCTTGCTAAAGACGGTATCATTTCCACAAAAGTCAACAAGTTAGCTGAGGCTCAGTCTAAAGATGAGGCGGACCGCCTTGCCGCTGAAGCAAAAGTTAAGGAAGAGAGAGAAAAAGCTATCGCCGCTAAGAAGGCTGCTGAAGAGGCTGCTAACGCTCCACAGGAAGAAGAAACTGCGGAAGAGGTTTCGGAAGAAGCTCCTGCTGCTGAAGCTGTTGAGTCTACAGAAGAACCGGAAACTCCGGCGGAGGCTTAATAATTTCCTATTATGGACAGGTATAATGAACCTGAACAGATCCCCGTGGGCCGCGTAAATAAATTATTCGGTACGGACGGTGAGGTGATGGTTACATTATACGAAGGATTTGATTCTGAAGATAACAGGTGGCCGGTATTTGTCGATGTCGACGGATTGCCGACCCCTTTTTTTTATTCCCTGATCTCACGCCGGGGAAGGAGCAAGGCGGTATTGGCTTTTGATGATCTTGACAGCGAGGCCCGGGTATCCGTTCTTATCGGCAAAGAGTTTTATCTCCTTGTGGAACCCGAGGAAGATAAAAATATTCGTCTGGACGACAGCGAATTATACCTCGAAGATCTCGAAGGGTTTAGAATAACTCTCCATTACGAAGGAAAAACCATTGAAGGGACCGTTTTGGAGTTTATCGATAGCGAATTCAATCCTTTATTCAATATTACGGTCGGCAATGAAGAATATCTTATTCCTGCAGCCGACGATTTTATTTCTTCTATAGATATAAAAAATGAAGAGATCCGTATGTCTGTTCCGGACGGGATTCTCGAACTCTGATTGTTCATAACTACGGTTTATTAACAATTCCTGTTAATAACTTTCAAAAATGGCATAATAAAATATTACCGGTATTTTGTGAAAATTCCGGATTATTTCTGCATATGTAAAAGGTTCGTGTTGATAACTTTTTCAGCAGGTGTTCATGAGTTGTTAATGGTACTGAAAAGTTATTAACAATATGGGCAAAAGTTTTTAAGATAGGTGGGTAGTTCAATGATAACTTTCGGAATGTCCGTATAAATCAGCTTGTTAGTTGTTCTTAAATTATTAACATTTACAAAAACAATTGTGGATACCGGTTCTATAAATCCCAAATGAATGTTAATTATTTACAAACAGACAATATTGTGTCAGTATTCCGTTTTATCGGACTTGTCCTCCCATTGTTGGAAAACCGTCAGGGCCTCGTTGCCAAAAAGACGCTCCGATTCGAGTTTTCTTTTTTCCGGAGGTAACTCGATTTCATCGTAAATAAATGAGTCGTCAAAGCCGATATTCTTAGCGTCGGACTTTGTATTGGCATAATACATTTTATCTATTTTAGCCCAGTATATCGCTCCAAGACACATTGGACACGGTTCGCAGGAAGTGTAAATCTCGCATCCGCTTAAGTCGAAAGTCCCCAGTGCGGAACCTGCATTGCGGATCGCGGAGACTTCTGCATGTGCCGTAGGGTCGTGGTCGAGTGTAACGGTATTATTGCCCGTCGCGATTATTTTTCCGTCTTTCACTATTACTGCCCCGAACGGACCGCCTCCGTTGTCCACGCTCTCTTTCGACAATTTTATAGCGAGTTTCATAAAATCCTTCTTGTCCATACTAATGAATTTAAGGTCTGCATTTATATAAATATACAAAAAACGGGGCAATATGCCCCGTTTTAAGATGAATATTTGAATTTACAGAGTCACGCCTGTTTTAAAGATCGCGATCTCCCTGTAATTGTGTTTCTCGTTGTTTACCTCTTCGCCGCTGGCAACACGGATAATGTATTCGATAAATTGCTCGCAGGTCTCTTCGATAGGTTTATCTTCAACTATAACCCCGGCATTGAAATCGATCCAGTGCGGTTTGTTGTTGTAAAGGTTCGAGTTCGTCGAGATTTTCATCGTAGGAACGAATGTTCCGAACGGTGTTCCACGCCCAGTTGTGAATAGAACTATCTGGCATCCTGAAGAAGCAAGAGCGGTAGCCGCCACCAAGTCGTTGCCCGGGGAACTGAGCAGGCTCAGTCCTTTGGTTTTGATCCTGTCGCCGTACATCAGAACATCCTGAACAGTCGCCTTGCCGCATTTCTGGGTGCAACCGAGAGATTTCTCTTCGAGCGTAGAGATGCCCCCCGCCTTATTTCCCGGTGACGGATTCTCGTAAACAGGCTGGTTATTCTTCGTGAAGTAATTTTTGAAGTCGTTGATAAGATGTACGGTTTTGTCGAATGTCTCCCTGTCCTTGCATCTGTTCATAAGAATGGTCTCTGCGCCGAACATTTCAGGAACCTCAGTCAGGATAGAGGTTCCGCCGTTTGCTATCAGGAAGTCAGAGAATACGCCTAAGAGCGGATTGGCTGTGATTCCGGAGAAACCGTCCGAACCGCCGCATTTGAGTCCTACTTTGAGTTCCGAAACAGGAACATCCGTGCGGACGTCTTTGGATGCGACATCGTAAATCTCGCGGAGAAGTTTTATCCCTTCTTCGTATTCGTTGCCAACCTGCTGGGTAATCATAAATTTAACACGAGACTCGTCCACTTCTCCCACGAATCCGCGGAAGATATCGAGTTGATTGTTCTCGCATCCGAGTCCTACCACAAGTACTCCTCCTGCGTTGGGGTGAAGCACCATATCGCGGAGAACCTTACGTGTATTCTCGTGATCGTCGCCTAACTGCGAACATCCGTAATTGTGCGGATAAGCTACGATAGCGTCTACGCCTTTGCCGCCTGTCTCGTTCCTGAGTGCGGAAGCGAGCTCGTTTACGATGCCGTTTACGCATCCGACAGTAGGAATTACCCATATTTCATTGCGAATGCCTACTTCGCCATTAGAGCGCTTATATCCTTTGAATGTTAATCCTTTTTTATCGGAGTACACATTCTCTAACTTAGGCTCGTAAGTATAGTCGAGAATCCCTTCGAGATTGGTTTTAATATTCTTTTCGTTTACGAGCCCGCCTTTGACGATCGCCTTAAGCGCATGACCGATAGGGTCGCCGTATTTTATTACGTTTTCATTCTCAGCCATATCCTTAAGAGAGAATTTATGTCCTGCGGGAATATCTTCCGCCAGAATTATTTCTTCGGAGTCTATTTTTATATTTTCACCTTTGGATAGTGCGTCGATCGCGACCGCTACATTATCCGCAGGATTGATCTTTAAAAATCTTGTCTTCATTGCCGTGGCTTACAAAATTGATTTTACTGTTTCAAGCATACCTTTTTCCTGAATAGAATTAAGATATCCTGTGAGTTTTTCTGTGAGTCCAGCTATGTTGTTAAGGTTCTCTCCCCAGATAAATTCAGCACCTAAGATGCCCCTGGCAACTTCCGCAGTGTTTCCTGTAGCCCACAATTTGTTAAGAAGTTCGATGATAGCCGCGTCGTCGTTAGGGACGATAGTGTCCTGGCCTCTCTTACCGCCCTTGTAATATGTCACGATACCAGTGAGACCCAATACGAGTCCCGAAGGAAGTTCGCCCTTCCTTTCAAGATATATTTTGAGTCCCGGAAGATCGCGTGTTTTAAATTTAGGGAACGAGTTGAGCATAATGCTCGTAACGAAGTGTTTAACGAACGGATTGCGGAAACGGTCGAGAACGTCGCCAGCAAATTTTTCGAGTTCCTCCTTAGGAAGATCGAGTGTTTGGAGGAGTTCGTCGAACATAACTTTGTTCACGAATTTACCGGTAACATCGTGTTCTACTATCTCTTTTACAGTGTCGAGTCCAGACAGGTATCCTACCGGGGACAGAACCGTGTGAGGGCCGTTGAGAAGAGTAACTTTTCTTTCATGATAAGGCTTCTCGCTCGGTACGAAGAGAACATTAAGTCCCGCTTTGTCCGCAGGGAACTCTTTAGCCACCGATTGAGGTGCTTCGATCACCCACAGGTGGAAAATTTCGCCTTTGACGACGAGCTTGTCGTTATATCCGATCCTTGCGTGTATCTCGTCGATAGTGTCTTTAGGGTAGCCCGGAACGATACGATCGACTAATGTGCTGTAAACTCCGCACGCGGTCTCGAACCATTTTTTGAAATCTTCGCCGAGGTTCCAAAGATCGATATATTGTTCGATACATTTTTTAAGTTCTGTTCCGTTATGGAAGATAAGCTCGCAAGGGAGTATGATAAATCCTTTGTCCGCAGCTCCGTTAAAGGTTTTGAATCTGTGATAAAGCAACTGTGTGAGTTTGCCCGGATATGACTTCGCGGGTTTATCGTCCAGTTTACAGGAAGGATCGAATGCGATTCCAGCCTCGGTTGTATTAGAGATCACGAAGCGCATCTCGGGCTTCTCCGCGAGTTTAATATATTCGTCGAACTGAGTGTATGGATTTAGCCCCCTGCTGATAACGTCGATAAGTTCGATGCTGTCAACTTCTTTGCCGTTATCCAATCCCTGGAGATTAAGGTGGTAGAGACCGTCTTGAGCGTTCAGCATGTCCACCATACCGTTCTCTATAGGCTGTACTACGACTACGCTGCCGTTGAAATCCGCTTTTTCATTCATGTTGTAAATGATCCAGTCCACGAATGCGCGCAGGAAGTTGCCTTCGCCGAATTGGATTACCTTTTCAGGATAGTTTTTGTTCGGTGCTGTTTTTCTGTTCAGTTCTTTCATGTTTATATGATTTTTATTTAGTTTTCCTTTTCAGGAGGGGTTTAAACATACAAAGTTTGCAAAAATTGACGATAATACCAAGCGGATTTTAGTAAATATTTAAAAAAGATTAAAGCCTGTATTAAAATATTTTTTATGATCTTTTTTTGATTAAATTTGTAACTGCACGTCATGTGCACAGTTTGAATATTAATTAAACATCATAAAATTATTACGGATGAAAGAATTTATGGACGAGAACTTTATGCTCGACAGCGAAGAAGCACAGGTTCTCTATCACCAACACGCGGCGAAGATGCCGATCATCGACTATCACTGTCATCTTATCCCTAAAATGATTGCGGATAATTATCAGTTCAAGAACATGACCGAGATATGGTTGGGCGGGGATCACTATAAATGGCGTGCGATGCGCGGTAACGGTATCGACGAAGAATATATTACGGGAAATAAACCGGACTACGAGAAATTCGAGAAATGGGCGGAGACCGTTCCTTATACTATGCGTAACCCGTTGTATCATTGGGTGCACCTCGAACTCCAGAAAGTATTCGGGGTTAACAAAATACTCAAGCCAGGAACCGCAAAAGAGATATATGACGAGTGTACCGCTAAACTTCAGACTGAAGAGTTCCGTGCACAGAATATAATGAAAAAGTGTAATGTGGAAGTCGTTTGTACTACGGACGATCCCGCGGACACACTGGAATACCACCAGCAGATCAAAGACAATCCGTTCGGTGTCAAGGTTCTTCCTACATGGAGGCCGGACAAAGCTATGGCTGTCGAGAATGCTGCGGCTTACAACGAGTATATTGCAGGTCTCGAGAAGGTCTCTAACGTTAGCATATCTTCGTTCAGCGACCTTATGAAAGCGCTGAGGATTCGTCAGGACTTCTTCGAATCTCTCGGATGTAAATTGTCTGACCATGGTCTCGAGACATTCTATGCTGAAGACTACACTCAGGCGGAAATCAATACTATCTTCGACAAGGTAAGGAGTGGAAAGGAAGCAACACAGGAAGAGTTGTTGAAGTTCCGTTCGGCAATGTTATTCGAGTTCGCAGTGATGGACTTCGAAAAAGACTGGACCCAGCAGTTTCATGTAGGAGCTATTCGTAACTGCAACACCAAGATGTTTGAGAAGCTCGGACCGGACACCGGTTACGATGCTATCCACGACGTTAAAATGGCTGCTGCCGGACACAAGCTTCTCAATAAACTAGCTTATAACAATACACTTACCAAGACCATTCTTTATAACCTCAATCCGGGCGATAACGAAGTCTTGACTACAATGGCTTACACGTTCAACGACGGTACCGTAGCAGGTAAAATGCAGTTCGGTTCCGGTTGGTGGTTCCTCGATCAGGAAGTAGGCATGATAAACCAGATGAACTCACTCTCTGTTCTCGGTCTTCTCAGCCGTTTCGTAGGTATGCTTACAGATTCGCGCAGCTTCTTGTCTTACCCACGCCACGAGTATTTCCGCCGTATTCTTTGCAACCTTATAGGTGAAGATATCAGGAAAGGTAAACTGCCTCGCAGCGAAATGGCGTTCATCGGACAAATGGTCGAGGATATATCTTACAACAATGCTAAAAACTTTTTCAAATTCTAAATAAAGAATTGATTTTAATATAACGGGAATCATCTGGTTCCCGTTTTTAATATTTATATAAAATGAGAAATCCGGTTAAATTTTTTATTCTCGGAATGGTTCCTTTTCTGTTTTCGGCTTCCTGTAAACAGGATGACGGGTATCAGCCGTTGATTATGGACGGAGATAGAATTGTTTTTCAGGGGGATTCGATTACGGACGGTAATTGGGGGCAAAATCAAAGCGGAGAACGGGGAACTGATCCGAATCATATCTTTGGACATGGCTATATGTTTATTTGTGCCGCAACCTATACGGCTGAATATCCGGATAGAAGATATGATTTCTATAACAGGGGTATAAGCGGTAACAGGCTTGAGGATATGGCTGCCAAATGGCAGCAGGATGTTCTGGATTTGAATCCTGATATAGTCTCGATATTGATAGGAATAAACGATGTTGGAAATCATTTATTACAAAGTAAAACTGCCGAGGACTTTGATTATGATGGATGGGAGACGAGCTACAGAGCATGTATTGAAAAATCGCTGTTCAAAAATCCGAATGTTAAATTTATTCTCGGTGCACCGTTCGTTGCGGAAGTGAACGATATGTCTTATCTGTGGTCGGAACGGGAAAAATTGACAAGGGAGCTCGGGGAGATCGTCAGGAAACTGGCGAATGAATATGGTGCAGTATTCATTCCTTACTTCGAAATGTTCGAAAAAGCATTTGATAAAGCACCTGCGGAATATTGGCTTTGGGACGGAGTTCATCCGACTCCGGCCGGTCATAAACTTATGGCAGACTTGTGGATGAGTATGGTGGGGAAAATATAAAGACTAAGGCTGCCGGAGGCAGCCTTATATATTTTATTCAATATTCCTTATACGTTTCTCCCACGCCCATGCGGACTTCAGCGTGTCCTCGATCGGAACCTGCGCCGTCCATCCGAGTTCTTCGTTGGCATAAGTGGTATCTGCCCAGATTTTTTCGATATCTCCAGCTCGTCTACCTACGATCTTATATCTTATTTTAAGGTCGTTCACTTCCTGGAATTTGTTTAAGAGTTGTAAAACGGATAATCCGTTTCCGGTTCCTACATTGAAAATTTCATATCCGGATTTACTCTTGCCCTGCGTCATACGAGCCATTCCCGCAACATGCGCTCTCGCGAGATCTACAACATCTATATAATCCCTGACCGCCGATCCGTCAGGAGTATTGTAGTCGTTCCCGAATACGCTGAGCTCGTCTCTTAAACCTGCAGCAGTCTGTGTAATGAACGGTACGAGATTCCCCGGAACACCTTTGGGAAGTTCTCCTATTAATGCCGAAGGATGGGCGCCGATGGGATTGAAATATCTTAATGAAATACCCTTGATCTGCGGATGCGCCGTGATTGCGTCGCGTAAAATATCTTCACAGACCTGCTTGGTATTCCCGTATGGGGAATTTGCCGGTTTGCGCGGTGTTTGTTCTGTAACGGGAAGAACATCCGGTTCTCCGTAAACCGTACACGACGAAGAGAATACAAGGTTGTCCACTCCGTTGTCTCTCATGAGTTCAAGAATATTCAGTAAAGAGGTAATGTTGTTCCTGTAATACAATAATGGTTTGATTACGGACTCGCCTACCGCCTTGGAGGCAGCGAAATGAATAATCGAATTGAATTTATATTTTTTGAACACTTCATACATTGCTTCGAAATCGCAGCAGTCCACCACCTCCAAAGGTACGTCCACACCTGTGATTTTACGGACGCCCTCTACCGCATCCATGTCGGAGTTCGAAAGGTTGTCGACAATAAACACGTCGTATCCGGCGTTAATAAGTTCGACAGCAGTGTGGCTTCCGATGAAACCCGCGCCTCCGGTAACTAAAACACATTCTTTCATAATCTGGATATTTTATATTATCTTTATTTTCCGGGGATGTCCGCAGAGTGCGGCTCTATGCAACAAATGTATGAAAATATTAATAAATATTTTAAATTTGCGTTTCATTTTACGATTTAACTGACCGATAATGCTATATCCGTTAAAATTCGAACCTATATATAAAGAACGTATCTGGGGGGGCAACAGGCTAAGAGATAATTACTTGAGAATGTGTCCCGACGACCGGCCGATAGGCGAAAGCTGGGAGCTGTCCGGACTCGACGGCGATCTGTCCGTTGTGACAAACGGAGAGCTTGCCGGGAATAATATCCAGGAACTTATCGAGATATATATGGGTGAACTCGTAGGTGACGCTGTTTTCGATAAATTCGGCATGGAATTCCCCGTGCTTGTCAAACTTCTGGACGCAAGCGATATTCTTTCGGTACAGGTGCATCCCGGAGACGAACTTGCTGCGGAGAGGCACGGTGCTTACGGTAAAACCGAAATGTGGTACGTTATGGAGGCAGATGAAGATTCCTATATCTATTTGGGTTTCAGTAAAAATATCAGTAGGGAAGAATATATCGACCACCTTAATAACAAAACCATTCAGTCAGTTTTGAAAAAAGAAAAAGTTAAAAAAGGAGATATGTTCTATCTGCCTGCAGGAACGATACATGCGATTGGCAGCGGAGTGCTTCTTGCCGAAATACAGCAGACTTCCGACATTACTTACAGGCTCTATGACTGGGATAGAAAGGACAGTAAGGGGAAAATGAGGGATCTGCACACCGAACTTGCCGTGGATGCCCTTGATTTCGGAAAACGAAACGATCTTTGCATCCGAACCGAATCTAAAAAAAACGAAGTTGTGGAAGCAGTTTCTTCCGAATTTTTCGTTACCAATATAATCGAGATGGATGGTGCTATGGAAAGAGATTATTCTTCTCTTGATTCCTTTGTAATTTACCAGTGTCTGGAAGGTGAAATTTTTATCGAAACCGAAGGCGGAATGGAATATATGATGGATGCGGAGACGGTTCTTCTGCCTGCGGTTTTTAACTATGCGGTTATTAAGGGAAAAGGAAAATTCCTTGAAGTATATATAAAATAAATTCAAATGGGATATAACGAGGAGAAACAGCGTCAGTTGGATGTACGTTATCTGCGTATGGCCAAAATATGGTCCGAGAACTCGTATTGTGTAAGACGTAAGGTAGGGGCATTAATCGTTAAGGATAAGATGATAATTTCAGACGGATTTAACGGTACCCCGTCAGGATTCGAAAATATATGCGAAGATGCGGAAGGCAAAACAAAATCCTATGTGCTTCATGCCGAGGCTAATGCCATAACTAAAGTTGCTAAATCGGGCAACAGCAGCGAGGGTGCGACGCTGTATATAACTTCTTCCCCGTGTATGGAGTGCTCGAAACTTATAATACAATCCGGTATTAAACGCGTTGTATATTGCGACGAATACCACACACTCGAAGGAGTGGACCTTCTTAAACGTGTAGGAATAGAGACTGCCTGGGTTGAATTAGATTGCAGATAATATGGCTTCGGCGATTATCATATCAGCCGGAGTAGTAAGTTTTATATTCAGTGGATCCCCGTCCGTTATATGGATTGCATATCCTTTTTTCTCTGCAACACTGGCATCGTCGGTAAATTCCGGTGAAAATTCAGTGTCGTAGGAATCCATAATTATTCTTTTTTTAAAAAACTGCGGAGTCTGTACTGCATAAAGTCCGCTGCGGTCGACGATTTTATTTTCCGTGTCTGTATATCTTCTTAATGAGTCCGATACAGGAACAGCAGGAATGGCGCACCCGTATTGCTCAGCCGTAAGTTTTGTAGAGGTAATTACTTTTTCCGTGACTAAAGGACGCACGCCGTCATGGATACCTATTATATTGCAGTATGAAGCACGCTTTAAACCATTTTTAACGGAATCGAACCTGTTGTCTCCTCCGAAGGTTATGTCGTGAGGTATATTGAAGTTATATTCCAGACATAACTTCTTCCACAAAGATAATTCGCTGCTGGGTATAACAAGGATTATTCGGGAATCTTTAAGGGCATTATGAAATTTCTCGATAGTGTGCATAAGAACTGGCCTGCCCTTTAACAACGCGAACTGTTTGGGGACAGGACCGCCCATCCTGGAGCCTCTACCGCTGGCGACGATTATTATACCGGTTTTCATTTTCTTGTATCTTTTAGATATGAATCTGCCATGTAGCCTATGGATTCTTTTACCGGTCTGAATTTGTATCCGGTAAGCCGAGTGATTGCACTATTATCGTAGTAGGTTCTGCATGCGGCTATTTCAGCGATATTTTGAGAAAAGGGATTATCCATGTGTCCGAGTCCGGAGATTATTTCCGCTGCCTTACTGAAAAAATTAAGTGTTTTTTTTCCTATTTTCATACGAGGAGGTTTTTTACCTACTGCGTTGGTAATCATTATCATTAGTTCCCTGAAACTTATATTCTCGGAAGATACGATGAATCTTCGTCCTACTGCTTCCGGTATTTCGGATAGTCGTATCATAACAGAAGCTACATCCCTTACATCTACGAAACCGCTTCCCCCCGGAGGATAAACTGCAACTCCCTTGGCGATAGTGGCAAACATCAAAGGGGTGCCGTACTCCTTCCAGTTGCCCGGACCCAGAATGACAGATGGATTTACTATAACGGTTTTAAGTCCGCTGTTGTGTCCGCGCCATACTTCGTTCTCGGAATAAAATTTACTGATCGCGTATGGCGCCCAGTTTGAGATATTATCAGGATAAGAGTTCTCGTCCGTGATTTTTTCCGGTTCCGAGCCCAATGCCGCAACCGAACTTACGTGAATAAGTTTATCGACCCCGGCATCCATACATGAATTTACTACATGGTGTGTAATATCCGTATTGAGTGCTATAAGATTATCAGTTCCATCATTCATCGAAACGCCTGCTGCGCAGTGAAAGATCATGTCGGTACCCTGAAAGGCTTCGGTGAGTTCATGGGGATTCATAAAGTCCGCTTTAATAATTTTAAGTTCAGGTTCCGCACCGAGGTAGGAATATAATTTTTTCATTGATTCCGGATTTCTCACTATAAGCACCGGATTAACACCCAGTGTGAGAAGTTGCGATACAAGTTCGCGCCCGAGCATTCCCGTGCCGCCTGTTACTGCAACTGTTTTATGATTTAATTCGCTTACAGTGTCCATATTATTTTTTTTCCGAAACCCAGTCTGTTGTCCGTAAGTTTCATAAACTCCGGAACCAGCACCCATAGATCGAGTTTCATTACCGCAGAAAAAGGGTATTTTTTGATATATCTTGTTTTAGCTTTATCAAAAAGCACGCCTTCCGGACGTTGCATTTTGCCGCATATCTGTAAACCCCGTATTTTGCCGACGACAGATGTTTCCAATACTATAGATGCAGCGACATCGCTGTTTTCGAGTCCCTGGGAAGCGTGTTTGGTTTCAGGTGAAGACGTAAAAACGAAGCAGTTTTCGCTGGACATCCATGCATAAAAAAGATTGGCACAATACGGGCGGTTATCCACGGCCGTAGCTAATGTCATGACATGATGTTCTTTTATAAAACGAATAATTTCTTTATCAGGATCCATTACCTGCCGTTTATATACATTGCCAGCGAGTCGGTCCTGAAAATAGCAGGTTCGCTTTTGATCGCTGCCAGTATTTCTGCCGGCTGGCTCTCACCTTCCAGGACGCCGAGAACAGCTTCTTTAACCATTGCAAAATGTGACTCATATTCAGATGCGATAGGTTCGGCAGGTTCGGTGTCTACTTTAAGCGGATCGATAGGTTTGCCGTTCTTCCATAATCTGAAATCGAGGTGAGGACCTGTCGCAAGTCCCGTAGAACCCACATATCCGATTAGTTCGCCCTGGCTGACCCTTTGCCCGACCTTAAGCCCGTTGGCGAATTTCTGTAAGTGTAAGTAGCCGGACTCAAGTCCCTGCGAATGTTTGATCTTTACAGTATTACCTCCTTGAGAAGTATAGGTTCTCGAAGTTACGGTTCCGTCTGCTACTGCATACACAGGGGTTCCTGCGGGTGCAGCGTAATCCACACCATAGTGAGGTCTGCGGATCTTCAGAACGGGATGAAGTCTGGAGTGTGAGAATGTAGACGATATGCGCGAATAACTAAGCGGAGCCTTAAGCAGATTCTGGCGAAGGCTGTTGCCGTTCTCATCCCAGAATTTGATTTTTCCGTCCAGTTCGAAAGGTATCGCATAATATTTTTTGCCGTTGTTCACGAACCATGCTCCGAGGATGCTGCCGATTCCGACCTTAATTGAATCCACATAATTTTCCTCGAATACTATCTTAAATTTATCTCCCTTCTGGAGGCCGAAAAAATCGATGCTCCATGCATATATTTCCGAAAGTTCCATAGCCAGAGCAGGGGATATATCATTGTCCACCATGGCGTTCCATAAAGAGCTGCTTATTTCTGCTTCCGCCACTCTCGTCTCGGATATAATATCTTTGCTGTCGTTTCTAACCGTGATAGAATCTCCGAATGAGAATACCACGTATTCGATTTTGTTTTTTTCATACACGAAATGGCTCAGCCGTGCGGTAGTATCCTGTGTCAGAAATGCTTTATAGCCATTGCCTCCGCGGATGGATTTTACGTTGAACACATTCTCCGAGGCCTTGACTGCGGAATCGATTTCCACTGCGGATAGTCCATACCTGTCTAAGATTACCGACAGGCTCTCTCCGGATTTTACTATGTCTTCCTGAATGCTGTAACTGTCGGCACAAATGCCGTAGAGAAGATTTTCAGGAATATCCTCGGAAAAAATTTCTGTGAGGTCGGGGTATTCTTCCGTATAATTTGATTTGCGGATTATTACAACTGTGAGCAGAATGAGGCACACTGCCGCAAGCGCTCCGGAGACGATTTTTCTCTTGTTCATATCGGACAAAAAGTTTGTATGCAAATATAAGTTATTTTTGAAGTAATATTTCTATCTTCGTTACGTTTTCTAAAAAAACAAAACGTATTTATGAGTAGTGTTAGTATATTGTGGGTAGACGACGAGATTGAATTGTTAAAACCTCATATTTTATTTCTTCAGAACAAAGGCTACGATGTCGAGACCTGCAATAACGGTTACGACGCTCTGGAAATTATACAGACAAAACCTTTCGACCTAATAATCCTGGATGAAATGATGCCGGGTATGACCGGCTTGGAGACGCTTCCTAAAATAAAAGAGATAAGACCTATGACCCCTGTCATTATGGTCACCAAGAGCGAAGAAGAAAATATAATGGATAAGGCCGTAGGGTCAAACATTGCCGATTATATTATCAAGCCCGTGAACCCGAGCCAGGTATTGCTTTCGATCAAAAAGAACGTCCACCAGCATCAGCTTGTTACCGAGAAGACCACTGCGGATTACAGGTCCGAATTCGGCAATATAAGCTCGTCTTTCTCGAGTGCGGATAATTTCCAGGACTGGGTCAATATATATAAGAAACTGGTGAATTGGGATATCCAGCTTATCGAATCGGAGGATCGCGGGATCCGGGAGATATTCTCTTATCAGATAGACGAGGCTAACAACGAGTTCGCCAAATTTATTAAACGGGAATATGCGAATTGGTTCAATGATAAAAATAACGAAAGGCCGGTACTATCGCATAATCTGATGCGTACCAAGATATTCCCGATAGCGGACAAAAATGAGAAGACTACGATGCTTCTTATCGATAATTTTCGTTATGACCAGTGGAAAATGGTCGCACCGGGATTGAACAATTATTTTCAGGTGGAGAATGAAGATTTTTATTGCAGTATTCTTCCGACTGCCACCCAATATGCCCGGAATGCAATCTTTGCAGGACTTACTCCGTTGGCGATAGATAAAATAATGCCCGACCTGTGGCTTAACTACAGCGAGGATGGCGGAAAAAATAAATACGAAGAAGATTTTCTTCGCCGGCAGCTTCAGACTTACGGCAAGAATTACAAATGGGTATTTGAAAAACTGGTAAGGCCCGAGGCAAGTAAAAGACTTATCGATAATATAAGTAAGATTTATAACGCTGATTTTTCCGTAATAGTTTACAATTTCCTTGATATTCTGTCACATGCGAGAACCGAAACCGATATTATAAGGGAGCTGGCCGAAGATGAGGCCGCGTTCCGTTCGCTTACACGATCATGGTTCGAACATTCGGATCTTTTCGAGATTCTCAAGATGCTGGCAGAAAGAAAGCATAAGGTCATAATAACGTCGGATCACGGAACCATAAGGGTGGAGAACCCTGTCCGTATACAGGGTGACCGGGAAACTTCCACTAATATCAGGTATAAGACGGGACGTAATCTCAAATACAACAGTAAGGAAGTATACGAGGTAACCAAGCCGGAGTCGATACATTTGCCGAAATCGAATTTAAGTTCTACTTATGTATTCGCTTATAACCGGGACTTCTTGGCCTATCCGAATAATTACAACTATTACGTAAGGTATTACAAGAGTACCTTCCAGCACGGAGGAATTTCGTTGGAAGAAATGCTGGTGCCGTTTATCGTGTTGAACCCTAAATAAAACAGGTTTTTTTCCGCAAACGTTTTATTTGACTATCTTTGCAGTCTTTAAGTAGATAATATGGCATCATCCAATTTTGTTGATTATGTGAAGATATTCTGCCGTTCAGGAAGCGGCGGCGGCGGCTCGCGTCATTTCCGGAGGGAAAAATTCGTGGAATTCGGAGGTCCTGACGGTGGAGACGGAGGCGAAGGCGGAAGCGTGATCCTTAAAGGCAACTCTCAGTATTGGACGCTGATACACCTTAAATATAAACGCCATATATTTGCTGAAAACGGAGAACATGGTCACGGAGCGAGGTGCCATGGTAAAAACGGGAAGGATTCAATTATCGAGGTTCCTCTCGGAACAGTGGCACGCGATGCAGAGACCGGTGAGATCGTCGGTGAAGTTACCGAAGATAAACAGGAGGTCGTTATTCTTAAAGGCGGCCGCGGAGGTTTGGGCAACTGGCATTTCAGGACAGCTACCAATCAGGCCCCCAGATATGCACAGGAAGGAGAGGAGTGTAAAGAAGGTTTATATATACTGGAGCTTAAGGTTCTTGCGGACGTGGGGCTCGTAGGGTTCCCGAACGCGGGGAAGTCCACTCTTTTATCCGTTGTATCCGCCGCCAAGCCTAAAATTGCTAATTATGCGTTTACCACGCTGGAACCTAATCTGGGCATAGTCTCTTACCGGGATCACAGATCGTTCGTGATGGCTGATATTCCAGGAATAATCGAAGATGCACATGAAGGAAGAGGCTTGGGAACCAGATTCTTAAGGCATATCGAAAGAAATTCGATACTACTGTTTATGATCCCTGCGGATTCCAAAGATATTTATACTGAATATGAAGTTCTCCTTAATGAACTTAAACAATATAATCCGGAACTTCTCGACAAAGAACGCCTGCTTGCAATAACCAAATGCGACATGCTCGACGAAGAGTTGGCGGAAGAAATAAAGAACAGTAAACTGCCGGATATTCCGTATGTAATGATATCGTCCGTGACCGGTGCCGGAATCGACAGGCTCAAAGATATGGTATGGGATGCTCTTCATAGATAACACCGATGGATTTCACGCTTCAACATAGAGACAAAGAAACCAAAGCGCGTGCGGGAGAGATAATTACTGCGCACGGCAGAATAGAGACACCCATATTTATGCCGGTAGGAACTGTCGGTAGTGTGAAAGGGGTATTTCACCGTGATTTATCCGAAGAAGTAAAAGCGGAAATAATACTCGGAAATACTTATCATTTATATCTGCGTCCAGGTACTGAAATCCTCGAGAAGGCCGGAGGTCTTCACAGATTTTCTGCATGGGACAAACCCATACTCACGGACAGCGGTGGATTTCAGGTATTTTCGCTCGCGGAGAATCGTAAAATTTCGGAGAAGGGATGCGAGTTCAGATCGCACATAGACGGATCCAAACATCTATTTACTCCGGAATCCGTTGTCGATATTCAGCGTTCCATAGGAGCAGATTTTATGATGGCATTCGACGAATGCCCTCCGGGAACAGCGGAGTACGGTTATGCGTCGAAATCGCTCGATCTTACCAACAGGTGGCTGGAAAGATGTTTTAACCGTTACGAACAGACATCCGGAAAATACGGATACGAGCAAACGCTTGTTCCTATTGTTCAGGGATGCACCTATCCTGAGCTGAGAATTAAGTCAGCGGAATACGTGAAACGATTCAATGCCGGTGCTTATGCAATTGGAGGTCTTGCCGTAGGCGAGCCTGCTCCGGAGATGTACGAGATGATCGAAGCGGTAAACGAAATCCTGCCTGAAGACAGGCCGCGTTACCTTATGGGCGTGGGCACTCCTGTGAATATTCTTGAAGCTATATCCAGGGGTATCGATATGTTCGATTGTGTGATGCCCACCCGAAACGGACGAAACGGCATGTTGTTCACCATTGAGGGGATAATAAATATTCGCAATAACAAGTGGAAAGACGATTTTTCCCCGATAGATACTAACGGAACATGTTTTGCCGACCATATATATACGAAGGCGTATCTGCGCCATCTGACGATAGCCGGTGAGATGCTGGCAGCCCAGATAGCCAGTATGCATAATCTGGCCTTCTATCTGTGGCTGGTAAAACAGAGTCGCGAGCATATAATTGCTGGCGATTTCTCTCAGTGGAAGGAAACGATGGTACCAAAACTGTCACAAAGACTGTAAGATGGATAATTACAAAGTACAAATACTAGACCGCTACATTATAAGAAAATTCCTCGGAACGTACGTGTTTACCATTGGATTGATAATAGTCGTAATGGTAATATTTGATTTCGCTGAGAAACTCGATGACTTTACGGAACTTAAGGCCCCAATGTCTCAGATAGCTTTCAAGTATTACCTTAATTTTATTCCTTTCTTTATAAATCAGTTCAGCGGACTAATAACCTTTATTGCCGTAATTTTCTTTACTTCCAAAATGGCGTATAATACGGAAGTTATCGCGATTTTGTCGAGCGGTGTCAGTTTTAAGAGGTTCCTTTATCCTTATTTTTTATCTTCATTGGTTATCACGATAGTAAGTCTCGTATTGAATCTTTTCGTCATACCGGTCTCTAACCAACACAGAATAGAGTTTGAGTCCCAATATCTAAAAAAGAGCAGTCGTAGTACGTTTGAAAAGCATATTTACAGACAGGTTACACCAGGTACGTTCGCATACGTAAGGGAGTACAGGGGACAGACGCAGAGGGCTTCGTTCCTTGCTTTGGAAACCTACGATAACGGTGCGATAGTATCTTCTTTGGAGGCGGCAAATCCGAGATTTAACGAAGAAACTCAGAGATGGACAGCTCCCGAATACGTCCAACGCTATTTCGACGAGGAAACCGAATATTTCGAGAGGAAAAAGAATCTGGATACGATGATAAACCTCACTTCAGAGGAACTCGGCAAGGTGCAGAACCTTATACAAACGATGAATTATAAGGATTTGAATAACTTTATAAAGCAGCAGAAATTAAAGGGCTCGGATATGGTTGAGGTTTTCGAAGTGGAAAAATACAGCCGTGTGGCATATCCCGCCGCGACCTTCGTATTATCTCTCATAGGCGTCTCACTTTCATCCAGAAAGGTCAGGGGAGGTACCGGTCTTCATATAGGTATAGGATTTACGCTTTGTGCTGTTTATATCCTGATGATGAAATTCGCAGAGGAATTTGCCAAGGGGGGAGTACTGCCGCCTTTGTTGTCAGTATGGCTTCCCAATATAATATTTGCAGTCATCGCGATTTATCTTTACAAAAAAGCACCGAAATAACGGTACGGTTTATAATGATTAATTTTTATATTTGTAGATACGAATTTTAGATACTAACCACAAATTAATAACATCAAGAATTATGGCTAACATCACAGAAAAAGCTGCGGATAATATAAGGATTTTGGCGGCGGCTATGGTTGAAAAGGCTAAATCCGGTCATCCCGGAGGAGCCATGGGAGGAGCGGATTTTATAAACGTCCTGTATTCCGAATATCTGAATTATAATCCGGACGATATGAAGTACCCGCACAGGGATCGTTTTTTCCTCGATCCGGGGCACATGTCTCCTATGCTTTATTCTGTGCTTTGTCTTTCCGGATATTACAGCCTCGACGATCTTAAACAGTTCCGCCAGTGGGGAAGCGTTACTCCGGGACATCCTGAAGTAGATGTTCTCCGTGGTGTTGAAAATACGTCCGGTCCGTTGGGCCAAGGACACGTAATGGCATTGGGAGAGGCTATAGCAGAAAGATTCCTCGTTGCGAGATTCGGTGAATGGATGGCGCACAAAACATATGCGTTTATTTCTGACGGAGGTATACAGGAAGAGATATCCCAGGGTGCGGGCCGTATTGCGGGCCATCTCGGATTAAGCAACTTTATAATGTTCTATGACTCGAACAATATACAGCTTTCGACCAAAGTATGTGAAGTTACATCGGAAAATGTGGCTCAGAAATACGAAGCGTGGGGATGGAACGTAATAAAAATAAACGGTAACAGTGCCGATGAGATTCGCGGTGCGTTAAATAATGCCCTTGCTGAAAAAGACAGGCCTACGATCATAATCGGAAACACGATAATGGGTAAAGGTGCCGTAGGCAAAGAAGGCGAAAGTTTCGAAGGTAAGACATGTACTCACGGACAGCCTCTCGGTGAAGCAGGAGCGTGTTTTAATAGTACGATCGAAAATCTCGGTGGAAACCCGGAAGAACCGTTCCGGATATTTCCGGAAGTTGCGGACCTCTATGCAAAGCGTAAAGATGAATTAAGAAAACAGTTCGCAGAAAGAAAGGCACAGGAAGATGCATGGAGGGCTGCTAATCCTCAACTGGCGGAAAAACTCGATATGTTCCTGTCTGGAAAACTTCCTGATCTGGATTATTCTCAGATCAAGCAAAGCGATAATGCCGCTACACGTGCCGCATCGGCAACGGTATTGGGTTTCTTCGCGGAAAAGGTGGAAAATATGATTGTTTCATCCGCTGATCTTTCCAATTCTGATAAAACGGACGGATTCCTCAAAAAAACGAAAGCCTTTGAAAAAGGCGACTTTAGCGGAGCCTTTCTTCAGGCAGGAGTTTGTGAACTTACAATGGCTTGTATTATGAACGGTATGGCGCTTCACGGAGGTATTATTCCTGTGTGCGGTACATTCTTCGTATTCTCGGATTATATGAAACCTGCACTGCGTCTTGCCGCGCTCCAGCGTTTAAATGTTAAATATGTCTGGACTCACGATTCTTTCAGGGTGGGAGAGGACGGACCTACGCATCAGCCTATCGAACATGAAGCCCAGCTAAGGTTGATGGAACAGCTCCGCAATCACCATGGCGAGAGATCCACTCTTGTTCTCAGACCGGCTGATGCCAACGAAACTACTGTGGCATGGAAGATGGCATTGGAGTCTGAAAAACCAGCCGCATTGATTCTTTCACGACAGAATATCAATAAACTTCCGGTCGATTGCTATTGTGGTGTCGAGAAGGGCGGTTATATCGTAACGGATAGTGACGGGACGCCCGATATTATTCTTGTTGCGAGCGGTTCTGAGGTATCGACCCTTATAGAAGGCGCTGAACTCCTGAAAGCGGACGGAGTTAAAGTCAGAGTTGTTTCAGTGGTTTCGGAAGGACTATTCCGCGAACAGCCGAAAGAATATCAGCAACAGGTGCTTCCTTGCGGTGTTAAAAAATTCGGTTTGACGTCAGGTCTTCCGGTGACACTTGCAGGACTTGTGGGTTGTGACGGAGAGATTTTCGGCCTCGATCATTTCGGATATTCAGCTCCGGCAAAAATCCTCGATGAGAAGTTTGGATTTAACGGTAAGAACGTATACGAACAGGTTAAAAAGATATTATAATGCCGATATAGATTAAAAGTTCGCCTGTTATTGGTATAACAGACGAACCTTTTTTAATATAATTATCTATATTTGCAATAGTTTTTCAGGAATTAGCGTAATAAAAAATTTTTTATTTCGCAATTTTTTCCAATAATTTTTTATATTTGGAATGTACGCCATAATCCTCTTGCTATGGGAATGAACCTCTTTATCTTAGCAACATTCCTACTGTCTGTTCTTATAGGATGGATAGTCATACCGCAGATAGTGCTTATATCTAAAAAAAAGAGACTTTTCGACGCTTTGTCCGCCCGTAAATCCCATACGGGACATATTCCCAGATTGGGCGGAGTTTCGTTCTTTCCGACATTTTTATTATCGCTCACTTTTTTTCTCGGTTTAAGATATAGTTTCGGATATGTCTTCGAACCGGATGTACAGATCGATTCTTTCACGGATCTTCTTTTTCTGATTCCCGGTGTTGTACTGTTATTTTTTATAGGTCTTGCGGACGACCTTGCAGGTATATCTTACAGGATAAAATTCCTTGCGCAGATAATTTCTGCGTGTCTTATAATATTTACAGAAGATTATATTACTAACCTCGGAGGTTTATTCGGTATTTATGAAATGAATGATTATCTGGGTATAGCGCTTACTATATTATTCGTAGTCTTTATAACCAACGCATTCAACCTTATCGACGGAATCGACGGATTATGCTCCGGTTTGGCAATGCTTTCGCTGATAGCGTTCGTATGGTGGTTCACGTGGACCGGTATGTATATTTATTCGATGATGGCTGCTGCAATGTTGGGTGTAATAGTGCCGTTCTTCTATTTTAACGTAGGAAATAAGAACCTTAAAATATTTATGGGTGACACGGGATCGCTAATTCTCGGTTACATAATCGCAATATTGGGATTGAAATTCTATAATATGAATGTCGGTAACGATGCTTACGGATTCGAGGCCGCACCTGCGATACTTCTCGGTTTGCTGTTTATTCCTGCTTTCGACACATGCTGGGTCTTTTTCGAACGATTGTCGCTTAAATTATCCCCGTTCCATCCGGACAGAAGGCATATTCATCACAAAGTATTGAAACTTGGATTTAAGCATATACACTGTACGCTAATAATACTTATACTTCAGACGGGATTTATATTAATGAACGTTCTTTTGAAGAACATCAATATAAACATTTTGGTCTGCATGAATCTTATTCTCGGAGTGATCATGGTAAAGACCATTGATTATATGGGCAGGCGTCGAACGATCCCGAGTGGAAAAACAATTAAAGTAAAAGAATAGAGATTGCTGAAAAGCAATCTTTTTTTTGCATAAAAAAGATTAGAAATATTTTTAAATTAGAATTATTATAATTAAATTTGTATTATAGTTAATGAAATGAAAAAGGTTGCAGAAATAAGTTCGTTATTTACGAGCAATAAATTAAAGGTTACTCCTCAGAGAGTGGCGGTTTACCAGACATTATCCGAGCTCAGGCATGCCTCTGCTGACGAGGTTATTAAGGTAATGTCGGCAACTTCTCCTACGGTGACTGTGGCAACTGTATACAATGTTCTGGATTGCCTGTCAGAGAACGGGATAATCTCCAAAATAAGTACTGCGGACAACCGGATGTATTTTGATATTAATATACATGATCACGGTCATTTATATTGCAGACAGACGCATAAGCTGGAAGATTTTGAAGATCCCGAGCTTATAAATATGATCGAAGATTATATAAAAAGACAAAAAATAGATAACTTTAAAGTTGAAAATATAAAATTATTTATTGAAGGTACATTTGAAAAATCATAAAATTATTAACCGAAAAAACTTAAAAAATGGGAAAAAGCGTAAAAGGAACGCAGACTGAAAAGAATCTGCTTAAATCTTTCGCAGGCGAGTCTCAGGCTCGCAGCCGTTACACTTTTTTTCAAGTGTAGCAAAAAAAGAAGGATACGAACAAATTGCCGGTGTTTTTCTTGAAACAGCGGAGCAGGAAAAAGAACACGCTAAAAAATTCTTCAAATTCCTTGAAGGAGGAATGGTGGAGATAACTGCGTCTTATCCTGCGGGAAAAATAGGGAACACTATTGAAAACCTGAGTGCGGCAGCAGATGGAGAGAATGAGGAATGGGCCGAACTATATCCGGAATTCGCTAAGATTGCAGATGAAGAAGGATTCCCGGAAATAGCCCGTGTGTTCAGGAATATAGCTAAAGTGGAAGCTGAGCACGAAAGGAGATACAGGATTCTTCTTGCTCGTGTGGAGCAGGGAACCTACTTCAAGCGCGAAGACGAGATCGAATGGCAGTGCCGTAACTGCGGTTACGTACATACGGGAAGTGACGCTCCGGATCTTTGTCCGGCATGTGCACATCCGCAATCTTACTTCGAACCGAAGAAAGATAATTACTAAAAATTTAAGGCATCGTAAGATGCCTTTTTTATTTAAAAGCGGAAATAAATAAAAGGTACGATCTCGCTTGTACGTATCTGAACTACGAGCCAGATTACCAGTATCAACAAAAATGCTTTGCCTATATGGGGCGCACGTATTATCCATCCGTTGCATTTTTGCATAATGACTTCAGGCATAAAATGAAAAATATATCCGATGAGGACTAAAATAAATACAGTGGAATAAGCCGGAACCACTTCCAATATCAGTTCGCCGCGGAAATCTGTAAATATCTGGTTGATTACATTTATGGCTTTGCCCATATCGTCCGCCCGGAAAAATATCCAGCACAGGCAAACCAGATTGAATGTAAACAATATTCCGAAGATTTTTCGTACATACGGATTTACTGCGGTCAGAATATTATTCTTTGGAATAATCGCAAGATAAAGCTTATTTAATGATAAGGAAACACCATGGATCGCTTCCCAAAGAATAAAGCGCAGCGAGGCGCCGTGCCATAGTCCTCCCAAGGTCATTGTCGTTAGAAGGTTAAGATAGGTTCGCAATTTACCTTTTCTGTTTCCGCCCAGCGGTATGTAAAGATAATCCCGCAACCATGAAGAGAGAAAAATATGCCATCTTCGCCAGAATTCGGTGATACTTGCGGATTTGTAAGGAGAATCGAAATTCTTATTGAAATGAAATCCCAACAACAATGCTATGCCGATAGCCATATCAGAATACCCTGAAAAATCACAGTAAATTTGTAAAGCATACCCATAAACACCGAGAAGATTCTCCACCCCGGAGTACAGTGCCGGATTATCGAATATCCTGTCGACATAATTGATACTTATGTAGTCGGAGATAACAGCCTTCTTTATTAGTCCCGTAATTATAAGGAATATTCCCGTTCCGAACATTTGTGCGGATACATACGGTTTTTTTTGATTTGTGGAATAAAGTCGCTTGCACGCACGATAGGGCCCGCAACCAGTTGTGGGAAAAATGATAAATAGAAATTGTAGTCGAACCAGCTTCCGAGAGGATCGATCTTTCTCCTGTAAATATCGATAATATAACTTATCGACTGGAAGGTAAAAAACGATATTCCTACGGGGAGAATTATATCGAACGGATCAAACGGTTTCGAAAGTATCCCGTGAAGTGTTTCGACAATAAGATTGGTATATTTAAAATATATCAGTAACCCGAGATCGATAAACAGTGTTAAAAAAACTAATAATTGTCGATGGTTCTTTTTTTGCGACCGGTGAATTGCCCTCCCTATAAAAAAATCTGTTATCGAAATAAAGAGCAGTATGATAAAAAAATGTCCGCTCGATTTATAATAGAAATAATAAGAAAACAACGTAACGAATAAAATCCGTCCGAAATTCTTACGGTACAGCATACTGTATACCGCCATAAATGCGGTGAATAATATGAGAAACAATCCGCTGTTAAACAGCATAGGTTCGTTCGGATTGAAGCTGAATACGGCCTTGATATTGGAAAACAGCTGATTATCAATCATACCCCGGGTAATATTGTTCGATAGCTTCGATGAGGGATGTCGCCAGTTTTTCACCCAGAATTTTTCCTCCCGAGTAATTTATATGAGTATAGTCGCTGTTGGCGAGTTTTTTTTCACGAATTCTATCATGCTTCCTTCCCCACCCATTGCATCGAATGTATTCCAGAAGGTGATCCCGGTTTTCTCGGCGATGGCGCGCTGTTCGCTTACCATGCTTTTTACTCCGGGCATGGTCCTTAACTCACCGCTGCTTCCCCGGAAACTTCTGTCGCTTACACTCATTATCATGATATCGGTTTCAGGCATGGAATGCTTCAGTTTTTCGATAATATCCGCCATCTTTTCCTTATATAACGAATATGCTTTGCGGTCTGGTTCTGCGACATTAAGCCCGTATTGTAAAATGATCAGATCGTATTTCATAAGTTCTGATATCTCTGCAAGGGAGTTATAGTTTATCAGGCTCAGGTTAGGTCCTGACGAACTTCTAAGGGAGAAATTATCTACGTATATTCCGGAATGGTCGTTAAGGTAGAATCCATATATGGTTGTCGTACCGATGTTTTTCAGGGATGCTTCGACAGAAGAACTCCCGGTGTATTTTACGGAACTTAACTGTACGTGTTCGTTAGGTGGAATGATGTGGGTTATATTTTTTTCAGAATTTATCCGTATATCCATAAGTACAGTATCACTGCTTGTAAAAAGAATATCGGTATAATTCCACGAACCGGAATTTTTGAACGGGCCAGTAGCTCTTATAGAAAACCAAGCGTTGGTTTCAGGAATGAAGTATTGCCCGTTTATTATAAATTTACTTGCGTCGGAACCGGACGGGCGGACTATTGAACGTACCTTCCAGTTGCGATAATCCGATATTGAATTTATCCTGTGCTTTACCGGAGTTACTACCGGAACAAAACCGATTCCTGATCCTCCGAAAACATTCTGTAGTGAATCCCTTAAATGGCACGTCAGAATATCACCTTCCGTAAATGAATCGCCAAGAAATGCTATTCGTACAGGCCGCTTTTTATGTTCTGAAAGTTTGATGGCTCTGGATAAATTCGCTAAGCCGTTGAGTTCGGTTGAAAAATCTTCGATAGGGGCTCCGGAGTAGACCGGAGCGTTCTTTGGAAGGGGGAGTAAAGAATCGGAGATATGTCCGGTATCATCCGTTATTCCTCCGGATGATGCGTCTGCAAGTAAATTACTCATATCGAGGGTCTCTTCCATCTGGAAAAGATCGGAAAGAATATCGAACTTTTTAAGTCCGGGAATATTCAACTCCGGCAAAAACGATAAAAAAATCATAACGGCAGTTGTTGCCGTTAATAGTCTCGAAATATATTTTATCTGGTTTTTTTCTTTCGCCATTCCGATATACACAATACAACGGACGGAACAGACCGTCCGGAGCATATAGCGGAATCAACAATTATGCCTGTCCGTTTCCGAAAACGACCGGAAATCCGTTTTCCGAATCCATGGGATGAGGAATTGCTATTTTGCCGAAAGTTTTTTCATATTTGTTTACATTGTCCTGTAACGATAATAACAGGCGTTTTGCATGCTCGGGAGTAAGTATTACCCTGCTTTTTACAGGTGCTTTTGGGACTCCCGGCATTATGCGTATAAAGTCCATTATGAACTCTGATGACGAATGTGAAATAATTGCCATATTGGAATAAACCCCCTCCGCTACGGCTTGTGATAATTCAATATCTATGCTTTTCGGACCTTTTTTATTTTCTTCCATTGTCGCTTATTATTATGATTACAAATTTAGCACTTTTTCCTGAGTTCGATTTATTAGAGCTTGTTTTTTTGAAATTTAGATTTTTTAACGTTAACTTTGAGAAAAAGAAAAACAGGCCGGATGCTCAGAAAATTTTTTGCGGCTCCATTGTCGTGGTTATATGGTTTGGCAATAGCGATTCGTCACAAGCTTTTCGATTGGGGAATTTTACATGTCGAGGAATTCGATATCCCTATAGTTTGTGTTGGTAATCTTGCTGTGGGCGGTCCAGGTAAAACACCTCATACGGAATACCTGATCGATATCCTTCGTAAAGACCATAAAGTCGCGGTATTATCCCGTGGTTATAAACGTCGGACGAGAGGATTTGTCCTTGCCGATAACAATACTTCATATTTAAGGATAGGTGACGAACCGAGACAAATCAAAATGAAATTTCCGGATATACCTGTCGCCGTTTGCGAGAACAGGGTAAAAGGAATTAAACAGCTTCGTAAACTACATCCGGAAATAAATCTGATAATACTTGACGATGCATTCCAGCATCGTTACGTAGATGCATGGGTCAATGTGCTGCTCATGGATTATTCCAATCCGCCGTACAAAGATAAGTTCCTTCCTTTGGGACGTCTCAGGGATTCGGCAAAGCAGATGTCGAGGGCGCAGCTCATTGTTATGACCAAATGTCCGGATTATATAAAACCGATCGATATACGTGTAGCAATAAATAATCTCAATCTTTATCCTTACCAGACGTTATACTTCTCTAAATTCAGACAGGGGGATTTGATCCCTATATTTCCCGAGCATGAAACGGCGATCCCGGGAAAAGGTGCGAATATTATCGCAATGTCCGGCCTTGCGAATAATAATAATTTTTATGATTCGCTGAAAGGTAACTATAATTTGCTTCAGACATTGAGTTATCCGGATCATCATTCCTATAAAGTTAGGGATATACAGAAGATCAGGCGGATTATATCCAATATGCCGGAGGATACGGCGATAGTCGTAACGGAAAAAGATGCGGTCAAACTGACCAACCGTAAAAAGATACCGGTCGAACTTCAGCGTAAATTATTCTTCGTTCCGATAGAAGTTATGTTCCTTGACGGAGGAAAAGTCGGATTTAAAAGACAAATAGAACAATATGCTAAAACGAATCACAAATATAGAATCCTTCATCCGGAGTAATGTGCCTTTTGTTCCGGAAATCGGTATTATTCTGGGAACCGGACTGGGAGGGTTTGCTGATATTATCGAAAATAAAACCGAGATAGATTATTCCGACATACCTGATTTTCCGGTATCTACTGTCGAAGGGCATGCCGGTAAGCTTATTTTCGGAACGATATCAGGAAAGAAGGTAATCGCGATGAAGGGGCGCTTTCATTATTATGAAGGCTATAGTACACAGGAAGTGACCATTCCTGTAAGAGTTATGTCGCGGTTAGGAGTTAAATATCTATTTGTGTCGAATGCCGCGGGAGGAGTGAATCCGGGATTCAACGTAGGGGATCTTATGGTAATTACCGATCATATCAATCTGATACCGAATCCTCTTATAGGAAAGAATCTGGATGAATTCGGTGTACGTTTTCCTTCGATGAATGAGGCCTATGATAAGGAACTGGTGCTCAAAGCGGACAATATCAGCGAGGGATTTGGACTCAAACTGCGTTACGGTTGTTATGTGGGAACTACGGGGCCGTCGTTGGAGACACCTAAAGAATACCGTTATTTTAATGCTATAGGAGCGGATGCTGTTGGAATGTCTACTACTCCGGAAGTTATAGTAGCCGTACATTGTGGAATGAAAGTCTTCGGAACTTCGGTAATCACCAACTCAGGTTTAAGCGACCAGCCTTCTACCCACGAAGAAATACAGGGTGAAGGAGCTAAAGCGCAGAAAAAAATGATAAAATTATTTTCGGAAATTTTACAACGGATATAATTTATAAAAATAAAAAAAAGGAGTGATTTTAATCACTCCTTTTTTTATTTAGTTCGGTGTTTTACATCATTCCGCCCATTCCGCCGCCCATAGGAGGCATAGGGACAGGGTTTTCTTCTTTCTTTTCCGCAAGTACACATTCTGTTGTAAGGAACATGGATGCGATTGATGCTGCGTTTTCAAGTGCCACTCGTGCTACTTTCGTAGGATCGATGATACCTGCTTTCATGAGATCTTCATACTGATCCAGACGGGCATTGTATCCGTAAGCGCCCTTGCCTTCTTTTACTTTCTGAACTACCACTGATCCTTCGCCGCCCGCATTGGCTACGATCTGGCGTAATGGTTCTTCGATAGCGCGTTTAACGATAGCGATACCTGTTGTTTCATCTTCGTTGTCGCCTTTAAGGTTTTCGAGAGCCGATACCGCGCGAATGTAAGCGACACCGCCTCCGGGAATTATTCCTTCTTCTACTGCTGCACGTGTGGCAGCAAGCGCGTCGTCCACACGGTCTTTTTTCTCTTTCATTTCTACTTCGGTAGCAGCTCCTACATAAAGAACAGCTACACCGCCTGCGAGTTTAGCAAGTCGTTCCGAGAGTTTTTCTTTATCGTAATCGGAAGTGGAGACTTCGATTTGTTTACGGATCTGGCCAACCCTGTCCTGAATAGCTTTTTTGTCGCCTTCGCCGTTAACGATAGTTGTATTTTCTTTGTTGATAGAAACTTTTTCAGCGCTTCCCAGCATTTCAGGAGTTGCCTGGTCGAGCTTAAGTCCTTTCTCTTCGGAGATTACGACACCGCCTGTAAGAATAGCTATATCTTCGAGCATCTCTTTTCTTCTGTCGCCGAATCCCGGAGCTTTAACAGCTGCTATCTTCAACGTGCCGCGGAGTTTGTTTACAACAAGAGCTGCGAGAGCTTCGCCGTCGATATCTTCCGCAATGATAAGAAGCGCGCGTCCGCTCTGGGCAACAGGCTCGAGAACAGGCATAAGTTCTTTCATTGTGGATATTTTCTTATCGGTAATAAGGATCGCAGGTTTTTCAAGTACTGCTTCCATTTTTTCCGAATCCGTCATGAAGTAAGGAGAAATATATCCTCTGTCGAACTGCATACCTTCTACGACGTCCACATGGGTTTCAGTTCCTTTAGCTTCTTCGACAGTGATGACGCCTTCTTTTTTAACTTTACTCATCGCTTCAGCGATAAGCTTACCGATATAATTGTCATTATTTGCAGAGATCGTAGCAACCTGCTCTACTTTGCCGATATCGTCTCCAACTTCTTCGCTCTGTTCTTTAAGGTTGTTCACGACTGCTTCTACCGCTTTGTCGATGCCTCTTTTAAGATCCATCGGATTAGCGCCTGCCGTTACATTCTTGAGACCTACGCTAACGATAGATTGTGCGAGAATCGTTGCAGTAGTAGTGCCGTCTCCTGCGTTGTCAGCGGTTTTCGATGCGACTTCTTTGATGATTTGCGCACCCATATTGGCGAACTGATCCTCTAACTCGACCTCTTTCGCTACGGTAACACCGTCTTTAGTAATATTCGGAGAACCGAATTTCTTATCTATTACAACATTACGTCCTTTAGGACCCAGTGTTACCTTTACTGCGTTTGCCAAAGCATCCACACCGACTTTAAGAAGGGCGCGTGCTTCAATGTCGTACTTGATTTCTTTTGCCATTTTATTTTAATTTTTTATGTTCGGATTATAAAATTGCGAGGATATCGCTTTGTTTCATGATTAAATAATCTTTGCCGTTATAGTTGATCTCGGTACCTGCGTATTTGCCGTAAAGTACCTTGTCGCCGACTTTTACTTCCATGTTCACGTCCTTAGTGCCCGGTCCTGCCGCAACAACGACACCTTCGAGAGGTTTCTCCTTTGCAGTGTCGGGAATATACAATCCGCCTGCAGTTTTTTCTTCCGCTTCTTTCGGTTCGATAAGAACCCTGTCTGCTAATGGTTTAATGCTCATGGTTAATAATTTTTAGTTTATATAATTTATTAATGTTTCCGGTAATCGTTTTTCACACATAATGTGCCAAATCCGAATTGTCATAAAAACAAGGAAAAACCGTGTCATTTTATCTGTGAGCCATGACAAATTGTCAATGTATAGATTTTTTTAGCGAAAAAATGACACAAAAAAAGGTTCCCGAAAGAACCCTCCAAAATATGTATTATTTTTATTTTATTCGCACTAATGTATAATTATGGTCGCTTTGGATCAATTTTCTGTCCTGGTCGACGAATGTGATACTGTCACCTTTTATAAAAAGTTCCATGGGGCGGTCGTTAGGGTCTTACGACACTGGAGTGAGTCTGTAAAGAACAACATTCTTATTATCCATAACATGTTCTATCGTTCTCCATCTTCCCTCGGAATCGTAAGTTCTGTCCTCTCCGTTCTCAGCTTCAAGGTATGTCATAGCGAGTCGGTAGACACTGTCTTTACCTTCGTATTTTTTCCATATCTCGAGGTTATACTTTATGCCCGGACAGTCTGCACAGGGCACAATTTCTTCGTAGATAGCTTCCCTGTTCGGATTAGACGCAACCGGATCTATAACTGTCGAATTCGTGGATTCCTGTACCTGAACTCTTTCGTCTTCCGTATTGTTTTTATTCGTATTATTCCTGCTGTTGCATGCAAAGACTGAAAGTATAGCCAATGCGATAAAAATCTTTTTCATAACATGATTTTTTATGTTTATTATCTTATCATGCCCGATGAGCAAAAACCAAACCATATATGCTTTAAAGTTCGGACGAACCCTTCCTTTGCCTTAGTTTTTTAATTTTTATTTTCCAGCTGTTTTGACAGAAGGTCAATCTTGCGCCCCAGTTCTTCGACTTTCTCGTTGAGCTCATCGTTATTGTCGCTCACCATCGCATCTACGAAGATAGAATTGATTATCGACATTCCCAATATGCCTCCGCCGAAAAGAAGCAGCACGAAATAAATTTTGGTGAAGAACGCGTTCCATAATGTAGAGCGTTCGGCGATCAGGTCGGGTATCTCGTACCATCCCTCGATAGAGAAGATACGGAATATATTATACAACGAATTGAAAGGTGTGTCGAAATATTCCGGAGCAACGTCTTTGAAGATAGAGCAAGTGAGGATAGAGAAAATAAATAGAAGTATGAAGAAGGCGATTATCACAACATACGATGCTTTAATTGCGCGCTGTACGCCAGATATTATTTCCTTTACGTTTGGCACGAATCTTATTAAGCGGAACGATTTGAAGACGCGGAACACCCTGAGGGTAAGCAGGAAATTCAGCGGGATCATTTGACTGCCCGATGCAAACTGCACCAGAGAGAGTAGGGATATCGTAACCAGGATAAAATCCATACGGTTCCAGTTATTCATCCAGTAATTCCGGAAACCGTAACTTCGTATTTTAATTACGAGTTCGACTACGAACAATAATGTAAATATATTGTCCATATATCCTATCCATGCTGGCACACCTTTAAATTCCTGAACAAAAATTACGAGGGCATTAATTATAATGAGGGGAAGTATGAAATTGTCGCATAAAAACAGTTTCTTAATATTGGTCATTTTCATAAATTTTGGTCCACGACAAAATTATAAAAATACCGCCAAAAAGTTTCCTGATGCGGACATCATAAAATATTTATCGATTGGTTGTGCTGATTTCATAATACATTTGGGCGTGCGGGAATTGAAAATGGTTTAAATTTTGGATTGAGTATATAAAAAACTAATGTTATGGATATGAAAAATGTAAAAAACGGCCTTGTAGTGGTGGGTATTATCGCATTGGTATTGCTTATATCGCTGGTGGTTGTGGAAATAAGAGCTGCATGGTCCATTATCGTGTGGGTGCTCGGATCCCTCATCGTGATCTTTGTTATTGGTTATATAGTCTATCTGGTTCGCAAGCTCAAAAACAAAAACGATAGGATCGACGAATGACCGCAAAGGAATTTACTCAGGCATAAATATTGCACCTGAACTGTTATTACGGCTTCCGTGGTTTTTTCATCAGAACTTTATTTACAGGGAAAACAGTAATGAGGGATGCTCCATTAGAGCATCCCTTCTTTATTTGGATATTTCAACTATGTTAGAACGTCCATTCGTTAGATGTCGAAGCAGCAGCACCCGAGCCTGATGAAGCAGATCCGCCTGATGTGTTCGACGGACGGCTGTAGCCGTCTTTAAGGGCTTTTTGTGCCATTCTTTGTGCACGTGCTGCCGAATCAGGGTGGGAAGAGAATAACTGTTGCAATCCCGGAGCCGTAGACGAACTGCTGTCGAGCTGCTGCATTTTCTCGAATGCTATCGCCATCGCCCATGGGTTTATTCCGTGCTGTTTAAGAAACTCATATCCGTAATCGTCTGCCTCGCTCTCCTGTTTTCTTGAATAACGTGACGAGGATAATGCTTCGCCGAGGGCCCCGACCTGGGATGAAGATAATGCACCGACGACTCCGCCGGTAGATGCAAGTCCGTCACGTACTGCCGACGTAACAAGGGCGTTGCGGAATGCATCGCGAGTATCATGATTTATATAATGGCCTATCTCATGTCCGATTATACCGAGTAGTTCTTCGTCCGTCATTATATCCATAAGTCCCGAATAAACCCGCACGCTTCCGTCTGCCGTAGCAAAAGCATTAACTTCAGGAGTGAGGTATACTTTTATGTTTATGCCGTCTTTATTATTGAATGAACGGGTAAGTCTTTCAATACGGGTTGCATAAGGGTTACTTCCGTTTGCAATTTCATTTTGTGCATCTAATTGTTTGATATAGTCTGCCGATATCTGCTGTACATATTCGTCAGATATTGTGGCTGCCTGTAATAATTTAACTCCTGCCGAGGTTGCCGTGACCTCATTTATTGCGGTACATCCGCTAAATCCTAAAGTAGCGGATATTAAAAGTACGGGTATTAGGTGTTTTCTCATATTCTATGGTTTAATCTTTTGAGTTTCTGATGATTAAATGTCCAAAAATTATACCGGTATATAGACATTAAAAATAGTTAAAAATATAAAATCCACTTAACATACTATATATTAAAATATTAATAAATTTTCTATTAAATAATTTATAAAAACTCAACCAAAAAGTTGCATAATTCAAATAATTAATGTAGTTTTAATATCAGAAAAGGTTCTTTATTTAAAAGGAAATTCTGACTCTAATTGCTTGTTGTTAGTAAAGGTTATTTTCGAACGGGGCCGGCAGAGATTATTGTAAAGTGATAATTTTAGGGTTTTCTCTATCGGTGCCGTTTTCAAGAAAAAAACAGGATTGCAAAGCTTATTTTCCAGTAAATTATCCGGATAGTGTGGCATTGAACTAAATGGTTTTTGAATGACATAGCTTTGCTAAGAGTTTAATACTTGACCTAAATGTTTCCCTCAATGAATATTTAGCTATGGGTACAGGAGGATATTCGAAGCGTTTTATCAGTTCGCTGCCGGATTCCACCTGTACTCTTCCTTTTTAAGAATGTTCCGTTTTTTGCCGTAAATTATTATATTCTCAACCGCAGTCTGCAAAATAGTATAATTTGAATTATTAACAGACATTAGCAAGTATGGGTATCAACGATCTTCAGGCTTGTTGTTGTTATTGCACTCTTTTTTATATATTGACTACGGACAATTCCTAGGAATATTATGAGCGTTACATCGGCGTAAGATATGGAGTTAATAGGAGGTATTTTACACCGTTACATTTTTAAAAAATCAAAACCCGATCCTTAAGAATCGGGTTTTGATTTGGTGCCCGGGACAAGAGTCGAACTTGCACGTCGCAACCGACACTACCTTCTGAGAGTAGCGTGTCTACCAATTTCACCACCCGGGCATTCGCGGTAGAATCGAAAAAAGGCTTGAGAACAAGCCTTTTGGGGGTGGATGATCGGGATCGAACCGACGACTTTCAGAACCACAATCTGACGCTCTAACCGACTGAGCTACACCCACCGTGTCGAATTATTCATTCGAGGAGCAAAAGTAATGCATTTTTTGATTTATGCAAAAAACGATTTGAAATTTTTTCTGAAAAATATTATTATTTTTTCTTTACCTTTATTCTTCAGCCTTGAATAGATGTTATGGAGAAGAAGGTTTATCTGTATATTGCAATAGTGATCGGTTGCGGTGTAATTTTATCTGCCTTGTCATATTTTAATCCGGCCAGGGTTATGTCCCAGTTATGGAGATGGACGAAGCAAGTGTTCTATATATTCATGATGAACGTTCCGGGAATCGTTGCTCTTATAATAGAGAGGAGGCCCATAAAAAATGTTTTATCGGAGTACGGACTTACATTTAAAAAGATCAGTTGGAGGTGGATGCTGATAACGATTCTTTCGATGATAGTGGTGTGCCCGTCCGTAATATTGTTTTTGACATGAATATTAGGGAATGTATATAACATAGACGCAATTGGCTATGTCGCCGATTACGCAGAATGTTCCGGTTTTTATAATATTCCTCTTCCTAAATCCGTGTATCTTAGCCGGATAATCGTCTTCGGTTTTATTTTTCTGATCCTTCCGGCTGCAGGTGTAATTTTACATCTTCAGATAACAGTGTTCAACGAGATCGGATGGCGTGGATTTATGGAGAAACACGTGGCTTTGCCGTACTCTCAAAAGTATATGTTTATCGGAGGCGTTTGGGCGGTTTATTTATTGACAGGCAGGGTATTTAGTGGAATGTGGCAATTCTCTTCCGTTTTTACAACCATTTTGTTTTATATTGCTGCATCTTTCTTTATGGCTGAGGTTCTTAAACTCACCAAGGCTTTGTGGGGGCCTATAGTCGTACATGGGATATTGCTGTCATCAGGATTCTGGCTATTTTTGATTTGGGGAAGTAATGCCTTATGGAACGAAACTACCGGATTGTTCATGTCTGCAATAATGATCGTTTTGACGCTGGGTTTCAGGATATATTCAAAACACCAGAGTAAATAGAGTATTTTTTGTTTTTATATTACAAATTACTACCTTTGTGGGCTGTTTAACAATTAAAAATTTTAAAAAAATGCCTAAAATTAAAACAAATTCCGGAGCGAAGAAGCGTTTTACCTTCACCGGATCAGGAAAGATTAAAAGAAAGCACGCTTTCAAAAGTCACATTTTGACTAAAAAAACAACGAAACAAAAACGTAACCTCACTTATTCGGCATTGGTTTCACCAGCTGACGAGGCTAACGTAAAAATGCTTTTAGTCAAATAATTATTTTAATTTATTAACAGAGTGAATTAGCCCCTAAGAGTTTGAAGGGACAAACCGCTAACCGCTCGTAAAACTTTTAAAATTATGCCAAGGTCGGTAAATGCAGTAGCATCAAGAGCCAGAAGAAAGAAAGTTTTAAAGCTTGCCAAAGGCAACTTCGGGTCAAAAAGCAATGTGTGGACAGTCGCAAAAAATACTGTCGAAAAAGGTCTTACCTATGCTTATAGGGACCGTAAAAATAAAAAACGTACATTCCGCAGCTTATGGATACAGCGTATCAATGCTGCTGCCCGTACTCACGGAATGACATATTCACAATTCATGGGTAAAGTTAACGCGAATGGGATCGATCTTAACCGTAAGGTTTTGGCTGACCTCGCTATGAACAACCCGCAGGCATTTGCAAAAATTGTTGAAACTGTAAAATAGTATTAACCGATTGTTAAACGGTAAACAAAAAGAACCCTGCCTTAAGGCAGGGTTCTTTTTGTAGATATGATATTTATTTGAGAAGGTTGTCAATGTCCGATTGGGATACGGGAAATGCTGTCCCATGGCGAGTTCCTTTTGGGAATGAAATAGTTTCAGATACATCTTCCCATTCAATGCCATTCTTAGAACGTACTGCTCCGTATTTGCCATCCCGGTAAATATCGAAGTAAACATAAATATATTCTCCCACCTTCAAAGGAGCAGGCCCTTCAACCCAATAATCACCGGTAATAGGCGCGGAGACTTCGACAGGAAATCCTTTCGACAGATCATCCGTAAAAGTAACCCTTAAATTTTTTTCCGCAGGATTCGGATTCTCATTTTTAACTACGAACATGTATTTATCACCGATTTTGATTATGGCTCCGTCTATTACGCTGAAATCAGGATTGAAATATATTTCGGTAGGAGAGAACGTTACGAAGTCTCTGGTGGTTGTATAATATTGTCTGTGATTCCACCCTTTTTCGTTCTCAGACTCGGCTACAAAACTGTGCCTGTCCGGAATCGTGGATGCCCAAATAATATAATATAATCCCGATTGATCGTCGCAAAATAATTCGGGTGCCCAGGTATTTTTTACTTCAGGTTCATGTACCATAACCGGTAAGGCTCTTTGTTCGGTCCAGTTTATAAGATCCCGTGAGGACGAATAACCTATTATGCTGTCAGTCCATCCGGTTGTCCGTACCAGATGGAACGTTCCGTCCGGTCCTTGGGTAATGCTCGGATCCCGCATCAATTTATTCGGACCCAGCTCCGGTTTTAAAAAACTTTTACCATCTTTTATAGCAGTCCATGTAAGTCCGTCATTACTATGAGCAAATTTAAGTCCGTCCGCACTGTTGCCCGTAAAATATGAAAAAAGATATGGTTGAGCGGAAACCGTATATGCTGCAACAAGGAGAATCAAAGTAAATAATTTCTTCATGGGGAAAATGTTTAAAAAAAAGGGTGCCGGGAAACCTGACACCCTTAATGTTTTACATTAATTATTATTTAGATAATTCTGCAATTGCGCTTTTTGCCTGGCTCGAGTAATTGCCTGCAGTTACTTTCCTGTAAGTTTCGATCGCTTTATCTGTATTTTCAGTATTCTGGTAAGCCATACCAAGAATGAAGTATGCGTCTGATTTTAAACCCGCATCTGTAATAGCGTCGATAGTAGAGGCTCTCTTGATAACTTCATTATAATTTTTGGCATTGTTTGCTGTCTGAAGGGGAAGCAGAACCGCAGAGCCGTTTGCCGGATCGAATTCAAGGATCTCATCCGAGTATTCTACGACTTTAGCATAGTTGTTTGTTTTAGATGCTTCCGCTGCTTTGGCAATAAGACTTTTACCGTATTCCTCTTTAGCTTTGACAACAGCCTCAGCGTGGCGGCTGTGAGTAAGACCCATAATGTTTTTGTAGATAGCCGCTGCCTCGTCGAAATTGCCTAACTGATCGTAGCTGTCTGCGAGATAAAGTGCCAACTGTGAGTTATTAGGAGATGCTTCGTAACCTTTAGCAAAAACTTCCACTGCCTTAGCATAATCTTTAGAGTTATATGCCTCGCTTCCCATATACATATAAACCTGTGATAAAGTTGCCGCAGCATTGGCCTTATTCGTGAGGTCGTTGTATTTTCCTGCAACTTCCTGTCCTTTTTCAAGCACTTCCACTGCTTTTTCAAAATTTTTAGCCGCAGCGTTCTGTTTTCCTAAAGCAACGTATAATGCAGGTAAATACGCCTTAGCTTTGTCTACCGTAGATATAGCACCTTCACCTACTGCGTCCCCCATAGTTATAACTTCTTCGAAACTCTTTATTGCCTCTTCGTATTTCTTATCGTTCATGGCAGCTCCGGCTTCGTTGAATTTGGTGTTTACATCCTGTAAAGTTTGTGCGAATGCTCCGACTGAAAATACGGAGACAAGCACGAATGTTAAAATTAATTTCAGCTTGTTCATATTGTAGTTTTTAGTTGTTGTTGTCAGTGATAAAAATAGCAGTGTAAAATTAAAAGTTTTTAGTATACCACAAAATGTTTTTTTTAATTTTTCCTTAATTTAGAGAAGAATTCTTTCATCATCTTTTCGCATTGGTCAATTAAAATACCGTGCCGTAATTTCGTTTTCGGATGCAGAATCCTTGAATTTAACGTTGTAAAGCCTCTTTTAGGGTCTTCAGCACCGTAAACTACTTCTCCGATCTGGGCCCAATAACAAGCTGCGGCGCACATGGGACAAGGTTCCAGGGTTACGTATAAAGTGCAGTCCCGCAAATATTTCCCTCCTATATAATTTGTTGCGGAGGTTATTGCCTGCATTTCCGCATGGGCCGTAGGATCATTTAACTGTTCTACCAAATTATGTGCCCGGGCGATAATAGTTCCTCCGGAAACTATTACTGCTCCTACGGGTACTTCTCCCATATTAAACGATTTCTCGGCCTCCCGTATTGCGGCATTCATAAAAAAAACATCGCTGTTTTGCTGATTATCCATTAAAATTATACCTTTGAATCTTGATTTAAAACGTAACAAGATATTAAAAATTATAATTTTAGGAAAATGTACAGAACCCACACTTGCGGCGAACTGAGAATACATAATACGGGAGAAACCGTAACATTATCCGGATGGGTGCAGAAAGTCCGCAACCTCGGAGCTATGTCTTTTATCGATATCCGTGACAGATATGGTATTACTCAACTTGTTGTAGATGAAAATTCAGCTACCGATGTACAACAGAGAGCGTCGTCGTTAGGTAGGGAATTTGTTATCCAGGCTACGGGTAAAGTAATAGAACGAAGTTCGAAAAATAAAAATATCTCTACAGGGGATATTGAAATTGCCGTAAATGATCTTACTATCCTGAATGCATCGGAAGTACCTCCTTTCACCATAGAAGATAACAGTGACGGAGGAGAGGAACTTCGTATGAAATACCGCTATCTTGATCTGAGACGAAATCCTTTGAAAAAAGCGCTGGAACTTAGGCACCGTATGGCGCAGGTGGTTCGCAATTATCTCGACAAGAACGGTTTCATGGAGATAGAGACTCCTTATCTTATAGGGTCGACTCCGGAAGGGGCGCGAGACTTTATCGTGCCTTCGCGTATGAACCCGGGAGAATTCTATGCATTGCCCCAGTCTCCGCAGACATTCAAACAGTTGTTGATGGTGGCAGGCTACGACCGCTATTTCCAGATCGTGCGTTGTTTCAGGGATGAAGACCTTCGTGCCGACCGTCAACCTGAATTCACACAGATAGACTGTGAAATGTCATTCGTGGACAGGGAGGATATCCTCGGTATGTTCGAAGGCATGGCAAAAGAATTATTCAAAACGGTTCTCGGTGTGGATTTTGCAGAACAATTCCCGAGAATGAGCTATGATGAAGCCATGGAAAAATACGGTTCCGATAAACCTGATATCCGTTTCGGAATGACTATAACGGATATTACCGAAGAAGTTAAAGGACGCGGCTTCGTCGTATTCGATTCTGTCGATTATATAGGTGGAATATGTGCGGAAGGATGCGCGGGATTTACCCGTAAACAAATCGACGCGCTTACGGAATTTGTTAAAAGACCCCAGGTAGGAGCTAAAGGCTTAGTTTATATCCGATGTGAAGAAGGAGGTAAATATAAATCGAGTGTAGATAAATTTTACAGTGAAGACGACCTCAAAGTAATTGCCGATAAAGCCAATGCAAAAGAAGGTGACCTGATACTTATTCTTGCCGGCGACAAAAAGAAAACTTTATCAGCTTTAAACGATCTCCGACTCGAAATGGGGGATCAGTTAGGATTGAGGGACAGTTCCAAATATTCTCCTTTATGGGTAGTGGACTTCCCTTTATTGGAATGGGACGAGGAAACGAAACGTTTTTATGCGATGCACCATCCTTTTACAGCTCCTAAACCGGAAGATATCGAACTTTTTGAAGAAAATCCGGGAAGTGTCAGGGCTAATGCTTATGATTTTGTAGTAAACGGAACTGAGATCGGAGGAGGTTCTCTTCGTATATTCGATTCGGAACTCCAGAACAAAATGTTCAGTATACTTGGATTTACGAAGGAAGAGGCTGAGCGCCAGTTCGGATTCCTTATGAATGCATTTAAATACGGTGCGCCTCCTCATGGCGGCATAGCATTCGGATTCGACCGGTTCTGTTCGTTATTCGGTGGTTCGGAATCGATCCGGGATTATATTGCGTTTCCTAAGAATAATTCGGGAAGAGACGTGATGAGCGATTCACCTTCACATGTTTCCCAGGATCAGCTTGATGAGCTTAACCTTAAAATAAATATTACAGAAAAATAAATATGGATTTTATTGGTATAACAGTACTGGATATCATCGACGTAATTGTCGTAGCAGTACTGTTATATCAGTTATTCAGACTTATACGCCGTACGAATGCGATCAGTATTTTTACGGGAATAATAACTCTTTATTTAACCTGGCTCATAGTCAGATTTCTCGGGATGGAGCTGCTAAGTTTTATTCTGGGACAAATCTTGGGTGTGGGAGTTATCGCCCTTATTATTGTATTTCAACCGGAAATCAGGAAGTTCTTATTTTTAATAGGCGATCGGTATTCGCGTAGAAAGGGAACTTTCTGGAATAAGATCCTGTTTGGGAAAAAATACTATACATCCGGCGACTGGATCGACGAGGTTGTTAAAGCATGTGTGGATATGTCGCTGACAAAAACAGGAGCGCTTATCGTAATTATACGTAACAATGAGTTAAATGAGTGTACAGAACAAGGTGAAAAACTCGACGCGGAAGTAAATAAGGCTCTCCTTGAAAGTATATTCTTTAAGAATTCGCCACTGCATGATGGAGCCGTAATAATCGAGAACGGACGAATCGTTGCGGCAAGATGCATTCTGCCGATGTCGCAGGACGTTGATATTCCGGTTCATTTCGGAACGAGACATCGTGCTGCTGTTGGGGTTACCGAAATATCCGATGCTTTTGTGATAATCGTCTCGGAAGAACGCGGACAGATATCTGTTGCAGAAAACGGTGTGCTCATCACTAATCTTAACGGTGATCAGCTCAGGAACAGGCTGGAGAATGCCATGTCAAGATAAATTATCGAGAATAACTTTGCTGCCTTCCCTGTCGATAAAAAATTCTCTTCCGTCAAGAGATACTTTAGCCATACCGTTGGAATCGAAAATTGACACATTGTCATAAATAATAGGAATAACTATCTTACAATTTCTATCTAAAAAACCGAATTTATTTTCTCTATTTACTATTGCCCGTGACAAATGAAAATCACCGATGTAGTCGAATACATATCTCGATGCGTTAGTCCCGTATCTTGTTTTGAGCCTCCATTTTTTATTATGGCACACATAGATGAAACCGTTATCTGCAGACCAGCAGATATCCTCGTATTTTGAAGGTATGATTTCTTTTCCGGATTAATCTATTACACCGAATTTACCGTCCCTGTTTACAACAGCCAACCCTTCTTCAAAGTCGGTAACACTGTCATAAATAAATGGTATTCCGATATTGCCTTCGGACGTGATAAACCCGAATTTTCCATTATATTTGGCTATGACAAAACCTTCCTTGATCTTTCCGACACATAATGGTTTTGATAATGAGGAATTTCCAGGATCGTATGATAATACAGACTCTTTAACCAAAGATACGTAATTCTTGTTTTCATAATTGTCACGGTTGCCCGTTTTTAAATATTCTAAATTATTGATAGTTTCCAGACTGATCATTTTATATTTTTCAGGATTTTTTATCCCCGTTTCAATAAATTTCATGATCTCGTCGAGATAGCCGATATCTTTGTTGCTAAGACAATAGATATCGGCAAATCTGTAATCATGTAATTTCGCTATGTTTTTGCGGTCTATGTAAATATTAGATGGTTTAATATTGTTGTGTCTGAAGCTGCTTGATAATAGTTGGTCCCGTAAATTTCCGAGAATTCTATAAAAAGTTCTTAGTTGTACCGAATCTTTCTTTAGGATAGCTTTTAAAAGTAACGTATCGAGTTTTTTCGCCTCCGGTATCTCTGTTAATAATACGTCGTAATAGTTTCCTTTGCCATTACCTGTAAAAACATACATCTCTTTGGTCAGGATACTACAACTAAGCAGAAAATCGGGATAGTTTTCTTTGATATATTTTACAATTTCGATATTTCTCAGATCGTTTATCATTTCTCTTTTAAGTTGACACCTGATAAAATATTTTTTGTCTTTTACCGAAACGGGAAAATCGACAAAATCGCCGTAATGATATAATACCGGGTATTCGAACCTTTTTCTTTCCGGGACCGGATTGCCGATGGTTTTGAATCTGCCGTTCGGAGAGATTATTGTTTCGATGTAATTATTAACGGAAGGTGTCATATTCTCACTTTATAAGTTTAACGCTTATTGTACCTATATTAAGCATATTTATAAGATCTTCCATTGAGGCGTTATAACATAAGCCTTTGCAGTTATCTCTGTTTAAGGGTGAACCTGTCTGCTCGTTTACAAATAGCGAAGGCATTATACTTGAAATTTCATACATCAATTTTGCAAACGGTTTGTCTGGAAGCTCTTCTTTTGATCGAGGTAAAAATATACTGTTTTGGCTGCTGTCCGGAGTAAGGCACATGTTGATAAGTAGAACATTGCCGTCTGCCGTACTGAGATCTTTTATCTTTGCCGAAATATTTTTCAGGTCCACTTCGTCGGCATCAGTAGCCTCGCCGTCAGTAATGTTTATCACAACGGGAGAAAAACAATATTTGTCGCTGTGGTTTATAAGCCATTTCTTCAGAATCTCGTACACCTGTGTGAAACATTTATGCATAGGTGTCCTACCATGTGCTTCGGGTTTTATCCATATCCTTTTTTCAATGGGAGTAATAGTCCTGACTCCGTCCGGCAGGATTCTGTCTTTATATATCGTAGTGTGTGGAGTTTTCGTTTTTGCCAGTTCGGACGGTTTCCTGAAAAACTCGTCATCGGCACCTTCGGGTAAAAGGGATAGGACTTTATCACTGCCGTAACCGATAATGGCAATATCGATATAATCCCGGTAACCCTCTTCTCTCTTACATCTGGCTATGAGTTCCGAAATAAGGTCATTTATAGTCTGGGCAACGGCATCGCGTTTGGTTATTTTCTGCCCGTCGAAAAATACGATATCTTACATGGAACCCGAAATATCCAGCATAACGATTATTGCAGACGGGTTATCCCGTGTAATTATTGCTTTGTACATCTCTCGAGACTATTTATTTCGTATAATTATTTTAACCGTTGAGTTACGGTATTCCGCTGTAGCAACTCCATTTTTAACAGGTCCTCCAAAATCAAAAACCGGATCGAATATTTTCTTTCCGAGGCTGTTTACATACCCGAATTTTCCGTCCGTTTCATAAACCGCAATACCTTCGTGGAAGTTGCCGGCCATGTCGAATTCCGGTTCGATCTTTATTTCCCCTAAGCTATTTATAAAACCGTATTTGCCGTTGATCTTTACTCCAGCAAGACCTTCGTGAAAATTTCCTGCATTGTCATAGTCCAAATTTATTACAATTTCTCCTGATTTATCAATAAAACCGAATTTATTTTTCTTTTTTACCACAGCGAGATCTTCCGAAAAAGGTCCGACTACATCATATTTTCCGATTTTCTTTATTACCTGTCCTTTACCATCAATCAGCATCCATTCTTTCATTATTCGTACTGTTGCCGCGCCTTCCGAAAAAGAATTTGCCTGATCATAAACCGGATCGATAATTTCTCCTGATTTATTATCTATATATCCGTAAAACCCGTTTCTGACAAATAAGGAAAAACCGGATGGTTTATCTTCAAGTTGAAGTTCTGGTTTCGGAAGTTCGAAATATTCCTTTATCCCGTTTATTTCCGGGGAACAATTCTGCAACCTTCTGATTAATCCATATGTAGCGGTGTCGCCCTTGATAAGGCATTCTTCTTTAAATTTTTTTAAGACAGGAGAATTACCTTCGATTAATTCCGTGGGTGTAAAAATAAATTTTTCGGAGTCAGGCCTTTTATATAATTCAGGATCCCATATGAGTGCCTTCAAGCCGATATATATCAGGGCCAGAGAAAAATCATCGATGTGCCTGTTGAAAAAACGAAAGTTCCTATTAGAATGCTGGAAGTTAACGGAACCTAATTCCATAGAATTTTTCCCTGCCAATTCAGGAACATACATTCCGTCTATATCGATTAGAAATGTATCTTCGGTATTATCGATAATTATATTTTCGGTTTTAATATCACCGTGAGCCAGATCGTGATCGAGTAACCACAAAATGAGTTCAGTAAATTTTCCGATTATATTTTTTAAAGAACCGATATCTTTTTTTTCGGTTTTTTCTATCAGAGACCGGGCCAAGGAGATTCCTTCTGTAAATTCGTAAATAAGTACGGGGTAGTATGTTCCACGTTCATTGGTCCCAAAAACATACAATTCATTTTCAAGGAAAAAATATTTTTTTAAATACGGAACCTCATATAAATTAACATATGCACATATTCTTTTATACCGTTCCGTAATCTCTTCATTAATATCTGTGAAAAATTTAAGCGCATATGGACGGAAGGACATATGCGCTTTAAATATTACCGAATTACTTCCGGTTATGTAATAAGGTTGGCCGTTCATATCCTTTACGATCTCTATATTTTTGAGTGTCCTGAATAATCCGTCCGGATTTTGCAGACTCTCGATATAGTTTATAACGTTAAGGCGGACCATGAATAAGATTAGTCCTTGTTCATGATCTTGTTCTGGCGGTTGATGCTTTCGATATGTATTGCTTCGAGTATCGTAGACATGAACTCTCTGCTGAGTTTAAGGGAATCCGCCTGTGAAACGATTCTTTCGACTATATCCGCCCAGCGTCCGCTTTGCAGGATGGTCACATTGTTGTCGCGTTTGACTTCACCGATCTTCTCAGCAATGGTCATTCGTTTGCTTAACAATTCGAATAGTTCGTTATCCAACTGGTCTATCTGCACGCGGAACTGGTCAAGTGCATGCAGGAATTCCGGTTTGTCCACGATCTCGTTACGCCATTTAATCGATTTGAGCAATGTTTCCAGATCAGACGGAGTCACCTGCTGAGATGCATCGCTCCATGCTTTGTCGGGACAAATATGACTCTCTATGATTAATCCGTCGTAGTTGAGGTCCGCACTTTTCTGACATACTTCCAGTAAGGTATCTCTTTTACCGCATATATGCGAAGGGTCGCAGATAAGCGGTAATCCCGGCATCCTTCTTCTCATTTCGATTGCAAGGTGCCACATCGGATTGTTGCGATACTTACCCCCGATAGCGGAGAATCCCCTGTGGATAAGTCCTATCTTCTCAATGCCTACAGCGCGGAAGCGTTCAACCGCGCCGATCCATAAATCGACGTCAGGATTCATGGGGTTCTTGATAAGGATAGTCACGTCTTTGCCCCTTACCGCGTCGCAAATTTCCTGTACGCTGAACGGATTCACTGTAGAGCGAGCACCTACCCAAAGAATGTCCACTCCGAATTCAAGTGCTTCATGTACGTGTTTGCCGGTCGCTACCTCGATAGCGATAGGCAGTCCTGTTAATTCTTTGGCTTTGGCCATCCAAGGAAGGCCCTTAATGCCGACGCCTTCGAAATTGCCCGGTTTGGTACGGGGCTTCCATATACCTGCACGTAGAACGTCGACCATTCCTGAAGCAGCGAGCTGTTTACAGGTTTCAAGCGTCTGTTCTTCTGTTTCCGCACTGCAAGGTCCGGATATTATCAAAGGTTTTTTCGATTTTATATCGAATGCTGTCATTTCTTTTTCTCCTATAACTACTTTTATACCTTATATGGTATCTCTATTTTATGATCTTTTTGATCTGGTTGGCTTTTTCCATCAGACCTTTAATGCCGTTGGTGTCGTCCTTCTCCAACATTCTGCGGAATATCTGGAGCTGGTGGATATGTTCCCTCAGTACGTCAAGAACGTTGTATTTGTTCTGCATGAAGATAGGGAGCCAAGTCTCCGGAGAACTCTTCGCGAGTCTCACGGTACTCTCGAATCCTCCTCCCGCAAGGTCGAAGATGTGCGATTCCTCGCGTTCCTTCTCCAATACGGTAAGAGCAAGCGCGAACGAAGTAATGTGCGAAATGTGGCTGATATATGCCGTGTGCGTATCGTGCTCCTCTGCACCCATATAATTTATAGGTGAGGCGCCGATCGTACGGTAAATATGTTCGATCTTCTGCACCGCATCTTCGTCGCTGAGCTGAGTGTCGCACAGAACTACGGTCTTATCCTTGAATGCTCCTTTGACTGCAGCCTCGGGTCCGCTGTACTCCGTTCCCCATATAGGGTGGGTTGCAACGAATCTTCCGCGATTAGGATGCTGTGAAATCAGTTCGCACAGTTCCTGTTTGGTCGAACCCATGTCGATTACAATCTGGTTCTCGCGTACCTTGTTCAACAGTTTAACCGCCAATACCGGAATAACGCTAACAGGTACTGCAAGTACGATAATATCCGCTTCCGCAACAGCTTCATCCATATCCGTTAAACGGTCGACCAGCCCGAGCTCGAGTGCTCTCGATGCGTTACCGGGATTGTTGTCAACCCCGATAACCGTATCGCAGAGTCCGTTGTCTTTCAGTGCGAGGGCGAATGAACCGCCTATCAAACCTATACCAACTACAGCAGCGGTCATTATTTTATACCTTTGAACTCTTTAATTTTTGCAAGCGCCTTCTCGAGTTTTTCAACCGGTGCACAGAGGCTTATACGGAGGAAGTCGTCGCCCTGCGATCCGAAGATACCGCCCGGAGTGATAAACACGCCGCAACCGTAAAGTATTTTGTCGCTCTCGGTGAAGCAGTCTTCAGAACCTGCCGGCATACGTCCCCATATGAATAGTCCTGCCTGTTCTTTGGAGTAAGTACATCCGAGTGCATCCATGATTTTGTACCCTACTTCCTGACGTTCGTAGTAAATTTCATTAAGGCTGTCGTACCATTCGTCTGCAAGTTCGAGAGCGGTAACCGAAGACATCTGCATAGGGTTGAACGAACCCGAGTCCATATTCGATTTGAAACAAAGGATATCGTCGATTCTTTCTTTAGCACCTACTACGACACCGATACGCCATCCTGCCATGTTGTGGCTTTTACTCAACGAGTTGAACTCAACGACGTGTGATTTAGCACCCGGAACTGACAGCATGCTCATACGTACTTTGTTCCTTGTGAAGCTGTATGGGTTGTCATGGATGATGAGGATGTTATGTTTCTTACCGAACGCAACGATCTGTTCGAACACTTCTCTTTTAGGAAGGGTTCCGGTAGGCATGTTCGGATAGTTGCAAACCATCATTTTAACGCCTTCCACGCCAGCCTTCTCGATCTCTTCGAAGTTAGGAAGCCAGCCTTCTTCTTCTTTAAGAAGATATTCGACGCAGTCCGCACCTGAAAGATTCGCAGCAGCGCGGTAAGTAGGATAACCTGGGTTAGGGATAAGCACTTTGTCGCCTTTATCGAGGTATGTCATAAAGATCTGCATAAGACCTTCTTTGGAACCTACCAACTGAAGAACCTCTGTCGCGCCGTCTACTTCCACATTGTATTTTTCCTTGTACCATTTAGCGAAGGCGTTCCTTAACGGAGCGATACCTTTGCTAGGCTGATAAGAGTGAGTATTGTCCATCTGTGCATATTTGCAGAGAGTGTCGATAACGTCCTTGTGCGGAGGAAGGTCAGGTCCGCCGATACCGAGGCTGATAACTTCTTTACCCTGAGCCACAAGTGCATCGATCTCCTTTTGTTTTTTCGAGAAGAAATATTCGCTGACACTTGCCATTCTCTCGGCTGTCTTGATGTCTAATACTTTGTTTTCCATAATTAAAAGTTATTTTAAATTTATAATCATTAATTTCCTTTCTGATACACTCCGTAAACATAGAGTTCCGCCGCCGCGTTCCGCATTGCTTCGAGCGTGTGTACGAATACTTCCACGTTGCCGAACTCAAGGTCGATGTGGAACATGTAGTGCCAAGGTTCGCTCGGAATAGGATAGGATTGCAGTTTGGACATATTTATATCGCTGTTCTCCATAGCTTGCAATACTTTGAATAAAGAACCGTGTGCATGATCCGTTTTTATAAATAGGGAAGCCTTATTTGCGTTGTGAGCCACTACATTGCTGTTCTTCGGAGCAAGTATTAAGAAGCGCGTATGGTTGTTCTTTATGGTGTTGATCTCCCGTTCCAGAATTTCGAGTCCGAACAGTTCTGCTGCGAGTTCCCCTGCGACTGCTGCCACATTTTGGGACCCTGTTTCTGCGACTTTTCTTGCGCTGAGAGCAGTGTCTTCTGTCTCCACCAATTTCCATTCATATTGATCGAGGTAATCCACGCATTGAAGAAGTGCGATAGGGTGGGATTGAACTTCTTCGATATCTTCAATTCTGACGCCCTTGTTTGCCATAAGATGCTGTTGGATCAGAAGATAAGTCTCACCGATTATCTTTAGCGATGAATTCTGAAGAATGCTGTAATTCTGAAGAATGCTGCCTGCAATGGAGTTCTCGATAGCCATAATCCCGATATCCGCTGTACCGTCTTCAATACATTGAGCCACTTTTCTGAAAGTTGCGCAAGGTACGATCTCGATATTACTGCCTAAGGTTTGTTGGGCGGCAATCTGATGGAAACAACCCTCGAAACCCTGTATGGCAACCTTGGGTTTTCTATCGCCGCACCGGGCGGCTATCTGTCGAGACAGGTCTTCGTTCATATATCTTCTAAAATAAAATAATCCCGGTTCTTCGCAGACCGGGATTCTATTGTGATTCAATTTTTCAGTTCAATCTTAGCAATGAGAGCCCGGTCTGCTTTTGGTAAAGTAGAAAAAATAGTTTTTATACCCAAAAAACGACTTATTCGCTGTCATTGTTAATCTTTTTATTCTGTGCAAATTTACTATAAAAAAATCATACCACAATACATTTTGATGAAAAAAACACGTAGACGGTTAAAATTTCACAACATTTTTGTGCCCGGATTTATTTTTAACAATATGTCGCTTATGCTAAAGGATTGTTAACCAATTCATAAATAATTTTAAAATGTGACTTGTTGGTGTTTGCCATTTCCGAAACAATATTTAAATTTGCAACGATTATGACTATAGATAATCACTGAATAATAATATAAATTTAGAAACATGGGACAAATTGTTAGTGTTCACGCACGTGAAATTCTGGATTCAAGGGGTAATCCTACTTTGGAAGTCGAAGTATTAACAGCAAGCGGTGCCTTCGGCCGTGCAGCGGTTCCGTCTGGAGCTTCTACAGGTGAGAACGAAGCTCTCGAGCTTCGCGATGGCGACAAAGGAAGATACCTTGGCAAAGGTGTTCTTAAAGCTGTTCAGAATGTAAACGATGCGATAGCTAAAGAAATATTAGGCATGATGGTTACGGATCAGGTTGCTATTGACAAAGCGATGATTGCTCTTGACGGTACTCCTACGAAATCTAACCTCGGTGCTAACGCTATCTTAGGCGTATCTCTTGCAGTCGCTAAAGCTGCAGCTAACTATCTAGGTCTTCCTTTATACCGTTATATAGGTGGAACGAATACAAAAACCCTTCCTGTTCCTATGATGAACATCATCAACGGAGGTTCTCACTCGGATTCTCCGATCGCGTTTCAGGAATTCATGATCCGTCCGGTAGGAGCAAAATCATTCCGCGAGGCTCTACGTATGGGAGCTGAAGTGTTCCACTCGCTTAAAAAAGTACTTCACGACCGTGGCCTCAGCACTGCTGTAGGCGATGAAGGCGGATTCGCTCCTGTACTCAAAGGTACTGAAGACGCTCTCGAGTCTATCCTCGAAGCTGTAAAAAATGCAGGTTACAAACCAGGTCGCAAATGCGAAGGCGGAGACATCTCTATCGCTCTGGACTGTGCTTCTTCCGAGTTCTACAAAGACGGAGTTTACGATTACTCTAAATTTGAAGGCGCGACAGGTGCTAAAAGAAATTCTGCTGAGCAGGCTGCTTATCTCGAAGAACTTATCAATAAATATCCTATCGATTCTATCGAAGACGGTATGGACGAGAACGACTGGGATGGATGGAAACTTCTTACCGACAAAGTGGGTAGCAAATGTCAGCTTGTTGGCGACGACTTGTTCGTGACAAACGTAGAGTTCCTCAAAAAAGGTATCGAACTTGGTTGCGGTAACTCTATCCTTATCAAAGTTAACCAGATCGGTTCTCTTACAGAAACTTTGGATGCTATCGAGATGGCTCACAGAGCAGGATATACAAGCGTTACTTCTCACCGTTCAGGTGAAACAGAAGATGCTACTATTGCCGATATCGCGGTTGCTACGAACTCCGGTCAGATCAAAACAGGATCTCTCAGTCGTTCAGACCGTATGGCTAAATACAACCAGCTTCTCCGTATCGAAGAAGAACTCGGAGACGAAGCTATTTACGGATACGAGAAAATTTATAAAAAATAATTTTCGTATGAAATTTATGTGGCGGTTCCTCTGAGGACCGCCATTTGTTTTTATAGGCACTCGAAACTGAATTTTACAATCTCATTTTAATTCTTATTTTTGCATCGGTATAGCATTAAGCTATTGTGTTGCTACACTAAGAAATCGCCAAATTTCATTCAAATCAGCACACAATTTGACTAATGACTGCGTTTACGTGGGCATTCTCGTCTGATTTGTGGGCATTTGGCGATGCCTTTAGTGTAGGCGGGAAAGCTCACGTTTTAGCGTGATAACATAATGGATTATGCAATGGCAAATCATAAAGATCACGTAAAATGAAAAAAACGTACTTGCTTGGAAATCTGCTGTTTATTTTAGTATTACCTTTAAGTTTAGTTGCTTGTGACGATCAAAAGGACAGCGATGATCTTCAAAAAACGGAAGAACCCGCAAATGACGGGGAGGACGACGGTGATACCGGGTGGACGGACGACTATAAAAACAACCATGTTCTTACGTCCGGGCGCATTGTAGCAATGGACGATGCTGTCGATGCCACTAAATTTACCTGGAACCCGGCGATGGGAGTTAGCTATGGATCTAAATTTTTCTACGTTACTCAAAGTAATGACCGCCATAACAGGTATTATATTCCGTTTATGGATACCGGATGCGGCAAGTATTCTGAGACTGACTTTGATAGGGGGGATTGGAGGCTTCCGACTCTTGCCGAACTTCAGGAGATTTATAATAACCGGAAGAATATACCGAATATAATATCGGATTATTACTGGTCATCTACGGAATCTGCATCGAACGACGGATATGCTTCTTATGTTAATATGGAGGATGGCAGTATTAAAGAGGGAGATAAATCTAATTGGTATGTCGTAACCAACCGTAGGGCAAGATGCGTGCGTGATCTTCCGGAAAAAGAATCGGATAATACATCTCCTGACGGTAATATTATATCTGGCAAAATTATAATTGCATTGGCGGATATTGGAGGTGAGATGAGCTGGGCAGACGCAATGGGAGTAGCAAATGAATATAATAAAAAGGATTTTACAGCACCTACTCCGACGATCCTCATAACAGTAAATATGAACCGTATATCAAGACAGGTTGTGGTTTTTATAGCGAACCGGGTCGTCCTGCCGGAACATGGAGGCTTCCGACGTTATCGGAATGGAGAGAAAATATTGCGACCCTTGAAGAAGAGGCCGGAATAACAGGATGGTATTGGCTCTCTTCTGAAGGCAGTATGAACATTAACGGGGTTTATATAAATTTGGATAAGGCAAGAAGTAGTTACAACACTTACAGTACTTATGATAAAACCCAAAATTTCCGTGTTCGGTGTGTACGCGACAAAGATTCATGATAATTTACGGGAATCACAGTATAAAGTTCCGGTTACGGAACTTTATACTGATTCCCATTCGTTCTTTTACATAATTATGGATGAGCGAGATGTGAAACGGTTATCCATCCGGTAATAAAATATAATAATTTATAATACCCGCATTAATTCGACTGGATATAATAGTCGTCGTCTATACCCAATTCCTTGTATGTCTCCCTTAATTCGTATTCGTTATCCGAGATAACGAGCAGTTTATCGTTGACATGCAGCTGTGTTTTACCTTTTGGAACGAAATATTTATCATCCCTTTTGACCATTACGACAAGCGTGTTATCGGGAAGTGTTATATCCATTAGGTGCGCACCGTGCCGGAGCATTCCCGGAATAACGGTTATTTCGGACATGGAGGATTTTATCTCTTCAGGAAGTTCGAATCCGAACTCGTTTTCCTTGGGTTCTTTTTCGGATAAACCCAATAGTTCCGCCATTGTTCCGACAGTAGTTCCCTGAACAAGAAGGGATACTATGGTGATAAAGAATACTACGTTGAATATTAACGATGCATTTTCAAGTCCGGATGTAAGCGGATAAATGGCAAATATAATAGGTACAGCACCGCGTAATCCCACCCAGGATACATAGGTTTTGGCTTTCAAAGATAATTTCCGGAATGGTAAAAGACAAAGAAACACGGTTAGCGGTCTTGCAAAAATAATCATGAAAAATCCAACCAGAAGTCCGATGCCTATTACAGGAACAAGTTCGGACGGATTTACGAGAAGCCCTAATGTAAGGAACATTACTATTTGGAACAACCATGCGAATCCGTCGAAAAACGTGGTAACGCTTTTTTTATGTGAAACTTTTTTATTCCCCACAACAAGCCCCGCAATATAGACAGCCAGATAGCCATTGCCATTTAAAAGATCCGTGAAGAAAAAAATGAAGAATATAAAAGATAATAATAATACCGGGTAAAGGGAATTATTGTTTATATTTATCTTATTCATGATAAATACTGCGGCGCGCCCCAATAAATAACCTGCCACGGCGCCGACGCTCATTTGTGTGGCAAACATTCCGAGGGAACTCCAGATGCTCATTTCGCCGGACTGAATCACCTGTATTAAAAGTATGGTAAGCATGTAGGCCATAGGGTCATTACTACCGCTCTCAAGTTCCAGTATAGGGCGAAGGTTCTCTTTGAGACCTTTCTTTTTTGCTCTTAGAATAGAGAATACCGAAGCCGAGTCGGTGGAGGACATTACAGCTGCCATCAGCATGGATTCGGTGACTGTTAAGGATGGGATTCCATTCAAATATCCGGAAATATAGTAAATAAACATTCCGGTTATGCCCATCGTTATTGCTACGCCCAGTGTTGCCAGAATTACCCCTTGCCCGAGTACGGGTCTGATGTCCGAGAACCGCGTGTCCATACCGCCGGAAAAAAGAATAACACTTAAAGCCATCGTTCCTATGAACTGTGCGGTATTAAGATTGTTGAATTGTATGCCGGCCCCGTCGCTTCCGAATATCATTCCGACAGCTAAAAAAATAAGAAGGGCCGGAACTCCGAATTTGAAACTTGCCTTACCAGCTAATATACTGAAGAATAATAATACCGACTCGATCAGAAGAACATTTCCCGCATTAAGAACCAACATACCAACAACACTTTAGGAGATTATTTATATATATCGTACAAATTTAATATTTTACATCTTATAAAACACCATTTTTTATAATTTATAAAGACGGATTTTCGATAAAAATATTTTAAAAACAAAAATTTTTATTTTCTAAAAATATATGTGAAAAAATATTCTTTAAATTTTTTTATTTTGTTCTATATGGA
>JAJQEF010000037.1:0-30956 GCA_021201795.1 Rikenellaceae bacterium
AATATACACAAACAATACTGGTAATATTTATTTTGTCGTTTCTGATGATTTCAGGCTGCGTTTCCATGCCGAAAGGAAGCCGTGCGGCAGAACCTTTTTCTCAGGAAAAGTATTTAGGGAGATGGTATGAAATAGCCCGAATGGACTTCACGCAGGAACGTAATCTGGATTCCGTGACCGCAGAATATTCCCTGAGGGAAGACGGAAAAATAAAGGTTGTGAATCAAGGATACAATTATAAAACAGGTGAGTGGAAACGTGCGGAAGGCAAGGCTGCTCCTGTCGGAAACGGGAATGACGGACGTCTGAAGGTATCGTTTTTCGGACCGTTCTATTCCGGATATAATGTAATTGCCATAGATCCGGATTATAAATACGCGCTTGTTTACGGGGATAATACAAAATATATGTGGCTATTGTCCAGGGAGAAAACTATGCCTGAAGAAGTTGTTAATAAATATCTGCAAATGGCACGGGGGTCTGGATACAAAGTCGAGGAACTTGTCTGGCCGAAACAATAAATAAAAAACGGGAACCTTCACAGGGGCCCGTTTTTAACGATTGCTATGTAAAGTAAATTAATAAAGGAAAATATCTTTTAGTTTTTCTATGTCTACACCCAACTCGTTGCGGATGTAGTTCACTGCTCCGCCGTATTCCTTATCCATGATATCGAAGGCGTTCCCCAGATATTCCCTCTGTACAGAGGATGCGTAATAATATGCTCTGCCCACATCTTCGCCGAATGCATGGATAAAGTTGTCAAGGGATATGCCTGTAAAAGTATTGGTCAGCATATAGTCGTTCAAAACGGTCTCTTTATCGAGCCCAGTGCCGATAGAAAAAGGGCCGATGCAAATCCTGCGCGATCCTTGCCTCCTGTGCAATGGAACAAAAGAGGGAGATTGTTTTCGTTTAATATATCGAACAGGTATGCCTTAAATACTTCCTGATGTTCACGTACGAATATCTCGTTGCTCAGGATCATAGTTTCGCGCACATAGTCGTATCTTCCCTGATTCATTGAGTCCATAAAATCATCTACGGAAGTGTCTCCTTCCAGCACGTTGTAGTTTTTGGTATTTACCACTGTCGGTGGCAGTTTGTCCGGTGCGGAAGCTATCTCAGAATGATTTCTGAAGTCTATTACTGTTTTTACAGGTATCGATGCGAGATAGTCCAGATCGGAATCGGTAAGTTCGTCCAGTTTTCCTGAACGAAACAGGAGTCCCCATTTTACATATCTTCCGTCCTTTGTTTTATATCCTACGAGATCACGCAGATTTTTTTGACATTCGATAGGCAGCTGACGTGGAGCGACTACCGCTCTCGAATCCTCCCATTCGATGCAGTATTGTGTATACGCATTGTAGGCAAGTGCGTAAGAGCCTGCATAATATCCTTTAAGGACGGGTTTTTCGAAGTCCGGGGATTTTGTATTCGACAGGGAATATGCCGCCCAGTTTCCGTTCTTGTAGATTTCGATGGAAGATACTTTAGTTTCTGCATCACTATAAATTCCTGCCGCGGACGAAATGTCGCTTCCTTTGAACAGACTGGTATCAACAGGTACGGGTCCCGGTTCTTCGTTATGGTCTTTGGAACATGCCGCAAATAAAAGGATTGCCGCAGAGCATAATAATGTGCCTGATAAAATTCGATCGGTTAAAAATTTCATGATTTAAATTGTTATAATTCCGATGGCGAAATTAGCGGACCAAAATTACCGGTACATTAACAAGTGTTTAAATAATTTTTATGACTCTGTAAGGGAATTGTTAATTGGAGACGGAATAAAAAAATGTCCGTAAATATTCCCGGGATTTTCACAAATGCCGAAACTATCTACGGACAAAAGGATTAACTTCTCATTTAAGCAGGAAATGAAAATTATAATAAATTAATCCCCATATCTTTGTAAAAATATTTGTCTGTTTGCCGGGTTCCATCGCCAGTAGGTAAAAAAAGACATGGAACTCCGAACCCGTGCCAAGGAGGCGTAGACGAAAACCCTCGAATAGACAGGAACGGAGTCCATGCCGTTATATTAAAAATGATATCGACATGAACTCATCCACCTGTCCTTCATCCTATTCAAACCTTAATCTCGTCTACTTCCCTCGGCGAACAGGACAATAGTGGAAAAAATCAAAAAGCTGATTAATTCTACATATTCAGTACGACAAATATATGTTTTCTTTTTGTCTTAAACAAAAGGGCAGGGGATAAATAATTGGCAAAAAGTCTGCCGCAGAGTGCATTTGCGCCAAGTTTGTGATTGATAAAAGTTTTGTGGTATCTGTTTTGCCTTGGGATAATTAAAATTATTTTTAATTATGGACAGGATCGATGAACTCGACATGCAGCTTGACGAGGCTCATGCAAGGCTTGAAACGGCTATTCCGAAGGAAAGGGAGACGATACAGAAAGAAATAGACCGTATCATGTGTGAACTGAATACTTTAGAAGATAATTGGGTGCCGGAAACTAGCGATGTGGATGTCAACGAATTATGACTTAAATGGAAAAGCCGGGATCCCGGCTTTTTTTACTTCGTCTTTTTAGAGCCCTTTGGTTTCTTTGCGTAATCCTCGAGTTGTTTCTCGGTCATTCCGTTGGCAACTTCTTTAATTTTACTGCTTGCGTGACTGTTCTCTCCTCTTTTATAGGAGAGCGCCGCGCCCATGAGTCTTCTTTGCTTCTCACTTTTTGCTGGCATAACAATAATATTTAGTTAGAAATAATATTATGTAACGACGCAAAAATGATACCTGTAAATCGTAAATATAATTTTAAAAGTCTGTCCGCCGGACAGGTTGGAGATCGGGCCTTACTTCAAGAATGGTTTTTAGTAATTCTCTGCGCCGGTCACAGTTAAATACGTAATTTTTATGAATGGTCCTTACCAGCAGGAGATTTTTCTTTCGAGTAGCGAGCGCCGTGAATTCTCCTATGCCTTTGTTGCTGAATCTTCCTATAAATCCGAATAAACCTCCGCTTCCTATTATCTGGGTGGATTTAGTAAAGGTGCTGCCCGGAACTTCGCTTAGCGAAACTATTACTGCCGAAGGAATTATTACCCTGCCGACCACCTTTTTAATAATTATGCTCCCTTCTTCAAAAGTAAGCCTGACAGGCATTTGGGAAAGAGGAAGGATAATGAGGAGAAAAACAAGAGTCGTAAATACCCATTTCAGGAATTCCGGCATTTCATTCCGGAAAAAAACACGGAAAAATCACTAAAATCGACATTGCAATTATTGTAATGATTTTAACTTCCGTACTCCACCTGAACTTATCATTGAATATATTATTATACATTTTTTTCATAATATTCCGTATTTATACAAATATAATAAAATTGGTTTTCTTCTCCTATATTAAAGAGTTTTAGTAAATTTAGGGATTAAAAAAATATAATCGTAGTATTTAAAGTAATAATTATGGATTTTCTGTATCTGGTTAAAAAAAGACATTCTGTTCGTAATTACCTTACGGACGAGATCGAAAAAGAGAAGCTGGAATATATTTTCGAATGTGCGAGGCATGCGCCGTCGGCTGCTAATTTTCAGCCGTGGCATTTTTATATTGCCCGTAGCGAAGAGGCCAAAAAAGCCGTTTTCGAATCGTATCCGCGCAGGTGGATGGAGAATGCTCCGTTATATATCGTAGCATGCGGTAACATCGATAAATCGTGGAAACGAGGATACGACAGGAAGGATTATGTGGATGTGGATATAGCAATAGCCTTTGAACATATTTGCCTTGCTGCCGAGGAGCAGGGATTGGGTACATGCTGGATCGCGCATTTCGATCCTGCTATCATTATTGAAAATCTCGAACTACCGTCCAATATGGTACCGATAGCGATCACTCCGCTGGGTTATCCCGGAGAAGAAATGGGGGAGAGGACGCAGAGGAAAAATGCGGAGGATATTATAGAGTTTTTATAAAGAAGAGCGGTTAACCGCTCTTCTTTATTCCATATCCATTCTTTTTTTTAATAGTTTGTCGAATACTTTGTCGGATAGAGTCTCTTTCAGTCCTATTATCAGTTTTGCCGATTGACCTACGGCATAACGTGCTTTGGGAGTCTCATATCTTATGGCTTTTAAAATAGTATTGGCGACTACATCCGGTTTGCTTGCATTTCCCGGGTTTTTAAGATATTTTATTCCGTGCTGGACGAGCTTCCCATAAGCAGTATTTGCCGAGATCTTTTCGAGATTTTTTTCAGTAAGCGGCCACCATGCCGTGTCTATTATCCCCGGCTCGATTATTACCACTTTTATTCCGAATTGCCCGACTTCATTGCGGAGACTGTCGCTTAGTGCTTCCAGCGCATGTTTGCTGGCATGGTACCATGTTCCCAAGGGAATACTCATTCTTCCGGCCACCGACGATATATTTATTATCATACCGCTGTTTTGACGCCTCATGTATGGAAGTACCAGTTGTATAAGGCGTGCAGGTCCATAAAGGTTCACTTCAAGTTGGTGTTTGGCTTCCGACAGAGGAACGTCTTCGACGGTTCCGTATATTCCGAAACCCGCGTTATTTATAAGTACGTCTATCCTGCCTTCGTTGCTTATAACGTAGTTTACGGCTGCGTTCAGTGAATCGTCATCGGTGACATCCATATACATGCACCTGACTCCGAGGTTTTCGAGCCCCGGCATGTTTTCCTGCCTGCGTGCCCCTCCGTAAACGGTGTATCCTGCTCCTGCAAGGATTTTTGCTGTTTCCAGTCCTATTCCCGAAGAGATTCCGGTTATCAATATTACCTTATTCATAGCTTTTACGATTTATCGTAAATATACCAAAAACCGTACTAAAAACTATTGATCCCAGATCGTAAGCTGCCTTCCTTCTTCGGGTTTGGGTGTGTCGCCGTAGACGGTTTTTCCTCCGTATTTATAAGAGTCCGCATTCTCTTTTTTAAGCAGGTCGTCGAAATAGTCGCGGGGAGTATATTTTTTCCCCATCGAAGCCGAGACCTTCGAAAGATTTTTAAGGGCTTCTGATTTATCCTTATAACCCAGTTTGGAGCTGTGGATAGCCTTATCGAAAATATTTATGGTTTCATCGTATACTTTGGTTGGTACGGGGAACGGATGGCCGTCCTTGCCTCCGTGTGCGAAAGAGAATCGTGCCGGATCGGAGAAGCGGGACGGGGTGCCGTGTATAACCTCGCTGACAAGGGTAAGGGACTGAAGCGTACGTGGGCCGACACCCTGTAAAAGCAGGAGCGACTCGAAGTCTTCCACGCCGGTTTCATGAGCAAGAATGAGTGCGGCACCCAGTCTCTTCATATCCACATCGCCCGACTTTACATTGTGTCTGGTCGGCATGACGAGGTTGACCTCTTTCATTATTTTGCCTGGGGCCTCTCCGGTAAGGGTCAATATTCCGCTCTTGGTTGGTGTGGCGTTTTTATCGGTAAGGTTCAGTATGGGGCCTATATTTTTCCCGCATACCGATGTGTGCGGTTCTTCGGTGAAAGACTTCAAACGGGATGACAGCCAATGGTACCGTCTTGCCAGCCGCCCGGCTGTGTTCATACCCTGCTGAATTACTGCCCATTCGCCGTCCTTAGAGAGAATGAAGGAATGAAGGTATAGTTGAAAACCGTCCTGTACTGCCGTGTTATCGACTTTCGCCGACAGCTTACTGGTACGGACGAGTTTGTCGCCGTCCAGCCCGGTGCGGTAGGCTATGTCAAGCAGTTCATGCGGGGTCTGGCGCGAAGATTTACCCCGTCCTCCGCAAATGTACAGACCTAAGTCGGCAGAGCGAAGATTGACGGATTTTTTCAGGGCGTTCATTACTGAAGTGGTTATTCCCGACGAGTGCCAGTCCATCCCGAGAACGCATCCTAAGGACTGGAACCAGAACGGATCGCTCATGCGTTGGAGGAAGGCATGAATCCCGTATTCCATAACTATGGCTTCTACAATGGCTCCTCCCAGAAGGCTCATACGTTGGGCGAGCCATGGGGGAACGGTTCCGTAGTGCAGGGGAAGGTCAGCGTGTCCTCTTTTCATATTCAGCGAAGGTAATATAACTGTAAGGTAAAACGAAATAAACGGGTCTATATTTTATTTTCTACGTTGCTAAAAGTTGTATTTCTTAACCGAAAGTACTCATTCAGGAGCATTGTTTTACTAACATCGTCAATGGAAGGGACAGTGTATTATATCTTCTATTTAAATAGTGTAATACAGGTAAATGGATTGTTTTTTTATATTTATACATAACAAGTGCCGGTCAGGTAATAATCGCTTCTCAGATTGTCGAAGAGTTCAAGAAAAGTAGTTAAAATACGTAGGATTATAAACGGCGGATGATTTAATATCTGTCGTTTTTTCTTTTTATATTAATAAAAGTATATGATGTAGTCGTTTTGGTATTCGTGGAGATGCGCTTTGTCTCAAATTCATTTTCCGTAAATGTCCGGATGTTAGATTTGCCACTGAAAAATAAATCTAACACAAAATTTAAGAAAATGAAAAAGATCGTATCAGTATGTATTGCTGTTTTGTTGTTTGCAGTTACCTCGTTAAATGCCCGGGTTAATACTTCCGTAGGATTAAAAATCCAGGCGAATTATTCCAAATACAGGATATCCGGAATGGGGGATGCCGATTCCAAATATGGAGCAGGTGCAGGAATAGGCGGTTTTGCCAAAATAGAATTCGGGGAGCATTTCGCCCTTCAGCCGGAACTGCTTCTTAATTTTACCGACAGTAAAATAAAAAACAACGGTTCAACCAAATATCGCTACGTAGGTTTGGAGATTCCTCTTTATGCGGTAGGACAGATCAATGCCGGAAACGGTAAACTTTTTTTAGGTGCGGGTCCTTATGCTGCCTACGGAATTACTAACAAAGCGAAAAACGGATCATCCGTAAATCTTTACAAGAAACAGAACGGACAGAATAAAGCCATGATGGATCGTTTCGACTTCGGTGTGGGAGGCATACTCGGATATGAGTTCGAAGGCGGATTTATAGTAAATGCCGGATACCGGATGGGACTGAAAGATAATCTTAAATCTGGTTGGGCCGGTTCCATGAAAACATCAGCGTTCAGCCTCGGAGTGGGATATAAATTCTAAATATTATGAGCCGGGTCGAAAGATCCGGTTTTAATTTTCCTATACGGGAGTGGCGGTTTCGTCGCACAACCGTCGCTTTTTGTATACGAACGAAGATATGAAAACGATTCTTATATATTTTTATCACAAAACTTTAAACCCGATGCGTCATATATTTTTAGCTTTTTTATTTTTATCGTGCGGATTTTTTCAGCTGTCCGCCCAATTGAATTTTTCTACCGAACACATCGGAAGGTCGAAGCACAGGGATGTGAATAATAAAGAAACGGGTGGAAGCGGAGATGCAGTTATATTTTCCGGAAATGCCCAGCTGCCGTTCGCTGTTAAAATCCAAGAGGATAATCGTATTAAAGCTTGGATGATTTCATTGGGAAGTTCGTATACGAAATTCAATAACAATGAACTTATGGCCGGCAGAAGTCCCGAAGAGATATTTAACAATCGTGTGGGGGGTAATGTACCTTCGGCCGGTAAAAGAAAAGTGGTCGATGCTTCTCAGTGTAGGTGCGGGAATTTATTCAGCCCATACGAATATCGGGTCTACGCGCTTCGACGAGGTTCTGTTCGACGGAGCAGTTTTATTTTTATGGCACCTCAGGCATAATCTCGATGTGGGATTCGGGGTCGCCATAAACAGTTCTTTCGGATACCCAATGGGGTTCCCGGCGCTGTATCTGAAATGGACCACTTCGGGAAGGTATTTTGTAAATATTCAAATGGTCGACGGCATGAATGTTTCCACGGGAGTGCATTTAAATGATAATATCGATCTGGGAGTTTGTGTAGATATGAACGGCTCACTGGCTCTACAGAAGATCAACGGTAAGAAAATGATGTTCAGCCATACTTATATGACAGTTGCCTTCCAGCCTGAATTCCGTATAGGTAAACATGTAACCATACCTGTAAGTGCAGGGTTAAGTGTAATGCGCAATGCTTATTACGAAGAACGTACATTAAAGGCATTCTTTAGCGGCTACGGGAGGGATTACGATCCCCATTTTAATACGGCTCCTTATTTTGCTGCGAGTGTCAGGATATCTTTTTAGCTATATTTGTGGTTTATTATATATTACCAATGCAGATGACCTTTCCGTCGCCGGACAATAAATTGATACAGATAATAACCGAACCTCGCTACCGCTGGCTGAGGCATATGTTGTTTTTTATGCTGCTGCTAGTTACCTATAACAGTACGATGATAACTTACATGGGGGATTTGGGCATAATAGGGAGGAGCGTAGTTTATCTCACCGTAATACAGTTTGTAATTTATCTTATTATCGTGTATGTAAATATTTATTTGCTGGTTCCGCGTCTTTTTTTGAAAAATAGATATATAGCGTACTGCATAACGTTGCTCCTGATTTTAACCGTCTCATTTTTCAGCGGATATTTTCTTGAATATTTTATACACTTTAAATATTCGATAGAACCCGGAAGGCTCTCGTATATGCACGGAACGCATATTGTTTTCGTCGATTTTATTTCGGATATTCTGGTTACGGGTATGTGCTGTATAGGAACGACCATAACCATACTTTTTCGAAACTGGCTGGTCGACGGACGGCGAAGGGAAGAGTTGGGAATCGGGAAGTACCGGGCGAAACTTCTGAAGTATAAAAATTCCGTGAGTCCGGGATTTTTGTCGGATACTCTCGAGAAGGCTGCCGCAGAGGCCGGTAAAGATTCTGCACGGTCCGTAGACCTGCTCAGCAGATTAAGCCGGTTCCTTAGATACAGATTGTACGATTCCAAGCGTGATTCCGTGATGCTTAAATCGGAGTTTTCTTTTCTTGATAATTATCTTTCGATGATGCGGTCCATACGGTCGGGATTCGATTATAAAATAATTCTTTCAGAGGAATCTCTTAATATTGCGGTAGCTCCTTCGGTATTGATAAATATTACGGATAGTATTATGAATGCGTTCAATGGCGATGTTCCAGTAGAGCTTATAGTGGAGTTCGGGAGGAATTCAAAAGATACTTCGGAGGTTTGTTTTCGAGTCGAGTCGGAAGAAATGAGTAGTCTTGCGGAGAGTATTGCACGCGACTGTGAAAATATATTGAAATTTACCTATTCCCCTGAGTATATCCTGAATTATGGGACCGGATACGGGTCTTTGGAGATGAGGGTTCTGTTAATGCGTCAATATCCGGTAAAATGAAAGGTTTGTTTAAAATAAATCCTGACGAATTGTTTATCGAAGTGCTGATCTCCGATAAGTTCCGATTCTTACGGCATTTTTTCCTACTGCTCTCGGTCCTGATGCTCGGTTTAATGAATATGTATATAGAATTCTCCGGCAATAATAGATGGGCAAGATACCTGTTACTGTATTTAATGATATTCGTGCCTATTTTTTTAAATGTTTATATTTTCGTTCCCAGACTGTTATTCAGAGGCAGGCCGTATGTTTACGTTGCATCGGTTGCGGTGTCGATAGTTGCTGTACTGCTGCTTAACATAAGTATTCAATATCTGAATCTGGATGCTTTTACCACGATTTACAGTGCGGATTATGGGAATGTTGTAAAATATATTCTTATTAACGGACTCTCTGTCGGAGTCTCGTTTTCTCTTATATTGGCGGCAACGACTTCGATAATGATACTACAGTCGTGGCTGAAGGACCGTAAAAGGATAACGGAGCTTGAAACCGCCTCTGTGATCGCCGAACTGGATATGCTCAAAAACCAGATTAATTCTCATTTTCTTTTCAATATGCTGAATAATGCCATAGTTCTCGCCAAAGAGAATCCGCCGGAGGCGAGGGAGGTAATATTGAAGTTAAGGGAGATGCTTAATTATCAACTTAAAAAAAATCATGCGGATAAAGTGTTGTTAAAAGAAGATATTGATTTTTTGAACGATCTCCTGCGTCTTGAAAAGCTGCGCAGGGATCGGTTCGAATATTATATAATTGCTGACGAATATTCGGACGAGTTGATAGTCCCACCGCTGTTGTTTATACCTTTTGTCGAGAATGCGCTTAAACACGGCAACGACAATACGGCCGATTCCTATATTCTTATTATATTTAAAATCAGGTGTGGTAAACTGCACTTCTTCTGCACCAATTCATGTCCGTTAAATGAAGCGGAACATAAAGAGGGGGGAATAGGCCTTAATAATATAAGACGCCGTCTGGAACTTATATATGGGAAAAATTATTCACTGGATATAAACCGTACAACGAAAACTTATAGTGTAAATCTGACTGTCGGAATATGAAATGTATAATAGTAGACGATGAACCTTTGGCCCGCAGGGCTATGGAATTTCTTATAGACGAGTCCTCAGGGCTGGAGCTTGCAGGGCAGTTTCCGGATGCCGTTTCTGCGGGAAATTTTATGAAGAATACGGATGTCGACCTGGTATTTTTAGATATAAAAATGCCGGGAATAAACGGACTGGAATTCGCAAAGACGATCCCGGAGAAGACTCTTGTTGTTTTTACTACCGCGTTTGCGGAGTATGCGCTGGACAGTTATGAAGTCGATGCCATAGATTATCTGGTTAAGCCCGTTGAAAAAGAGAAATTCGACAGGGCCGTAACCAAGGCGCTCTCTTACAGGAAACTTTTCGATTCGATGGATGCTTCGGACGGAATAGAAACATTGTCTAAAGAATATATGTATGTGAAATCCGAGAGAAGATATTATAAAATTATGTTCTCGGAACTGCTTTACATAGAAGGTTTGAAGGATTACGTTATCCTGCATCTTCCGGATAAAAAGATAATCACCAGAAAAAACCTGAAGACCATTTACGATATTCTGCCCGGAGAACTGTTCCTGAGGGTGAATAAATCTTATATTGTCAATACTGAGAAAATCGATTCGTTCTATAACAACGATATTTTTATAGGCAGGGCGGAGATACCTATAGGCCACAGTTACAGGGATAATGTTTTTTCGCGTCTGTTAAGCGGAGTGGAATAAAAACAGCCCGGAACCAGGCTGGGCTATTTTTACAAATATTGAGGGATAACTAAAGTTCCATAGATGACAGTTCGGCAAATGACAGATGAAAATCCCGTTCCGCTTCCCCTGTTTTGTTTACTGTTTCATAATACAAACTTACTTCCATAATGTATTCCAACAGGGAGATTTGTCCTGCATCGAGTGCTTTTTTCAATAAATCAGTATTATTGAATGCGGACAGGGAGTTTTTATATTCCAGAGCGATGTGCATTAAGCGCGATGTGCGGTAATACAGTTTTTGGAGTTCCGAATAAAACTGTATCCTCGTATCTGCCTGTTTCGCTTCGGAAGCAATAACCGCAGCCTTTGCCTGTTTTACTTTATTCTTATTATCCCATAGCGGTACTGAAATGCCGACCGTTATTCCCTGATAGTTTTGTCCGAGGGTCTTTTCTCGCATATATCCAGCTGTCAGGGATGGGAGTCCCATTGCCTTATTGAGCGAGACCTGTTTTTGGCTGAGTTCCACCTCTTTTTTAACGTATTTAAGGACAGGACTCTTTTCTTCTGCATAGGCGAACCATTCCTCGAAATCCGAAGGCAGCACCACTGCCGGATAATCCGTCTCTTCGAAAATTATTTTCTGATCTCCGTTCAGCCGTCTGAGTCCCATTAGTACCGCGGTTCTTTCCATCTCGATTCTCGACATTTCCCCTTCGGCGACAGAGAGATTCAGCATGGCTTTGTTATAGTCCAGAATGTTGGCATCCCCGTTCTCGAGTGCAGATTTGAAACTGTTCGCTATAATACGTGAATGTTCGATACGTGTTCCGAGCTCCTGCCTCAGGCGGTTGTAATATACCAGTTCCATACAGTACTTTCTTGCTTCGCGGAGAATATCGATGCGGTCCGCCTTATACCGGAGTTCCACGAGATGGTTCTGTTTGTCAGCCTGCCTGTTTTTCATCCCGGTTATAGTCGGAATGTCGAAGTTCTGTTTTACGCTTATATCCTTTCTGTTGCCGATCATTCCCGGATTTCCCCACAGGTAATTGAATTCCACTTCCGGATCGGACAGGAATATATCAGTTCTGTTGCCGAGCTTTTCCGTGTCCGTCTGAATTCTTAAGGCTTTGAGTGTAGTATTGTTTTTTTCTACGGATTCCAGAATTTCCGGAATATTATTTTGGGCTGCGGACGACAGAACGGTCATCAGAACTGCCGTAAGTATCGTTATTTTTTTCATTGTTCCGTAATTTTTTCCGTGATGAGTTTGTTTTCAGTTTTACGGTTCGTAAGGATATACATTATAGGAACTATAAATCCATTCAGAAGAGTAGAGGTAAGGAGTCCTCCGAGGATCACTTTAGCCATCGGGCTCTGGATTTCGTTTCCAGGTAAGTCTCCACCCAATGCAAGCGGAGTGAGTGCAAGTGCAGAGGTCAGGGCTGTCATGAGTATCGGGTTAAGACGGTCCAGCGATCCGGCGACCACGCTGTCTTTTACCGATAAACCTTCCTGCCGCAGATCGTCGAATCTGGAAACGAGAAGCATTCCGTTGCGCGTGGCGATTCCGAAGAGCGATATGAAACCTATTATTGCAGGAATACTTATTACTCCGCTGGTGAAGTAAATTATGAAAATGCCACCCGTAAGTGCTAAAGGCAGATTCAGCAAAATTACGGCGGACTGCGTAGTACTTTTGAATTCATTATACAATAATAGGAATATTACCAATATCGAAAATATCGACGCGATCAGCAGGATCCGCGATGCGGCCTGTTCACTCTCGAATTGTCCGCCGTATTCTATATGGTACCCTTCGGGAAGTTTTACGCCCGATTCTATTCTCCCCTGAATATCTTTAACGAGCCCGCTGAGGTCGCGGCCTGCGGCATTTGCCGAGATTACTATTTTTCTTGCTGCATTCTCTCTGCTGATAGTATTCGGACCGACTGTAGAGGTAATCTCGGCTATATTCTCCAATGGTATCTTGAGGCTTCCTGCATCCACTATGAGATTTTTAATGCCGTCGATCGTTTCCCTGTGTGCGTCGTCCGCCTTAAGGGTTAGATCGAAAACCATGTTGCCTTCGTAAACCTGCGATACTTCTTCGCCTGCAAGCATTACGTTGATTATGCGGGCAAATTCCGGAAGTGTTATCCCGTATTTGGCAAGCAGTTCCCTTTTAGGCTCGATCTTTAGCTGGGGACGCTCTATCTGTTGTTCTACGTTTAGGTCCGCAATGCCGTTTACATCCTCGATGGCTTCCCGGATCTCATTACCCAAAGAAAACAATTTGTTCAGATTGGGTCCGAATAGTTTGATGGCGATATTGGCTTTGGTTCCGGAGAGCATGGCGTCGATACGGTGGGAGATAGGCTGTCCTATTTCGATGCTGGCCCCTGGCAGTGATCTCAATTTTTCCCTCATTTCTTCCATCACCATCTCCTTACTGCGCATGTCGAGGGTGAAAGGAGCTTCGATTTCCGATACATTTACACCTAACGCATGTTCATCCAGTTCCGCCCGTCCGGTTTTACGGCCTGTCGTACTTATTTCCGGAATTGAAAGAAGATTCTCTTCCGCCATTAATCCGATCCTGTCGGATTCTTCCAGCGAAACACCCGGAAGGGTGCTGACGTTTACGGTAAACGATCCTTCGTTAAACGGCGGCAGGAAGCTGCGCCCGAGCGTTAACAGCATTATAATGGATATTACCACCAATGCGGCTGTTCCGCCAAGAACCGTTTTTTTGTGGGATAAGGCCCAAATGAGGGAAGTATGATAGTGTTTTTTGAGTTTGCGGGCAGCGGCGGAATATTTTTCTACCTTATTCTTGCGTTCCTTAGTCAATAGGTAGCTGCACATTACCGGAGTCAATGTCAACGCTACTATCGTCGATGCGCAGAGGGCTATTATGAACGATATCCCGAGAGGTGCGAGCATCCGCCCTTCCATGCCAGAAAGGAAAAATAACGGAACGAAGCTGGCTACGATAATAAGCGTCGAATTCAGGATAGGCATACGGACTTCCCGTGAGGCTTCGTAAATTACGGTAAGATTCGATTTACGGATCGTTTCGGGAATTTGCCGATTCTCCCGCAGTCGTTTGAATACGTTTTCCACATCTACTATAGCGTCGTCCACAAGAGAACCTATTGCTATGGGCATACCGCCCAGACTCATTGTATTTATGGTTAATCCCATTACTCTCAATGCGAGTATGGCAGTGAGAAGGGCGAGTGGAATAGTTACCAGTGAAATGATAGTCGTCCGGAAGTTCATCAGGAACACGAAAAGAATTATTACGACGAAAATTTCCCCTTCGTAAAGTGATTTTTTGACGTTGCTTATAGAGTTGTTGATAAATTTTTCCTGACGGAAGATTTCCGTATTTATTGTCAGATCTTCAGGCAGGGTATTTTTCAATTCGTTTATCGCCCTGTCAATTTTTTCGGTGAGCTCGATAGTGCTCGTATTGGGCTGCTTGGTCACGGTCAGCAGCACGGCGGGTTGTCCTTCTACAGATGCGGTCCCGATCTTCGGTGTTTTGCTGCCGGTTTTTATTTCCGCTATATTTTCCAGAAACACCGTAGCATCGTCTGCCGTTCTGACAACCGAGCGTCCGAGGGCATCCGTGTCGTTTGCAGAGATTATTCCGCGGATAATATATTCGTTGCCGTACTCATACAATACTCCGCCGGAAATATTCCGGTTCATATCTTGTACAGCATCCAGTACCGCATTCATTCCGACGCTGTAATGCTTCATTTTTTCAGGATTAAGCAGGATCTGGTATTCCTTGATGTCTCCTCCGATTACCGTTACCTGTGCGACTCCTCCTGTAGAGAGAAGGCGCGGACGAATGGACCAATCGGCCAGCGTGCGAAGTTCCTGAAGCGAGGTCGTCCCGGATGTCAGTCCGATTATCATCAGCTCCCCGAGTATGGATGACTGCGGACCGAGCGTAGGTCTGCCTACATTTGACGGAAGCTGGTCGCCGACCACCGCCAGTTTTTCGGAAACTATCTGGCGTGCAAGGTATATGTCGGTACCCCAGTCGAATTCGACCACACTATGGAGAATCCTGTCGTAGATGAAGAACGTACGCGCCGCACGTCTGTCGCACCGTTAACTGCTGTTTCTATGGGAAACGTTACGATTCTTTCCACTTCTTCCGGAGCCATTCCTTTGGCTTCGGTCATTATCACCACTGTCGGAGCGTTCAGGTCGGGAAAAACGTCCACTTCCATATTCATGGCGGTGTAAATGCCTGCCAGAGTAAGAAGCACCGCCCCGATCAGAACCGCAAGACGGTTGTTAAGCGAGAATTTTATTATTTTATTAAGCATCGGTTTTCAGTTTAAGTGTGTGTGTCCTTCGGGAATTAACGATGAAACCGATGCAAGTTTGATTTGATAAGCACCCCGCGTTACGACTTCGTCCCCGGGATGTAATCCGGCAAGGATCTGAACCCTATCGCCGTTGTCCTGACCGGGTGTTATTTCCTGCTTCCTGTATTCATCATCGGCTATTTTCAGGTAAACGAAATAAATTCCCTGTTCTTCGGTGAGAGAGGATTTAGGTATGGATATCGTGTTTTCTGTCTGGTGTCCTAAAAGATAGACCTCCGCGAATGAACCAGGAATAATATCTCCGTCATTGTCGAATTCAAAAATCACCGGAATATAAAAAGAATCCTGATCGGTAGTTTTTCCGTATGACATAAGACGTCCGTTGAGGTCGGATAATCTGTAAACCTTATCGTCGTATGCCATTTTAAAATTAGCTCCGCTCACTGTCTTTAATAAATTGAAGTATTTCTCGGACACTTCGGCCTTTAATTGAAGTTTATTGTTTTTGGTGATGGTTGCGATAGGTTGACCCACAGATACGTATTCACCCTGGCTGACAAGAATATTTTTAATGTATCCGGTTATGGGAGACGTTATTTTTACTCCGTTTGCCGTGATATTTTCTGCCTGCGCATCGTAGGCATTTTTGGCTGTTTCGTAGCGTAGTTTTATCTGCTCGAATTCTTTTGCGGATATTATCTGATCGGATACAAGGCTCCGTGCTCTTTCGTATTCCGCCACGGCATTACGGTAATCTATTACTGCCTTGTCTGCCGGATCGCCGTCCAGTATTTTACGTGCGGATACAGTAACTACGGTTTCACCTGCGCGGACGGAGATTCCGTTAATCAGAGACGGATTCGCAAAGGAGACCAGTCCACTGGTGGTTGCTGTAATTATACTTTCGCCTCCCTGCGTGGTCGATATCTGCCCTCCGGTTTTTATTATCCGGTTAAAGGCAGCCGGTTTTACTGTTTCCGTTTCGAGGCCTGCCGATTCCGCCTGTTGTTCGGTGAAGACTATATGATCGCTGCTGTGAGATGTTTTTTCCTTTTTGTCTTCGGAATGGTCATGCCCGTCATGGTCCGAATGGGAATGATTGTGGCTAGTGCATCCTGCTGTAAGCATTATCATAAGCAGAATCCCTGTTTTTATGATTTTCATGTTTGAAATATAAGAACCCCGTTTGGACGGGAATTAAACATATATTGGATTCAATGCCTGAATAAGTTTTAGGCATAGCAATGGTTAGTTTAATAGCATATATACGGAAAAAATTATTCCGTAAATATCAAATATGTGTACCGTTAATCTTTAAGTAAAACGGGGAGGTGCGCGCAGGCCGTAGATGTGGCACGCGTCGATAGAATTATAGGTGGTTATAAATTCTCCGAATCCGGAGTCTAAGCCCAGAGGATCGACCTCGATGTTTGAGTAAATAATGTATAGTAATGGAAACGGATGTAAATGCCCGGCATTATCGCAGTGGGAAATACAGTCGTGTTTTTCGTTGTCTCCTCTGGCTAAAATATATCCGACGCCGATGTAACAGTTGCATGAATGTTCAGCGTTGTCTGTATCGTGATGGTCGGAATGTTCCATATCCGATGGTTCACATTCACCGCATACATCCGTAACTACACAAGCGAACTGTCCGTGATGGTGATGGGGAACAGCTGCGAGCGATACGGTAAAAATAATCGCCAAAGAAAATAATAATGTTGTTATTAAATGTTTCAATTTTAATGAACAATTATTTTATAAAATTAAAACAAATTTAGCGAAGTGCAAAATATGGTCCTTTAGCTGTTGCCGATGCATTTCTTTATCGCGGTGCGCACGATGCTTCTGACTACGATCTCATGGAATGGTCTTATGGAATAAAAATATATTTTCCGAGCCAGTATTTAAATTGAACTACCGTGATTATCCGTACATTGAAATTATTGTCAATATTTCCATATAGACTGAAATAAATGCAGTCAGGTGTTTGTCGTCAAGACACAGTACGGTCTCGCACGGCGATTTGCCGGTTACCGAGAAAAGACCGCAGGCTTCACCATGTCTTATACAATTTTCGACTGCTTTAGGATCGAAATTGTTTTCAGTCCTGATACCGAACGGTTTTACAAGCGTGTTACGTATATTGAATAGTGTCTTTATGCACGCCTCTATCCTGACGAAGAGATAAATATAATCTGGATAAGGTTGTGGATAAAGGTGCTGGCCGAACCTGTTCACAAATCATCCGCCATTCCAGATGGATGCAAATTTCGGGACTACCGCCGGAATATCGGAAATGCTGTTGCAGAGCCATGTTCAAGATACTGACGGAGGTTACATTATACACTTGCTTCCTGCCCTTCTAAGAATTTGAAAGCAGGGGAAGTATTTGGAGAGGTTTAGTTTTATGAGTATTAATTAAGTAGTTATTAATAGTTATGGTGGTCATAAGACGCAATTTGTATCTATAAATTTAAAATTAAACTTTTAATACCTAGATTAACAATTTAATTAGAAAACATTTTCGGTTTCATGGTTTATTTTTCAATCCGGGAAGTGTCAATGCATATAAACTAAAGTGATATAAAAAATTGAGACGCTAAATGAGTCTCAATTTTTTTTGGGGGATTATTCATTATGAGGTTGAATAAATTTTGATTTCCGGAGCTTTGTCTAACTAATGACGTCCTTTTTGAACATCTCGGTTCTCAATATGTGTTTGCGTCGTTCCCTGCTGAAACCGTGAATAATGAACATCTTAATTTCGTATTAATAGTTGGAATCATCAATAATTATACATATAGGTTTTTGGATTGAATTTCTTATCTTTGTTACTATGAAGACAGAACGTACTATCTCGAAGTTCAACAGCGAACTTAAACTAAAAGGCTTCAAAGCATTCCAGATAGATGACGACAGCAGCGATACCCGCACTTACAGCCGTAAGGATTTTTATAAAATTTGCATTACTACCGGAAAGAGCATCATCAATTATGCCGACCGGAGTTTTGAGCAGGAAGGCACGATCCTGTTTTTCGGCAATCCGCATATCCCTTACTTATGGGAAACAATATCAACCACATACGTAGGTTATACATGCTTGTTTTCGGCGGATTTCCTCAAGCAGTACGAACGCTCGGAGAGCCTGCTTCAATCGCCGTTCTTCAAAATCGACTGGACTCCTATTCTGAAGATATCGGAACAACAAAGGTTGTTTCTTAACACGCTGTTCCAGAAAATGATCGAGGAGCAGGAGAGCGACTATATTTTCAAGGGCGAACTTATCCGCGACTACATCAACCTGATAATACATGAAGCGTTGAAGATGGAGGCATCAGAACATTACCATTATACGAAGAAGGCAACAGCGCGTATAACATCTGTATTTCTTGAGTTGCTGGAGCGGCAATTCCCGATCGAAACCTATGATATGCCGCTGCAACTGCGGACGGCGCAGGATTACGCCAGCTGCTTAAACATACATACCAATTATCTGAATCGTGCGGTAAAAGAGATCACGGGCAAATCAACCACTTCTCATATTACGGAGCGGATTATTGCTGAGGCGAAGGCACTGCTGCAACATACGGACTGGAATATTTCGGAAGTTGCCTATGCACTCGGGTTTGAATATCCGACCTACTTCAATAATTTTTTCAAAAAACATACGGGGACCACCCCAAAATCACTGCGGTAAGCAGTGGTTTGAATTTCTTAATTATAGGTTTGAAAATCGTTAACCGGCGCAGCTGACAACTCCGATCTTTGTATTAAAAAGTACAAAGATGGATAAAACGGATATTTTCGAGCGGTTAAGAAACGGGGAAACGATTCTTCCCAATGATCCCCAAGTCTGTAAAATGCGAGAGGCGGCATACGCTACAAAGAAACTTCTCGTACAAATGAATACTTCTTCCGATCCGGCAGAAATCAGAGATTTGTTGAGACGGATTACTGACAGCACAATCGACGAAAGTGTGGACGTATTTACTCCTTTATATATTAATTACGGAAAGCACACTAAAATAGGTAAAAACGTATTCATTAATTTCAACTGCACATTTCTGGATATGGGAGGTATTACCATTGAGGATGGTGTGCTTATAGCACCCAACGTCAGTATATTATCCGAGGGCCATCCTGTTTCGTCCGGTATGAGAAGTTCGCTCGTTCCCAAACCAATTCACATTAAACGAAACGTTTGGATCGGTGCTGGTGCAACCATCCTGCAAGGCGTGACCATTGGTGAGAACGCCATCGTAGCTGCAGGTGCTGTCGTATCTGAAGATGTCCCCGATAGTGTGGTCGTTGGCGGTATCCCTGCGAAAATCATCAAAGATATAGAAAGATGAAAATAAAGAGCACAACGCCTAATGGCTGAAATTACAGATGATGAATGTGACCGCGCTGTTGTAGTAAACCTCAAAGGGGTGTGGAATTGCATGAAATTCGAGATCAAGCAGATGTTAAAACAACGTGGAGGAGCTGTTGTTAACACATCTTCACAAGGAGGAGAGTATTTTGCCGGACAGGCTTACTATATTTCCTGTAAACACGGAGTGATAACACGGATGGCGGCTGTGGATTTTGCCTCAAAAGGAATCCGTATAAATGCCGTTTGTCTTACTCCAATGGCGAACGAATCGATGCGCAGGAATCCCGATTTAGAAAAGGAACTTGTGAGTGAAATTACCGGCCGGACGTTTAGGCAAACCAGAAGAATTACGGATGCCGTATTTGTGACTTTGCAGCCACGCTGCAAATTTTGTGCACGGCCATGCTTTAATGGTAGACGGAGACTATACCATCCATTAATCAATTACTAACCCGGTCGGCAGCAAAAGAAATACGAACCGCATAAATTATTTAATTCATATGAAAACCTTTCAATTATTAATAATGCTATTGCTGGGATCTCATATGACAATGCACGCTTGCAGTACGGATGGTGCCGGCACCAATGCCGAAACCTCGGACCAACCTGTCGGCATTGAAGATCCGAGTGAGAACGGTAATGGTATAAAATTGGTTATAAAAATCAATTCAGCAGAGTTCGTGGCCACGCTCGAAGACAATGCGGCGGCGAAGGCCTTCAAAGAAATGCTGCCGATGTCTATCGGTATGAGCGAACTGAACGGCAATGAGAAATATTATACCATGCAGCAAAGCCTGCCGACCGCCGCCGCAAGTCCGGGCACGATCCATAGCGGCGATATTATGCTCTACGGCTCGGCAATGCTCGTACTCTTCTATAAAACTTTCGCGACTTCTTACAGCTATACTCGGATAGGCCGCGTGGACGATCCGTCAGGATTGGAAAGGGCGTTGGGGAACGGGATTGTTACCATCACTTTTGTAACAAATGATAATTGAATAAAATGAAAAGAATAATATTAATAGCTATGCTCGTGGCCGTAATAACCACACAGAGTGCGGCAACCGTAAATAATCAGACAAATGATAACAATACGGAACAGCTGGAATTAACAAATCAGTGGGATAAGGTATTCCCCCAGAGCGATAGGGTATACCACACAAAAGTGACCTTCATAAATCGCTATGGCATCACGCTCGCCGCCGATATGTATATACCGAAAAACGCGGAAGGAAAGTTGGCGGCAATCGCTGTCAGCGGCCCGTTTGGTGCGGTAAAAGAACAGGTTTCGGGCCTATATGCCCAGACTATGGCAGAGCGAGGGTTCATCACACTAGCTTTCGACCCGTCATACACTGGCGAGAGCGGTGGTAAACCGCGTTATGTGGCTTCGCCAGACATCAATACCGAAGATTTCAGTGCAGCGGTGGATTTTCTTACCACCCTCCATAACGTAGATATAGAGCGGATTGGGATTATAGGTATATGCGGTTGGGGTGGACTCGCGATTAATGCTGCGGCGATGGACACTCGCATCAAAGCTTCTGTCGCATCGACGCTGTATGATATGAGCCGTGTGATCGCCAATGGCTATTCTGACTCGATGGATGCCGACGCGCGCTACGAACTGCGCGTACAACTCAATACTCAACGTACGATCGACGCCCGAAGCGGTACTTATGCACTTGCCGGTGGTGTAGTGAACCCGATGCCGGACGATGCGCCATGGTTCATGAAAGAATACCACAACTACTATAAGACCATGCGCGGTTATCACGAACGATCGCTCAACTCGAACAACGGCTGGCACCTAACATCGTCTCTTTTTTTCATCAATATGCCACAGCTTTCATACGCCGGAGAGATTCGCAATGCGTTGCTTGTTGTCCACGGAGAGAAAGCACATTCGCGCTACTTAGGCGAAGATGCGTTCAAAATGCTTAGAGGCGATAATAAAGAGCTGATAATAATTCCCGGAGCCAGCCATGTCGACCTGTATGACCGCACTGATATTATACCGTTCGACAAACTCGAATCATTCTTTGAAATGTACCTGAAATAGAATAATTAAACGAGGGTGCAGTTTTCATGGTTGAAGTTTAGTTTCTTCTTCATAAGTTAATAATAAAGGAACTGTATGCGCCTGTCTTTATTTAATTCAAAATAGTCTTTTAAAATTATTTCTGTTTTCATGTATTTGTTTCGGAATGATTAGTTGTGACAAATCTTTTTATGAAAACGAAACCATTAATATCGAAACTATTTCCAATCAAGATGGAATAATCGGTTTGGAAAACCAATTAAAATCTATTATCAACAATCCGGTCGATTTATTAAATGAAAGCGGTATTTCATTGTTAGATTATGAATTTATCGATCAAATAGATTCGAAAAGTAAATTAACATTACAAAAAATTACTAAAAAACGATCAAGAAATGATTCCGTTTTTCGAGAATTCATTCAAAAAAGTTAAAGCTATAAATAAGCAAGAAGCATTACTTGTAAAGTCGGAATTACAATCTTATGATTTTAAAAGATTGGAAAATATATAGACAGCACAATAAACACGGGGTTGAATGTTTTGCGTCTAAAATGGGATAATAATGGAACTGAAGCATATACTTTGTGTATTGCCACAGAAGATATGATAGTATATGATAATTTCATTATTAATACTTTTATTGTTAATGAGGAAGTTACGGTAAGTAACAGTGAGTATATTATTCCGAGACTAAAGTCTAATGTTATAGAAAATGGGAACGGCAACGGGAATGGAAGCGGAAATGAAAACGGAGGTGATATTCAAGAAATTCCTTATTCTGATTCATGGGTAACTGGAACAACGATAAGTTGGTTGTTTAATAATGAATGGATTAGGGGATATGCTTATTGTTATCATTCAATATGGGGAACAACCTTCGTGGATCATGTAGAAGGAAAAACTTGGACAGAAATCCAAGACCATAAGCACCACGGCGACTCTGATATGCAAATGGGTTCAAGAGTAGCTAAAACACAAGATATTGATAATTACAGAATAGCTTATGTATGGGGACTTGCAACCCCATTTGTATCTATGAATTTTTCATTTTTGGGGAATCGCTTTGATATTTCTTTTTCAGGATTAGGATCATCGGTCGGAGGAGAAGGTATAAATGCTTTTATCTACTAATAAACATGTAAACATTCCATAAAACCTGTAAGGTTATAATATAAAATTATCATTATTCAACGCGAAGTATTCCGATAATCCGGTACAGATTACTATCGAAATGGAAGACTGGCTACATAAAGATCCGTACTCGGACTTCGACAACAGCAAAACATTTATCCGGATAAATGAACTTGGGAACGAAACGCCTCTTATCGTGAATAAGATTATGTATAATATCCACAAGAATAATAAACGGGATATTAAAACGGTAGGCAGTACGAGGTTCGGTATTCAGGCATTATTGAAGGGAATTTACATTCACAACGATCTGTTATTCTTCCATATATCGGTAAAGAATCAGTCCCGTATTTCCTATGACATCGACTATCTTAATAACTTATCAATCCCCTTCAAAAATTTCTCCACATCGAATAACTCCATATCATCAGCAGTTTTTACGTAGTCTCTTCCGAACCAGAGTTTGTTCGAATAAAGCGGTTTGGATTTAGGGTCCAATGGTATGGAAAAATTTCGAATTTCAACTCATGGAACATACTGTCGTATTGGATACTTACATGGTACTTAGCGGCATTATTTAGTGCGAGAATAATGTTGGTTATTCTTGTAATAACATTCATAAATAAGAAATTAAAAGGACAGGCTTAACGCCTGTCCTTTAGTAATATTAAGCTATTGCTCGAAATTCTTCAAAATCTTCATTATCGGGAGGTATCGGAATAATCACTTTCTGTTCATCTTCCGGATCATTAGCTAACGGAATTTCCGGTTCCTCGACTTCGATAGGTTCTTCCTGCACTGGTTCCGGATCGCCGTCGAAGAGATAGCCGAGTTTTCTCGCGGATTGTTTAAGTTCCTCAATTTTAATTTTATTCTCTTCTTCCTGTTTAAGGAACGATTCTACCGCTTTTTCGATCTTTTCCTGCCGGCTGTTAAAGTTGTCCATGTGTTTTGCAGCCGCCACCTTCGTCTTCAATTCATTATGTTGGACGGAGAAATTAAATAATAACTCGCGCTGGAACCAATTGCATTCCCTGGAAGCATTGAATGTACTGAAGATAAACGACCTTTGGACTATAATCATTTGTTCCGGGGTAAGCGAACAGACGATCTCCCAGATCTCCGGTTCTTGGAGATGTTTTTTCTCATATCCCAACTGCCATAAACAACAGGACGGATAACTGTTTATCATTATGAAGTACGTTAATTTCTCTTCCAGTTCTGATAAAGGGTTGTCCGGCATTGAATAGTCGTATAATATCTCCCTCATCTTGGGAAAAATATTTTTATAGAGCAGTTCTTTGTTGTGTTTTGTTTTTTCCCTCTCTTCTTTCCGAAGTTTCTTAAATTTCGGAATTGAATTTTCCAGAGTTTTGATACCGTTGAGAAGGTTATCGAGTTGGATTTTTACCGGATCGGGTTCGATGGTTATTTTCTTTTCCTCATCCGGTGTAGCTTCGGATTCGTTTTCCGGAATGGACGCCACGTTAATTTGCGGTTGCCCGGTGGAAAATACATCGCTTTCAACCTCATCCTCTTCTTTTTCAAGATTGATTAGAGCAGTATAAACGTCTTTATCATCGACTACCACACAGTAGCGAGCTTTGCCCGTATCAACGTTTTTCTTGGCTTCTTCCGATTCCGAAATCCATTCCTTCAATTCCTTATCGTACTTAGCCTGAGCGATTCGGAATTTCTCTTTATCTTTAAAATCCGACTTCTTCAGTTGGACCGGTTCGTTAGACAGTACATCGAAGTTCTCTTCGTAAATGTCAATCATTTCACACCCGTCAGCCTCCAGTTTCTCCAACGTATGTTTATCGGAACATACTTCGTGACCGATTAGGTATGACGGATTTTTCTCGATGGCATCCTTTACCTTTCCGTAAATGTACCGTGTGTTCTTACCTGACAGGCACTCGTAGTTTTTACACGAAGCGCAGTCGGACTTATCGAAAAAATATTCGTCGAGACGTGTGGTATATGCTTTATTTAGGTTCCTCGCAATCTCCTTGGTCCTGTTACCGCGCCATGAATTGAAACACCCCACGGCGAAGTGATCTCTATACATTTCGGTTTGCAGTTGAGGACTGTATTTGGCAATTTCCAAAGCGGACGTTATGTTGATTTCATCCGCTTTGAGAAGATCAACGAAGTCCGGTATCAGATCGTTAAGGTTAAAAAGCAACCGTATGTACGATACCGATTTACCGTATTTAACGGATAGGGATTTGTAGTCATTACCGCCATTCAGTTCGGATTTAAACTTAACGGCAAGTTCGAACGGTGTTAGATCTTCCCGTTGGATGTTCTCAACTACCGCAATGTCCTGGGCGTGGGAATCGGTGGTCCTAATGATTTTTGCCGGGATAGTCTTCCTTTTAAGGATTTGAAAGGCACGAAAACGCCGTTCTCCATAGACGATCTCGTATTTATCCGTTTCCGGTATCTGCCTTATCCCGATTTCTGAAATTAAACCGATCTTTTTGATAGACTCCGCCAGTTCCGTAATCTTAGACTGTTCGAAACTACTTCGCGGATTATTAATGCTCGGATTGATCTTTTCCAATTCCATTTCTACGATTTCTGTTTGCAGGGAATCAATATCAACGGTGTTTTCGGTTTTAGTCGTTGGAGTGGTTTTAACTGTCGCACTCTTTTTCGGTGTCCGTGTCTTTTTGACCGGAGCCTGCTTTGTTGTTGATTTCATTCTTTAAGATTTATTGGTTTATATTTAAAAAATAAACCGACCTGTTTATTTCAGGTCGGTTGTTTCTGCGGTTTGCGATCCGCATTATTTCTTGTGTTCCGGTTTACCAGATCAAAATACTACTGATTCTTTCATATTGTTTTTAAATTAAACCTAGGTCGAATGACCGGGATATATTTATAATATTTTATAAAGTCGATCCTCCGAAGAAAATCTTACCATGCCGAAGATATAATCCGGATTTTCTACCGCACCCGCAGTATATAGTTTCTTTTGAGGGTGAATCCAATTTGCGAGATCATTTTTTTCAGCCTGTAATCCAACATTGTTTCCAAATGTTTGACCTCACGTTTTCCCACTTTAATTTTGACATAGCTCCAAAGCAAGTGCGATTCGGATTTTAGATTAATATCTACATCCAAAATCTCTACTTGTTGAAGATTTTCCTTTATGGCGAGGTCATTGTCAATTTTGATTCGTTTTTCAAAAAAGTCAATATACTCCGAACGGTAATTATTAATGTTATTTATCCATGAAATATACTTTTTGATCTGCGTCTCAAAGTTTTTCATTCCATTGCTGACGCTTAAACGTATCGTGGAGTCAAAAACAAGGCTATAATCAGTAGTCCCACGCCATTTTCCCGTACAGGAGTGCTTTGTTCTAAACCATGACTTATAACCCATAAGTCTTGTAAGTTCATTTACCGCTTCTATTTCTGATTTTTTCATAATTACATAAATTTAATACCCCGGTCGAATGACCGGGGTATGGTTAGTATAAGTCTTGATAATTGTTCTCCGCCAACCGGCAGAAAATTTCGTAGTTGTACTGTTTTACGTCTATCACAATGGAAGTATAAACGTGATTCAAGCCAAATTCAAAACGCATCACGATACCGTTTCTTTTTATCGTACCTGATTTTTTATCATGGTTCCACTGAATTTCCTCGTCCTTCACTAAATCAAGAAATTCGTCTCTGCATTTTTGGGAGGTATCGTTCATTTGTTGCAGTTTACCGATTACTGCCAAATCATAAGAAACGTGATCCATAATTGATTTAAAATTCAGCTTTCTTGCCTTAAGTGGGGATGGAAATTCATGAAACTTATAATGATTTATATCGTTGTTGCTTAATAATGGATAATCGCTATGGTTTATCTCGGTATAAATCGCGTATTCTTTTGATCTTTCAATTACCTTAAAAATTCGGTTATTGGAAATGAATATCGCTACGGCGTTAAGTAAATAACCGCCATCAACATTGAAAAGAATATCCACATCGGACTCGTACTTTTTTAGTTCCTCCAATAACGGACTAAGAGTTTCTTTGACGTGTTCTATAAACTCCGGATTTTTTACCCGTTCCGGTTTAACGTCTTTCAGTCTTATGTTCATAAATTTTAGATTTTCGTTCCATAATGAAAGTATGGAAGCCGGTTAAAGCGGCTGGTAGAGACACGGCGTTTTCCGACCAAAACTTGTTTTTGGGAGGAATATTCACGCCGTGTCTACCTTTGCCGCGCACCGGCTTCTATAACAAAAACGATATATGATAATCGGAATCTTTTTTTGTATGATCTTCGTGTCAAATAATAGTTAAAAAGGGAACTGAGTATATTGCAAAGGATTTTTGGTTTCGGGTAAATTATTGATTATAAGATAAAAACCAAAGGCGATAATACTGTAAAACGTCAGATTATTCCGTTTTTGGTCATATAAATATCTCCGGTATATTTGCTTTTGAAAGACAAGCCGCAAAGTTCTGATTATTGTAATAGATGAAGAACCTTCGTTTATTAAAATATTAGAACAATGATAACTAAAACTATTACCCTGCCGGTATCAGATACCGACTTATTAAGAATTGATTTTAAAAACTATTTGAAGGAACAACTAAACCAATCGCCGACACCGATTGTCATGTCGGAAGAAGAAATAGAGAAAAAGGTCGATCACGCCATTAGGGTTTATCAAAGACGTAATAACAAAGGCAAAATAGGTGAAGCGTATTTTTTTGCATTGGAATGCCTGATTAAAAACCTTTATTATACTCCTGAAGATATTGTTGAAGAATCCGGAAGTGATTTACTGGCTTATGTTATTACAAAACATGCAGAAAAAGTAAGAGAAACAAGCGTTTCAATTTACTTAAAGACTTATATGCGAAACAGGGATATATACCGGATAAAGAGGCGAAACATTTAATTACCATTCTTAGAAAAGCTGAATACAAAACAATAGGATAAATAAAAGCGGACCAGATGGTCCGCTTTTATTATGCTCTTGTCGTTAATAATGGTATCTCATGTAACCGCTTCCTCCGTTCTTTTCGACAGATTCTTTCCGGCAATAACGCAAGGTCGTATAAGCTGTAAACTTTATCGGCGGTGATCGAACGGTTTACCAGAAGATTATTTTTCACATAATCCTCCAGTTTCTCAGGATCAAGATAGATCAACTTCATCAAAGTCTTTACCGGAACATTCACGTTTACCTGTTCGATTTCAAGGATTATGGAAAGGATTATGACCATCGGCACGAGCTGTTGGTTCATTTGGATAAGTTTAGAAAGAGTTTCACGCTTGACTAATATAAGATCGTTATTTTCCATGATTGCTGTTTTTAGATTTTAAACTTGTTAGTTTTGATTGTTTTTCGAGATAGGACTTTAGCTCGGATTTACGGTAGAACCGCCGGCTCCCGAACTTTACGCCAGTTATCTCCCCGGCGGTGGTAAGATTCCGGACGGAACGCTCGCACAACCGTAGAAACGCCATCGTTTCGTGCATGTTATACAGCGTGTCTTCCTCGTTGATTACCTTGCTGTTCGCAAGACTCGTGAGGGTACTCTGAATGTTCTCGGTCTTTGATAATAAAAGATCGAGCTTCTGGATAATAATTACATCTTCTCGCATAGGCTAAAATTTATTGCTGTGCCACAAAGATTGATAACCTATGAAACGAAAGTATTATAGCTAATATATTAGCTGAAGTGTTTTTTTAATGGAAGGGTGAGGAATTGAACTGCATCGAAAGATAAGTTTGTTGAAAATTTGTTACTGCGTAAAGAGGCTGAATTACGAATAAAATTTTAGGTTAAATCCTATTGAATAGTATAAAATTCAAATGAAGAATAATCATGAAATTAAGATAAGTGTACCAAATGTGTACCAAGAAAAAACAAAAAACCTCCCTCAGATTATCTGAGGGAGGTCATGGTACCCGAAGCCGATACACAACCTGTCAAACAACATCCAATCAAAAGAATTTAAAGCATTAATTATTAGTATTTAACTGTTTTGAAGGAAGGCATATTTTCCTTTATTTTGACGGTTTTTTGTTACTTTTTACACCTTTTTTACACCCCGTTATTTCAATTATTTGTTTATATTTGTGCCGTAGAATCAATGAATTGCGAATGTAGTAAATCTTGTGGTTATGGCGAAATTACAAACAAAAGCTAAAGAAAATCCAAAATTAATGCAAAAAACGCTTGCCGATGGCAGGCATAGTTTGTATCTGGAATACTATTTAGGCTATAATAAAGTGTTCGATGAAACAACCGGAAAGGAGAAAATTAAACATATCCGCTCAAAGGAGTTTCTTAAACTTTATCTTCTGCCGAATCCGAGAACACCGGAAGAACGCCAACGGAACAAAGAGAATCTTGCCCTTGCCACGGAAATACGCATCGACAAAGAAAAGGCTTTGAATGCACAAAGATTCGATAAAAAATTACCTGCAAAGCAACGGATCAACTTCATTCAGTATTTCGAGAATTACATCGCTAACTACAAAAAGAAAGACATCCGCATGATGGAGGGTGCATTACAAAGGTTCAAGGATTTTTTATCGGAATCCTACCCCGCGATGCAGACCAATATCAAACCCGACCAGCTCAATAAGAAAATGATGATGGAGTTTGTCGAATACCTGCAGGAGAAGTCCAAAGGAGAGGGAGCAAGGGGATATTTTCAGCGATTCAAAAAAGTAATAAAGTATGCCGTAGAGCATGATATAATCGTCAAAAATCCATGTGATGGTATAACCTGTGTCGTCGATGATACCGCATTGAAAAAAGACGTTCTGAGCCTTGAGGAGATACAGATATTAGCCAAAACACCGTATCAGAATCCAGAAATAAAAAGAGCATTCCTGTTCTGCCTGTATGCCGGATTAAGGTACTGCGATGTTGTCGATCTGAAATACAGCGATGTGGACTTTAGTAACCGACTACTCAAGTTCGAGCAGAACAAGACAAGGGGCAAATCCCAAAAATCAATCGTAATCATACCGCTGAGCGATACCCTTATAAAACTCATAGGAGAACGACCAAATGAAGATTGTGCTATCTTTACATTACCGAGCCATACGGGATGCCTTAAAGCATTAAAGACATGGGTTAGTCGTGCCGGAATTGAAAAGAAAATTACATGGCACTGTGCACGGCACAGTTTTGCGGTAAACCTTATGGGAGAACTGAAAACGGATGTTAAGACAGTGGCTTCCCTTCTCGGTCACAGTGGCTTGAAACCCATTGAAAAATACTCCCGTGCAGTCGATTCACTCAAAGAAAAAGCAGTGAACGCATTGCCGGAATTGGAAATATAAAGATGAAGAAAAATACTTATGATAAATATATTGAAGAAGTAAGCAAAACCCTTCTACAAGTACCTAATTTTGAAAAGATAGAGCAAGACCCCCAAATGCAGAAGATTTTCGACAGTCTTTATGCAAAAATGGTAGAGGTTTCTAATTTAAGAGAATTATACGAAAAATATTATTGTCCTGCGGCAAGAGAGTGTATAAGAAAACAAACAAAACTTATTCAGAAATCAAAATATCTGAAAGGCAATAATGAAGCATTAGAAAAACTTCAAGATATTTACTACTCCACAATAAGAATGGGGTATGTACAACTTTTTCATTATGTTGAGAGCTATGTGAATGTTTCATTATTTCCTCAATTAAATATTATTTGCCAAGATAGTGATATAAAAACAGTACAATGGTATTGTACAACTAACTATAATTATAACATAGAAAAACACTGGAAACAGCCTCTTGATTTTACAATAGAGAAAATCAACTGGATTACAAGAAGAGTTAAACATAATGACGGATTTCCGATAAATGAACATAACAAATGGCCAACTCATTATTTACTGAAGAATCATGAATTTAGATTTGAGGAAAGCAAGCGATTTCAAATTGAAATAGACGAGTTTATTCAAGACATAAATGACACATTGGATTTTTTAAGTAGGTTTACGACTATTGTATTTAAA